>JARXRR010000096.1:0-8546 GCA_033792355.1 Chromatiaceae bacterium AAb-1
GTGGTAACATCAGGTAGTTCATCTTTGACGTAGAAGTAAATCCCAACCACTGCCAGGCAGCCCAGCACAAAAGAAATTAAACAAAATATTAATATTTTTTTTATAAAAGACACGTTAAGCCTCAAAAATTGTTACTATTTGTTTATTTTTCGTGCTAATGTTCTGATATCAGACTGGCATTAAGCGCAGTTATCTGCGCTGAACCGCACTAACAAGACTGAGTATAATCATAACACGGTAGCAGGATACTATGTTAAATCATCTGTTTATTAAAAATATACCGATGGTTGGTATCGATATTGGCAGCCATACCATTAAAGCTGTTTTGCTGGGCAAAACACATAATCAGTACAAGCTGGAAGCTTTTGCCATAGAGCCGGTAGCGCACGGCGCTGTTGTTGCACACGATATCCGGGACCGGGATGCCGTAGCCGGGGCGCTGGGAAGAATACGTAAAAAAATACCCGCTGCAGTAAAGTGCGCTGCCATGGCTGTTTCCGGCTATACCACAATAAATAAAACCATTCTGATGGAAGCCTGCTTAACCGATTCTGAACTGGAGATGCAGTTAATAACAGAATCAGATGCGCTTTTCCCTTATCCTCTGCAGCAGAGCTATTTCGATTTTCAGCGCAAAGCGCTTTGTCCGCAACAGCCTTCCAAAGTTCAGGTCGAACTTAATATTGTCAGAACATCACATATTCAGCCACGCTTAGCTGCCATGACTCACGCGGGCTTTACTGCAAAAGTGGTTGATGTGGAACGCGAAGCATTATGCAGAGCCGTTCAGCTGTGTTTTTCCCAACTGCCGGCCGGAGCAGAGGATAAAACCATCGGTTTGCTGGATATTGGTGGCAGTATGCTGTCGTTTTGTGTCATCAGGGCCGGGCAGGTGCTATACAGCCGGGAACAACTGTTTGCCGGTATTGAAACCCCGGTTACGCCGGTACAGACCGGGCCTGCGATAACATCTTTTCTGGTGGTGCAACTGCTGCAGCAAATCCGGCGCAATATTGAATTGTATCAACATAGTTCTGAGTATCTGGCGCTGGATTATCTGCTGCTCTGTGGCGGAACTGTGCTGTCGGCTGATATCGCTCAGCTGTTATCTGATGAACTGACGGTGCCGGTATTTATTGCCAATCCGTTTTTGTCGATGCAAAAAGCAGCGTCGATTAACCCTTTGCAACTGGCCGCGCAGTCGGCTCAACTGATGATAGCCACCGGACTGGCATTACGGAGTTTTTCATCATGTCATTTATAAATTTACTGCCCTGGCGGGAAGAAGCAAGAAAACGGCTGCGTCAGCGTTATTTACGGTTACTTACTGGTATAGCATTGTGTTGTTTGTCCGCGATGGCGGTATTTAATTCCCTTGTGCATGCCCAGATTGCAGAGCTGCAAACTGATAATGCCGTGCTGCACAACACTGTCGCAGAATTACAGGTTTCTTATCAGGAACATCTGACCATACAACAGCAGAATGACTCTCTGCAACAACAGATCGCAGAGCTGTCTGGCTTATATTCCCGCCGTTACCGGGCGGCGGCGGTGATCAGTGAAATTGCACGGGTGGTGCCGGATGAACTTGCCCTCAATATGCTGGAGCTGAAGCAGGATCAGTTACTGCTCAGTGGGCAGAGCGACAGACATCTGATGATAGCAGAGTTGCTTAAGCAGACCGAAGCTTCAGCATTTTTTGCCACGGTTTCTCCGGAGTCTATTCAGGCCGAAAAGCCCGGTGGGCGCCATCTGAATCGTTTCAGGATACGTTTAAAACTGGCAGATATGGATACCATGCTCCAGAGCATCGAGTAACGCATTATGAAGACGTCAGCTGTTACTACAGATCCATTACTGCCAGCAGATATGGCAGATATTACTGCCTGGCCGGTATCATTACGGATAACGGTAGTGGTTGTTATCACCGGGATTTTTATACTGACGGGGTATCAGCTGCTAGTGGCGGATAACCATAAAACACTGGGCAGACTGCAGCAGCAGGCGGAGACATTACAGCAACAATCTCAGCAGTACCGGAATGCCCCGTTACAACCTGAAATACTGAAAAAACAGCAGATGGCGTTACAGCAACAGTTAGCTGCTTTGCAGCAGTTACTGCCTGAACCGGAGATATTACCACAGGTGCAGCAGGCAGTGATGGAAAGTGCCTATGCCGCCGGTCTGATATTTGTCAGCCTGAACTGGCTTACCGCTGTTGAATATCCCTTGTATCAGGAGCGCTCCTTTCGTCTGGTGATGCGTGGTAACTACCTGCAATTCAGCCACTTTGTCCGCAGCATTGCGCAATTACCTTATCTGGTCAGCCTGGATGACTTTTCAGTCACCGCTGAGCCTGATAAACCGGCAGAATTTTCTGTAGTGGCCCGAACCTGGCTTTACCATGCGGATAAATATGCAGTTGCGGAAGACAGCAATACCGGAACATTTATGCTGACTGCGCCGGTAATGGCAGATGTTGGGCGTGATCCATTGAAATCCGGGCTAGAAGACAGCGCAGCGCATACCGGAGCCAGTTGTCAGGCTGTGTCATTAGCCCGTGAGAAATCAGCACTGGAGTATTACCCGCTCGACAGGCTGATTTTCAGGGGTTATCTGCGTCGCTCAAAGCACTATAGAGCCTTGATTGAAGATCCGGAGAAAATACTGCATCAGGCTGAAGTTACCCACTATGCCGGGGTATTTCATGGTCGGATTATTGAGATTGCCCCTGAATTTGTGGCCGTAGCAGAAATGATTCCGGATGATACAGGTTGCAGCTACGAACAGATACGGCAGCTAAGGCTGGTGTCGTTATAAATGAAACTTTTCCCTTGTTATATTCTGCGTATCGGAGCGGTGATTGCCAGAGCAGGCCGGTGGTTTATGCTGTGCTGTGCACTATCTATCGCTGGGTTGTCTATCGCCGGGTTTACCACTGGTATGGCCAATGCTGTTGCTGCGGAGCAGGAAGAGCTGATCTCACTTAATTTTCAGGATATTCCGGTGCGTTCGGTATTACAGATCCTGGCTGATTTTAATCAGTTTAATCTGGTGGTCAGTGACACCGTAACCGGTAATATCACATTGCGCCTGGAGAATATCCGGTGGCAACAGGCGCTGGATACCATACTGACACTGAAAGAGCTGGATAAGCGGCAACAGGGTAATATCCTGCTGATTGCACCGGCAGCAGAACTTGCGAGCCGGGATAAACAGCAATTACAGCTGCAACAGCAGGTAACAGAGTCAGAACCGCTAAGTTCAGTGCTAATACCGGTAAACTACGCCAGAGCCGCAGATATTGCCGCTTTGCTGAATAATCAGCAGACCACCCTGCTGTCTGTTCGTGGTAGCGCGGTGGTTGATGAACGCACCAATACCCTGTTACTGCATGATACTGTGGCGGTTATTCGCCGGGTAAAAACACTGCTGGAACAACTCGATATACCTGTACGACAGGTAGTGATTGAATCCAGAATGGTAATGTTGCGGGATAACGTCATGAATGAGCTGGGAATTCGCTGGGGCCGCAGTACGGCATCGACTGAAAACTGGAATGTAAATTTACCGGTTCATGCTCCGGCAGGCAGCATTGCCCTGCATGTTGCAAGGCTGGCTGATGACACCCTGCTGGATTTAGAGTTATCTGCACTTGCACTTGAAAATAAAGGCGAAATTATTGCCAGCCCCCGTATTATGACGGCGAACCAGAAACGGGCGACTATTGAACAAGGGGTCGAAATACCTTATGTACAAGCGGCAGCCAGCGGGGCGACAGCCGTGGAATTTAAAAAAGCGGTACTGAGCCTGACCGTAACGCCACATATCACCCCCGATCATAATATTATTCTGGATTTGGTAATTACCCAGAATACCCGGGGTGAAACAGTACAGACGGCAACCGGACCGGCAACAGCAATTGATACCCAGCAAATTCAGACTCAGGTGCTGGCGGCACATGGCGAAACCATAGTGCTGGGCGGCATTTATCAGCAGCAGATTCTGTCAACCGTAACTAAAGTGCCATTGCTGGGGGATATCCCTTATCTGGGACAATTTTTTCGTAACACCCGGCAAGTAACTGAAAAGAATGAGTTACTGATTTTTGTTACCCCCAGAATTCAGCCCGAAGCAGGGTAAGCCGGAGCAGATTTAACTTGCCAAATAAAGGGCATTCCTGACATAATTCAGCGCTTCGAATTTTCGTGGGAGCCTTTTGGTCCTTGAATTTAACCTTTCACTGAGTTAGCTGATTAGCAATACGACTTATGGCAGAAAAACGTAATATCTTCCTTGTTGGTCCTATGGGTGCTGGAAAAAGTACAATAGGCCGTCATTTAGCAGACATGCTTCACCTGGAATTTTATGATTCAGATCAGGAAATTGAGCGCCGTACCGGAGCCGATATTGCCTGGGTATTCGATCTTGAAGGGGAAGAAGGGTTCAGGGTTCGCGAAGAAAATGTTATTCAGGATCTGACGGAATTACAGGGTATTGTACTTGCCACCGGTGGTGGTTCAGTGCTGAGTAAAGAAACCCGTAACCGCCTGTCCGCGAGGGGTATAGTTGTCTATCTGGAAACACCTATTGAAAAACAGGTCGCCAGAACGCAACGTGATAAACGCCGCCCGTTGTTACAAACCAAAGAAGAACCCCAGGAAGTGCTGGAGCGTCTGGCCGCAGAACGTAATCCTTTATATGAAGAGATTGCCGACTTTACTGTGCGTACAGATGAACAAAGCGCCAGAGCGGTTGCCAACCAGATCATCGAACAACTGGGATTTTAAATCTGCTACAGAGGAGAGCTGCATATGCAGAAAGTTGATGTACAACTTGGCGAACGCAGCTACTCCATCTGTATTGAAAACAGTTTCAATACATTAAAACCTGAACTGGCCGGTGCCAGACAAGTGGTTATCGTATCCAACCCTGTGGTAGCAGAGCTTTATCTGCCTCAGGTTATGTCTCTTTTTACGCAATGTACTCCCCGCGTTATTCTTATTCCTGATGGCGAAGCCCATAAAAACCTGACGTCTTTTGAACAGGTATTATCTTTTCTGCTGGAACAGGGCATGGCCCGCGACGGGCTGCTGGTAGCTTTAGGCGGAGGCGTTATCGGCGATTTGACAGGTTTTGTGGCTGCCAGCTATCAACGGGGAGTCAGCTTTGTACAAATTCCTACTACACTGCTGTCACAGGTTGATTCTTCTGTCGGCGGTAAAACGGCAGTCAACCATGCACTTGGTAAAAATATGATCGGTGCCTTCTGGCAGCCGGTGCAGGTACTGATTAACAGTGCGGCACTTTCGACGCTGCCGGATAAAGAATTTGCTGCTGGCATGGCAGAGGTAATTAAGTACAGCCTGATCGCCGATGCAGGGTTTTTTCACTGGCTTGCCGAAAACCAGCAACGTATTCAGCAACATGAGAGCGCTGTACTACAGCACATGATTAAACACTGCTGCCAGATGAAAGCGGATATTGTCAGCCGGGATGAAACCGAGCAGGGAGAAAGAGCCCTGCTGAATCTGGGGCATACTTTCGGGCATGCCATAGAAGCATATCTTGGGTATGGTACCTGGCTGCACGGTGAAGCGGTTGCTGCCGGTATGGTGATGGCCGCCCAGTTATCCTGTGCCAGAGGCTGGTTATCTGTGCCGGAAACCACGCAGATCACACAGCTGCTGCAGCACTTTAACCTGCCCTGTACACCGCCTGAGGGGATGAAGATTCAGGACTTTATGCCCTATATGAAAACAGATAAAAAAGTGAAAGCGGGCCGTATGCGCTTTATTTTACCAACAGCATTGGGGCGCTCAGCTATTATTGATGATGTTACCGAAGCTGAATTAATTAAGGTATTCTCCTGATGGAAACCAATGAATTACAGGTAAAGCTGTCACAATTTAATCATTTATTACCATCACAACATGATCTGCTGGAGAGGCTGCTGTTTCAGCTGGCATTTAACCGTTTCCGCCATATCCGCCTTGCCGGGCATGCAGGGTCAGGAAAATCCACGCTTATTCTGGCTATAGCAGAGCTGTTCTCTGAACAGATGAATGTTGCAATGCTTACGTTGCAAGGCGGGCCTGCCCAGACCGAAAAGCAGCTGATGCATCAATGGTTTGGACTTGAGTATGACGAATTACAGCCATTAACTGAGCAGGTTACCAAACAGGCACAGGAAACGGCTCCGTTACTGTTGCTGGTTGATGATTTTGACATGCTGTCAGAAGATACGCAGCTTATGCTGCAATCTTTACCGGTGCTGCTGATCAGCAGTGCAGAACAGAACTCAGCGGATGCCGATCTGAATTTATCGGTTCCTGCTGTGTCGATGCTAGATGCTGAACAACTGCTGGTAGATAACCTTAATCCATTAATCTTAGCCGACAGACTGGTTCAGGCTGATGGTAACCTGCATGTATTACTTAACCCACCTTTTCAGGAAGAAGAGCCGGTTACAACACCTAAACCTTTACCTGCCAGTGTGATTGGTGTCGCCTGCCTGATTTTTTTGCTGTTACTGGCAGCTGTCATTTTCTGGCCTTCAGATTCCACCGAGCAGTCTGCTACGCCAATCCGTCAGCCAGCAGTAATTCCGGTGGCTGAAGAAACGCCTGTTCAGCCGGAACCTGAGTTAACGGCGCCGCAGGAAGAAAGTGCTACGGAGCATGAAGAACTTGGTGCTGAGCCCACTCAGCCTGAAGTGCTGATTCCTGTGATACCTGAGCCTGTTCTAATCGTTGCAGAACAAGCTGCAACAGCTGAAAAAAGTTCTGAGAATCCGGCGCAGGAAAAGCCAGCATCAGCTGATACTGTTAGCTATCAGTATGACGAAGCCCGTTTTCTGGCGATGTCGCCACAACAGCTGGCGTTACAACTGGCTGTATTTTCTAAAGCTGAAACTGAACAGCGTTTTCTGGAAACTTACCCTGATTTGCCGGTACTGCGTTATCAGCGTAGCTGGCAGGGTAAAACACAGATTGTTGTATTACTTGCACCTTACGAAGATGCAGCAGCAGCCAAAGAGCAGCAACAAGCCTTGCCAGAGGCACTACGGGGTTCGGGTTTATTTGTTAAACCGGTTAAAGCCATACAGAGTGAAATTGATGCTTATCAGCATACGCTAGCGAATAAGTCCGGACACTAATGCAGAAGAAAACGCGGGCATTTCTCAAATGGGCTGGTGGTAAATACAACCTGATTGAGGAACTTAAATGCCACCTGCCAGAGGGTGATATGCTGATAGAACCTTTTGTGGGGGCAGGTTCCGTTTTTCTTAATACCGATTACCCGTCATACCGGTTAAATGATATTAATGCTGATCTTATTCATCTGTACCAGATCCTGCAGCACCAGGCCGATAGCTTTATTGCCGATGCCAGAACGTTATTTACCGACAGTGCTAACCAGAAGACCAGCTATCTGCAGTTTCGCCAGGAATTTAACCAGACAACAGATATTTACCAGCGGGCTATATTCTTCCTGTATCTGAACCGGCATGGTTACAATGGCTTATGCCGTTATAATCTTTCCGGTAAATTTAATGTGCCTTTTGGCAGCTATAAGAAAACCTATTTTCCGGAAGCTGAATTATATCTCTTTGCCGAAAAGGCCCAGAGGGCAGAGTTTACCTGCAATAGTTATCAACAGACGATGCACAATGCCGGGCAGGGCACGGTTATTTACTGTGATCCGCCTTATGTACCATTAAGTAAAACTGCCAGTTTTACCAGCTATGCCAGACAGGGCTTCAGTCTGGATGATCAGGCCAATCTTGCGAATCTGGCAGAAGCCGCCCAGCAAAAGGGGATTACCGTATTAATCAGTAATCACGATACCACCTGGACCCGGAAAATTTATCAGCAGGCCCGTCTTAAAACGGTGCAGGTGAGTCGTTTTATCAGTCAGAATGGTGCCAAACGCGGTAAGGTTGCTGAATTGCTGGCGTTGTATAGCGTAACTGCGCCGGCTGCAGTGCAGATTAGCGCAGTACCAGATGAACAATCAGTAGTAAAACTGAAACGAAAAACAGGGTAACGATAATTCCGGCGATCAGGTAAGGCAGAGGGCTGCGGGTTCCAAAATCCTGCTGGCGCTGTTGCTCTGACTGCACCCCTATCAGGGCTCCCAGTACTGATTTTACAATTTGTTTCAGTCCCGGTTGATTCATGGTTTAATCAGCTATTGTTTTTAGGGCTGAGACGGTTCATCAGCTCAAGAAAATCAACAAAATGAAACTGCGTTGAACGGCTTTTTCCTTTCATCCAGCTAAGCCAGCTTTGCTGTTCTGCAGAAAGACATTCGGCAGCGGGAGTCATCGGGGTGTCCACGGGCGCAGGCGGTGGGCATACTGAGGAAGCCTGCAATTGCGGCAGGGCATAACTGGCTACTACGGCAACAAAGCTCATAGTGACAACCGCTATTTTGACATTTGCAGTACATTTCATCAGAAAAGCCCGGCCAAGAATATATTGCCGAGATAATAATCGATTCATCTGCCCGGTACAAGAATATTATTTAATAATAAACTAACA
>JARXRR010000092.1:0-9627 GCA_033792355.1 Chromatiaceae bacterium AAb-1
AATCTATATTGATATAGCACAAGCTTTATTACAGGCTCTGAATTCTGAGCTGCTATACATAAGTAACAGATTAACTTAACTCAGCAGGATGGATACGCTATGTCAGTTTACCAACAGACAATTAAAGAAACCGAACAACTATGCCGGAATAATGGTACTGGCTGGAATGCGATAAATGCAGAGTATGCCGCGCGTATGAAGCTGCAGAACCGCTTTAAAACCGGACTGGATATTGCAAAGTATACGGCAAAGGTTATGCGTCAGGATATGGCAGATTATGATCAGGATAGCCGCCACTATACGCAATCATTAGGTTGCTGGCATGGCTTTATTGGTCAGCAGAAACTGATCTCTATTAAGAAACATTTCAGCACCACGAAGAAAAAATACCTGTATTTATCTGGCTGGATGATTGCGGCGTTACGTTCTGATTTCGGCCCGTTACCGGATCAGTCAATGCATGAGAAAACAGCAGTACCAGGCCTGATTGAAGAGTTGTATACCTTTTTAAAACAGGCTGATGCCCGTGAACTCAGTGGCTTATTTCATCAGCTGGATGCGGCAAAAGCGGCTAACGACACCAAAACGCTGGCCGATATTCAGGCGAAAATCGATAACTTTGAAACCCATGTAGTGCCGATTATTGCGGATATCGATGCCGGTTTTGGTAACGAGGAAGCCACGTATCTGCTGGCGAAGAAAATGATAGAAGCCGGTGCCTGTGCTATTCAGATCGAAAACCAGGTATCTGATGAAAAACAATGTGGTCACCAGGATGGTAAGGTTACTGTGCCGCATGCTGATTTTCTGGCGAAAATTAATGCTGTGCGTTATGCCTTTCTGGAACTGGGGGTGGATGACGGCATTATTGTGGCACGTACCGATTCATTAGGTGCCGGTTTAACCAAACAGATTGCGGTAACGAATGAACCGGGTGATCTTGGCGATTTATATAACAGCTTTCTGGATGGTGATGTGATCAGCGGTGCCGATGATATTGCTAACGGCGATGTAGTGGTAAAAGCCAATGGTAAGTTATTGAAGCCTAAGCGTCTGGCCAGTGGGTTATTTCAGTTTAAACAAGGTTCCGGCGTGGATCGGGTGGTGCTGGATTGTATTACTTCATTACAGCATGGCGCTGATTTACTGTGGATCGAAACCGAAAAACCTCATATCGGCCAGATTAAAGACATGGTGGATCGCATTCGCGAAGTTGTACCCAACGCTAAGCTTGTTTACAACAACAGCCCGTCTTTTAACTGGACACTGAATTTCCGCCAGCAGGTGTTTGATACCTGGAAAACGGCAGGTAAAGATGTCAGCCGTTATGAGCGTGCCGCCCTGATGAGTGCCGAATATGACACAACAGAGCTGGCACTGGAAGCGGATAACCGTATCCGCACATTCCAGGCTGATGCTGCGCGTGAGGCAGGTATTTTCCACCATCTGATTACCCTGCCTACCTATCATACTGCGGCGTTGTCTACTGATAATCTGGCAAAAGAGTATTTTGGCGAAGCGGGAATGCTGGGATATGTTGCAGGCGTGCAGCGGCAGGAAATCCGTCAGGGCATTGCCTGTGTCAAACACCAGAATATGTCGGGTTCTGATATTGGTGATGATCACAAAGAATACTTCTCCGGAGAAGCGGCATTAAAAGCCGGTGGTAAAGATAACACCATGAATCAGTTTTAACGGTACTGAACTTAACGTGGTCAGGTAACTGACATTCGGGCAGCCTTTGGCTGCCCTTTTTTATATCGGTTCTGCTGTGGAAAGATGTGGTTTACCCGCAATATAGTGGCGACGGAAAGCGTCAAAATAAGCTGCCAGTGCATTTGCTGCTGTGGTGTCGTGTGCCAGTTTCAGGATTTCGATAGCGACTTCCGCGGTACATAACTGGTGCAGATGGGCAGCTTCGCGCAGCAGGTAGGCTGATGCCTGCTCCGGTTGAATTCCCAGTACGGGCAGGTTTGCCAGATAAGGGCTTTTAAACATCTTTTTGGCTTCGCGCCAGGTACCGTCCAGCATAATAAACAGCGGTGTTTTACCGGCCTGAATGCCTGGCAATTCAGCCGGGGTGTTAATGCAGTATTGTGGCTCAGCATATTGCTGTGGAAATACCACGATTGGCTGGTATTTTTCGTCAGCCAGCAGGGCCAGTAACTCTGGCTGGTGCCGTGTTCTGTCCCAGACAAAAGCATGATTATCTGCTGCGATGTCGGCAATTAACCGGCCGGTATTGCTTGGTTTATAACATTCACCGGTATACATGATAAAGCAGAAAGCGCTGCGTGCCGTTGCTGCCGGGCGCAGTGAACAGATGCAATCTGCTTCGGGCAATAAGCAGTGCTGACAACGGATAACTTTACTGCCCCGGGCATTAAATACCCGGGTTGCTTTTGCCAGTTGCTGCTTACGTAGTGCCAGAACCGCGTTAGTGTGGTTCAAGAAAGTTGTTCCTTTAATTTATATAATACTTCCAGTGCTTGTCTGGCACTGAGATCATCCGGGTTAATCTGTCTGAGCTGTTCCAGCAGCGGATGTTGTTCCGGTGCCAGTAATTCCAGTTGCGGTTGCAGGGAAGGATAGGTTACCGGCGCGGTTGCTTTGGCCGGTGTTACCGGTTGTTGTTCCAGTTGCTGCAGTTTTTGTCTGGCACGCTGAATAACCGCTTTGGGAACACCTGCCAGTTGTGCGACCTGTAAACCGAAGCTTTTACTGGCCGCACCTTCCTGTACATGGTGCATAAATACGATGGTATCTTCATGTTCTACCGCATCCAGATGCACATTCGCCAGCCCCGGTAACTGCGATGCCAGTTCGGTCAGTTCAAAGTAATGGGTGGCAAACAGGGTAAAAGCTTTGATTTTGGTTGCCAGATAATCGGCGCAGGCCCAGGCCAGGCTCAGGCCATCATAGGTACTGGTACCGCGGCCAATTTCATCCATCAGTACCAGGCTTTGCTCTGTGGCATGATGCAGAATAGTGGCCGTTTCAGTCATTTCGACCATAAAGGTCGAACGGCCTGAAGCCAGATCGTCTGAGGCACCAATCCGGGTAAAAATACGATCAACCGGCCCGATCACCGCACTTTCTGCCGGTACAAAGCTGCCGATATAGGCCATTAATACAATCAGGGCTGTCTGGCGCATATAAGTTGATTTACCGCCCATATTGGGGCCGGTAATCATCAGCATACGGCGTTCATGGGTAAGTTGCAGCGGGTTGGCGATAAAAGGTGCCGACATTACCTGTTCCACTACCGGGTGACGGGCCTGCTCCAGGGCAATACCACTGGCAGCAGAGAGCTGCGGGCGACAGTAACCCAATGTATCGGCCCGCTCGGCAAAAGTGGTAAGCACGTCAAACTCTGACAGTGCCTGAGCCAATGTCAGCAGCTGTTCCAGATAGACAGCAGTAAGATCAAATAATTTATCGTACAGCTGCTTTTCCAGTGCCAGGGCTTTGCTCTGGCTGCCAAGAACTTTGTCTTCGTATTCTTTCAGTTCAGGAATAATGTAGCGTTCGTTGTTTTTCAGGGTCTGGCGGCGTACGTATTCCGGCGGGACTTTGGTATCTGCACTGCGGCCGGTTTCAATATAGTAGCCATGTATTTTATTAAAACCGACTTTCAGCGAGGCAATACCGGTGCGCTCGCGTTCGCGCTGTTCCAGTTGTTCCAGATAATCGGTTGCACCATCGGCCAGCGCCCGCCATTGATCCAGTTCCTGGTTATAACCCGCAGCGATAACACCGCCATCGCGGATCAGCACCGGTGGATTTTCAACAATTGCCTGTTCCAGTAACTGGCAAAGTTCCGGTATCGGCCGGGCTGAACGGGTAATGTGCTGCAATAACGGGGCGTTAAGTTCTGCCAGTGCCGGGTATAAATCTGGCAGTTGCTGTAACGCCTGGCGCAACCGGGAGAAGTCCCTCGGCCGGGCGCTGCGCAGTGCCAACCGGGCAATAACCCGTTCAATATCACCAATGGATTTCAGGGCCGGCTGAAACGTATCATAGCTGGAATTCAGCTCTGTCACCGCGGCAAGCCGGGCATTAACCTGTTGCTGGTTACGCAGTGGTGCATGGATCCAGCGTTTTAATAAACGTGAACCCATCGCGGTCTGGCAATAGTCCAGTATGGCGGCCAGAGTGTTGTCTGTCTGGCCTGCCAGTGTCTGGGTCAGTTCCAGATTACGGCGGGTGGCTGCATCAAGAATAATGTTGTCCTGTGCCCGCTCCAGCGCTATGGCACGGATATGCGGCAACTGGCTGCGCTGGGTATCTTTCACATATTGCATCAGGCAGCCGGCGGCCATCAGGGCTACTGGTGCATCTTCCACCCCAAAGCTTAATAAATCGCGGGTGCTGAATTGCTGACACAGCAGTTTGCGGGCGGTAGCCGGTTCAAATTCCCATACCGGACGGCGACGGGCACCTTTGCGCTGCTCCGTCAGTTGTAATTGCGGAAAATCTTCCGGATACAGCAACTCAGCCGGGTTCAGGCGTTGCAACAGTGCCGCCAGATCATCAGCATTGTCGGCCTGATTCAGCAGAAAACGGCCACTGCTGATATCCAGTTGGGCCAGACCATACTGACCCCGCAGATGGCTGACTGCACAAAGTAAATTATCCTGCCGTTCATTCAGCAGCGCTTCGTCAGTTACGGTGCCGGGAGTAACAATGCGTACCACTTTGCGTTCTACCGGCCCTTTGCTGGTGGCCGGGTCGCCAATCTGTTCACAGATAGCGACCGATTCGCCCAGTTGTACCAGCTTTGCCAGATACCCTTCTACTGCATGGTAAGGTACACCGGCCATCGGGATCGGCGAACCGGCGCTCTGGCCGCGTTTGGTCAGGGAAATATCCAGCAGGGCCGCCGCTTTTTTTGCGTCATTATAAAACAGCTCGTAAAAGTCTCCCATCCGGTAGAACAGCAGAATATCAGGATGCTCACTTTTCAGCGCGAGATATTGCTGCATCATGGGCGTATGTGCGGTGTTATCTGATTTATTCATTAAAATTAATCGCTTATGTATTATTTGGCTGCTTTTGGGGCAAATTCAGGACACTTTTGCCATATTTTGCATGCTCTTTTGGTACTATTTCCAGTTAATTCTGATCGATTGAGCACTAGCTTGCTGGTGGCTCGGTGGCAGAAACAAGCACGGTGCTCGTTCTGACTTGAAGCGCTGCTTTCGCTATTAATATCGTTTTTGAATATCATGACATGAATTATCTGTACCGGGTAGACCGATATGCTCAGTAAAGTGGAGACCTTCGTGCGTGGGATAATTAATCTGGGATAGATTTGAAAAAGTATTATCTATCGTAGTTTGGCTACGATTTTGTCTATCAAACTAAATTGACTTTCTTTTGGAAAAATTGTAATAATCGTAGTATGACTACGACTAACTCAAGTAAATTAAATATGCTCTATACCCGGTTAATGCCGGGCATGCCGATCACATCGGAAGATCTGGCGGCACTGGGCATCTCTGCTGATCTCGCCGTTCACTATGTCCGGTCGGGCTGGCTCACACGCCTGGCGCGCGGGGTCTACTGCCGCCCGAACGATACTCTTGCTTTGCATCCGAGTTTGCTGCTGTTGCAGCGGAAGCTTGAAGGGTTGCACGTCGGTGGCAAATCGGCACTTGACTGGTATGGTGTGCGACATTATGTGTCGCAGCAACCGGTGCTGCACTTGTACGGTTGGATCACCGGCCGATTGCCGGAGTGGTTCACTGAACACTTTCCCGCTGAATACCGTCGCAAGCGTTTGTTCGATGAGCAGCCGGATGCATTACTGCATGTTGCTCCCTTTGAAAAACGCAGTGGGGCGCCACAGGTTTCGACACCGGAGCGTGCGCTGTTGGAACTGCTGAGCGAAGTCGGTGTGCGCCAGTCGTTGCAGGAAGCCCGCGAATTGGTTGAAAGCACTTACAGCTTGCGTGCCGATGTGCTGCGCGAACTGTTACAGCATTGTACGAGCGTTAAGACCGTGCGGTTGTGTCTTCAGCTCGGTCGGGAAGGTTCATTACCCTGGGTAAAGAAGCTTGAGCCGGCCACTTTGCCGACGGGGAGTGACCAACCCTGGGTGTCCCGATCAGCCGAAGGTATTTTGGTACTTAAATCATGAATTCTGCTTATCTTGATACTGCTCGCCTGCTGACGCAGGTTGCGCCTCTGGTGTTCGTGGATGATACCTTTGCATTGAAGGGTGGCACAGCGATCAATCTTTTTATACGTGATATGCCTCGTTTGTCGGTCGATCTGGATCTGGCTTTCCCGGACCATACATTGCCGCGTGAACAAGCGGTTCCAACTACAAATGAATAGTGCCTGGATATGGATAACACCTTTGGTTTTTGTATGAGAGGAATATATGGATTACTCAGTTTACGAAAGGTGGGTAACGAAAAGTTTTAGATGGGTTAGTGTAAGAAAAAGACTCTCTGATACCTCATCATGGAGTGTGCGAGCTTACGGCTTGTTCCATTTTTTTCTCTGACGGCATAATATAAATACTTCGTTCTCTGTTGGATCAAATATGACAGTTGTAGCAGACAGTTTTAATCTGGCGACAGAACTGGGACAGTTATTATTACGGAAAAAATGGACGATCACCACTGCGGAATCGTGTACCGGTGGTGGTGTTGCTTATTTTCTGACAGCCGTACCGGGAAGTTCTGCCTATGTAGATCGCAGTTTTATTACTTACAGCAATAAAGCCAAGCAGCAATTGCTGGGAGTAAAAAGCGCTACTTTACTGCAATTCGGGGCGGTGAGTGAGGAAACGGTAAAAGAAATGGCCGAGGGTGCGGTTAAAGCGGCAGCCGCTGATCTGGCTATTTCAGTTTCCGGTATCGCCGGGCCGGATGGTGGCTCTGTTTATAAGCCGGTTGGTACGGTATGTTTTGGTTTTTCTGTGGCAGGAAACGTTATCACTTCGCGTCAGCATTTTAAGGGGGATCGTCAGCAGGTTCGCCAGCAGGCAATAGATTATGCTTTGCGGCAGGCTATCTTATTATTGACAGCCTTACCAAATTAGAATACTGTACGAGCATACAGTGTTTGTTGCCCGCATTTCGGAGATTTAGATGGACGATAATAAGCAAAAAGCCCTCGCTGCTGCATTAGGTCAGATTGAACGACAGTTTGGTAAAGGGTCGATTATGCGCCTTGGTGACAGTACTGCGCTGGATATCGACGCAGTATCTACAGGTTCACTGGGGCTGGATATCGCACTGGGTATTGGTGGTTTGCCTTATGGTCGTATTGTTGAAATCTACGGACCTGAATCGTCCGGTAAAACCACTCTGACATTACAGGTTATTGCAGAGGCTCAGCGGGCAGGTAAAACCTGTGCTTTTATTGATGCAGAGCACGCATTGGATCCGGTGTATGCCCGCAAGCTGGGTGTCGATGTTGATGCTTTGCTGGTTTCCCAGCCGGATACCGGTGAGCAGGCTCTGGAAATCTGCGATATGTTAGTACGTTCAGCCGCAGTTGATGTGGTGATCGTCGACTCTGTTGCGGCGCTGACACCAAAGGCCGAGATTGAAGGTGACATGGGCGACAGCCATATGGGTTTACAGGCCCGGTTAATGTCGCAGGCATTACGTAAACTGACAGCCAATATCAAACGTTCCAACACCTTATGTATTTTCATTAACCAGATACGGATGAAAATCGGCGTAATGTTTGGTAACCCGGAAACCACCACCGGTGGTAATGCGCTGAAATTCTATGCTTCTGTGCGTTTAGATATTCGTCGTATCGGTTCAGTGAAAGATGGCGACGAAATTACCGGTAATGAAACCCGGGTTAAGGTTGTTAAAAACAAAGTTGCACCACCGTTTAAACAGGCTGAATTTATCATTATGTACGGTGCAGGTATCAACAAGCATGGCGAACTGATTGATCTGGGTGTACAGGAAGGACTGGTAGATAAATCCGGTGCCTGGTATGCCTATCAGGGTAATAAAATCGGGCAGGGAAAAGCCAATGCAATTAAATTCCTGCTGGATAACCCGGCAGTGTCTGATGAAATTGAAAAAGAACTGCGTAGCCGGTTGTTACTGAAACCCGGAGAAACGCCAGCAGAAAGTAGCATTCCGGAGACTTTTGAGGCGGATCTATAATCATGTTATAAAAAACAATGCCAGCATTTTGCTGGCATTGTTTTATCTGCAAAGATCAACAGACCCTAAGGGGGAATTGTGAAATATTATTCTATACTGGTATTGCTGGCCATTACGCTAAGTTGTCAGGTGCTGGCAAAAGGCGCTTCTGCTTACGGTCCCCGGCTTGAAGGTTTTGAATATCCATTCCCTGTCCGGTATTTCTCATTCACCAGCCAGCAGCAATCACTGGAAATGGCTTATCTGGATGTACAACCGGTAAAAGCCAATGGTAAAACCCTGGTGTTATTTCACGGTAAAAACTTTTGTGCCGCAACTTGGGATTTGACGATTCAGGTACTGACAGCCGAAGGTTACCGGGTTATTGCGCCTGATCAGGTTGGTTTTTGTAAATCCAGCAAGCCACAACACTATCAGTTCAGTTTTCAGCAACTGGCTGCCAATACTCAGGCACTACTGAATTCACTGGATATCGATGACGTCACGGTATTAGGGCATTCTATGGGCGGGATGCTGGCAACCCGTTTTGCATTGCAGTATCCACAGCAGACAGAACGGCTGGTAATGGTAAATCCTATTGGCCTGGAAGACTGGAAAGCTCTGGGAGTACCTTATCGCAGCATTGATGAATGGTATCAGCGGGAGTTGAAAACATCGGCCGAAGGAATTAAGCAATACCAGCTGAATACCTACTATGCAGGAAAATGGCGGCCGGAATTTGATCGCTGGGTCGATATGCAGGCAGGTATGTTCCGGGGGGAAGGCAAAGAAATTGTGGCCTGGAATTCAGCGCTGACAGCGGACATGATTATCACTCAGCCTGTGCTGTACGAATTCGGAAAAATCTCAGTACCGACACTGTTATTCATTGGTGAGCTTGATAATACCGCAATAGCAAAAGATGCGGCTCCTGAAGCCCTGAGGGCAAAACTGGGCAACTATGCCAGGCTTGGTAAAGAAACTGAGGCCGCAATACCGGGCGCACGTTTAATCCGTTTTGCTGATTTAGGGCATTCTCCTCATATTCAGGAACCAGCACGTTTTCATAAAGCATTACTGGATGAATTGGCCAGAAAATAATTGCTGCTTTTTTGTTTTAAGACAAGAATCGGAATAATGGAAAGCATTAAGATAAATAAGAATCAACGATCAGCTATATCAATGTATCTAAATCAGGAGAAATCTTTATGACTATTCGTTCCTCACTATTGTTTACAGCATTACTGTGTTTTGGTAGCCAGGCGTTGGCTAATGAATGTGAATTTACATTAGAAAGTAATGATGCTATGCAGTTTAACCATAAAGAAATTACAGTCAGTAAAGCCTGTGATTCATTTACCTTAACGTTAAAGCATGTTGGTAAGCTGCCAAAGAATGTAATGGGCCATAACTGGGCATTAAGTAAAGCAAGTGATTTATCCGGTATATTAGCTGATGGTGCCAAAGCCGGGCTGGATAACCATTACCTGAAACCAGCTGA
>JARXRR010000006.1:0-88833 GCA_033792355.1 Chromatiaceae bacterium AAb-1
GAGTAAGTTGATGTGTAATTTAGTTAAAAAAGTATGCTTTTATATTATTCCAATAACTTTCTTACTGTCTTTTTCAGCTTATGCAAGGGTTGATTGCCCAACTGCAATTGTTGAAAATATTCAGATTGAAGATAACGTCGTACTATATCAACAAGCTGGGTCCCTGTGGCGACGCCTTGGTGTTTTAAATGAAGAAGGAACTCGTGAACGTTTATCAGCAATGCTGGCAGCGCAAATGGCCGGGAAAAAAGTTTTTGTCTCATACAGACGTTCCGACTATGACTGTAATGAACGTAATACTTCTGAAAGCGCTTTTATATTGAGAATCCATAATTTATAGTACAAAATTTAATATAGCTATCTAAGTAAAAACCGCATTAAGCGTAATGCCGAACAGTTAACGTTTCACATGAATCGGCTTGCCCACGCCAACACGCCGTAAATACATCCCTGTAGGCTCGGTTCCGCCCATCCAGGGCTCCAACGGTTGGCTTAGAACAAGCCGATTCTTGCTTAACTGACCCAGTATTATGCATTAAGCGGGTTTTATTTTATGTAATACACAGAAAACTTACTTTCTGCCTTTAGCAATAATTTCCTGTGCCATTAAATCGGCAATGGCACTGGTGGGTTTGCCTTCGGCATCTGCACGCTGGAAGATATTCAGTAAGGTGTTGTAGATTTCATTCACTTTGGCAGTGGATTCGTCTGCATTGTAACCTTCAGGGCGCATTTCAAAAGCAACGTTGATAATACCGCCTGCGTTGATTACGTAATCCGGGGCGTACAGTATGCCTTTCTGGCGTAATACTTCACCGTGACGGGCTTCTTTCAGCTGGTTGTTGGCACAGCCGGCGATCACTCTGGCTTTCAGTTGCGGGATGGTATCGTCATTCAGGGTAGCGCCCAGTGCGCAGGGAGCATAGATATCGGCATCAACAGCATAGATATCGTCCAGGCTGACTGCGGTTGCGCCAAACTGGTTTACGGCCCGGTTAACTGAATCCTGATTGATATCGGTTACAATCAGTCTGGCACCTTCTTTATGCAGGTGCTCGCACAGATAAAAGCCAACACTGCCCAGCCCCTGAACCGCAACTGTCAGGCCGGATAAATCATCTGAACCAAACTGGTGTTTTGCCGCAGCTTTAATACCACGGTAGGTTCCCAGTGCGGTGAAAGGCGAAGGGTTACCGCTTTTGCCTTCTAAACCAGCTACGAAAGGCGTTTCTTTATGTACCTGCATAATATCGCCGGTATTAATATTGACGTCTTCAGCACTGTAATAGCTACCGCCAAGTTTATGCACAAAACGCCCGAAAGCGCGGAACAGCTGTTCTGATTTGATTTTTTTGGCATCGCCGATAATAACGGATTTGCCACCACCCAGTGGTAAACCTGCCATAGCGTTTTTGTAGGTCATACCGCGGGATAAGCGCAGTACATCAACCAGGGCTGCATCGTCTGAGACATAGTCCCACATACGGCATCCGCCAACGGCAGGGCCTAAGGCGGTGCTGTGTACTGCGATAATGGCTTTTAGACCGGTTTCTTTATCCGAACAAAATACTACCTGTTCGTGATTGTCGAATTCAGAATGATTAAATACTGCCACGGTGGGTTCTCCATTGGTAAATAGGCTGGCAATAATCTGAGTGGGATGTTTTATTATATGCCGACACCCCGCTGTTTTTCGGGGCGGAATGTATCACTTAGTTCCGGTTTTAGCCAGTCGTTTGCAAAAAATGATTCTGGTCTGTCCAGATGATTGTCGACAATATTGATTGCCGCTTGATTATGCTGTTGCTGTCCCTTAAAGTAGCGAAAAATGAATACAGGAACTAAACATGAGTAAGCAGTTAACCCCGGAACAACTGGAACAGGCAGAGCAGCAACGTATCGAATGGGTAAGAACCCAGTATCAGAAAGCCAACGAATATCTGGCAGGAAAAGGGATTGTGCCTGAAACTGTTGCCGTGACAGAAAGCCGCTATTTACCGCCTTTTGTGGCAATATGGAAGCTGAATACCCGTAATGCCGCAGCGTATTGGGTTATTAGCGGTGATTTACCGACAGACCATATGGCGGTTAGTGCGGCGGCTACTGCAAAAGAAGCGGTACGGGCATTTTCTTTACAATGGCAGTTAAAAGCACAGCAGATTATTGATTCTGGTATTACCGATAAAACCCAGCAGGATTTTGCAAATTTACTGATTAACCGGGCTCATGGTTTATACGAGCTGTTTGAAAATGAAGCCCTGTGGCAGAACATAGAGCAGGACGCGGCGGCAACCGTATAACCGCTGTCAGATTTTCCTTACACCGGTGATGTTTATGTATATAAATATCACCGCAGTTTTTTAGTGTAATACCGGGCTGTTAAACCTGCTGTGTAAACCGGCTTAAATGAGTTGCATTAAGCCGGTTTGTTACCCGCATTGGTTACTCAGTAAAATACCAGTAACCCAGATTAATCAGCCGGGTGATTAATGCCAGCCGGTCAGCTGAGCTGCAAAAATGCAGGCATTGGCGGGCGTCAATCTGTGGTTGATCTGTCAGCAGCAGCACGGTGCTTAACTCATTTGCCGGCAGGGTATAGCTGTCACCATTGATAAACAGCTGAATATCGCTGTCAGAGTTTGCCTGATAGTAGCAGCTGCGTAAACCGCCAAGCCTTGCCAGAACCGAACCTTCTTCCAGATATTCCTGAATTTCATCGTCGCTGTAATGTGGCTCCGGTTCGTTTAAATCCAGCTCATGCTTAGGGTGAGTAATATAGCTGCAAAACCATTGGGGCAGCAGCGTATTATCGGCAACCAGTTGCTGTAGCAGCTGTTGTACTTTGGTCAGATCATGTTGAGTGATGGCGCCGGCAGAAGTGGCCGTCTGGCGATCCGGATCAGTGAAACGCCGGCCGCTGATGTCGTGATCGATCAGATAATCGGCAAAACCCGTCAGCAGATCTTTCTGGGCCGGGGCTCTGAAGCCAACAGAATAATTCAGGCTGTCTTCCAGTGATATACCATCATGCGGGCAGCCGGGCGGAATATACAGAATGTCGCCAGGCTCCATAATGACATCAATGCAATCCTGAAACGGTGTTATTTGTAACAGCCTTGGGTGAGGGCAGTGCTGTTTCAGGCTGGTATCAGGCATGCCTACCCGCCAGTGCCGTTTGCCCAGCCCCTGAATAATAAACACATCGTATTGATCAAGATGAGGGCCAACACCACCGCCAGGCGTTGAGAAGCTGATCATCAAATCGTCAACCCGCCAGTTTGGCATAAAGCGGAAAGGCTCCAGCAACTCTGCTGATTCGGGGTGCCAGTGATCAACTGCCTGAACCAGTAAGGTCCAGTCTTGTTCGCCATAGGCTGAGAAATCCTCAAATGGCCCGGTTTCCAGTTGCCAGTCGCTGTTGCTGCAACTGACTAAACGTGATTCGACTTCTTCTTCCAGTGCCAGCCCGGCAAGTTCGTCAGGGGTAATAGGGTCCTGAAAACCGGCAAAGCCCTGTTTAATCAGTAATGGCTTTTTCTGCCAGTAATCGCGCAGAAATTCTTCAACAGACATTCCTAAATTAAGGTGGCGCATAAGTTTTATTCCGATAAAAAAGGCGCTATGCAGTAATGACGGTCAGCTAAGGTTTAAGCATCCATCACCTTACTCACGCTAACACGCCGTAAATACATCCCTGTAGGCTCGGTTACGCCCATCCAGGGCTTCAACGGTTAGCTTAGAGTAAGCTGATTCCTGCTTAACTTGGTAAAATAACGAAAACGGGTTAATTCAGCTGTTCAGTTAAGGTTATGGCATCACCAATATAGTTGGCCGGGGTTAACTGTTTTAACTGTGTTTTGGCCTCGGCAGGCAGCTCCAGCGTGTCAATAAACTGATGTAAATCTGCCGGTGTGATACGTTTGCCACGGGTAAGTTCTTTCAGCTTTTCATAAGGTTTTTCAATACCATATTTACGCATAACCGTTTGCACCGGCTCGGCCAGCAGTTCCCAGTTGGCATTAAGCTCGGCCAGCAGGTTGTCGCGGTTAACTTCCAGTTTGCTGATGCCTTTCAGAGTCGCCTGGTATGCGATAACGGTGTAACCAAAGCCCATACCCAGATTACGCAGTACCGTTGAGTCGGTTAAATCCCGCTGCCAGCGGGATACCGGCAGTTTGGCCGATAAATGGTTGAACAGCGCATTGGCGATGCCAAGGTTACCTTCTGAGTTTTCGAAATCAATCGGGTTAACTTTATGCGGCATAGTGGATGAACCGATTTCGCCGGCCACGGTACGTTGTTTAAAATGACCCAGTGCGATATAACCCCAGATATCACGATCAAAGTCGAGCAGAATGGTATTAAAACGTGCTACTGCATCAAACAGTTCTGCAATGTAATCATGAGGTTCAATCTGGGTGGTGTAAGGGTTCCAGCTTAATCCCAGGCTGGTAACAAATTGCTCTGAGAATTGGTGCCAGTTTAGTTGTGGGTAAGCAGATAAGTGGGCGTTGTAGTTACCAACAGCACCATTGATTTTACCAAGAATTTCTACTGCAGCGATCTGATCACGCTGGCGTTTAAGCCGGGTGTAGACGTTCGCCATTTCTTTGCCCATCGTGGTTGGCGATGCCGGCTGACCATGGGTTCTGGCCATCATCGCCACGTCTTTATGATCAAAAGCCAGTTTTTTAATATCGGCCAGCAGTTGATCACATAATGGCAGCAGGACTTTAGTGCGGGCTTCGGTCAGCATCAGGCCATGAGACAGGTTGTTGATGTCTTCAGAAGTACAGGCGAAATGGATAAATTCGCTGATAGCTGCCAGTTCGGCGTTGTCTGCGACTTTTTCTTTCAGCAGATATTCTACCGCTTTTACGTCGTGGTTGGTGGTACGCTCAATATCTTTAACACGCTGTGCGTCTGCCAGACTGAAATTGTCGACAATATTGTTCAGTAACTGGTTTGCAGTTGCTGACAGAGCAGGAACTTCGGCAATCTCCGGAGTTGCAGCCAGTTTTTGCAGCCAGCGGACTTCAACCGTAACCCGGTATTTAATTAGGCCAAACTCGCTGAAGTAGTGGCGTAAATCCTGGGTTTTACTGCCGTAACGTCCATCAACGGGAGAGATGGCGGTCAGTGCGTTAAGTTCCATGTAGGCTCCTATCTATATAGTATGGTGGTGTGAATTACTGCGCAGGCAATTCAGATAACAGCTGTTTTGCTTCAGCCACCAGTTTTCGACGTTTAAAAATGAAATGCAGACGGCTGCCGCCAGCCTGGCGCCATAGTACGGCTGAACGAACAGCCGCCAGTAATAACGCCCGCACCTTATGCTGTACGGTATTTTGCTGTAACAGCTCTGGCTGGCCATAAATCTGGATCCGTGCCCCAAGGCTGCTGATACAGTTACTGTAAATATCTGCCAGCCTGGCAATCATGTTGTCGTCAGTAATGGCAAAGTGCTGCAACTGACGCTCCAGTTGCTGTAACTGTTCTGCCAGCAGGTTCAGTTTATCCGGGGTTTTTGTCAGACGACGTTCCAGTGACAAGACGCCAACCACGTAACGGGTAAGCTCAACATCTTTTTTCGGGCCATCGCCAAGTTGCTCAAGCAGTAGCTGTAAGCCTGATTGCAGGTTGTGCAGTGAGCCGCCGTAAATATCCAGCGGGGTATCGGGTGACAGGTTGGCGATACTGTTCAGGGTAACAGCCAGTAATTCTTTATCAGGTTGCTGCGTTCTGGCAGCAGCTTGCACCAGTTTCAGGGCCTGACATAGCCCGGCAAGTGCAATAACCTGAGTTGAAAGTGATATTTCCATAATCAGTTCAGAGCCAGATCAATAATGCCGCCACCAAGGCAAACGTCATCCAGGTAAAATACAGCTGACTGTCCTGGTGTTACGGCTTTTTGTGGAGAATCAAACCAGACTCTGACATCGCCGTTTTCCTGTGGTGTCAGGGTGCAGGGAATATCGGTCTGGCGGTAACGTGTTTTTACGGTGCAGCGTATTTCAGTTTGCGGACCTTTACGGTCAGTCCAGTGTAACTGGCTGGCGATAAGACCGCCGGACAACAGGCTGGGGTGGTCGTGGCCCTGGGCAACAATCAGCTGGTTATGTTCCAGATCTTTACCCACAACATACCACGGCTCTTCGCTGCCATCGCGTAAGCCGCCGATACCCAGCCCTTTACGCTGTCCCAGGGTGTGGTACATCAGGCCTTCATGGCGGCCAATCAACTGACCATCTACGCTGATAATATCTCCCGGCTGGGCAGGTAAATACTGTTGCAGAAAATCTTTGAATTTACGTTCGCCGATAAAACAGATGCCGGTACTGTCTTTTTTATCATGGGTGATAAGCCCCTGCTGTTCAGCGATAGCCCGCACGGCTGGCTTTTCCAGTTCACCGACCGGAAACAGCGTCTGGGCAATATGCTGCTCAGCCAGGGTGTATAAGAAATAGCTCTGGTCTTTGTTGGTATCCAGCCCGCGCAGCAGTTGCCAGTGGCCATCAACCTCACGGCGACGGACATAATGACCCGTTGCGATGTAGTCTGCTCCCAGCGCTTCTGCTGCAAACTCAAGAAAAGCTTTAAACTTAATTTCTTTGTTGCACATGATATCCGGGTTTGGAGTACGGCCTGCTTTATATTCCGCCAGAAAGTACTCGAAAACATTATCCCAGTATTCGGCAGCGAAGTTGACTTTATGCAGCACAATTCCCAGTTTGTCGCACACTTGCTGGGCGTCTGCCATATCTTCTGCCGCGGCACAATATTCATCATTGTCGTCTTCTTCCCAGTTTTTCATAAACAGGCCTTCGACCTGATATCCCTGCTGTAACAGCAGATAAGCAGAGACTGAGGAATCTACGCCACCGGACATACCGACTATGACTTTTTTATTGCTGTTTGCTGACATTGCACCGCACTTGAACTGGTTCCGAATAAGGCGCCGGATTATAGCATTATTTTCTGCAGCAAAACACGCTATCGTGGCGGCAGAATGAGATTTAGAGGCAGGCGTATTCCTGACAGATATTGTTCTGTTGCGTGTTCAACCAGTGCGCTGCGCCGGGGCAGGGCATGGTGCTGTAATTCTGTCTGGTTCAGCCAGTGCAATGCTTTAATGTCAGGATCCTGCGGCTGATAATCAGCTGGCAGGCTGACAGGTTCAAAAATAACATTCACCCTGACATAGGTATGGTTATTGGCTGCCAGTAATTGTGAGATCCCAAGCCAGCCAACAGGAGCAAGCTGCAGGCCGGTTTCTTCAAATAGTTCCCGCCGGGCGGCACTGAGCAGATCTTCATGGGCTTCCATATGCCCGGCGGGTTGGTTCAGTACGTGTTGGCCGGTAAGTTTGTCCTGCTCTTCAACAAACAGAAAGCGCTGCTGATAATGTACGATGGCGGCAACGGTAAGGTGTAGTTGTTCTCTGCTCATGATCCGGTATTGTCTGGCTGCGATAAATAATAGCGTTACATACGGTAACACAGCCATGTACTGTGGGTCATTACCGCCTACCTTGGTCGTATTGTTTTTTTCCTTATATGGATTATTTTATTTTTTTCTTTATCCGGTACCGCTTATTCACTGTTTTTTCCTGCAGGAATGAGTAGTATATCGGTTTAATTTCTAAAGCCGCTTCGCAACAGATGCGTTTTAAACATCCTGTACCTGAGTACAACATATAAGCTCTTAAATGCAGAATGCCTGAAACGCGACTTACAACACAGGAACTGACATGTCTAAAGAAAGTGCAAAAATTATTTATACTGAAACTGATGAGGCGCCGGCGCTGGCGACATATTCACTTTTACCAATAGTTAAGGCTTTCTCTGCCGCAGCGGGTATTGAGGTTGAAACCCGTGATATTTCCTTATCCGGACGTATTATTGCAAATTTTCCGGATTATCTGACCGAGTCTCAGCGTATTGCTGATGCTCTGACTGAACTGGGCGAACTGGCTAAACAGCCCGATGCCAATATTATCAAGCTGCCTAATATCAGTGCTTCTGTTCCTCAGCTGCGTGCCGCCATTAAAGAGTTACAGGATAAAGGCTACGCTTTACCTGATTACCCGGCAGAGCCTAAAACAGATAAAGAGCGTGAAGTTAAAACCCGTTATGATCGTATTAAAGGCAGTGCGGTAAACCCGGTTCTGCGCGAAGGTAACTCAGATCGCCGTGCTCCGGCTTCCGTTAAACAATATGCCCGTAAAAATCCGCATAGCATGGGTGCCTGGCGTGCTGATTCCAAATCGCATGTGGCGCATATGACGCAAGGTGATTTTTATGGCAGTGAAAAATCCACCACTTTTGCCAGCGCTGATAACCTGCGTATTGAGCTGGTTGCAGCAGATGGCAAGGTTTCGGTGCTGAAAGAAAAGCTTGCCGTGCTGGCCGGTGAGGTCATTGATGCCGCAACGATGAGTAAAAACGCTTTGCGGGCTTTCTACCAGCAGGAAATTGCAGCTGCTAAAGAACAGGGCGTGCTGGCCTCATTGCATCTGAAAGCAACAATGATGAAAGTGTCTGATCCGATAATGTTTGGTCATGCGGTTACGGTATTTTTCAAAGATGTGTTTGAAAAGCATGCTGCCGTTTTTGAACAACTGGGCGTTGACGAAAATAACGGTCTTGGCGATTTGTATACCAAAATAGCGTCTTTACCACAGGATAAACAGGCTGAAATTAAAGCCGATATCGACGCCTGCTATAAAGCGCAACCAGAACTTGCAATGGTTAACTCTGATAAAGGCATTACCAACCTGCATGTACCAAGTGATGTGATTATTGATGCCTCTATGCCGGCGATGATTCGTACCTCAGGTCAGATGTGGGGAGCTGATGGCAAGCCAAAAGATACTAAGGCCATGATTCCGGATCGTTGTTACGCCGGGGTTTATCAGGAAACGATTAGTTTCTGTAAGCAGCATGGTGCTTTTGATCCCCGTACTATGGGCTCTGTGCCTAATGTGGGCCTGATGGCTCAGCAGGCAGAAGAATATGGTTCGCATGATAAAACCTTTGAAATTGCAGCCGCCGGTAAGGTCCGGGTTGTAAACAGCAAAGGTGAAACGGTATTTGAACATGCGGTGGAGCAGGGCGATATCTGGCGTATGTGCCAGGTTAAGGATGCCCCGATCCGCGACTGGGTAAAACTGGCCGTTAACCGTGCCCGCCTGACCAATACTCCGGCGGTATTCTGGCTGGACAGTCAGCGTGCACACGATGCTGAGGTGATCAAAAAGGTACAGACCTATCTTAAAGAATATGACACCAGCGGACTGAATATTCAGATCCTGTCACCGGTTGAGGCAACCCGTTTCTCGCTGGAGCGGATTAAGCAGGGACTGGACACCATTTCTGTTACCGGTAACGTACTGCGTGATTACCTGACAGACTTATTCCCGATTCTGGAACTGGGCACCAGCGCAAAAATGTTGTCTATTGTGCCGTTAATGAATGGCGGTGGTTTATTTGAAACCGGAGCTGGTGGTTCTGCCCCTAAACACGTTGAGCAGTTTATCAGCGAAAACTACCTGCGCTGGGATTCACTGGGTGAGTTTCTTGCCCTGGCAGCATCGCTGGAGCATTTAAGCCAGGTAACCGGTAATGCCAAGGCAAAAGTTCTGGCTGATACCCTGGATCAGGCCACGGCTAAGTTTCTGGACAATGATAAATCACCACGTCGTAAACTGGGTGAGCTGGATAACCGTGGCAGCCATTTCTATCTGGCACTGTACTGGGCCCAGGCACTGGCAGCCCAAACCGCAGACAGCGAGCTGAAGCAGCGTTTCAGCCCGCTTGCAGCAACACTGCAAACCAAAGAAGCTGATATTGTGGCTGAACTGAACGGTGTGCAGGGTTCGGCAGCGGATATCGGTGGTTATTACCGCCCGGATGCGGCTCTGGCATCTGCGGCAATGCGTCCGAGCAAAACCTTTAATCAGGCATTAGCCACCTTATAAGATTCTGAGACGATAAAAAAGCAGGCTGAGCGATCAGCCTGCTTTTTATTTATAACAAGAGAAACAGATTACTCTGACTGTTCGCCGTCCGGAACTTTGATATTGACAGCATGCAGACCCTTAGGGCCTTCAGACAGATCGAACACAACATCCTGGCCTGCTTTTAGCGTGCGGTATCCATCCATGTTAATGGTTGAATAATGGGCAAAGATATCCTCATCACGGCCATCTTCACGAATAAATCCAAATCCTTTGGCATTATTGAACCATTTTACTTTACCGGTAGCCATACTACTTACTTCCTTCTCTAAGTTAGCTAAATTCTGTATTCTAGTCTCAGTTTAGTGGCAGTTGTTTTTATACCACTAATCACTAATGTAGATAATTTAGACAAACAGTCAAGTTATTCTCAAAAATAATTCTAACTGTTAACTAATAATTAATGAAACTGCCTTTGATGGAAGGCGCAGGCATGGCTATAGTTTATGAGTGGGTATAAAGAGTCTGGTATACAGCATGATGAGTTGGAAGAACTGACCCGGCAGCGGGTTGAGCCTCCTCCAATGTATAAAGTAATACTGCATAATGACGATTACACGCCGATGGATTTTGTGATTGATGTTCTGGCGCGTTTTTTTAATATGCAATATGAGAAAGCAACCGAAGTGATGTTGAAAGTGCACTATGAAGGAAAAGCTGTTTGCGGTATTTTTACCTCGGAAATTGCAGAAACGAAAGTGCAGCAGGTCATGGCTTATGCCAAAGAGCATGAGCATCCCCTGCTGTGCACAATGGAACGCGCTTAGATAAGTCTTTCCCTGGTTTGCTGTTGTTGCTCAGGTGTATTAGGAGTAGTGTATGTTGAATAAAGATCTTGAGTTAACTCTGAATCTGGCTTTCAGATTTGCGCGTGAACGCCGCCATGAATATATGACGGTTGAACATTTGTTACTGGCATTGCTCGATAACCCGGCAGCCGGAGAGGCGCTGCGCTCCTGCGGGGCGAACATTGAAAAGTTACGCCTTGAATTATCCAGCTTTATTGATTCAACCACCCCTTTATTACCCGAAGGTGATGCTGAGCGCGATACTCAGCCGACGCTGGGGTTTCAGCGTGTACTACAGCGGGCGGTGTTCCATGTACAGTCATCCGGTAAGTCAGAAGTTACCGGCGCCAATGTGTTAGTGGCGATTTTCAGTGAGCAGGAGTCACAGGCGGTTTATTTACTGAAAAAGACCGACATTACCCGGCTGGATGTCGTGAATTATATTTCGCATGGTGTAATTAAAACCGAGAAACTGGAGCAACACGAAGATCACGGGCCGGAAGAACTGGCCGATTCCGGCTCAGATGACAGTAAATATCTGGAAAACTTTACTGCCAACCTCAATGTACTGGCGAAAAACGGTCAGATTGATCCGCTGATTGGCCGGGATAATGAAATTGAACGCGCTATTCAGGTGCTGTGCCGCCGGAAGAAAAACAACCCGCTACTGGTGGGGGAAGCCGGGGTTGGTAAAACGGCCATTGCTGAAGGTCTGGCATATCGTATTGTGCAGAAAGATGTTCCTGATGTGATTGCCGATGCCACCATTTACTCGCTGGATATGGGGGCATTGCTGGCGGGCACCAAATATCGTGGTGACTTTGAAAAACGCCTGAAATCATTACTGAAAGAACTGGAGCGTGAAAAAGACGCTATTTTGTTTATTGATGAAATTCACACCGTTATTGGTGCCGGCGCGGCATCAGGCGGCGTAATGGACGCTTCAAACCTGATTAAACCGATGTTGTCCAGCGGGCGCTTACGGTGTATTGGTTCAACAACCTACCAGGAATTTAAAAGTATCTTTGAAAAAGATACTGCACTGGTGCGCCGTTTCCAGAAAATTGATGTTACTGAGCCCAGTGTGGAAGATACCACCCGGATTCTGCTTGGCCTGAAAGAGCGTTACGAGCAGCACCATAATGTTCGTTACACCCAAAAAGCGATACGGGCAGCGGCAGAGTTGTCGGCAAAGTATATCAATGAGCGGCATTTACCGGACAAAGCGATTGACGTTATTGACGAAGCCGGAGCCAGCCAGCGCTTACTGCCGGTATCACGGCGCAAGAAAGTGATTAATGTACCTGAAATTGAACAGGTTATTGCCAAAATGGCACGTATTCCGGAAAAATCGGTATCGGCATCGGATAAAGATGTACTGGCAAATCTGGATCGTAACCTGAAACTGGTGGTATTTGGCCAGAATGAACCCATTGATGTATTAACGGCGGCTATCCGCTTGTCGCGTTCCGGGTTGGGTAACGAAGAAAAGCCGATCGGTAACTTCCTGTTTGCCGGGCCTACTGGTGTCGGAAAAACCGAAGTCACCAAACAGCTGGCGAAAGTGCTGGGGGTTGAGTTGCTGCGGTTTGATATGTCGGAATATATGGAAAGGCACGCTATCAGCAGATTAATCGGTGCGCCTCCGGGATATGTCGGCTTTGAGCAGGGCGGATTGCTGACCGATGCGGTATCCAAGCATCCTTATTCTGTGGTGTTACTGGATGAGATAGAAAAAGCCCATAGTGATATTTACAACATTCTGTTGCAGGTGATGGATCACGGAACTTTAACCGACAATAACGGCCGTAAAATTGATTTCAGGAATGTGGTGCTGGTGATGACAACCAATGCCGGGGTACAGGAAACGGTACGTAAGTCGATTGGTTTTAAACAGCAGGATCATAGCCATGATGCCCTGGGAGAAATAAACCGTACTTTCAGCCCTGAATTCCGCAACCGGCTGGATGGCATTATCTGGTTTAAACATTTGTCAGAAGACATTATTCTGCAAATCGTGGACAAGTTCGTCTGTGAACTGCAGGTGCAACTGGATAAAAAACAAGTCTCGCTGGAACTCAGCAGTGCTGCCCGGCAATGGCTGGCAGATAAAGGCTATGATCAGTCAATGGGTGCCAGACCAATGGCCAGGATCATTCAGGAACACCTGAAAAAACCGCTGGCGAATGAAATTCTGTTCGGGCGTCTGATGCACGGTGGTGATGTCCGAGTGGATATTACTGACAATAACCTGAGCTTTGACTACCAGACTGAAGAAGACGTGGCGCTGGCAGACTAACTAAAACAGCAACGAAAAAACCCGGTTTTACCGGGTTTTGTCAGTTCACTGACAAAAAGTAACAACTGGTTCTGGCTGACGCCGAGCGGGTATTGTTATGGTTCAGCGCTGGCGGAAAACGATTCTGCCCTTGGTCAGGTCGTAAGGCGTCATTTCAACAGTGACTTTGTCGCCAGTCAGTATACGGATGTAGTTTTTACGCATCTTACCGGAGATGTGTGCAATTACCACATGGCCGTTTTCCAGTTCTACTTTGAACATAGTATTTGGCAGGGTATCTAAGATAGTACCTTGCATTTCAATTACATCTTCTTTCGCCATTCAGCGTACTCGCCCTTTTAATTAGGTAAACCATGAAAAAACAGCGCAGATTGTGCCGAAATCGCACTCATAAGTAAAGCAGGATAGGCTTTTTTAACCAAATGAATGCCATTGTCCCTGTATATAGCGCTGTTGAGGGCTGAACTCTGCTTTGTAAGCCATCTTTGTACAATCTGTAATATAGTATCCCAGATAGGTATAGTCTTTGTTATTTTCGGCCGCGAGCCGGGTCAGATACAGCACTGCCAGTTTACCCGGGGAGTATGTGCGGCAATGCTCTGCAAAAAAGGTATACACCGCAGAATAGCTGTCTGCCAGCTCGTCAACAATCGTTACGGCCACCAGCTGGTTCTGATAATACTGCTCCAGAAACCTGACCTGCAGCCATGAACATTGCAGCATGGATAACAGTTGCTCCGGGGTGGCCGGATACATATCACCATCCGGATGCTTAAACGAAATATATTGCTGAAATAATTTATAATATTCCGCAGTGCTGGGGTGTCTGACAAGCTGGTATCTCCAGCCGGCGCGCTCTGCTTTGCGTAATAAACGCCGCTGGGAACCTCTGGGGCTGAAGATACCGGTTTGCAGCCGTACTGACTGACAGGCATCACAGGCCGGGCAGTGAGGAGTATAAATCTGATTACCGGAGCGGCGAAAATTCAGGGTTTGCAGCTGCTGATATAACGCGGCGCTGACTGGCTGTTCCGGCAACAGAAAAACCAGCTGTTCCTGTTGGTGGCTCAGGTAACTGCATTGGCTGGTAGCTGTCAGGCCAAAACGTAATTCAGGCATAATGGCAGTGTATATCAATTACTGATGGTTGCCAGTGTGCCGGCGGTATCATGTCCTGCTGCAATGTTGCAAGTAATTGCAGGTATTCAGCCCTTGGCATCGTGCTTGCGCCTTGTTGCAGCAGAAAAGGGTTAGGGAACTGGCAGTCTATCCAGCCGGCACTGTAGTGCTCCAGATGGCGTTGCAGGGCAACAAGTGCAAATTTTGCCGCATTAGGGATCAGGTTAAACATGGATTCGCCACAGAAAATGCCTCCCAATGCCAGGCCATATAAACCACCAACCAGTTTATGCTGTTGCCAGACTTCAATACTGTGTGCAATCTGCAGACGGTGTAATTGCAGGTAAGCCTGTTGTATCGGCGGCAGAATCCAGGTTTCAGGTTGTTTGTTGCGTGGCGCAGCACAGTTAGCCACCACCCGGGCAAATTGCTGGTTAACGGTAAATGTCAGCTGTGCTTTTTGTAATTGTTTACGTAACGTCCGGTTCAGCTGTAATGTTTTCGGGGCAAACAGCGCCCGTGTTGCAGGGCTCCACCATAATAACGGGTCACCGTCACTGAACCAGGGAAAAATACCATTGCGGTAGGCATTAATTAAGCGGGGCGGCGATAAATCACCACCCATTGCCAGTAAACCGTCAGGTTCCGCCAGCGCTGAGCTGACCGGCGGAAAAGACATATCATCTGCTGATAATTCAGGCAGGTAAATCGGCATTAAGGTACTTATCTGGATAAAGCATCAAGATAGCGTTCAGCATCCAGTGCCGCCATACAGCCGGTACCCGCAGAAGTAATAGCCTGACGGTAAATATGATCAGATACATCACCGGCTGCAAATACACCTGGCATACTGGTTTGTGTGGCGTTGCCTTCGGTGCCGCTCTGTACTTTCAGATAGCCACCGTTCATGTCTAGCTGGCCTGCAAAGATGTCGGTATTGGGCTGGTGCCCGATGGCTATAAATACACCCTGTACAGCCAGCTCTTCATCTGCTGCGCCAGCTGATGATTTCAGGCGAACGCCGGTAACCCCGCCATCATCGCCCAGTACTTCAGCCAGTTCACGATGAGTATGCAGCACAATATTGCCACTCTGTACTTTTGCCATCAGGCGATCAATCAGTATTTTTTCAGCTTTGAAACTGTCGCGGCGGTGAATAAGGTGTACTTCTGAGGCAATATTGGACAAATACAGTGCTTCTTCAACCGCCGTATTGCCACCACCAACAACGGCGACTTTCTGGTTGCGGTAGAAAAATCCATCACAGGTAGCGCAGGCAGATACCCCCCGACCACTGTAAGCCTGTTCAGAAGGCAGGCCAAGGTATTTAGCTGATGCGCCGGTGCAGATAATCAGGGCATCACAGGTATAAACACCGTTATCGCCGGTCAGGGTGAAAGGCTTTTGTTGCAGGTTTACCGTATGAATATGGTCAAAAATAATTTCGGTATTAAAGGTTTCGGCATGAGCCTGCATACGTTCCATTAATGCCGGGCCGGTCAGGCCGTGCGCATCACCCGGCCAGTTTTCAACTTCTGTGGTGGTGGTCAACTGGCCGCCCTGTTGTAAACCGGTAATAAGCACTGGGTTCAGGTTGGCCCGTGCTGCATAAACTGCGGCAGTATAGCCAGCCGGGCCCGAGCCCAGAATAAGCAGGCGGCAATGTTTGGTTTCTGACATGGAGTTCTCCGAAAACAGCTGAATAAATAGGTTTATGGTGGTGATTTTAAAAGAATGCAATCCCCAGGGAAAGCACAACAACAGATTTAGCTGCAGACACGCTGTAAAGCTTTGCTTGCTATGCTATGTTTTATCGGTACATTTATTACGTCGGGCCGGGGTTAGCAGATCCTGTGGGATATTGCCTGATGATAAGCACCAGAACAGGGAAAGGAGAGTGCTGTCTGTGTATATTCTGTTATTTACTGCATTACTGTTGCTGTGTTTCTGGTATGGCTACAGGCTATATCATTTACGGCATATTACTCAGCTGTTGCAATCATCACTTGAGAAAAAGATCAGAAAGCAGCTATTGCTTGAAACCCGGCTTAGTGAAAAAAAGCAACTGCTTGATGAAAGTGCCATGATGTTGTCGTTACGCACCCGCCAGCTGGAGCAAACCCAGGCTGAGCTGCTGAGCGCCCGTCAGCAACTTCATCAGTTTGAGCAGCTTAAAGAAGAATTTCTCGTTGCGGTCAGCAATGAACTGCGTACGCCACTAACCGCTATCCGTGGCGTTATCGGGCTGATGACACAGCATGTTATTACCCCGGGTTCAGAAATGTATCAGGAAATGCTGGAAACGGCTTCGCATAACAGTGAGCGCTTATCTGAGCAAATCAATAACATGCTGGATTTGCAAAAACTGACCATGCAGTATTTTCCGCTGCTACTGACCGAAGTTAACTTTGCTGAACTGGTTAATCATGCGGTGCATGAAATGCTGCCTTATGCCAAGCGGTTTAATATTGAGCTGGTGCTTGAAAACGAATATGACAGAGAAGTGTGGGTATTGGCAGATCCACTGCGTTTACATCAGGTGATTGATAATCTGATTTCTAATGCGGTGAAATTTTCTCCGGAAAACGCGGTGGTTACTGTCAGGTTGATTGCTGATGAAGCTGAAGCCCGGCTTTATGTTATCGATTATGGTGCGGGGATTTCACCGGTATTTCATTCCACACTCTTTGAAATATTCAGCCCTGCCGCATTTGCTGCTGAACATGCCACAACAGGTATGGGGCTTGGGTTGGCAATCTGTAAAAAAATTATCGATGTACACCAGGGAGTGATTAATTTTAACAGCGAATCAGGCAAAGGCACGACATTCTGGTTTTGCTTAAAACGCAGTACGCTTGCACTGGAAAAAGTCGCCCGCAAGATTATCTGAGATAGTTTACATTTGTCCCTGAAATTACAAATAATTACCTTTATCATAATTTATATGTTTTATTGTAATAAATTTATAATGTTTTTGTGTTTGCTATTATGCGGGTAAGCGGTAGCTTTTGTGGGTGCCGGAGGCAAAAAATAAACAGGGACGTATTTAATGGACAAAATAACTCACAAAGGTACCACGAAGATGAAAAAATTAAACAAGTTGATGGTTATCGGAGCAAGTGGCTGCTTTGCATTAAGCCTGACTGCAGTTGCTGTTGCCAATACCTTACCTGAGCAAGAGCTGATATTGCCAATTGATTTACCGATTATCGAAGATACCCCGGTAAATTATATTGTTAAGTTCAGGAACGACAATGCTGCCGTAAGCAGCACTGATGGACGCTCAGCCGGTACTTTTTCTGAGCAGCAGGCTGCCAGTATCCTCAATCGTCAGCAACTGACGGCAATTACCTATCTTGATTCTGTGCAGGCCGCGGTAGTTAAATTGACACCTGAGCAGCATGCTGCATTGCTGGCTGATCCGGCAGTTGAATATATTGAAGAAGATCACAAACGTTATCTGCTGGATGTGATTACTCCTATGGCGCAAACCGTACCTTATGGCATTACCATGGTGCAGGCAAATCAGGTCAGTGATGCTTATGCATCGAATACCAAAGTCTGTATCATTGACAGCGGTTACACCCCGGGGCATGAAGATTTGCCTGGCAGTGGGGTAACAGGTTATGCCTTTTCCGGTACCGGTGTCTGGAACAATGATGGCAACAGTCACGGTACTCATGTGGCAGGGACTATTTTAGCGCTTGATAATAACACTGGTGTCATTGGTGTTCTGCCATCTGGCCAGGTTGGGCTGCATATTGTCAAAGTGTTCAACGACGCGGGTAACTGGACTACGGCTTCTAACCTGATCCAGGCTATTCAATCGTGTCAGAATGCCGGGGCCAAAGTCGTCAATATGAGTCTGGGCGGATCGGGCTCAAACCAGACTGAAAATACCGCAATGACTAATTTCTATAACAATGGAATGCTATTAGTTGCTGCTGCGGGTAATGCCGGAACAACGGCTTTCTCTTATCCTGCATCCTACAGTTCGGTTGTTTCGGTGGCGGCGGTAGATTCAAGCCGTAACCATGCCAGCTTTTCTCAGCGTAACTCCCAGGTGGATATAGCGGCGCCAGGGGTTGCTGTGCAGTCAACATTAAGTAATGGTGGTTATGGCAGTTACAACGGTACTTCAATGGCATCTCCGCATGTTGCCGGTGTCTCTGCACTGGTATGGAGCCATCATCCGTCCTGTACTGCTCCGCAAATCCGTAATGCACTTACGGCTACTGCGCAGGACAGAGGAGCAGCAGGACGGGATAATCTCTATGGGTGGGGGATTGTGCAGGCCAAGGCAGCACATGACTACCTGACCGCTAACGGTTGTAGCGGTTCAGGTGGTGGTAACCCTCCTACCGGTGGTGATTCATTCCCTAACCTGTCGGGTACAGCAGGGCAGTGGCTCAGAGGTAGTTATACTATTCCGGCCGGAGTGTCCCAGGTAACCTTCAGTATTTCTGGCGGTAGCGGAGATGCTGATTTATACGTGCAGTATGGCAGCCAGCCCACCACCACAAGCTATCAGTGCCGGCCATACCTGACCGGAAATAATGAAGTTTGTACCTTCAATAACCCGCAGGCCGGAACCTGGCATGTGGGCATCCGGGGGTATACTGCATTCAGTGGTGTTACATTCAGTTATCAGTACTGAGTTTAGTAACCAGTACTGTTAATGAGTAAATAGTAATATCCGATAAACAGGCTGCACGACATCGTGCAGCCTGTACAATTCAGGCCACGGGCATGACGTAATAATAAACCGCAAGAAAGTGCAGTACGCTTCCGGCCAGCACAAATAAATGCCAGATAGCATGATGCATATAAAGACGTTTCCAGGTATAAAAAATAACCCCGAAAGAATAACTGAGACCACCGGCCAACAATAGCCACAGCCCATTCGGGGCAACATGCGCCAGCATAGGCTTAATGGCCAGTAAAACCAGCCAGCCCATACCCAGATACAGGCTTAACGACAGCTTTTTATATTTAAGCCCGGTAGCCAGTTCAATAATGACGCCGGCGATGGCGATTAGCCAGATCAGCGTAAAAATCGTCAGTCCCCAGTTACCTCTGAGATTAATTAGCGTAAAAGGAGTATAAGTACCTGCTATCAGTAAAAAAATTGCGGCATGGTCAAGTTTGCGTAAGCGCTGTTTCAGTTTGAGTTTGCCAATTGCATGATACAGGGTGGAACTGCTGTACAGCAGAATAAGGCTGCTACCGTAAACGATACTGCTTACCAGATGCCAGTTATCGCCATATCGCACAGCAACTATCAGCAGCAATATCAGTGCGCTGATACTGAGTAAGGCTCCGATGCCGTGTGTAATAGCATGGGCAATTTCTTCTGAAACGGAATACGGAGTAGTCACTGACATATTGGTATATCACGATTAATTTTGAGTCATATTATCACTAACCAGCCACAGATAAAGTGTTTAAGGTAGAATACTGCTTTTTGTAAGATGTGATCGCGATGCCATTATTGATTGTAATAGGTTACGTCTGGCCTGAACCAGCTTCTTCCGCCGCAGGCAGCAGAATGCTGAGCCTGATAGAACTTTATCTGGAACAGGGCTGGAGAGTTATTTTTGCCAGTGCTGCTGACAAAAGCCCGCATCGCTTTATGCTTGAACAGTGGGGAGTGGCTGAGCACATTATTCAGCTGAATGACAGTAGCTTCGATCGCTGGCTGGAGCATGAAAATCCGCAGGCAGTGTTGTTTGATCGTTTTATGCTGGAAGAGCAATTTGGCTGGCGGGTGGCACAGGTTTGTCCGTCGGCAATGCGTATTCTGGATATGGAAGACTGCCACGCTTTACGCCAGGCCCGGCAACACAGTGTAAAAGAGCAACGGGCATTACAGCCAGCAGATCTGAACAGTGAGCTGGCATTACGTGAAATTGCCGCAATTTACCGTTGTGATTTGACACTGGTCATTTCGTCATACGAAATGGCATTGCTGCAACAACATTATCTGGTTCCGGCATTTTTACTGTGTTATTGCCCGTTTCTGGTAAAAAATCTGCCCGTTCAGAACGATACCGGCTATGACCAGCGACAGCATTTTATTGCTATCGGTAATTTCCGTCATGCGCCTAACTGGCATGCAGTACTATGGCTGAAAGATGCCATCTGGCCCCAGATCCGAAAACAGCTGCCTCAGGCCGAATTGCATATTTATGGCGCATATCCGCCGCCAAAAGCTACGGCGCTGCATAATCCGCAGCAGAAATTCCTGGTCAAAGGCTGGGCAGAAGATGCGGTCAGTGTCATGCAGCAGGCCAGGGTATGTCTGGCGCCACTGGCATTCGGGGCCGGGTTAAAAGGGAAGTTACTTGATGCCATGCGTTGCGGTACACCCAGTGTCACCACATCGGTTGGGGCCGAAGGAATGCAGCGGCATAACGACTGGGCCGGGATAATTGCTGATGATGCTATGTCACTGGCTGATGCTGCCGTCAACCTGTATCAGAATAAAGAACTATGGCACTGGTCGCAGCAACAGGGCTTTGATATTGCCAGAGCGAAATTCAGCTATGAGCAGCAGGCTCCGCTAGTCTGGCAGCAGCTGCAGCTGACATTACAACAATTGCCTGAACAGCGCAGCAGAAACTTTACCGGACAAATGCTGCAACACCATGCCTGGCGCAGTACTAAATTTATGGGGCAGTGGATTGAAACGAAAAACCGTCTGGCTGCTTTGCAACAGCCAGACGGCATATCAGAAAAGAGTTAACGGCTACCGCGGGGCAGGCGTTGTTTTGGCGTTTCCTGACGGCTGGCCCACAGCGCATAAGCTGTTTCGCCACCATTGCCGCTTTTAGCTGATGGTGTTCTGGCGGTTGGTGCTTTTTTCGGGGCTGCCGCTGGAGCAGGGGCTGCTTTTACCGGTTTGGCTGCTTTAGCCGCACCGTAGCTTTTACCCAGATCTTCCAGTTCCGCCAGACGAATATTTTTCCCACCGTCAACGCTGAACCAGCCTGGTTTTTGCTCCAGTTGCGGCTCTTTACCGAAAGCCGCTTTATAGGCAGCAGTAAAATCGGCAATAACTTGTTCTTTATCCAGTTTAGTCATGACTGTTATCCATATTCATAATTCAGATATGCCCGTTATTTATACAACACTTTAGGAAATCAGACAATTTTTGCCTGATTTTTTGTAGCATAACGGTACAATACCGCTATAAATTGCATAAAGAAGCCAGACCATGATAGATCGCGACCAGTTAGTACAATTTCTGAATAGTGAATTACAGGCAGACAAAATAAGAGACTATTGCCCAAACGGGTTACAGGTAGAAGGTAAAGCCGTTATCCGTCGTGTGATCACCGGGGTTACTGCCAGCCAGGCTCTGGTTGATGCGGCAATTGCCAGTAAGGCAGATGCTGTACTGGTGCATCATGGTTATTTCTGGAAAAATGAACCGGCACAAATAACCGGTATCAGGAAAAAGCGCTTACAGGCTTTACTGACCCACGATATTAATTTAATCGCCTACCATTTACCGCTTGATGTGCATCCTGTTCTGGGAAACAACGCCCAGCTGGGTAAGTTACTGGGCGTTGAAAATATTACTGCGGTAATGTCTGCCGACCCGTCCGGAGTGGTGATGCAGGGGCGGTTTGCAACTCCCCGGTCTTTGCCGGCCATCGGCCAGTTGCTTGAACGGCAATTGTCACGTCAGATTCTGGTACATGATGCCGGTATCGGTGATATTACCACTGTTGCCTGGTGCACCGGGGGTGGTCAGGGATATATTGAACAAGCTGCTGATGCCGGAGCACAGTTATTTATCACCGGTGAAGTGTCAGAAAAAACTATCCATCTCTCGCGGGAGCGGGGTATCCACTTTATTGCCGCCGGCCATCATGCTACCGAGCGGTATGGCATCAAAGCGCTTGGAGAGTTTCTGCAACAGCAGTTACAGCTGGATGTACAATTTATTGATATCGATAACCCGGCATAAAGAGACAAGGCTGCTCAGTTAAGCCGGTTTATGAGAAGCCTTTATTTATGGGTTTTCGATATCCCACCACAGTTTCAGCTTTTGCTGCAATAAGCCCAGATATTCATACTGGGCATAACTTAATGTCTGTAATGCACCGACCGAAGGGGTAAATTGCCGGATATGGCTGTCGGATAACGGGCGGCGGATCTGAAAATGAGTCGGCGCTTCGCTGACTTGTGCACCGTAGTATCTGAACCAGTTCACCGACCGGCTCATATGCATTGCTGAAGTAACCAGTACATTATGCTGATCTACTATCATAGGGGCTAATGCAGCGGCTTCCTGCTGGGTATTACGTGGATGGCTAATCAGCACAATGCGTTCAGCTTTTACTCCCAGACTTACTGCCAGCTGGCGTAAAATCTCGGTATGTTTGCCTTCTTCTGCCGGAATATCGCCACTGAGATACAGTGTTGCTGCGGGATGCCGATGCCAGATTCTGACCCCTTCCACCAGCCGGGCCAGTGAGCAGTCGGCCGGTTTGCTGCTGAGCGGTAAAAATGAGTACTGCTGATGCTGGCATCCCAGTATCAGAATATTATCTACTGCTTTACCTGCCGTATAGGGTTTATGGGCCAGTTCCAGTGGTGCGGCAATACGATTAACCACCACCGGCAGACTGCACAGAAAGCCAAGTGACAGGGTTACCGTAAGTAACCAGCGGCCTGCGGTTTTACCCCGCCAGCATAGTATTGTTGCGATCAGCAATAACAATAACAGCAGCGGTAGTGGTAATATCATGCTTTTAAAAAACGAGTACATTACAGCAACCCTATGAATCGGAAGACTGATCGCAATTTTGACAGCATTGCCGGGAAATTCCAGCGTAATATTTACCAGAGTACCAAAGGCATGTTACGCCAGCAGGTATTACTGCGGGATTTATCTGAACTGCCTGTACTGAAACAACCTCAGCGGATACTGGATGTCGGGGCCGGGCAGGGGCAGCTGGCTTTGGCGCTGGCGGCTCAGGGGCATCATGTCACGCTGACCGATATTTCAGCTGCAATGCTGCAACTGGCACAGCAAACTGCAAAAGAACGAGGGTTGCTATCCGCGGTCAGTTTTCAGACTGCTTCGTTACAACAACTGGCTGATGACAACAGCGGGCCTTTTTCTGTGGTGCTTTGCCATGCGATGCTGGAATGGCTGGCAGAACCGGAAACTGCTATCGCCTTACTACGAAAACTGGTGATACCGGGTGGTATGGTATCGCTGATGTTTTACAACAAAGATGCCAAGCGTTTCAGTAATATGCTGTATGGTAATTTCGATTATGTTGCGCAGGATATGCAGGTGAAAAAAACAGTCAGTCTGAGCCCGCAACATCCGCTTAACCCTCAGGATGTCAGGTTATGGTGCACTCAGGCCGGGTTTGAAGTGATTGGCAAAACCGGGGTACGTTGTTTTCATGATTACCTGCGGGATCGTTCACAACAGCAAAGTCACTTCGACCAGTTACTGCAGCTGGAACTGCAATATAACCGCACCGAGCCCTATGCCTCATTAGGGCGTTATCAGCATTTGTTGCTGCGCGCGGTATAGTGTTAACCACGCGCAGTTATCTTTGGTAAATCAGCAGCGACCTAGTCAAACTCAAACTTATAAAGCAGGTCAACAGCGTTATCCAGACCTGATACCGCTTCAAGATATAGGCTGCGCATCAGGCGATAGCGTAATGTAAACTCACCGATAGAGTTAAAAATACCCACGCCGTATTTTACCTGTAAATCACGGGACAGGTAGCCGCTGACCGTAACCTGTGAGTTATCGCCGGCTCCGGCAGTATCCAGTGTCAGGTCCCTGACACCGAAAGCTTCTCCGATTTCGCCTACCAGCTTGCTGCTGGAGGCAATACCCATCCCGATAAGCCCGGTAGTGACGGCATTCACTGCGCTGCCGGATTCACTGTCTAAATCTCGTCCCATCAGCAGGTATGACAACGCGTTAGCCTGAGGCTTGGCGGGTTCAGAGAATATTGTCACCAGAGGTTCGTCGGCCGGGCCGGTAACCCGGATACCGGCAATGACATCATCTTCCATATTCGCCGGGTTACGAATGGCTTCAACATTAAGGAAAGGCTGATCAGCCGGGCCATTGAAGTTCATTTTACCGGTTCTGATAAGTAAGTCCTGACCGTAAGAGCGGAAAGTACCGTCAATAAGTTGTACTTCACCGGTAATACTGGGTTGATTATGTTGTTGTACTACCCGCAATTCGCCGCGCAGTGAGCTTTTCAGGCCAAAAGCCGACAGACGTACCCGGTTGCCCAGTATCACTTTCAGGTCGGTTTCAATAGTCAGTTTATCCTGAGTACTCTCTGTCACCGGCTGTAAGTTGCTGTCCAGTAGAATGATATCGTCCGACAACGCAACCGCATTTTGCGGCAGGCTGTCAATGTTGATGTCGGCACCGGGAATTTCAATGGTACCGGTCAGTCTTGTCAGGTCTGGTCTGGCAGTGATGTGTAAATCGGGTTTGACCCTGAAACGGGCTTGCGGGATTTGCAGGCGCAGTTCATCACCTTGCAGATGTAATTCGCTGTGCCATTTTGCCAGATCCTGCCAGTCAGCCTGACCGCTTAGTTTCAGCTCTCCCTCAGGTGTTTTAATGTCGCCGCTAAGATCTGCCTGCTGGCCGTTAAAATTCAGGGCAATATCTGCCTGGTTGATATCCACAGGAGCCAGTTTGCCTTTTATTTTCAGTTTATTCAGAGCCAGTTGCCCATACAGTTGTGGTGATAGCAAATCGCCACTGGCGGTCAGGTTACTGCTAAGAATACCCTCCAGTTCGCTGTATTCATCCAGCAGGGGTTGCAGGAAATGCAGGGTAAACTGCTCCAGTTGCAGTGTGGCCTGTAACTGACGGTTGTCGTCCTGAATATTGTTGATATCTGCCGTAGCGGCCAGAGTGGCAGTGTCCGTAAAGTGAATTTGTAACTGGCTGTTCAGGTTATTTTGCTGCAGCGAGGCTTGCAGGCTGAATTGCTGCCAGGGCAGGGTAAGCGGTAGTTCCAGTTGTTGCTGTAGTGAACCCGGGCTGCCTGTCAGGGTGATTTCAGCCGCCGGTGGTAAACCTGCTGACCAACTGGCGCTGACACTGGCATCTACCGTACCACTTAGCTTAGTGGTGTCGGTCAGGAAAACATTGAGCGAATTCAGTTCAAACTGTTGCAGTACCAGTTCTGCCTGACCTTGTTCAGCACTTAAGCTGACATCATTATTAAGGCATAAACGGCTTTGCTGCTGTTGCCAGCAATGTTGCTGTACAGTCAGTAGTTGTTGGGGGAACTGGTAATTTAATGCCGCAGGCGATGTCAGTGACCAGGCTCCCTGCACCGATGTAACACTGGCCTGATTAAGTTGACCCTGCCAGTGCTTATCCCGTACCAGTTGGCCGGAAAGCGCCACAGAGCTGCTTAGTAAAGGAGCATTCAGCGATAATGTCAGCCGGTGCTGCTGCTCTGTACCTTGCAGCCGGAGATCGAGCTGTTCCAGTTTTTGCTGCTGATACTGGCCGTTCCGAGCCTGCAGCGTAATATCTGCCTGGATAATTTCTGCCACAGTGATATCTGCTCTGGCTGTGAGTGATGCTAATGCTATATCCTGCCAGCGCAGGGAACTGGCATTCAGTGAAGCATCAAGCTGCGGAGCATTACGCATACCGCTGACCACCACACTGCCGTCAATTTTCCCGCCGGCATCGGCCAGTGAATCGCCGAGATCCGGGATAACCAGTTGCATATTCAGTTGCCATTGATCAGCCAGTTCGCCTTGCAGGCTCAGCAGATTTTCTCCATGCTTCAGCTGTAATTGTTCGGTATGGAACTGATATTCACCTGTTGCCGCAGGATCACTGGCACTGAAACTGCCTGCCAGTTGCAGTGGAAAATCCCGTATCATACCGTGCAGATTAAGCTGTTCCAGCGCAATCTGCCAGCCGCCCTGTCCGGTTAGTTGTCCGTTATGCTGCAAGGTGCCACTGATGTGGCCCTGATAATCCGGCCAGAATAATCCGGGCTGAATATCCTGCAGGCTGACAGTTGTCTGCCACTGTACCAATGATTGCCAGTCTGCCTGAGCGGTCAGCTCCAGCTGTCCGCCAAGGGTTTTGAGGTTAAACCTTTCAAGGTTAACGGTTTGAGGCGTCAGTTGCCCCTGCATATTCAGGGTGCCTGCCGGAATATCAGGCCCCTGATATTGGGTATGGCCATTAAATACCAGATTGTTCAAATCGCCATTAAGCGTAAGTGTTGTGCCGGTCACTGTAATCAGCGGGGTATCGTTGAGCGGCCACCGTAGCGTTGACGCATTCAGGCTCAGTTGTAACGGCAGATCCTCGGTCAGCAGGTGCAGTTCTGCGTCCAGTTCGGCATGCAGCAGATTGGTTGCCCTGGCCTGTACTATCAGCCTGGATAAATCGCCGTTCAGCTGTAGTGTCAGCTGTTGCCCGGCCAGTTCTGTCTGAGTGACATTGAGGCCAAGATGCCCTTTTAGCGGGTAATTGCCAGAGGTGGTTATATCCAGGGATGCGGTGGCTGTCGCCATTTCATGCTGTAGTTGTAAATCGATCAGTTTCGCTTGCTGCTGCTGCAACTGCAGGCTGAACGTCAGCTTTTCAAGTGTCTGTGGTACTTCCTGTTCCAGTACAAAATCTGTTAACTGAAACTGGTTAACGAACAGGCTGAGAGGCAATGCCAGCTCTGGTAATACCGGGGGCTGATACTGAAAAGGTTGTGGTTCTGCTGCCGGAGCGCCTGGCGGTAATTTTAAGCGGATATGCCGCCAGTCTGGCTGTTCAAGCTGTACTTTATTACCCCAGGCGGTAAGGCCGGTGCTGAATTGCTGCCAGCTCAGGCTGGTATCATCAAATTGCAGCCGGATATCGTTCAGCACTATACGGTCAATATTGACGGGTATTGGCAGCCATAACGGAGAACCGGAAGAAGGGGGGGAAGGTTCGTTATTCTCAGCAGATTCTGCTGCCGGTGCCGTTTTTATACTGAGATCCAGCCCGTTGACAGCCAACTGGCGAACACAGATCCTGGCTTGCAGCAGGCAGCGGTTATTAATATCAATAATCAGCTGTTTCAGATTGGTATCTATACCATCCTGTTGCCAGCGGATGTGATCAAGCTGCATACCGCCAAGCAAAGTGCCGTGACTGTCCTCAACCGTCAGCTGAGGTAAAAAACGCTCTGCCGTCCATACGCTGAAACGCAGCCCTGCGTTACTGTAAAGCAGAATAACCAGCAGTAATATTAATACCAGCAGCGGAATAACGAGGGTCCAGTTAAGCCATTTCAGCAACTTCATAGTTCAGGCCCTAGTGCAAAATGAATTCTGAATGCATTTCTTTCCCCATCATCCAACCCCCAGGCCAGATCCAAGCGTATCGGGCCGACAGGGGAGGCCCAGCGTACGCCAAAACCGACACCCCGTTTCCAGTCCGGAGTGTCTGTCCAGGCGCTGCCGTAGTCGGCAAAACTGGCAAGCCACCAGTTTCCCGTCATCCGGTACTGGTATTCCAGAGTGCTGGTCAGCATATAACGACCACCGATTAATTCGTTATTTTCGTTTCTGGGAGAAACCGATTCATAGGCATAACCGCGCAGGTTGTTTTCGCCACCGGCAAAGAAACGTAGTGAAGGCGGTAACTGCTCTACCGCTTCCATTAAAATGGCGCCGGCATCCAGCCGGGTCACAAAGCGGTGATTATTACCGGCACTGCCGATCCAGCCCGCCCGGCCACGTAATCTGACAAAGCTGGCGTCTGATCCCCAGGCCTGATCTGATACTTCAATGCCCAGCAGCAGGCGATCGGCAAATCTTGGCATAGTGCCGCCGCGTTGCCGGCTACGGCTGTAGCTCAGCCCTGGCATAATCAGGCTGATGGTGTCGCTTTGATCTGCCTGGGTAAAGTCTTCATATAACCAGCGGATTGATGCGGTTCTGTACCATTGATTGCGCAACAGCCAGTGCCGCTCCAGCGCAAGATTTACTTCCTGACTGCGGGTATCCTGATTGTCACGGTTACGAACCCCCAGCTGAACCTGATAAAAATCGGTGGCGACAGTTGGCAGCGGCAGTTTATAAGCTGCTTCAATACTTTGTTCTACCCCTGAAACGGCCAGCTTAGTTGACAGGCTATGGCCTGCACTGTTTAACCAGGGTTTGTTCCAGTTTAGTTTAAGGCGGGGTCCGACATCGTCAGAGTAGCCGATACCCGTTTCAATACTGTTTTTCCGTTGCGGCTGCAAAGTCACATTAATCGGAATAATATAATTCTCGATCTGGTCGTTATCGCTTTCTATCAGAATAGAAGAAAACCAGTTGGTATTAGCGAGTGACTGATTAAATTCGCCCAGCTCGGTGGCCAGATAGTGGTCATTTTCTGCAAAAGGAACAAGAGACTGTAAGCGTGATTCGCTAATCTGGTTGCCACTAAAGCTGACTTTGCCGAATTTGTAGCGGTAACCAGACCGAAAATGCAGCCGGATAAACGCCTGCTGTAATTCAGGTGCCACTTCCAGCCGTGACAGGGTGAAATCGGCATCAAAGTAACCTTTGCGCAGCGCCAGGCTACGTAAAGCGCTTTTCAGGGCTTCGTAATGGCCGTGATGCAGCACTGCCCCTTTTTTGGGTGCCTGATTGCGGATTAGTGTAATAAAGTCAGGATCTTCTGCGGCTTCACCTGATAACTGAATATCGGTACGCTCAATAATAACCGGCTGACCGGCCTGAACTTTAGCAATAATGGTACTGCTGCTCCGGCCGGATTTCAGTTCAAAGTCAACACTGCTGTTGTAATAGCCTACCGCCTGCAGGGCGCTTTGAATATCCTGTTCAATCCGTGCCTGAAACCGTAATGAGGTGGAGATATCTTCCGGAGGATATTTCTGCAGGTAAATACTGACATTTTCTCTTAGTTCACCGGATAATCCTTCCAGCTGAATCTTATTCTGCGCAGCCGCATCACCACTGAAACCTGATAACCCGATAACAAAAACAGATAATAAAAAACTCGATGTGCGCATCAGCGTAACATAACTTCCTGTTGAGAGATAAAGCCGCATAAAGGCTGTGAAAATACTGACCGTTATTGCGCTGTTTGGTTCCTATTGTATAGCATAGCGTTAAATCTTTGCTGAATACCACGAAAAATGTGCCTTATTGCAAAGCAATAAGCATGTTAACTATTTTCAGGTATACTGAGCAAATAACAATAGTGGTAATACCTGATATATTACCATTGACAGACAAGGTGTAGCGAGATGAAAAATGTTGTAATCAGTGGTTCCGGGTTATTTACTCCGGCGCATTCGGTTAGCAATGAAGAGCTGGTTGCCAGCTTTAACCAATACGTTGACCGGTTTAATACTGCTAATGCCGCCAGCATTGAAGCAGGTGAAATTGAAGCTTTATCCTATTCCAGCAGTGAGTTTATTGAAAAAGCCTCAGGTATTAAATCCCGTCATGTGTTGTACAAAGAAGGGATCCTGGATGTTGATATGATGCATCCGGTGTTTAAACGCCGTGGCGAAGATGAAACGCCTGAAATGGTTGAAATGGCGCTGGTAGCAGCCAGAGAAGCTATGCAGCAGGCGGGTAAAACGGCGTCAGATATTGATCTGATTATCTGTGCCGCATCCAATATGCAGCGGCCTTATCCGGCGTTGTCGATCGAACTGCAACAACAGTTAGGGGCTGCTGGTTATGCATTTGATATGAATGTGGCCTGTTCTTCCGCAACGTTTGCCATTGGTAATGCGGTTAATGCTATTCGTGGCGGTACTGCCAGGGTAGTGCTGGTGGTTAATCCTGAATTTGCTTCGCCTCAGGTTAATTATCGCAGCCGCGACAGCCACTTTATTTTTGGTGATGTCTGTACTGCGACCATTATAGAAGCGGAAGAAACCTGTACCAGCCTGCAGGCATTCCGTATTCTGTCGCTGAAAATGAAGACCGAGTTTTCCAATAATATCCGCTGTGATATTGGCTATACCGAGCATTGCTATGCTGATGAAGATCCGTTAGTGCCGTTTTTCCGCCAGCAGGGGCGCAAGGTGTTTAAAGAGTTGCTGCCGATTGTGGCTGATGTGATTCAGGGCGAAATGACTGCACTGAATATTGAACCGGAGCAGCTGAAACGGCTGTGGTTGCATCAGGCCAATATTAATATGAACATTTTTGCCGTGAAGAAAATTCTGGGGCGTGATCCGCTACCGGAAGAAGCGCCGCTGGTACTGGATACCTACGCCAATACCGCGTCTGCGGGTTCAGTCATTGCGTTTCATAAAAATAAGCAAGGGTTTACCGCAGGCGAAAAAGCGATTTTGTGCTCTTTCGGTGCCGGTTATTCGGTCGGCTGTCTGATACTGGAGAAGTGCTGATAATATAAAAAGCCGCCGCTGCAAACTGGCAATGCTGGTCAGCTAAGGTGATGCATCCATCACCTTACTCACGCTAACACGCCGTAAATACATCCATGTAGGCTCGGTTCAGGCATCCCTGCCTTCAACGGTTAGCTTAGAGTAAGCTGATTCCTGCTTAACTGACTAACATTACCACTGCAAACGAGCGGTTTATTTATAGTCTGATTCCTGAATTATGCTCATGGCTGACAGGCGATGGCGTGTAAAAATCTGCGCTGTCGTCGTTCAGCCAGTGATTGCCGTTTACCAGATAGCGGAACTGGTAATCCCGATCTTTTTCCAGGGTAAGGGTTGTGCTGTAGCTGCCGTTTTTATTCTTTTTCAGTTTTAATACTGAAGGGTCCCAGTTATTAAATTCACCTACCAGTGCCACCTCTGTGCTGTCCTCAGCCGGTGTTTCTGGTAAGGTAAATGTCACTTTGCAGGCGGGTTTGGTTTTTAAGTACTGCTTTGTAATACTCATAGTATTTCTCCATATAGCCAGTAATAAATTCTGAAACCTGTTTGTGCAAAAAACGTACACCATCATTGCACAATTTATACGGCACAACAATATCCGGAGAAATAAAGTGTGTATTGAGTACAGCGAGTTGTAACAAGATATTATGCGGCCCTTAATGGTGATATCACACCACAGCAGGAAAAATGGCTGTGCGCTTTTATAATGCTGTTTTCAATTTATTGATTAATAGATATTTTTTGTTTTTCTCAAACAGGCTTGCAGCTTTTTATACCGTCCGGTTTTTTGAATTCAGGATACATTGTTTAACACAGTGCGGGGTTCCTCCGGTAAAAACCCGCTGTATGATAGTGATATATAACTAAAAAGATGGGAACACTATGGCGTCTAAACTCGTGAAGATAGGTTTACCTGTAGCAATTATCGGCTTATCAATTGTCGTGGCAATTGGGCTGGCCGGGATGCGTAAGCCTCCGGAGAAAAAAGAAGAAACCCGCCCGGTTATGCTGGTAAATGCCCAGGAACTGAGTTCCGGCTATATTACTTATAAAGTACACTCCCAGGGTACGGTAAAGCCCAAGCTGGAAACCAGCCTGATTTCTGAGGTTAACGGCCGTATCGTAAAAGTGGCAGATAACTTTATTGAAGGTGGCTTTTTTAATGAAGGCGATTTACTGGTACAGGTGGAACAGTTTGATTATGCCACGGCATTAAAAGCGGCTGAGGCGTCATTAGCCGGTGCACATGCTGCACTGGAAGAAGAAAAAGCACGCGGAAAAGTGGCCGAAGAAGAATGGCGTACTTTTACCTCCGGTGCTGTACCTGATTTGGGCTTACGTCGCCCGCAGCTGGCCAGTGCGCTGGCAATGGTAAAATCTGCTGAAGCGGAACTGGAAAATGCCCGCCGCAATCTGGCCCGGACTGAAATCCGGGCACCTTATTCCGGTATGGTAAAAAGCCGCTCGGCAAATTTAGGCCAGTTTATTAGCCGTGGTACCAACCTTGGTGTTATTTATGGAACAGATGTTGCTGAAGTACGTCTGCCTCTGACAGATAACGATCTGGCGTTTATTAACTTACCCAACCGGTTAATAATCTCTGATACCGCTGATGCCACGGCTAATCCCCAGGTGGAGCTTACCGCCATTGTTGCCGGAAAACCACAAAGCTGGTCGGGCAGAATTGTCCGTACCGAAGGGGTATTTGATGAGCGCAGCCGGGTGATTTATGCCGTGGCGCGTATTGATGATCCTTATCAGCGTAAACAGCAAAATGCTGCACCTCTGCGCTTTGGTCGTTTTGTTGAGGCTGCTATTCATGGTATGCCCAGCAGCAGTGTGATTATTCTGCCACGGCATCTGGTATTAAACGGGAACCGGATACTGGTGGTTGATATTGAAAACCAGCTGCAGTTAAGAGATGTGCAGTTAGAACGTACCGATGATCGCTTAGTTTACGTGATTGATGGTTTTGCTGATGGTGATCGGCTGATTACTTCCGCTATTACCAATCCGGTAGCGGGTACTGTTGTCCGGGTAACCGGTGATCCTGTGCCGGAAGTTGAAAATGAACAACCGGCAGTGACAGCAAAGGCCGCAGAACATCCGGACAAGGAGTAAGCTATGGAAACCAATAAAGGGCTGATTGCCTGGTTTACTCATAACAGCGTTGCTGCCAACCTGCTGATGTGGATTATCCTGATTGTCGGCATTACGGCGGCATTTACCATTAAAAAGCAGATGTTTCCTGAAATTATGGTAGAGCAGGTTAACATCCGCGTTCCTTATCTGGGGGCAGCACCGCAGGAAGTAGAAAGCGGCGTTATTGATAAAATAGAAGAAAGCCTGCGCAGTATTAATGGCATTAAGCGTATCCGCTCTACCGCAGTGCAGGGTATGGGAACCGTCAGGGCTGAAATTTCTTCCGGATATAATGTTCAGGAAGTGATGGAAGAAATCAAAATGCAGGTTGCTGCCATTTCTTCACTGCCGGAACAAACCGAACGTCCGGTGGTATACCGTGCCAAATGGCAGAGCAATGCTTTGTGGCTGTCGTTACATGGTGATGTTGACGAACGCACGCTAAAAGAGCTGGCGAAAGATATCCGTGACGATATAAAAAAATTACCCGGCGTCAGTTCGGTGGATGTGGTTGCCACCCGTGACTACGAAATTTCGGTGGAATTAACCGAGCATAAACTGAAAGAGTATGGCCTGACGTTTGATCAGGTGGTGGCGGCTATTCGTGGCAGCTCTGTTGATATACCCGGTGGCAGTATCAAATCTGAAAGCGGTAATATTCTGCTGCGGGCCAAAGGGCAGGCCTATTATTCACAGGACTTTGAAAATATTGTTCTGATGACCTTCAACGATGGTACAAAATTAACGCTGCGGGATATTGCCGTTATTAATGATGGTTTTATTGAGCGGGATGGTATCTCGACCTTTGATGGTAAAGACTCTGCCCTGATCCGGGTGAATGCGGTAGGTAACGACAACGTACTGAGCATTGCTGAACAGGTTCGTGGTTATGTCGTGAAAAAAAGCCCCCAGCTGCCGGATACACTGACCTTAAACGACTGGGGCGACAGCAGTTATTATTTACAGGACCGTCTGGATCTGATGACCGGTAATCTTTTTACCGGGGCCTTGCTGGTATTGATTGCGCTGACATTGTTTCTGGAAGTACGGGTTGCGTTCTGGGTTATGGTGGGAATTCCGATCTGCTTCTGTGGTGCCATGGCATTGCTGCCAATGCCGATGTTTGATGTGTCGATCAATATGATTAGCCTGTTTGCCTTTATTCTGGTGCTGGGGATAGTGGTAGACGATGCGATTATTATCGGTGAAAGTGCCTACAGCGAAATAGAAAAGCGCGGCATGTCTACCGAAAGTGTGATTATTGGTGCTAAAAAAGTCGCAATGCCGGCCACTTTCGGGGTTATGACTACTATCGCAGCCTTTGTACCCATGCTGATGGTGGATGGGGTAATGGCACCCATCTGGGAGTCTATCGCCTGGGTTGTGGTGCTGTGTCTGGTGTTTTCACTGATTGAATCGAAACTGATACTGCCTTCACATATCGCCCATATGAACACCCGGCCCTGGGATGAAAACCGGCGTAATATATTCTACCGGCTGGGTAAAAATATGAGTAAGGGCATCCGTAAAGCCCGCCATTTCTCAACCCGGGCCTTACAGAGTTTTGTGCAGAACCGTTACCGGCCATTCGTTGAAAAATGCATAAAATTCCGTTATGTCACATTAACCAGCTTTGTTGCGATGCTGATCCTGATGTTCGGACTGGTCAGTGGTGGTTTTATCCGCTGGGTGTTTTTCCCGGATATTCCAAGCGACTTTATGAGTGCCCGCTTTGAAATGGAAGAAGGTGCCTCTAACGAAGCAACCATTCTTGCATTGCAGAATCTGGAGCAGTCATTACTGGCAGTAGATAAAGATATTGAAAAAGATCAGGGTGCGGCGGTGGTGAAACACCGGCTGGCTTTTTTAAACAGTGAAACGGCCGGTGAAATTGTGGTTGAGCTGCAAAAAGGTGAAAATCGTGAGATTGATGCTTTTGAAATAGCCCGCCTGTGGCGCGAAGCCGTACCGGAAATTCCCGGTATGAAAACGCTGAAAATCAATGCCTCTGATGGCGGCGGTGGCAGTGATATTTCCCTGCAACTGCGCAGTAACAACCTGGAAAATCTGAAAAATGCGGCGCTGGAGCTACGTCAGGCGCTGGCAAGTTATAACGGTATTTATGATATCGAAGATAACCTGCTCGGTGGTAATGACGAAGTCGTGTTGCACTTAAAACCGGAAGCGCATTTGCTGGGTATTACCTTATCGGATCTGGCGCGTCAGGTACGCTACGGCTTCTATGGTGCTGAAGCCCAACGGGTGCAGCGCGATGGTGAAGAAGTTAAAGTGATGGTGCGTTATCCGCGCTCTGAGCGCAGCTCTATCGGTAATCTTGAGAATATGCGGATCCGTACCGCCGATGGTGGCGAAATTCCGTTCTCGCAGATTGCTTACTACGACTTACAGCCAAGCTACAGCGCGATTAACCGGGTTAACGGTGAGCGGGCAGTGATTGTTACGGCATCGGCAGATAAAGCTATTGTTGAACCGAACCGTATCGTGGCGGAAATTCGCAGCAAGGTGATTCCTGAGCTGGAAAGCAAATATCAGGGCGTCACCGGCGGACTGGATGGCGCTTCGCAAGACGACATCGACTCACTGATACAACTGGCGATGGCAACGGTGATTGCTATGTTCGGTATCTATGCGTTACTGGCAATTCCACTGCGCTCTTATGTACAGCCAATGATCATTATGAGCGTTATTCCGTTTGGTCTGGTTGGTGCTGCGCTGGGACATCTGCTGCTGGGGCTGGATATGAGCATTATGTCTATCTTCGGCTTAATTGCATTGTCTGGCGTGGTAATTAATGACAGCCTGATTATGGTGGACTTTGTAAACCGGGCGCGTGAGCAGGGTGTACCACTGACGCAGGCGGTTGTTGATTCCGGTTGTCAGCGCTTCCGGGCTATTTTCCTGACATCGCTGACCACCTTTGTTGGTTTATTCCCGATTGTACTGGAACGCAGCCTGCAAGCCAAAATGGTGGTGCCAATGGCAGTATCCCTGGCTTTCGGTATCGTATTTGCTACGGTGATTACGTTACTGCTAATTCCGGCGCTGTATATTATTCTGGAAGATGTTAAAGGTATCTTTAAACGGAAAGAGCCGGAAGTTGCCGAGCCGCAATTAGCACCGCAACTGTCACAACCGGAATAATGGCCATACCGTCAATCTGCCTGTGCAGGCAGATTGACACAACAACAATAAGTTTGAACAGAAAAGTTTTTGCAGGCAGACCGATGGTTTTAAAACTATCGGTCTGTGTGTTTAAAGGGTATTAACACTCAATAATATTAACTGCCAGACCGCCCCTTGAGGTTTCCTTATATTTGGTCTGCATATCCTTACCTGTGTCCCACATGGTTTTGATTACTTTATCCAGTGATACCTTATGATCGCCTGAGCCTCGTAAAGCCAGCCGGGAGGCATTAATCGCTTTTACCGAGCCCATGGCATTGCGTTCAATACAGGGCACCTGCACCAGACCGCCAACCGGATCACAGGTTAAACCTAGGTTATGCTCCATACCGATTTCAGCGGCATTTTCAACATGCTCTACCGTACCGCCCTGGATCTCTGTCAGTGCGGCGGCGGCCATTGAGCAGGCTACACCAACTTCACCCTGACAACCCACTTCAGCACCGGAAATTGATGCATTCTTTTTATACAGGATACCGATTGCGGCGGCGGTTAACAGGTAACGCACGGCAATATCAGGTGTTACCGGCTGGATAAACTTATCGTAATACATCAGCACAGCCGGAATAATACCTGCTGCCCCGTTAGTCGGGGCTGTGACCACCCGGCCGCCGGCAGCGTTTTCTTCATTAACGGCTAATGCAAACAGGTTTACCCAGTCCATCACCTGTAATGGATCGGTGCTTTTCTCAACACTCAACCGGCGATGTAATGCCGGGGCGCGGCGTTTTACCTTTAAGCCTCCGGGCAGAATGCCTTCGGTTTTAATACCGCGTTCAATACAGGCGCGCATCGTCAGCCAGATATTGTTCAGCTCATCGGTTATCTGAGCCGGAGTACGTAATACTTTTTCATTTTCCAGCATCAGGCCGGCAATAGATAAACCATGTTCTTTACACAGGGCCAGCAGTTCGGCACCTGATTCAAACGGGAAAGGAGGCGGGTTGTCAGCAGCAAACTGACTGGCGGCTTCTTTTTCTTTGGCAAAATCCTCTGCTTTAACAATAAAGCCACCACCGATTGAAAAATATACTTCGCTGAAAATAATTTCTTTTTGGGCGTTATAGGCAATAAGCTCCATACCATTGGAGTGTTCTTTCAGGGTTTTGCGGCGATGAAACACAATAGCACCATCACGGGGGAAGCTGACCGGATGTTGCTTTGCCAGCCGGATTTGCTGCTCGTCATCAACCTGCTTTAACAGGCCGGGAACGGCATCCGGGTCGATCGTTTCCGGCAGGTAACCGGCCAGTCCCAGAATAACGGCTTTGCCGGTACCGTGGCCAATCCCCGTCTGGCCCAGTGAACCGTATAATTCTGCTTTTACGGTATAAACCTGCTGGAGCAGATCCTGCTCCAGCAGGTGATCGGTAAATTTTTTTGCCGCCCGCATCGGGCCAACGGTGTGGGAACTGGACGGGCCTATACCGATGCTGAACATATCAAACGCACTTATTATCATAATAGTTTTTACGTTATAACTTCTGACGTACTGCCATTGTAGCGGATAGACAACACTTCCGTAAGCCGGACAGTGACAGCCTTACCGGGCTTTTATCGCAATGTCTGTGGAACTGAACGTTTCAACGTATCTTTGTAATAGAATCTTTACACCTGGTCTGAGGCCTGTTGATATATTTAATAAGCCGATTCTTGCTTAACTGATCGGTATTAGCACACATAACCAGGTTTAGCCAATATGTAAACACAGCTGCTGTAAAATGGCAGCAGTTGCCCCCCAGATAAACTTGTCCTGATAGGGCATAAAATATACGTTGTGCCGCTGGCCATGCAGCGGCAGCGTGATGTGATGCCGGTTACGTTTGTCCAGAAAATAGGACAATGGTACTTCAAAAATATCTGATACTTCATCCGGTTGCAACTGCCAGTGCTGTGGTGGGGTAAGCAGACCAACCCACGGGGCAATGGTAAAACCGGTGCTGGTGTTATGTTCCGGCAGTGCGCCTAACAGCCGGACTTTATCGGCTGTCAGGCCAATTTCTTCTTCTGCTTCACGCAATGCTGCCTGCGCACTGTGCTCGCCCGGTTCAATCCGGCCACCGGGAAAGCTGATTTGCCCCGGATGATGGCGTAAATGCGCGGCGCGGGTGGTAAACAATACTGACAGCCCGGCACGATGCTCAACCACCGGCACCAGCACGGCGGCGGCTCTGGCTGAACCTGTTGCCGGCGGTGGGCCGCTTAGCGGCGTTAAGATAAAACGGCTGGCAAACTGTCCGGCATTCATTATTTGCTGACCGTTGTATCTGCCAGGGCAGACAAAACCGGCAGGATCCGGTTTACTTTATCCAGCGTTTCCTGATATTCGCTGTCGGCATCTGAATCGGCGACTATACCACCACCTGCCCAGCAATAAATATGCTGGTTATGGCAGACCAGTGTACGGATGGTGATATTAGTGTCCATATCACCATTGCTGCTGATATAACCGATAGCGCCGCAGTAAACCGAGCGGTTGTCCGGTTCCAGTTCGGCAATAATCTGCATCGCCCGGATTTTCGGGGCACCGGTAATTGAGCCGCCGGGAAAAGCACCTTTAAGTAAGTCAGTTGCACTGTATTGCGGGCTGAGCCGGCCGGTAACGGTACTGACCAGATGATGTACCGCCGGAAAGCTTTCAATGGCGAATAACGAGGGTACTTTTACGCTGCCGGGCTGGCATACCTTTCCCAGATCGTTACGCAGCAAATCAACAATCATCACATTTTCTGCACGATCTTTAGGGGATTGCCGCAGGTTGTCAGCTTCTGCGGCATCCGTCACCGGGCAGAAACCACGTGGCCGGGTGCCTTTAATCGGTTTGGTTTCAGCCAGGCCCTGGCGTAACTGTAAAAAACGTTCCGGTGAAATACTGAGGACACAGCCTTGCGGCAGCCGGATAAAGGCTGAAAAAGGCGCCGCATTGGTATCGCGCAAGGTTAAATAGGCCTGCCATTCATCACCCTGATAACCGGCTTTAAAGCGCTGTGCCAGATTTATCTGATAACAGTCACCACTTAGCAGGTATTGCTGAATACGCTGAAAACGCTGCTGATAATCCGCTTTGCTCAGGTTAGCCTGCCACTGGCTGCTCAGGGCAAAAGGGCGTCTGGCCGGCACGGGCTGTAACCGTGGTTTAAGCTGCTGCCAGTGTTGTTCCGCATTGCCGCGGTAATCTACATACCACAGTTGCCTGTGCTGTTTATCCAGAATCAGTGCCCATAAGTAAATGCCTATCGCCAGATCCGGCATCTTCAGGCTGACCGGCGCAATTCGCATAGCCGGTTCTGTATACATACCGGCGTCGTAGCCAAAATAACCCAGTGCACCACCGCAAAATGGCAACGATGTTTGCGGTTTATGCGGAAAATAATGCCGGATCTGCATATTCAGCGCAGCAAACGGGTCCTGTTGCGACAGGTCATGAATGCCGCTGCTATCTTCCAGCACTATTCGACCATTGATAGCTTGTAAGGTGGCAACCGGTTCTGCCACCATAATGTCGTACCGGCTGTTAACATGGTGGCTGGCGGCTGAATCCAGCAACATTGCCCAGGGGTGATCGGCCAGTGCCTGAAAATATCCGGTAAGGTTATCCGGAAAGTGCGGATCACTGTGTTCATCGTGAATAAGATACTGCTGCATGAATTAGACTAGCCGCTGTTTCTGATGCGCGGTATCATAACAGCACCGACCAAAATAGTTAATTAAAGCCGGTTAAAACGACTAGTTTACAACACCAGAAAAGGGCAAATAGCATGACGGTTATACGCCAGCAGGATTTTATTGACAGCATCGAGGATGCGCTACAGTACATTTCTTATTACCATCCACTGGATTTTATCAAAGCGCTGGAAGTGGCGTATCACAAAGAGCAGAATCAGGCGGCTAAAGACGCTATCGCACAAATTCTGATTAACTCCCGGATGTCAGCCGAAGGGCACAGACCTATTTGTCAGGATACCGGCATTGTGACCTGCTTCGTGAAAATTGGCATGGATGTTAAATGGGACAAAACCGATCTGACGGTACAGGAAATGGTCAACGAAGGTACGCGCCGGGCCTATCTTAATCCTGATAATCCGCTGCGGGCCTCTATAGTCGCTGATCCTGCCGGTGCCCGTAAAAATACCAAAGACAACACACCTGCTGTGGTACATATTGATTTGGTGGCTGGTCACCATGTTGAAGTGATGATCGCCGCTAAAGGCGGTGGCTCAGAAAACAAAACCAAAATGGTGATGCTGAACCCGTCAGATTCTATCGTTGACTGGGTGCTGGAAACGTTGCCGAAAATGGGTGCTGGCTGGTGTCCGCCGGGGATGCTGGGTATCGGTATTGGCGGTACTGCGGAAAAGGCTGCGGTGCTGGCAAAAGAAGCACTGATGGATCCGGTGGATATTCAGGAGCTGATTGCCCGCGGGCCGCAAACCGCAGATGAAAAACTGCGGGTAGAACTGTATGAAAAAGTCAATAAACTGGGGATTGGTGCTCAGGGCTTAGGCGGTTTAACCACCGTGGTTGACGTTAAAATTAACAGTGTGCCGACGCATGCGGCATCATTACCGGTAGTGATGATCCCGAACTGTGCTGCAACCCGCCATGTACATTTTCATCTGGACGGTTCCGGCCCGGCTGATATCACTCCGCCAAAACTGGAAGACTGGCCACAGGTAACCTGGGAGCTGGGTGCCAATGTGCGCCGGGTGAATCTGAATACGGTAACACCGGAAGAAGTACAGACCTGGCAGGCCGGTGAAACTGTGTTGCTGAGTGGTAAAATGCTGACTGGCCGCGATGCAGCCCATAAGCGTATTGCCGATATGCTAAACCGGGGTGAAAGCCTGCCGCAAGGGGTCGATTTTACCAACCGCTTTATTTACTACGTTGGCCCGGTAGATGCGGTAGGTGATGAAGTCGTTGGTCCGGCAGGCCCGACAACCGCAACCCGGATGGATAAATTTACTAATTTGATGCTGTCGCAAACCGGTTTGCTCGGTATGATTGGTAAATCAGAGCGTGGTGATAAAACGGTCGAAAGCATTAAACAACATAAAGCGGTTTATCTGATGGCCGTTGGCGGTGCAGCTTATCTGGTATCGAAAGCGATTAAAAAAGCCCGGGTAGTGGCGTTTGCCGATTTAGGCATGGAAGCTATCTATGAATTTGATGTTGAAGATATGCCGGTAACCGTAGCGGTAGACAGCAACGGTAACAATGTGCACCGTCAGGGCCCGGTGATCTGGAAAGCAAAAATCGAAGAGCTTGACGAAGCGCTGAAAGCATAAAATATCTGTCTGTGCTGCGACTTCGGTCGCAGCATTTTTTTGTAACCACAAAATAAAAGCTATAAGAATGCAACTAAGGGAATTATCCATGAAATATTGTTGGCTTGCTGCGGCAGCAATGGTTGCCGGAACTGCAACGGCGAAATCGCCGCTGACAGTAGAACATCTTAACACTTTTAATAAACTGCACGATGTGGCGTTATCGCCGGATGGCCGCTATCTGGTTTATGGCCAGAGTAATGGCGGCTTCAGCCCGGCAGATAAAAGCAGCGATTTATATCTGATGGACTTATCTGCCCAAAATCAGGTAACCCGTTTAACCCAGAGCAGCGGGCGTAAAAGTCAGGTGCAATGGAGTGCCGACGGTAAAAGTCTGTTCTTTATCACTAGCCGTACCGGTTCACCTCAGGTATGGCGGCTGAATCTGAGTGGTGGCGAAGCGTTGCAGCTAACGGATCTGCCGTTGCCGGTAGAGGGTTTTAAAGTGTCTGCTGATGGCAAAACCTTAGCATTGGCATTAACCGTTAAGCCGGGATGTCAGACGCTAAGCTGTACGGTGGAAGCCAGAGAGAAAAAGGCCACTCAGAAAGACAGCGCGATGGCTTATGAGCAACTGATGGTACGGCACTGGGACAGCTGGCTGGACGACTTCCGCAGTCAGTTGCATATTGCTGCTATCAACGGTCAGCCGGTAACAGATGCTAAAAACCTGATGGCCGAATGGAATACCGAAATTGCCGGGATTAATGAAGTGGCTTTTACACCCGATCAGCAGCATCTGGTATTCAGCGCGAAAATTCCGGGTGCTGATCAGGCATGGCATACCAACTACGATATCTTTCAGATAGCGGTAACTGGCGGTGAAAAAGTTAATTTAACCGCAGACAACCCGGCATGGGACGCTAAACCTAAGTTCTCCTCTGATGGCCGTTTTATGGCATATCTTGCCATGCAGAAACCGCAGGCTGAATCAGATCGCTTTGGTCTGATGCTGTTAGATCTGGTGACCGGGCAGCGTAAAGAACTTACGCCGAACTGGGATCGTTCAGTCAGTGATTATCAGTTTGGTACTGACAACCGTACTATTTATGCCACCACCCAGGATGTCGGACAGGTCAGTATTTATGCCATAAATACCGGTTTTGGTGATGTGCGCAAAGTCTATGGTGATGGTACAGCCGGTGCGCTGAATGTGGTGGCAGATAAAATCGTCTTTACCAACCACCGTTTAAACCAGCCGGCTGAAATCTATCAGCTGGCAACGGATGGCAGCCAACTGACACAACTGACCGATATCAATGCAGAGTGGCGTAAAGATATTCAGTTTGGTGACTTTGAACAGTTCAGCTTTAAAGGTGCAAATGATGAAACGGTATATGGCTACCTGGTAAAACCGTGGAATTTTGAAAACGGCAAAAAATACCCGATGGCGTTTCTGGTACATGGCGGTCCGCAGGGCAGTTTCGGCAATATGTTTAACGAACGCTGGAATGCCCAGTTATGGGCAGCGCAAGGTTATGCGGTGGTGATGGTCGATTTTCACGGTTCAACCGGTTATGGTCAGGCGTTTACTGATTCAATCAGCCGCGACTGGGGTGGCAAGCCACTGGAAGATCTGAAAAAAGGTTTTGATTACATCATTAAAACCCATAACTGGATCGACGGTAACCGTGCCTGTGCGCTGGGCGCGTCTTATGGCGGTTATATGATGAACTGGATTGCCGGTAACTGGCCGGATGGCTTTAAATGCCTGGTAAATCATGCCGGTTTATACGATATGCCCAGTTTCTACGGCAGTACCGAAGAATTATGGTTTCCGGAGTTTGATTTAGGTGGTCCGGCATGGCAGCAGGGCAGTGACTACCAGAAATTTAATCCGGCAGCACATGCCGATAAATGGCAAACCCCGATGCTGGTGATCCACGGTCTGAAAGACTACCGGGTGCCGTATGCCCAGGGGCTGGGGGCTTTTACCAACCTGCAACGCAAAGGCATAGATTCACGGCTGGTGATTTTCCCGGATGAAAACCACTGGATCCTGAACCCGGACAACCGTATCCGCTGGTATAACGAAGTGTTCCAGTGGCTGGATAAATATACTAAATAATCTGGTTATGTTTATAAAAAGCCAGCTTGCAACAGCTGGCTTTTGTGTTTAAGGGATAGCAGAGTGAATGTTGATATTAAACAGTCAGTAAAACTTACGGGACAACGTATAACGCTGACACCTTTTGATCATTCTGATTTTGCGCTATTTGCTGAAATGGCGATGTGTCCGCAGATGATGAAACATATTGCAGCAGTTGCTACTTACCAGCAAGCAAAAGCCGCATTTGATATAAAGTGCCGTCTGTGGAGTGCTGACACGGATAACTGGTTGTCATTTGGTATTGCTGATATCCATACCGGCGAGAAACTGGGCAATATTGGTCTGAAAATAATTGACCAGCAGCATAAAATTGCTGAAACGGGGTTTATGCTTAAACAGGCAGCTCAGGGTAGAGGGATTGCAGCAGAAGCGCTGATGCTGCTAACAGAATATGCTTTTACTACACTGCAACTGACAAAGCTGGTTGCAATATGCTCAGTCGATAATGTCGGTTCTATCAGATTGCTGGAAAAATCCGGTTTTAGCCGTGAACGTTTTTTGCCACAAAATACCCGGATTAATAACCTGCCTGTTGATGATTATCTTTATGGCCTGGTTAATTCTAAGCTAGTTGATTCTTGCCTGTAACCAACCGCTTCAGATTGAAGCGGTTTCTGTTTTATCGGTAGTAGTTACTGGCAACTGGCGAAACCAGTCCAGCATTTCATCCCATAAGAACCGTGCGTCAGGGCGAAAGTAGCCCATATGTCCTATTTCTCCCTGGGCTTCCTGCCGGCTGATATCCCGCTTTTGTACCGGTGCGTTGCGGTAACCGGCAAAGAAAGCGTCGCGTGATGCCGGCAGTGCCCATGAATCATCCACCGCGGTAGCTGCGATAATCGGGGTTGTTATCTGTTCGTAATACTCTGTTACCGGGCGCATAGCCGGGTCGTCAAAGAAGTAGTGCGGGAATTTACACCAGCGACGCCATTGCTGATAAACCTGTAGTGGCAGATCTTCACCAATCCCGATCATTTTCGATGGCAGATAACCTTTCCAGCGCACCAGTGGCGGTAATACCAGATTCCAGAATAGCCAGATACGATAACGTTCCGGGGCGGGCATCCAGCCATGCCAGCCAGCGCCGGTACCAAATGCATAAAGGCCGGATACCTGCCGGTGATTGGGTAACAGCCCTAAAGCCTGTCCGCCAAAAGAATGACCGGTGATAAACAACGGCACATCGGGATTACTCATCGTATTTACCGCGGTGGCCAGATCCTGCTGGGCCCAGTCCAGAAAAGAGGCTTGAAAACCCTTTAGCGTCCGGGGCGCTGACAAACCGATACCGCGGTAATCAAACGTCAGGGTAGTAAAGCCCCGGCTACGGGCATATTCGGCAAACCGGCGGTAGAACCCCTGTGGTACGCCGGTGGCTCCGGCAATTACCAGATTGCCGGTTACCGGAACTGTTGCCGGGTAAAGTATGGCAGCAAGTTGCTGCCCGTCGGCGGTTTGCAGGGTAATTTTTTGTGGTTCGGAAGATAGCATATTCGTCATACGGTAGTGTCCTGTGCAGGTAATTCCCGGCTGATCAGCTCCAGCAACAGCCGGGTAGTATCGCGTAGCATAATGCTGTTACCGGCAACTCTGGCCTGCATTAGCGCACCTTCGTAGGCTGAAACAGACAGCGTGGCCAGTTGTTGTGCCCGTTCGCTGGCAATACCAGCCTGATCTAATAACCTGGCAAGGCTCTGTCGTAACTGGCCAAAACCATTGGCCAGAGCTTGTCTCAGAGCAATGTCTTCTGCAGTGGATTCAAGGGCAGCAGTTGCCAGCGGGCAACCCCGTTCAAACTGGCTCTGCTCCAGACGTTTCTCTGCCTCTGCCAGCCAGAGTTGCAATACCATGATTGGCTCCGGCTGTTGTTGCTGTAAATACTCCAGTTGGGCACTAATGCGGGCGACAGAGTTTTCAATAGCCGCAATGGCTAATGCGGTTTTACCCTGGGGAAAATGGTGATACAGGCCACCTTTAGGCGTCTGAGCTTTTTCCAGCAGACTGCTAAGTCCGGCCGCATGAAAACCTTTGCATTGCAGGGTATCTGACATGGCATTGATTAAACGCTCACGGGTGCATACTGATGCGGTACTTTTATTCATAATAAATGCGGTAGTTAACACTTAATATTGAATATACAGACCGGTCGGTCTGTATGTCAATGCAGCAGTTGTATCTGCGATGGTATTTTTATGACAGTAATCGTTTTGGCTGGCTGATGTATCATGCTGCATTAATAAAAATCCCAATATAATTAGGATCTGTTTATCTTTCAGCACCTGGCAGGCTTTTTGGCTGCGTTATCGCGTGTTTATGTAAAATAGTTATTATTGAGAAAATAAGGAGTAGTCAGTGTGGATTAAAGTTGCTGTAGCAGGTTGTTTGCTGTTGGCGGGGCAGGTATATGCACAGCCGCAACCGCAGTGGGAACAATATTTTACTGAGTTTAATGCCACCGGTACTATGGTGCTGCTGGATGAGCGAAAGCAGCCACAGCAGGTACAGGTTTATAATGAACAACGTGCCCGTCAGCTGTTTTCTCCTGCATCCACGTTTAAAATACCGCATACATTATTTGCACTGGATGCTGGTGTGGTCACCGATGAGTTTCAGGTACTGCGCTGGGATGGAAAACAACACAGTTTTGATGGTCATAATCAGGATCAGACATTACACAGTGCTATGCGTTACTCCGCTGTCTGGGTATATGAGCAATTTGCAGCAGAACTCGGAGAAGAAAAAGCGCGCCAATATCTGAAAAAACTTAATTATGGCAATGCCGATCCCCGTACTGCTGAAGGGGTTGAAGAACCGTACTGGATAGATGGTAAACTGGCTGTTTCAGCCTATCAGCAACTGGATTTTCTGCGTAGTCTGTATCGTAATACCTTACCATTTCAGGTTGAGCATCAGCGGCTGGTCAAAGATATTATTATTACGGAAGCCGGGCGAAGCTGGATACTCAGAGCCAAAACCGGCTGGACAGGCAGACTGGGCTGGTGGGTTGGCTGGGTTGAACAGCCGGAAGGTGCGGTGTTTTTTGCACTGAATATCGGCACACCACAAGGCGCTGCTGACTTATATAAACGTGAGGCTATAGGGCGGGCCGTATTACGTTCTGTCGATGCATTACCCGCTGAATAACCAGATGTGGTTAATGCCAGCCAGTTAAGCAGGAATTAGCTTACTTTAAGCTAACGCCTTGTTTTGTGTTGGGAGGAATACAGATGAATTTTCAACAATGCCGGGATTATTGTCTGGAAAAGCTGCAAAGCCGGGAAGATTACCCGTTTGGCCCGGAATTTACTGTTTTTAAAGTGGTGAATAAGGTGTTTGCTATCCTGGCTGAGGATAAAGGCGTTGCCAGAGTAAATCTTAAATGTGATCCGGCAGAGGCGCTGGCACTGCGCGATATCTTTAGCGCGGTTATTCCAGGCTACCATATGAATAAAAAGCATTGGAATACCGTGATTCTGGATGGCAGTATTCCTGAAAATGAAATTAAACGCCAGATAGACAATTCTTATGCTCTGGTTGTCGCTTCGCTACCAAAAGCCAAACGTCCGGTACTGGCCTGAAAGTTCTGTCTGGTAAAAACCAGAACTTGACAATGGCTGAAATTTAAACACAATATATACATTATAGTGTGTACACTGGTGGGTGAAATGAGTGCAGTCAGCAGGGTATTTATGAATGGTAACAGTCAGGCTGTGCGTATTCCGCAGGAATTCCGGCTGGATACCGACAGGGTGGAAATCAGTCGTAATGACCAGGGCGATTTAGTTATTCACCCGTTACCGGCCCAGAGTTCTGCACGGCGGGGGGACGAGCTGATGGCTGTGCTGGCCGGCTTTGAGCAGAGCTTTGTTCAGGAACTGGAAGCCGAATATAATGCCCGGCCGCTGATGCAGGACAGGGAAGAACTGTGACTTATCTGCTGGATACTAATATCCTGATTTATCTGTTAAAGAATCATCCGCGTTCGGTGGCGGAGCATATCAATAATTTGCCCGCCAGCACCCGGCTTAGCATGTCATTTTTTACTTATGCCGAATTACTGAAAGGGGCTGAACGCAGTACACGCAAACAGCAGGTTATGCGGCAACTGGCGTTGCTGGTACGCCAGATCCCGGTGTTATATGCCGGGTCTGCTTTGTTATGTCAGCACTATGCTGTGCAGTTTAACCGCTTAAAAGCTGCTGGCACACCGATTGGTGCCAATGACTTATGGATTGGTTGCCACGCACTGGCTGAAAATGCCGTATTGGTGACTAATAATACCCGTGAATTTGAGCGTATTGTTGGGTTGCAACTGGAAAACTGGGTGTAGTTTTCCAGCCGGTAAACATTAGCTGATTATCTTATGCTGTTTCAGCTGCAATTTGTTGCAAGGCATTAATAAATGATTCTGGCTCCTGAGCGCCGGAAATCAGGTAACGCTGATTAATAATAAATGCCGGAACAGAAGAAATACCGGCCTGCTGATATTGGGCTTCATCTTCCCTGACTGCGTTTACAAACTGTTCTGACGCCAGTATTGTTGCCGCTTCTTCGCCGTTTAATCCGGCAGCTTCAGCACAACGGCTTAGCACATCAGTGGCAGACATATCTGCTGCTTCGCCAAAGCAGGCGTTAAACAGCGCTTTTTTCATTGCTGTTGCCTTGCCTTGTGTTGCTGCCCACTTTACCAGCCGGTGAGCATTAAAGGTGTTGCTGGTTTTACGCTGTTGCATCGCACTGAAGTTAATACCAAGCCCGGTTGCCAGAGATATCAGATGCTGCTGTGATTGACGCATTTCTTCCTCTGTTTTGCCATATTTCTGAGACAGGGCGGTCAGAATGGGTAATTGCGGCGACGATGGATTAGGATCCAGTTCAAAAGCATGCCATTCAATATCAAACTGTAATTCACTGCTAAGCGCCTGCATGGCTTTTTCCAGCCGGGCATAACCAATGGCGCACCAGGGGCAGGCGATATCTGACACAATGTCGATTTTTAAGGTTTTCACAAGGCATTCCGTTTTAAAGGGTAAAGTTTACAGATTGTAGCGCAAAGGCAGATTATCAAGAGGTGGTGGCTAATTCTGCTGTCAGATAGTCTACCAGCACCCGTACTTTGGCTGATAAATGGCGGTTTTGCGGATACAGCGCCCAGATGCCGTCATCCGGCTGACGGTAAGGCTCCAGCAGTGAAAGCAGGCTGTTATCGGCCAGTTTGGGCATAACATAGTAGTCTGGTAACTGTACCAGCCCCAGACCCTTACAGGCAGCATCCAGCATGACCAGACCTGAATTGCAGCGGATGCCGCTTTCGGGCTTAAACTGTACCGCTTTGCCGTGTTCGGTAAAACGCCAGAAATCCACTGTGCCGGTCAGGCATTTATGCCTGACTAAATCAGCCAGAGTCTGTGGCGTGCCATAACGTTTTAAATAGTCCGGAGAGCCGACAACATATTGGGTACGCTGGCCCAGTTTACGGGCAATAAAACTGGAGTCATCCAGTTGTCCCAACCGGATGGCTAAATCAAAACTGCCCTGGATCAGATCCAGCTTGTTATTGGTTAACTGTAAATCCAGTTCGACATCAGGGTAGAGCAGCAGAAAATTCGTCAGCAGCGGAGCAATATGGGTTTCACCGTAATAAACCGGTGCTGTTATCCGTAGCAGGCCGCGGGGAGTGGCTTTTAAATCAGAGATTACCCGGTTGGCTTCATCCAGGCTATTTACCAGATGGCGGCAGTGTTGCAGATAAAGCTGGCCTTCTTCGGTTAAACTGACACTGCGGGTACTGCGGTAAAGCAGCTTAATGGCAAGTTGTGCTTCAAGTTCGGCAATATTGCGGCTGACCTGGGCAACTGAAATACCAAGTAATTTTGCCGCTCTGGTAAAGCTTTGCTGTTCAGCGACAGCAACAAATTCACTGATACCTGTCCATTGTTTCATTTTATCAACCCTTGGTGCAAGGCTGCTTGCGTTACAACGCCCGCAACTGGCTCGCCATAGCAACTCGTTCTGCTTAAGCAGGACTCAGACACTCTATGGCGACCAGTTCGGGGTTCTAACCGCAGCCTTTGTCTACACTTATCTTTTCATATATGAAAAACTGATTTGTATTTTAATGCTATTCGCGCCGATATGGAAAAAATAAAAATCAGGTTATAGTTAAGCCTGTATTTTTGCCTTTGTAATATCAGTAAAGGGATCTCTGTATGAACATGATTAAAACACGCGCCGCGGTAGCCTGGGGGCCGGGTCAGCCATTAAAAATTGAAGAAGTGGATTTAATGCCGCCGCAAAAAGGTGAAGTACTGGTACGTATTGTGGCATCCGGTGTTTGCCATACAGATGCTTTTACGCTGTCAGGTGATGATCCGGAAGGCATTTTCCCGGCTATTCTGGGCCATGAAGGCGGCGGTATTGTTGAAGCTGTTGGCGAAGGTGTGACATCTGTTGCTGTCGGCGATCATGTTATTCCGCTGTATACCCCGGAGTGCGGCAAATGTAAGTTCTGTTTATCCGGCAAAACCAATCTGTGCCAGGCTATCCGTGCCACTCAGGGCAAAGGTTTAATGCCGGATGGCACCACCCGTTTTTCTAAAGACGGCCAGCCGATTTATCACTACATGGGTACGTCTACTTTCTCTGAATATACGGTGTTGCCGGAAATTTCGCTGGCAAAAATCAATAAAGAAGCACCACTGGAAAAAGTCTGCCTGCTGGGCTGTGGTGTTACCACCGGTATGGGTGCGGTAATGAATACCGCCAAAGTAAAAGCAGGCGATACCGTTGCGGTATTCGGTTTAGGTGGTATTGGATTATCTGCCATTATTGGCGCGGTAATGGCAAAAGCCAGCCGGATTATTGCCATTGATATCAATGAAGATAAATTTGATATCGCGAAGAAACTGGGTGCCACTGATGTTATCAACCCGAAGAAGTTCGATAAGCCGATTCAGGACGTTATTGTTGAAATGACTGACGGCGGGGTGGATTTCTCGTTTGAGTGTATCGGTAATGTCAATGTAATGCGCTCTGCACTGGAATGTTGTCATAAAGGCTGGGGCGAGTCAGTTATTATCGGGGTGGCCGGAGCCGGGCAGGAAATTTCGACCCGTCCGTTCCAGCTGGTTACGGGCCGGGTATGGCGTGGTACGGCTTTTGGTGGTGTAAAAGGGCGTTCAGAGTTACCGGATTATGTAGAGCGTTATTTAAACGGCGAATTTGAACTGGATACCTTTATTACACACACTATGCCGCTGGAGCAGATTAACGAAGCCTTTGATTTGATGCACGAAGGTAAATCGATCCGGACTGTGATTCATTTTTAACCTGAGCTGGCAATTTTGTAAGTGAAGGTTGGAATCCCGTTGGCGCAGCCATAGAGTGTTTGACTGAGCACACAGTGCGAAGGAGTTGCTATGGCGAGTACAGCGGGAGTTGCAACCGGTAGCTTTAACACTTTTCCGGTGCTGATATTCAGGAATGGATTACAACACCCGTTCTGGCTTGTCACAGCAACCTCGTCCTGCTCAGGCAGGACTCAGACACTCTGTGCCAACCAGATCGGGGTTCTAATCCATTTTTATATCTGACTTCAGGTTTTTGATATGCAGGAATGGACTACATCCTTTTGTTTTAAAGGGCTTTTATAATGAGCAATACACAACTGACTAAAGTCAGCGAGCAGCTGACCTTTGGTGGCCGGCAAATCCGTTATACGCATCAGTCTGCGGTATTAAACTGCCAGATGCAGTTTTCGGTTTTTCTGCCACCTCAGGCTGAAACGCAATCCGTACCGGTGCTGTACTGGTTGTCGGGGTTAACCTGTACTGATGAAAACTTCTCCAGCAAAGCCGGGGCACAGCGGGTGGCGGCAGAGCTGGGAATGGCACTGGTGATACCGGATACCAGCCCGCGCGGTGAAGGGGTGGCTGATGATGAAAATGCTGCTTATGACTTCGGACTGGGCGCCGGGTTTTATGTTAATGCTACGCAGGCGCCGTATGCTGAGCATTATCAGATGTACGATTATATCGTCAGTGAGCTGCCACAACTGATAGCCGCTAACTTTCCGGTTACCGATAAACGCAGTATTTCCGGCCATTCAATGGGCGGTCATGGGGCGCTGGTTATTGCGTTGCGTAACAGTGAGCGGTATCAGTCTGTGTCGGCATTTTCGCCGATTAGCAATCCGGTAAACTGCCCGTGGGGTGTTAAGGCTTTCAGTGGTTATCTGGGCGAAGATAAGGCATTGTGGCAGCAGTATGATGCTTCATTACTGCTGGCGCAGCGTCAGGCTGGTTTACCGATCCTGGTCGATCAGGGCTCTGCCGATAATTTCCTGGCTGAGCAGCTGAGAACTGAAGCACTGATTGCCGCTAATCAGCAAAGTGGTTCAGCCGCTGAAATTCGTTACCAGCAAGGCTATGACCACAGCTATTACTTTATTGCCAGCTTTATTGAAGAACACCTGCGATTTCATGCGAAGTACCTGAAAGGGAACTGAGTCAGCGGTTATCAGATACCGGGGAATTGCCGGCCAGATGCGCCAGCAGTTCTTTTACCGGTACTGATAATGCTTCCCGGTCGCGAAAGCATAAACATAAACGGCGCTTAGCCCAGCTGTCTGTCAGGCTTAGTTGCCGGTGTGGGTAGCGGCGGCGGTATTGTCTGGCAATCCTCTCAGGAAGAATTCCGATCCCCACGCCTTGCGATACCATTTCACACAGGCCACTGAAGGTATGCATGCGGATACGGAAAGATAAATTTTTCCCCAGCCGGGCGGCGTGTTGCCCAAGATGCTCCTGTAGTGCGCTGCCCGCTGCCAGCCCGATAAAAGGTTCGCTGATAATATCGCTGAATGCTGTTTTTCCGAGCGGTGCCAAAGGATGATAAGGTGGCACAATTACCGCCAGATGATCATCTATTACCGGCTGTAGCTGTAGTCCGTCAGCTGTAACTGCATCAGAAACAATACCCGCTTCGGCCAGCCCGGCAGAAACTGCCCTGATAATTTCAGTGCTGGTGCGTTCTTTCAGATCGATATTCCATTGTGGCCTGGCGGCAAGCCAGCTGGCCAGTTTAGCGGGCAGGAATTCGGTTATGGCTGCGGTATTGGCATAGAGACGGATTGTCCCTCTGGCTCCGGCAGCAAAGTCCTGCAGTTCGTTTTGCATCAGTGTGCGCTGGCGCAGCATCATTCTGGCGTGATGAGCCAGTGTTTCTCCGGCTTCTGTTGTTACAACCCCCCGGGGAAGGCGTTGCAGCAACTGTACACCGGCACTGTCTTCAATATTACGCAACCGTTCACTGGCAGATGCCAGGGCCAGATTTGCCAGCACTGCGCCCTGAGTAATGCTGCCGGCATCGACAATACACAGAAACAGCTGCAGATCAGCAAGGTCAAGTCTCATGATGTTTCCTGTAATTCTGCCTTCGGTCAAACCGAAGGGTAAAGGGCAGATAACCTCATTGTGCCAGCAAATAAAACCCGCTCCAATAGGTGGATGAACATCTTAATCTTATGGTCTGAACCTGTGTTATTGCTGACAGTGATTTTTATAGCTGCCGGTCTGGTGAAGGGCGTAACGGGCATGGGGCTGCCGACGGTGGCAATGGGATTACTGGGCAGTCTGATGTCACCGGTAGCCGCTGCCGCACTTCTGCTGATGCCTTCTGCCGTTACCAATGTCTGGCAGATGCTTGCCGGTAATTATACCGTGGAGTTATGGCGGCGTTTATGGCCGATGATGCTGGGTATTGTGCTTGGTACTTTACCCGGAGTGACATTACTTGCCAGTATTGATACGGCATGGTCAGGAATGGCGCTGGGAAGTATCCTTATTATTTATGCAGCCGGGGCTTTATTCTCGCCGGTTCTAGTTGTACCGGTACGATATGAGTTCTGGTTGTCACCGCTGACAGGGTTTATCACCGGTATGATTACTGGTGTCACCGGTGTGTTTGCCATTCCGGCTGTACCATACCTGCAGGCGCTGCGTCTGGAAAAAGAGCAACTGATACAGGCTCTGGGGTTGTCCTTTACTATATCAACACTGGCTCTGGCTGCCGGGCTGACGCTGAATGGCGCTTTCAGGGCTGAGCAACTTGGGATGTCGGTACTCTGTGTGCTGCCGGCACTGGCCGGAATGTGGCTGGGGCAGCTGATACGTAAACGAATCAGCCAGCAGGTTTTCCGGCGCTGCTTGCTGCTTTTTCTGCTGATTATCGGGCTGCAGCTGGTATTGCGGCCATTTTTCTGACTGCAACAGGAGGTCACTATGACGCAACATCAACATTCTTTACCGGTACTTGATTATCTGCAACGTATGCTGGCAGGCCGGCTGACCGCAGATGACAGCATCCGGATGCGTTACCCGACTGCGATCTCCGGTTTACTGGGATTCCGGCTGACTGAAATTGGTGAAGCGATGGCTGTACTGGAACTGGATGCCGATGCTGAGCGGCATGGTAACCAGCAGGGGACTGTGCATGGTGGTTTGCTGTGTGAGCTGGCTGATGCGGCTATCGGCACCGCGCATTCTACGCTGATGGCTGAGAATGAATCTTTTACCAGTATTGATCTGAAAGCGACTTTTTTACGACCTGTATGGCGCTCCTGCCTGCGGGCTCATGCCCGTTGTATCCATCGCGGCCGGACTATCAGCCATTATCTGTGCGAAATCAGCCGGGAAGACGGCAAAGTGGTAGCCAGTGTACAGAGTACTGTTATGACATTGCGTGACGGGCAGGCCAGCGGGCGTTGAACCGGCTGTTTTTCAGCAGAGCCTGCTAAAGCCCGGTTTGCTCTGGTCATCTGCTGCCTGATACTGGCATAATCGGCAGATAACAGACAGCAGGAGAGTGTGATGAGTTACGACAACAATAATGCTTTTGCCAAAATTCTGCGGGGCGAATTGCCCTGTTTTAAAGTGTACGAAGATGAATACACGCTGGCGTTTATGGATATTATGCCGCAGGCCGACGGCCATACCCTGGTGATCCCAAAACATCCTGCCGTTACTTTACTGGATTTACCTGCCGATGCAGCAGCAAAAACGTTGCAAACCGTGCAGAAAGTGATGGCAGCCATAAAAAGTGAACTGGCTGTAGAAGGGGTGGTGGTTATGCAGCTAAACGGCACTGCCGCCGGGCAAACAGTGCCGCATGTACATTTTCATCTGATCCCTGAACATTTATCAAAACTGCGGGCTCATGGTGCCCGGCAGGGCGATATGGAAAAAATCAAAGCGCTGGCAGAAAAAATAAAGCAGGCGCTGTAAGGGTAAACGCCCCTGACAGGCTCAGCGTTTAAATAAGGTTTTCAGTAAGGCAATAATTGCCAGTACCACAGTAACAAAAGGCCCGACAGCAACCCAGACAATGGCAAACATCAGCAGCCCGTCAGGTATGCGCAGAGAACTGCTGCAAGGGCCTCCGCCACCAAAACTAAGGCAGGACTGACTAAACAGGTAAGCGGCAACTGCCAGTAAAACGGCAGAAACTAACGTAGCCCACCACCATCGGGCGGTATGGTTTCTTGTTTTGTTATTTATCATATTTCTCTTCATGTTCATGTCGGCAACCAGTTTAACTGAAACCCGGTTGTCAGGCACGGCAGTAAATATTCTTTATATTCCTTTCAGGAATATAAGATAGCTAAAACGACCTTTCGCGTTATTAATTTGTCGATATAAGATACGTCCAGACATCCAGATATGTGTGGAGAGTACGCAATGACCAGTAAAGAGCAGGTTGCAGAGGCATTACCTCAGTTACTGACCAGTATTGAGCAGCTGTTTGGTCGCGTTGAGTTCGGTTCCATTGAACTGATTTTTCATCACGGAAAACTGGTTCAGCTGGAAAAGAAAGAAAAACTACGGTTGGAAAAACCGGCAAATTAACCAAAACAACTCATAACGCCAGTCATGGCCGAGTGAAAAATGCATAACAAATACATCAAAAGTGCTGACCGGTCTGCCGGAAGCTGACAAACATTATCGTTATTTTTGAAGGATCCCGGTATGAACATCACCAGAGTATTCAATAAACTGATTCTTGTAACAGCACTGGCCGGCGGCAGTTTTTACGCCGTGGCAAACAGCAACATTTTAAATGTGTCTTATGACCCGACACGTGAGTTTTACAGAGAATACAATCAGCTGTTCGGCGAACACTGGAAAAAACAGGGTAACGAAACCCCACGGATCCGTCAGTCGCATGGCGGCTCCGGTTCTCAGGCTAACTCTGTTATCAACGGGCTGGAAGCCGATGTGGTTACGCTGGCACTGGCTTATGATATCGATGCGCTGCGTCAGCGTGCTGATTTAATTCCGGAAAACTGGCAAAGCCGGTTACCTCAGAACAGCTCGCCTTATACCTCAACCATTGTATTATTGGTGCGTAAAGGCAACCCGAAAAATATTAAGGACTGGGATGATTTAATCCGCCCTGATGTGCAGGTTATTACACCTAACCCGAAAACTTCTGGCGGGGCGCGCTGGAATTATCTGGCGGCGTGGGGATATGCCGAGAAAAAATACGGCTCAGAAGAAAAAGCCTACGACTTTGTTGAAAAGCTGTTTCTGAACGTACCGGTGCTGGATCCGGGTGCGCGTGGCGCAACCAATACTTTTGTGCAGCGCAGGCTGGGTGACGTGTTTATTGCCTGGGAAAATGAAGCCATTTTATCGGTAGAGCAACTAGGGAAAGGGGAGTACGACATTATTGTACCCAGTGTCAGTATTCTGGCCGAGCCACCGGTAACAGTGGTGGATAAAAATGTTGATCGCAAAGGCACCCGTAAAGTGGCAGAAGCCTATCTTGATTACCTGTATTCGGATGAAGCACAGCATCTGGCGGCCAAACATTACTATCGGCCAGGTAAGGCAGAAGTGGCCCGGCAGTACGCAGATAAGTTTCCGGATGTAAACCTGTTCACCATTGATGAGGTATTTGGTGGCTGGAACAGTGCTCAGCAAAAACACTTTAATGATGGCGGGTTGTTTGACCGTGTTCTTGAAGCGTACAGCAAAAAACGCTAGTCGTTAACCGGATAATGGAAACAGATTTATGACCAGAGCCGTTGCAAAACCTGTTATTCCCGGATTTGGCATAACGCTGGGATTCTCTGTACTGTATCTCAGCCTGCTGTTTTTATTGCCGGTGGCGAGTTTGATTATTTACTCGCTGAATATGAGCTGGCAGGAGTTCTGGGCGGCAGTCAGCCATCCGCAGGTGGTTGCTTCCTATAAAATATCCTTTGCCGGTTCATTAATCGGTGCCAGCATCAATGCCGTATTCGGTACGCTGGTCGCCTGGGTGCTGGTGCGTTACAGCTTTACCGGTAAAAAAATTGTCGATGCCCTGGTTGATTTACCTTTTGCACTGCCAACAGCCGTGGCTGGTATAGCGCTGGTTACGCTGTATTCCACCACCGGTTGGGTAGGGCAGTATCTGCATATATGGGGTATTCAGGTTGCTTATAGTGAAATCGGCGTAGTAATAGCGCTGACCTATATCGGCCTGCCATTTGTGGTCAGAACCGTACAACCGGTGCTGGCTGATTTTGAAAAAGAACTGGAAGAAGCTTCTGCCAGTTTAGGTGCCAGCCGTTTAACCACTATCCGGCGGGTGATCTTTCCGGCAATTTTACCGGCATTGCTTACCGGCTATGCCCTGGCATTTGCCCGTGCTATCGGCGAATACGGTTCGGTTATTTTTATTTCTGCCAACCTGCCATACCGCACTGAAATAACGCCGTTACTGATCGCCACCAAAGTGGAGCAGTTTGACTACAATGGTGCTGCTGCTATCGGTGTGGTGATGCTGTTTGCAGCTTTCTTCTTGTTACTACTGATTAACGGTCTGCAATGGTGGGCGAGTAAACGTGGTTGAAGGCGGTTTATGGCAAACTTTCTGTTATTACTGATTAATAGCCTGCAATGGTGGGCGGGTAAACGTGGCTGAGGGCTGTTTATGACAAATATTGTTGCTACCGCAGAATACAGCGAGATCAGCCATAAGGCTATATTACAACAGGCCACGGCAGAGCCGCGCTGGGTGAAGTGGACGTTACTGACCATAGCCCTGACATTTCTGGCGTTGTTTCTGGTACTACCGCTGACAGTGGTGCTGTACGGTGCTTTTGAAGCCGGGCTGGCGGTATGGTGGCAGGCTGTCAGTGATCCTGATGCCATTGCTGCAATTAAGCTGACCTTACTGGTGCTGGTAATAGTGGTGCCGGTTAATGCGGTATTTGGGGTGGCGGTAGCCTGGGCTGTGGCTAAATTTGAGTTTCGCGGTAAAACGATATTGATCTCGCTGATTGATATGCCATTTGCGATTTCACCGGTGGTGGTCGGGCTGATTTTTGTGATCCTGTTTGGTACCCAGAGCTGGCTTGGACAATGGCTGCAGGCGAATGATCTGCAGGTTATTTTTGCGGTGCCGGGCGTCATACTGGTCATTATGTTCGGCACTTTGCCTTTTGTGGCGCGGGAGCTGATCCCGCTGATGCAGCAGCAGGGTAAAGAGGAGGAAGAAGCGTCTCTGACCCTGGGAGCCAGTGGCTGGAAAACCTTCTGGCGGGTTACTTTACCCAATATCAAATGGGGGCTGATTTATGGTGTGGTGCTGTGTAATGCCAGGGCTATGGGCGAATTTGGTGCGGTAGCTGTGGTATCGGGGCGCATCCGCGGCGAAACCAACACCATGCCGCTGCATATCGAAGTGCTTTATAACGAATATATGTTTACCGCTGCTTTTGCCGTGTCGTCGCTACTGACCGGACTGGCACTTATTACTATAGTGCTGAAAAGCTATGTTGAATGGAAAGATGAGCGCAAGCAGCGTACAGCCTGAAATTAATCAGATTCTGGGGGCAGAATGAGTATCAGTATTGAACAGGTAAATAAGCGTTTCGGTAACTTTGTTGCCGTCGATAATGTCAGCCTGCAGATCAAAACCGGCGAACTGACAGCGCTGCTGGGGCCTTCCGGTTCGGGAAAAACCACCTTACTGCGGATTATCGCCGGGCTGGAGCAGGCCGATAGCGGTATTATCCGTTTTAATGATGAAAATATCACCACCCAGCATGTCAGCGAACGCGGTGTCGGCTTTGTATTTCAGCATTACGCTTTGTTTAAACACATGACGGTATTTGAGAATGTCGCTTATGGCTTGTCGGTAAAACCGAAAAAATTCCGGCCATCCAAAGCCGAAATTACCAGAAAAGTAAAAAACCTGCTGGAACTGGTACAGCTGGACTGGACGGCTGATCGCTATCCGTCGCAGTTATCCGGCGGCCAGCGGCAGCGTATTGCATTGGCCAGAGCGCTGGCTGTAGAGCCCAAGGTACTGCTGCTGGATGAACCGTTCGGGGCACTGGATGCCAAAGTGCGGGCAGAGCTGCGGCGCTGGTTACGGCGTTTACATGATGAAATTCATGTCACCAGCGTGTTTGTTACCCATGATCAGGAAGAAGCGCTGGAAGTAGCCGACCGCATAGTCGTGATGAATAAAGGCCGGGTAGAGCAGGATGGTACGCCGGAACAGGTGTATGATAATCCGGCAAACCCGTTTGTATATGAGTTTCTGGGTAACGTAAACCTGTTTCATGCCCGGGTTAAGCAGGGCCAGACCCAGATTGGTAATATCAGCGTACCTTCACCGGAATATACCAATCCGGATGAACAGAACGGCTTTGCCTATGTCCGGCCACATGAAATAGATGTGCTGAGTACCACTGAGCCGGATGCGCTGAAAGTGAAAGTGGATCTGGTAACTATTGTCGGTCCGTCTGTGCGGCTGGAAGTGTTATCAGAAGAGCAGCAGCTGATCCATGTCGAGCTGGCAAAAGAGCAGTTTAAGCGCTTTAACCTGAAACAGGGGGATACCACCTGGATCCGCCCACGCTACAGTAAAGTGTTTCTGGGTGAGGGTATTTAATACACCTGTTATGGCAGCCACTACAATCGCTGTATGGCTGCCCAAATAAACAGGGTGAACCGGCAGTGTTATCTGCCGGCAAGGTCAGAAATTATAGATAATCCCCAGCGACAGACCGCTGCTGTCTTCTCCGGCGATAGCCGGTAGCTGTTTACCGCGCCCTCCGCCAGATATCCGGTATTCGGCTAAATCATCGTTGGAGGTTATACCGTAAGCCGCATACAACGTCAGTTCTTTTGCCAACTGATAATCTGCACCCACTACCAGCAGGCTGGCACCGGTATCAGCTGTATCATTATCACCGACCTGATAATACTGACCGCGCAGAATGGTTTTTCCGAGTTTATAACTGGCACCCGCACCATAGACATTACGATCACCACCTGGTATATCGCTGGCGTTCTGATATAGTGCCGTCAGGCGCAGAGCAGCAGTCAGATCATAGTAGGCCCCGAGCCGGACCGCTTTGGGATCAAGCCCGTCAACGCCTTCAAAGCTTTCATAAGCAACTGCCAGGTAAAGACCTTTTGTTTCATAAGTCAGAGAAGTACTGTAAGACTCCCTGAGATTGTCGGTGGTTGTGCCGGCGTTGTTGTGCGGTGTGTAGTGCAAATCAAAACGCAGGTTATTGAATACCGGGCTCTGATAGGCAATACCATTTTTAAACCGTTCGTCGAAGACATTACCGATAGCATCGCTGCCGGTATTGACACGGCTGAGGTTACGGATATCACCGATACGGTCACCAAACTGATCTACTTTGGTGCGGATGGCTTTTAGCGGAGTATCGAACTGGCCGGCCCTGACAGAACCAAAATTACCGCGCAGGCCGACATATGAATCCCGGTCAGCAAAAGTACCGCTGCCTTCGTCAAAGCGAATTGTCTGCTCCAGCTGGACAAAAGCTTCCAGATCGCCTTCCAGTTTTGTACTGGCCCGGAAACCAAGGCGGCTGGCATTACTGGAAACGTTGGTTCCGCTGTCGGCACCGTTATCAAGTACATCCAGTGACAGATGCGCCCGGCCATAAACAGTGACATCGGCAGCCTGAGCCTGGCCGAGCAGGCTCAGAAAAATACTGGCAGCAAGCGTGCCTCGACTGATCTTCTTCATAGTGTTGTTCCTGTGCTGAATTGGGTTTATTGTTTTATTTCAGGGGGGCAATGCTGCTGTGGTCATATTAATGTAATATAACCAAATTGATTGTAAAGTGAGATATATATTCTTTTTTATTCTATTTTAGTCAGATTTAAAGAATGGCTCTGGCTTGTCTGTAACGGTAAAGCAGCTAACGGCTGCTTTAACTACATATCAGTTCTGAAATTGATGAGGATTAGTCTCAGGCAGCTTGGCCGGATTTTGCTTTAGTAAGGCTAATCAGTTGCTGGGTGGCAAAACGGATACGTACCAGGGCTTCGTCATTCTGGATGCAATATCCCTGATTAAAAGGCAGGACAGCAAATTCCGGCTCTGACAGATAAGTATCGATTGGCAGTGTATACAGCCCGAAATAATCGAGCAGAGGGCGTAGTTGCTGATCAAGAATAGCGGAATACAGCGTGGGGCCGGTAGCGGCAATAATAGCCGTTTTACCGCGCAGGGCTGTCTGGTCCAGCAAATCAAAAAAATGTTTAAACAGTCCCGGATACGATGTTCTGCTGACCGGAGCTGCAATAATAAGCGCATCTGCTTCCAGTACCTGATGATAAGCTTCTGCTGCATTATCAGCCAGTTGGCGTAAATCTTTAGCTGCGCCAAGTTCTGTGGCAATGTCAGCTAAATCTACCAGACCGGTACTGACCTGAGCATGATCTGCTGTCGCCTGTAAGTAAGCTTGTACCAGTGCCCGTGTAGTGGAAGCTGAAGTTAAAGCCCCGGACAGACCAATAATTTTCATCAGACGTTCTCCGGTGCTTTATATAACGGAGCTTCCCGCCCCAGATAATCCTGTTTACCAATTTCGATGCCGTTATGGCGCAGAATGTTGTACGCAGTTGTGATATGAAAATAAAAATTAGGCAGCAGGTAAAACAGGGTATATCCCAGAGCTCCGTAGCTTTCTTCACCTTCCGGCGGTAAGCGGAACTTTTTTTGCTGGCTGTCAGCAAAGCTGCGGGGCGGAACGGATAACAGATAACTGATCGTGTGATTGACATAAGCAATATGCTGTTCCAGCGTATTTACTTCAGTACTGAATGCCGGGGCTGGTATTGCGGTTAATTGTTGTACCCCCTGAGCCGCAATATCGGCAGCTCTGGCAACCTGCTTCGACAGTTCATACATATCAGGGTAAAGCCTGCTTTGTAACAGTAATTCAGCAGGGTAACCTTTTAGCGAGGCCTGATACCCGGCCTTTTTAAGCAGTGAAACAAGATTGGTCAGGCTGCGGATAAAAACCGGTACAGCGATATCATAAAGGCTGATGCTCATAACATTCTCCCTGCAGGTAGTTAACATGGCGGATGTGTTGCACCTGAAAAAGCGCGATACTGGTGAAAGCCAGTATCGCGTAAGCAGGACAAGGATAGATTGCTGTAAGTTGTGGCTTACCTGGTTATCTTATTTAGATCATTAAGTTTAGTAAATATGTTTAATTATTCATTATTGGAATAACATAGACAGATTTCGGGTACTTAAATAATTGCCAGTGCCTGGGTTAAATCAGCGATAAGATCCTGCGGGTCTTCCACGCCAATACTAAGCCGGATCAAATCATCGGTAACACCGGCGGCTGCGCGGCTGTCGGCATCAACTGCGGCGTGAGTGGTACTGGCAGGGTGACAGGCCAGGCTTTCCAGATCGCCAAGGCTTACCGCCTGGGCAAACAGTGACAACTTATCAAGAAAACGGCTGGCGGTGGCAAAACCACCTTCCAGTTCAATACTGACCATACCGCCATAAGCACCCACTGTTTCAGTCAGGATCTGATAGCCGGGATCGTCAGGTAACCCCGGAAACAGCACTTTTTTCACTTTCGGGTGTTGTACCAGAAAAGCAGCGACTTGTTGTGCGCCATGCAGGTGAGCGTCCATACGCAATGCCAGCGTTCTGATGCCTCGTTGTAGCAGGTAAGCTTCCTGCGGGCCTATCGGGGCTCCAAGATGTTTTAAACCGATGGTACGGATTCTCTGCATCAGTTCATGCCGTCCGGCGACTACGCCGGCAATAATATCACCATGTCCGCTCAGATATTTGGTGGCACTGTGCATGACAATATCAATACCGTGGTTCAGCGGCCTGAACAGATAAGGCGTTAAAAAAGTATTGTCACAAATAGTGATGGCACCGGTTTTTTCGGCTGCCGCCAGAATTTTGCGGTAATCACTGACTTTGAGGTTAGGGTTGGTTACCGGCTCAAACAAAATAACTTTAGTGGCCGGGCTGATATGCTGCAGCAGCTCGTCGTCAGTATGATAACGGGTAACTTTTACTCCGGCACGGCTTAATGTCTGGGTTAAAAATGCGGCTGTACCGCCGTATACCGGATCAATAAAGGCAACTTCATCTCCGCTTTGGATCAGTGCATACATAATACTGCTGATTGCCGCCATACCACTGGCGACGACCAGCGCTTCTTCAGCCTGTTCCAGTCTGGCCAGTTGTTGTTCCAGCGCATTAACGGTGGGATTGCCCATCCGGCTGTAAATATAACCACTGTGTTCACCGGCAAAGCGGGCGCGTCCTTCTTCGGCAGTACCGTAGCTGAAGGTACTGCTCATATATATCGCCGGGTTAAGCGCTCCGGTCTGTTGATCAGGCCCGGTCGCGCTGTGAATGAGCTTGGTTTTAAAATGCATAAATAACCTGTCGTTCGTTGTTATGTTTAAAGGTGTTTTTAACTGGCATTTTCCAGCTTAGGGTAATGCGCTGCTGCCACATCGGGGTGAGAGCGCAGGCGGCCTTTTAATACGTTCTGGCCTACCTGATAGAATAGCGGATTTAATGGATCACTGGCCGGGCCTTTTGCCTGTAAGGCCAGATGTTCCGGTAACGGCAATAATGGTACTGTTGCGTCCAGCTGGGCTGCCATAAAAAAGGCACAGGACAGCCGCTCTATGCCAGCTGGTGGGCTGACCACCCGGTGATAGGTTGCCCGCAGGTAGCCGTTAGATGCCAGCTCCAGCAGTTCACCGATATTGACCACAAAAGAACCTGGCAGCGGGGCAGCACTGAGCCAGCCTTGTTCGGTCAGCACTTCCAGCCCGGACTGTTCCCCCTGCAGCACCAGAGTCAGATAGCCCGGGTCTTTATGTGCGCCGACACCCTGTTCACTGTCTGGGGTGATTCTGCCCGGGTAGCGGATCAGTTTCATATGGCGGTAAGGGCCCTTTGCTATCGTGCTGTCGAAAGCGGTGTCCGGCTGTTCCAGTACCTCGGCAAACGCTCTGAGCAGCGTAACGGTAATATCGGTTAAATCATCCTGCCATTTAAGCAGAATGTCTTTCATCTGTGGCAAAGCCGCAGGCCACTGATTCGGGCCGTATAAACGCCACCAGTCCGGCTCTGTGGCAGCAGGCTCCTGGGCTTTTTCTTCCCGCATAATATCGAACTGTTCACGCAGATCCGGTTTGCCCAGTGTCAGTTCATCTTCCAGTGCCGTGTATCCACGAAAATGCGGAGAATGACGCATTCTGACTGACAGTTTCTGCTCCAGTGGTAAGGCAAAGAAACTGGCTGCCAGTTGCATAACCTGCTGTTGACGCTGGGCAGATAAACCATGACCGGTCAGATAAAAAAAGCCTACATCACGGGCGGCACTACCCAGTTGCTGTAAAAACTGGCTGCGGAGTTCTCCACCGGCGTGTAAATCGGTTAAATCCAGTACGGGTAGCTGTAATAAAGGCATAGTATGTTCCTTAGCTATCGGCAATTGCGCGCATTCTATGCTGTAAAGCTGATATTAATAATGAATTAATAACACTGAGTTATATTAAATAGAAATAATCGGATGTCTGGATATATAACAGGCTGGAAGTGGTTATGTCTGGCAATAAAAAAGGCCTGATGTATATCAGGCCAACTGATAAAAATGTGATGTGGATCAATTGCGGTGTCTGAAGTGGTATCACGGGGCCAAAAAGCCATAAACTATCAGGGTATCTGGCGCAGTCACGGCGCCTTTGCATTAACAGCGGATAGTTAAAGATGATAAATACTGAATTATTATGGGTACTGGCATTGTTGCTGTGTTCGATGGTGTTGTTTGTACTTAATAAACCACGGATGGATGTGGTGGCACTGCTGATTATAGTGTTATTTCCGCTGACAGGGGTGCTGACGATTCAGGAAACACTGGCCGGATTCAGCGATGCCAGTGTCATTCTGATTGCGGCGCTGTTTGTGGTTGGTGATGGTCTGGTGCGCACTGGTATTGTTTACCGAATGGGCGACTGGCTGGTCAGAACGTCCGGCAGCAGTGAAACCAAGTTGCTGGTGTTTCTGATGCTGACCGTGGCAGGAATGGGGTCGGTAATGAGCTCTACCGGTGTGGTGGCGATTTTTATTCCGGTGGTACTGGGACTGGCGGCCCGGTTGCAGATCCCGCCGGGGCGGCTGATGATGCCGCTGGCCTTTGCCGGATTAATCAGTGGCATGCTGACACTGGTGGCGACGCCGCCGAATATGGTGGTACACAGCGAATTGCAGCGTGCCGGCTTTGAGGGATTCAGTTTTTTCAGCGTTACACCGGTTGGTCTTGTGGTATTACTGCTGGGCGTGGGCTATATGCTGCTGACCAGACACTGGTTACAGCGTTCAAATCAGCAGGATAAAGACGCAGCGCCGCGTTTAACCCTGTCTGATTTAGCCCGCTCTTACCGGCTGACCGGGCGGGAACAACGTTTACGGGTAATGCCGAATTCACTGCTGGCCCGGCAGAAGCTGGATGAGTTTGAGTTACGCCGTCAGTATGGCATTAATGTTATTGCGGTTGAGCGGCAGGGTAAATTCCGGACTTTACTGATGACCGCCACCGGCAATACGCTGGTTGAACCGGGTGATATTCTGCTGGTTGATCTGGCCAGCCCTGTTATCGGCATACTGGAAACTTACCCGTTTCTCGGGCTGGTGCCGGTGCCGTTATCCAGTTCGTATTTCAGTATTCACGCCCATGAAATGGGGCTGGCTGAAGTGGCATTTCCGCCGGAATCACGTTTGCCGGGTAACAGTATTCAGCAACTGGCATTTCGCAGCCGGCATAAACTGAATGTGGTCGGGTTGCGCCGTAATGGTCAGGCACTGGAAGGCGTACTGGTTGATGAAGTGCTGAAACCTTCCGACACCCTGCTGGTGGCTGGTAACTGGAAAGATATTCACCGTTTGCAGCAACAGGGCCGGGATTTTCTGGTACTGAGCCTGCCGGCCGAAGTGGATGAAGTGACACCCGCTGCCAGCAAGGCACCGCATGCACTGCTGAGTCTGGCGGTGATGATTGTACTGATGGTGACCGGACTGGTGCCAAATGTTATGGCGGCACTTATCTGCTGCCTGATGATGGGCGCATGCCGTTGTATCGATACTGACAGTGCTTACCGGGCAATACACTGGCCCAGCTTGATTCTGATTATCGGGATGCTGCCGTTTGCTTTGGCGTTACAGAAAACCGGCGGTATTGATTTAGTGGTGCATGGGCTGGTCAGTGGGCTGGGTAATGCCGGTAGTTATGTGTTGCTGGGCAGCCTGTTTATTATTACTGCCGTAATCGGGCTGTTTATTTCCAATACCGCTACTGCGGTGCTGATGGCGCCGGTGGCAGTTGCTATGGCACAGGCACTGGGAGCATCGCCATATCCGTTTGCGATGATGGTGGCACTGGCGGCATCGGCTGCGTTTATGACGCCGGTTTCGTCACCGGTTAATACGCTGGTATTCGGGCCGGGCCGCTACCGGTTCAGCGATTTTGTCAGGGTCGGTGTGCCTTTTACGCTGCTGGTGTTGCTGGTTTCTGTATTTATGGTGCCGTGGTTGTTTCCGTTATTTGACTAAGCAATAGCCCTAATATTGTCGTTCCAGCTTCCACTGTAAAAAGGCTTTTACCACCAGTGTGGCAATTGCAATCAGTGTTAACAGAGCGGCGGCAATAAAGGCACCGGCGGTGTTATAGTCCTGTTGCAGCAGTTCGACATGCAGTGGCAGGGTATTGGTTTTGCCGCGGATAGTACCGGAAACCACCGACACCGCCCCAAACTCACCGACGGCTTTGGCATTGGTCAGAATAACGCCATATAACAGTGCCCAGCGGATATTCGGCAGGGTGATATCACGGAACACCCGCCAGCCACTGGCGCCCAGCAGTACCGCGGCTTCTTCCTGTTCAGTACCAAGTGTTGACATCAGTGGCACCAGCTCCCTGACCACAAAGGGGCAGGAGACAAACACTGTTACCATCACCAGTCCCGGCCAGGCGAACATCAGCTGAATATCGTGTTGATCCAGCCAACCGGCAAAAGGTCCGTTTGAACCGTATAGCAGCAGATATAGCAGACCGGCAACTATTGGCGATACGGCAAACGGAATATCAATCAGCGTCAGCAACAGGCGTCTGCCGGGGAAAGTAAAACGGGTAACACACCAGGCAATCAGCGTACCGAAAACCAGATTAATGGGAACGGTTAAACCGGCAACGAACAACGTCATGCCGATAGCATGTAACATATCGGCATCTGTCAGGTTTCGCCACAGACCTCCGATACCGGCTGAAAACGCCGTAATAAAAATCAGCAGCAGCGGTATTACCAGAAAAAGTACCGTCAGGGTAACACCGGTGCCAATCAGCAGTGGACGGATCCAACGGGAGCCCGGAGCAGTTTTCAACGCAGGCCTCCGGTAATATGCTGGTAACGCTGCTGGATACCATTAATAATAAACAACAGCAGCAGGGATGCCAGCAGCACGACACTGGCGATAGCACTGGCACCGGCATAGTCAAACTCCTGTAGTCTGACAAAAATCATCAGTGAGGTGACTTCAGTCTGCCACGGAATGTTACCGGCAATAAAGATTACAGCACCGAATTCGCCGATGCTGCGGGTAAAAGACAGTGCTGTACCGGTCAGCAGCGCAGGTTTGATTTCCGGAAAGATTACCCGCCAGAATGTCTGCCAGGGGCTGGAGCCCAGTGTGGCTGCGGCTTCTTCATATTCCGGGCCAAATTCTTCCAGTACCGGTTGCACCGTGCGGACAACGAACGGGATACTGGTAAAAATCATCGCCGCCACAATACCCAGCCAGGTATAAGACACTTTGATATCCCATAACGCCAGATACTGGCCTAACCAGCCACTGGTAGAAAGCAGTGCTGCCAGCGTCAGTCCGGCAACGGCAGTGGGCAGGGCAAAGGGCAGATCCATCAGGCCGTCAAGCAGCAGCCGGCCGGGAAAGCGGTAGCGGGTAAGGATCCAGGCCATCAGCAGCCCGAACAGCAGATTAATCACGGTCGCAACAGCGGCGGCGGACAGGGTAACTTTATAGCTTGCCACCACCCGTTCGTCAGTGATGATTTGCCAGTATTGCGCCAGACTGAGTTCACTGACCTGCATTATCAACCCGGTCAGTGGCAGCAGGATCACCAGGCTGATAAAAAATAAACTGCTGCCAAGGCTGATAGTAAAGCCCGGCAGCACTCTTTTGCTGGTAAAACTACGGTAAAACGTCACGTTCAGCGTCGGCCTTCTGCCAGTAATTTATCCAGTTCTCCGCCATTGGCGAAATGTTGCTGATTAACCTGATCCCAGGTGCCAAACACCTCTTCTACCGTAAACAGTTTTGTTTGCGGAAATTGTGCAGCTGTGGCAGCAACCACTTCCGGATGATGCACCCGGTAAAAATATCTGGCAAGTACTTCCTGTGCTTCTTTGCTGTACAGATATTCCAGATAGGCTTTTGCTTCTTTTTCTGTACCGTTACGGCTGACATTGCGGTCTACCCAGGTTACCGGGAATTCTGCCAGCACGTTTACCGGCGGAACGACACGTTCAAACTGCTGATCCGGATATTGAGCAATAATGTTATTTACCTCAGATTCAAAGGTAATCAGCACATCACCCAGACTACGTTCAACAAAAGAAGTGGTAGCCCCGCGGCCACCGGTATCAAATACTACTACCCGGCTCAGAAAGTCTTTTACCCAGTTACTGGCTTGTGCCTTATCGTTATCAAAGCGTTGCAGCGCATCGCCATAGGCACCCAGATAGGTATAGCGGGCATTGCCTGACGTTTTGGGATTGGGAAATACCAGAGAAACGCCTTCTTTGGTCAAATCTGCCCAGCTGTGAATTTGCTTCGGATTTCCTTTTCTGACCAGAAACGCCATCGTGGAATAGTAAGGCGAGCTGTTATTGGCCAGCCGTTCACGCCAGTTTTCCGGGATCAGCTTACCGCGCTGGTACAGAATATCGATATCGGTAGTCTGATTGAAAGTAACAACATCAGCGCGCAGTCCCTGAATAATTGCCTGCGCCTGACGGGAAGAACCGCCATGCGACTGGTTAATTGTTAGGGTTTCACCAGTTTGCTGTTTCCAGTGTTCGATAAACAACGGATTAATATCAGCAAACAGTTCACGGGCAATATCGTAGCTGCTGTTCAGCAACTCTTTGGCATTAGCCGGTTGCAGCAACTGGCTGGCAAATAATAATGAAACTAGCAAGGGATTACGCATCGTTATCTCCGGAGAAGCATATAGCGGAATGTCAGTTTAATATTCTTTGCTGTTACTACAATGTTTATATTAAGCACTTTTTGCTCTATGTAATCCATACCAGCTATATAGCCGGAAAGATGAATCTGTTACTGATTATGCTTAACTTTAACTGACTTGTATTAAACCTGTTACCGTTTAAATTTCGTTTCCAGAATAACCGATGATGTGGTGCGCTCCACACCATCCAGATTACCGATATCATCCAGAATATGACTTAGCTGTTCGGTACTTTGCGCCTGTACTATGGCAATCAGATCATACTCACCACTAATGGCGTACAGTGCTGACACCTGCGGTATATGTTTCAGCTCAATATTGGTTTTGGCGGTCAGCTTTTGCCGGACTTTAATACTGACATGCGCTGATACCAGCGATGCCTGGTAAGCATCACCAAATTCAACCGCATAGCCTTTGATAATACCGCTTTGCTCCAGCTTGCTGATGCGGGTTTGTACCGTAGAGCGGGATAAATCCAGCGCCCGTGCCAGATCAGAAATACTGGCTCTGGCATCACGTTTCAGCACCGCTAATAGTTTTTCATCTTCTTTACTAAGCATTTTGCCTACTTATTCCGTCATATTGTAAGATTTATCTTTAAAATTGTTGATAATGATACTGCAATCTGACAAGGGTGACCAATATAATGAAAAGAATTAAGTAATGCTGGTCAGTTTAAGACTCGCAGAAACAGGTTTATTCTAAGCCAACCGTTGGAGCCCCGGATGGGCGGAATCGAGCCTACAGGGATGTATTTACGGCGTGTTGGCGTGAATAAACCAGTTTCTGCTTAACTGAATAAGATAAAAAATCAGAGTTCTCTGGGAGATGAGGTTGCTATGCAGGTTACAAGAAGTTTATTTGATGAAGTTATGGTGCCTAACTATGCTCCGGCTAAGATTATTCCGGTAAAAGGGCAGGGGTCACGGGTATGGGATCAGGAAGGCCGTGAGTATATCGATTTTGCCGGCGGTATTGCTGTTAACTGCTTAGGCCACTGCCATCCGGTACTGGTGTCTGCGCTGAAAGAGCAGGCAGATAAACTGTGGCACTTATCAAACGTGATGACCAACGAGCCGGCACTAAAGCTGGCAAAAGCACTGGTTGACGCTACTTTTGCTGAAAAAGTCTATTTTGCCAACTCAGGTGCCGAAGCGAACGAAGCTGCGCTGAAACTGGCACGCCGCTATGCCAAAGATAAATACGGCGAGCAGAAAGATCAGATTATTTCCTTTAAGCAGGGCTTTCACGGCCGTACTTTCTTTACCGTTACTGTGGGCGGTCAGAATGCCTATTCTGATGGTTTCGGGCCTAAACCACAGGCGATTGATCATGCCGAATTTAATAATCTGGATAGCGTAAAAGCGCTGATTTCTGATAATACCTGTGCCGTGATGCTGGAACCGGTACAGGGTGAGGGCGGTATTATGACTGCCACCCCGGAGTTTATTAAAGGTGTAAGAGCGCTGTGTGACAAACATAATGCGCTGCTGATTTTTGATGAAGTACAAACCGGTGTTGGCCGTACCGGCAAGCTGTATGCCTATATGGACACTGAAGTTACCCCGGATATTCTGACCACAGCCAAAGCGCTGGGTGGTGGTTTCCCGATAGGAGCGATGCTGACGACTACTGATATCGCCAAATATCTGGTGGTAGGTTCACACGGTTCAACCTATGGCGGTAACCCGCTGGCCTGTGCGGTAGGGCTGGCTGCGTTTACTACCGTTAATAATGATGAATTGCTGAAAGGCGTACAGGCTAAAGAACAACTGTTTAAAAATGGTCTGCGTAACATCAATGAAAAGTACAACGTTTTCAGCGAAATCCGCGGTAAAGGTTTACTGGTTGGAGCCGTGCTGAACAGCGACTACGCTGGCCGTGCACGCGATTTTATGCTGGCAGCCGCTGATGAAGGGCTGATGGTGCTGATGGCCGGGACCAGTATTGTGCGTTTTGCACCGTCGCTGATTATTCCGGATGCTGATATTGCCGAAGGTCTGACACGCTTTGAGCAGGCGGTTGCTAAACTGGTTAAAGGCTGATTGGTGGCCGATATGTTAGTGATCCGGCCGATAACCGCTGCTGATTTTCCGGCACTGAAACAAATTGCCATTGAATCCGGCCACGGCTTTACGTCGTTGCCGGTTAATGATGAGCGGCTGTGGCAGAAAATTCGCCATACAGAGCATAGTTTTACGGCTGATATCAGTAAACCCGGTGATCAGGGTTATCTGTTTGTGCTGGAAGATCTGAACAGCGGCGAAATTGTCGGCACTACCGGTATTGAAGCGGCTGTCGGGTTGCATACACCGTTATACCACTTTCAGCAGAATACGGTCATTCACCATTCTGCTGAACTGGATGTGTTTAATCAGCTGAAAACCCTGACGCTGTGTAACGACTACACCGGCGCATCAGAAATCTGTACGCTGTTTTTACGCGAAAGCTACCGGCGTAACCATGCCGGGCGCTTTTTATCCAAGGTACGTTTTCTGTTTATGGCGGAATATCCGCAGCGTTTTTCAGACCGGGTTATTGCTGAAATGCGCGGTGCCGCTGATGACAATGGCCAGCCGCCATTCTGGCACTGGTTGCAGCAGCTGTTTCTGACCATTGATTTTCCAACCGCTGATCATCTGATCGGCATTGGCAAAAAAGCCTTTATCGCTGAACTGATGCCGCGTCATCCTATTTATGTAGGGTTATTACCGGAGTCAGCACAGCAGGTGATAGGGCAGGTACACCAGAATACCAAACCAGCACTGAAGATGCTGGAAACAGAAGGTTTCAGCCATCGTGGTTATATCGACCTGTTCGATGCCGGCCCGACGGTAGAAGCTAAACTCAGTCAGATTAAATCAGTGGCAGGCAGCCGTAAGGTTGCTGTCAGCGTAACACCGGTACAGGGGCAGCATACACTGGCAGTAGCCAATTGCCGTTTACAGCAGTTCAGGGCCAGCTTCAGTAAAGAAGCCTGCTTTGATGAGCAAAGCAATACTTTGCAAATCAGCCCGGCGTTTGCTAAGGCACTGCAACTGACCGACGGTGATATGGCGCGGTTTATTTATCTGGATAAGGTCTGAAGGCCATATAAAGATCATACATAATTGTTAACCGGTAGAACCGGGGAGTGGAGAATCAACATGCATACTAACGTTAATGAATTATTCGATCAGTTGTGGCAGAACTATCTGTCTGTTACTCCTTCAGCGGTAAAAGTTCATCAGCTGCTGGGCTCATCTCAGCAGGACGATGTGATTAACGATCATATTGCGCTGCGTACCTTTAACCTGCCGAAAGTCGGGCTGGAAAAACTGGCTGCGCATTTTCTGGCCGTGGGTTACAAAGAATGTGGCGAGTATCATTTTGAAGCCAAAAAGCTCTATGCCAAGCATTATGAGCATAGCGATCCACGTCAGCCAAAAGTGTTTATTTCTGAATTGCTGGTAGAAAAATGCTCTCCGTTCTTACAGAAAACGGTAGCTGAGCTGGTTGCACAGATCCCTGAAGATGCTGTAACGGCAGATAACTTCCTGTATTCCGGCACTCACTGGCAAGTCAGCAAAGCCACTTATGAAAAACTGCTGGAGGAAAGCGAATATGCAGCCTGGACCGCAGCATGGGGCTACCGGGCCAACCATTTCACGGTCAGTATTAATGATCTGGCAAATTTTAAAACCATTCAGCAGGTGAATCAGGCACTGAAAGATGCCGGTTTCCCACTGAATACTTCTGGCGGCGAAGTTAAAGGTTCACCGGAAGTATTACTGGAACAGTCTTCGACGCTGGCTGATGAATTTCCGGTGCAGTTCAGCGATACCGAAGCAAAAATTCCAAGCTGTTTCTATGAGTTTGCACTGCGTTATCCGAAAGCGGATGGCAAACTGTATACCGGTTTTGTGGCGGCATCTGCGGATAAGATTTTTGAAAGTACCAACGTGCGCTGAGTATAGGTAAACAGGAATAAACAATAAACCCCGTATGATGGCTTAACCTCCAGCTATTACGAAGCGGGGTTTATCTTTATTCAGTTTTCTGATTGTTCTCTGTTTCATCCTGGCTGTAATACAACACCCCAAGCTGAATACGGTCGCGGCCTTGTGCCAGCCGGTGTTTGTTGGTATCGCGTAATGAATAAACGCAACCACAGTATTCCTGCTGATAGAAATTTTCGCGTTTGCTGATTTCAATCATCCGGGCCGAACCGCCTTTCTTACGCCAGTTGTAATCCCAGTACACGATATCCGGATAATGAGATGCGGCACGGATACCACAGTCGTTAATCTGCTGCATATCTTTCCAGCGCGAAATACCCAGCGAACTGCTGATCACATTAAAGCCATGTTCGTGTGCATAGAGTGCCGTGCGCTCAAAACGCATATCAAAACACATGGTACAGCGCACACCACGTTCCGGTTCAAACTCCATGCCTTTGGCGCGGGCAAACCAGTTATCGGTATCATAATCAGCATCAATAAAAGGTACATTGTGTTTTTCGGCAAAGCGGATATTTTCTTCTTTACGCAGCTCGTATTCTTTTTTCGGGTGAATATTCGGATTGTAGAAGAAAATAGTGTAATCAATACCGGATGCCTGAATAGCCTCCATTACCTCGCCGGAGCAGGGGGCGCAGCAGGAGTGCAGCAGCAGTTTGTTTTCGCCATTGGGCAGGACCAGTTTGTCACGAACTAATGTCACGTTATATTTCCTTTGGAACTTTCGGCCGATCCTAACATGCGGCTATAACGAAATAAAACCGTAACTTAATCCATTAGTGCGCTGATATGGAGTTAGTGTAATATCAGGGTTAATTATATTATCCGCAAGGTAAAGCAATGCGTTTATTGAACCCGGTTATCTTGCTGTTGGCAGGGCTGAGTTTTTCGTCTGTGGCAGCTTATGATTTAAATAAGGTCACCATAAAACTGGGGCACCCGGCCAACAGCAGTATTGTGCATTTACCGGAAAACCGGCAACTGGCTGTAAGCGGCTATAGCCAGTTTGAACGCTGGCTGACGCTGGTAGATCTGGAAAACTTTCAGGCGACAGGTGTCAGTGTGCCGGATGATATGCAGTTTTTTGATACTGCAACGCTGGCCGGCACCACAATACAACAACTGGTGTTTTTAGGTGAAAGAGGTATCCGGGTGCTGGATCCTGTTACGCTGCAAAGCCGGTTGTTACTGGAAACATCTTCATTATACCGGGTAACGGATAAAAGCCGCTTACGGCGACAGAAGTTTGTGGTGTCGCTTGGCAGTGAGCTGAGTGATTTTCTGGTCGCGGATTTTCAGCAGATGCACCTTTACCGCCAGCAACCGGATGGCGCTTTTAAGCATTATGCGTTAACGCTGCCGTCGTTAGTGCAAAGCTGGCGCAATCAGAATGAATATGAACCCAGACGGTATTTTACGGTGGATATTAACCGCGATGGCCTGCCTGATTTGCTGTTTGTACAACAGGGTGAATTTAAAGCATTTTTACAGCAGGCCGATGGCAGTTTTCCGGCAGAGCCGGTCAGCCCCGGCTGGCCGCTGACGCTGGCAACGGAGCAACAGGCCGATCAGCGCTCAGATGCCGGCCGCTCTTATAGCAATGCCAATATTGATCGGCTGCATGATATTACCGATCTGGATGGCGACGGCTTACCGGATCTGGTTATTAACCGTGAGCAACTGGCTGATGCGCTGGAGCGCAATACCCGGTTTCTTGTTTATTTTGGTCGTCAGACAGAGCAGGGGCTGGGCTATCAGGCCGTTGCTGATACCGAAATTGTAACCGACACCGTGCCGGTTAATGTTGAAATTGCTGATTTTAACCATGATGGCAAAAAAGATTTTTATATCGCATCCACTCACTTTGGCGCCAGTACCCTGATCAGGGTGCTGTTACGTGGCAGTGCTAATCTGGATATCGACTTTTACCTGCTGGATGAACAGCGTCAGTACCAGAGCAAAGCTGATTTACGTCACAATGCCACTATTAATGTCAGTATTGGCAACTTCCGTTACGATATGCCGTTATTTATATCCGCGGATATCAGTGGGGTCGGGCATAAAACGCTGCTGGCCGGGGAAGGGCGCAGCGAATTGCGGTTATATGCACCGGATGCCAAACGCCTGTTCAGCCGCCGCAGTGAAAGAATAAAAATACCTTTGCCACGGGATGGCAGCCGGGCGCTGGCAATGGATCTGACCGGTAATGGCAAGGAAGATATTATTCTGCCGTTTGATGCGCAGGATGAAGAGGAGTATCGTAATCAGCTGCATCTGCTGTTAAGTCGCTAATTCAAGATTTCAGTAAATAACAAAACGGATAGGTATGGAACTTCTGATATTGCTGGGGCTGATTCTGTTAAATGGTGTATTTGCCATGTCAGAAATTGCGATTGTGACGGCGCGAAAATCCCGGCTGAGTGCGCTGGCCCAAAAAGGTAAATCTTCTGCCGGCACAGCGTTAAAGCTGTCGGATGATCCGACACAGTTTTTATCAACGGTACAGATTGGTATTACGTCTATCGGCCTGTTAAGCGGTATTTATGGTGAGTCGGTACTGGCTGAGCCTTTCGCGCTGTGGCTGCAAAGTTTTGGCATGCCAACTGACATCAGCAGTATAGTGTCAACCGCACTGGTTGTAATAGTGGTGACTTTTCTGTCTATTGTGGTGGGCGAGCTGGTGCCTAAACGGATAGGCCAGCTCAACTCTGAAGCCATTGCCTGTATTGTGGCAAAGCCGATGCTGATTTTAGCCGGTATTGCCCGGCCTTTTGTGTGGCTGTTGTCTGGTTCTACCCATTTGCTGATACGCCTGCTGAGGTTTAAGCCGGATATTTCCGGCAATGTGACTGAAGAAGATATTCAGGCAATGCTGCTGGAAGGCTCTGTATCCGGTGCTATTGAGCAGACCGAGCATGTGATGGTAAAAAATGTGTTTATGCTGGATGACCGCTCAGTGTCATCATTAATGGTGCCGCGTTCCGATATTATCTTTCTGGATATTGCATTGCCACTACAGGATAACCTGCAACGGGTTGTGCAATCGCCACATTCGCGTTTTCCGGTGTGCCGGCAGTCTGCCGAGGAGCTGATAGGTGTAGTGTCAGCAAAACAGCTGCTGGCGCAGGCTGTTTCAGGTCAGGATATTGACCTGGCAACATCGGCGCAGCCGTGTGATTATGTCCCCGACAGTTTAAACGGCATGGCGCTGCTGGAACATTTCCGGCAAAGCGGTTCGCAGATGGTGTTTGTGGTGGATGAATACGGTGATTTGCAGGGTATTGTCACACTGCAGGATATGATGGATGCGGTAACCGGTGCATTTAACAGCAATGAGCAGGACGAGCAGATGATTATCCAGCGGGCTGACGGCTCTTTTCTGCTGGATGGTTTGCTACCGGTGATAGATCTAAAAGACTGTCTTGGCTTGTCATCCTTACCGGAAGAAGGCAGCAGGCAATATCAGACACTGACCGGTCTGGTGATGCTGTTACTGGATAAAGTACCGCAAACCACAGATATGATAGAACTCGGTGACTGGGTACTGGAAATTGTGGATATGGACGGCAAACGGATTGATAAAGTGCTGGCCAGCCGGAAACAACCGGTGTTGCCGCAATCAGCAACAGACACATCATCTGAATCATAAGATAAATAAGGCATAAAAAAACCGGCAAATGCCCGTCAGTTAAAGGTTCAGCAGAAACCGGCTTGTTCACGCCAACACGCCATAAACCATCCATGGGGCTCGATTATGAACTTCATCCATGAAGTTCACCCTTCGGGCCAGCAGAGCTGTTCAAATTCGTTCCTGACGAATTTGTCAGGCATCCCTGCCTTCAACGGTTAGCTTAGAGTAAGCTGATTTCTGCTTAGCTGACTGATATTAGCCTGTTAAGCCGGTTTTTCGCTGGATATTATTACCGTTTATTTTGGTTCAAACTCAAATGGCTGGCGTTTTTTATTACGGAAACCTATTTCATCTAAGGTAGCCGCATCAAATAACCGGCCATTGACCATAGTGTACTGTACTTTATCGGTTACCCGGATATCGGCCAGCGGATCGCCGTCAATAACGATTAAATCGGCCAGTTTGCCGGCTTCAATCGAGCCCAACTGGTGATCCATACCAAAGGTAATAGCCGGGTTAATAGTGGCGGTTTTCAGCGCTTCTAATGGTGTCATACCACCCTGGGCAAACATCCAGATTTCCCAGTGGGCGCCTAAACCTTCACGCTGGCCATGAGCACCGATATTGGCAATAACGCCGTTATCGGCCAGTTCTTTAGCCGTTTGTGCCACGTAGAAATGGTTGTAGTGATGCTCCGGCGCTGTCGGGCGGCGCATACTGCGCGGAGCCAGTACATCCATTGGTACAAAGCTGCGCAGCCGCGGGTGTTTCCATACTTCGGTTTTATCATACCAGTAGTTTTCACCCCAGATCCCGCCGTAAGCCACGCTAAGCGTTGGGGTATAAGCGGTTTTACTGGCCTGCCACAGTTGTTTTACATCGTCGTATACTTTAGCTGCGGGCAGGGCGTGTTCCACTGTGGTATGGCCATCGACGATCATTGTCAGGTTATGCTGCATCAGTGAACCGCCTTCCGGTACGACCATCATATTCAGCTCTCTGGCAGCCTGTATCACCTGCTGGCGCTGGTCACGACGTGGCTGGTTATAGCTTTTTACGCTGAAGGCTCCAGCTTTTTGTAAACGCTCCAGATGAAATTTTGCATCGTCCAGGCTGTCGATATGCGAGGTATAACCGGCACCTTCAGCGCCGTATAAAATAGTCCCGGTCGAGAAAATACGCGGGGCAGCAATAGCTCCGGTTTTCTGCATTTCGCTGGCGGCAAATATTTCCCTGGTATCGTTGGACGGATCGTGAAATGCGGTTACCCCAAATGCCAGAGAGACATAGTTCTGCCAGTTTTGTTGCGGAATCAGCTGGTTAGCGCCTTGCGAGCCGTGGGCATGGCCGTCGAACAGGCCGGGCATAATGGTTTTGCCGCTGATATCAATAACTCTGGCTTTTGCCGGGATGCTGATTTCATCCCGGGCACCAACGGCAGTAATTTTGTTATTTTCAACAATGACTACGCCATTGGGGATCACTTTATCACCCTGCATGGTAATCACCTGACCGCCGGTAAAGGCGATAGTACCCTGTGGAATATCGGCCGGGGCTTTAAAGCCAAGGTTAATACCGTTTTCGGCTTTGAAATCGGTAGTGGTATTAAAGTCGAACAGGCCGTTAATGCTGGTGTGGTATAACTCCGGGCCAAGGCTCCAGTACAGGTTACGGCTGTCTGCCGTCCAGCTGATATATTCACCGGCTCTGACCGACAGCTGTTTTACCGGGAATTGTTTATCACTGCCACTGATGTCGATAGCGGCACCGCGTTCCACCAGCGGGGTAACAAAGACTTTAAAGCGGTCGGCAAAAGCCAGATATCTGCCATCGGGTGACACTTTAAACTCAGTGCCGAATTTTGAGGTATAGAGTGTCTGCTGGCTGTGTTTCTCCAGATCAATACTGATCAGTGCCGGGCTTTGGCCATAATCCTGTGCATAGACTTTGTGGTTGTCGCTGCCAAACATCGGGGCGCGGCCATTGCGGCTAATCAGCTCTGGCTGGCCGCCTTTGCTGCTGACTTTATATAAACCGGTATGCAATGACCATTGCCGTGGCAGCAGGTTGCCGCCGCTGGCTTTGCGGTAAACAATGGTTTTACCATCCGGGCTGAAGGTGGGTTCAACGTATTTACCGGGTTCCGATACTACCGTTGTCACCCGGTTATTACGCAGATTCAGTACTTTTACCCGGCCTTGCTGCTGATCATTCCAGCTGACATACACCAGCTCTTTACCGTCACGCGAAAATTGCGGGTAAAATTCAAATTCGTCAGTCTGGCGGGTCAGGCGGCGTGGCCGCGGATCGTTAATATCGGTGATATACAGCTGGCCAAGTGCAGAAAATACTGCCTGTTTGCCATCGGGCGATACCTGCACAAAACGCAGCATTTTAATATCAACCACATCCTGATCGATATCCTGCTGTACCCGCACTGCGGTCTGAATCTGTTTGCTGGTTTCGACACTAAACGGAATGGTGGCAACTTTCTTGTCGGCGATGGTCAGCTTGCGGATTTCACCACCGGCCCAGAACACCAGCGCCTTGTTGTCCGGTGTCCAGCTCATTGTTGGGTAAACACCGTGAATCGCCCAGGTTTCCTGCATATCACGATCCAGCCCGTCATACAGCTTGATATGTTCGCCGCTGGTTAAATCGTACAGGAACAGCGTACTCTGAAAATCAACCCGGCGGATATAGGCCAGATATTTACCATCCGGTGACGGAGTAGGGCGAATTGCACCACCGGCACCGCTTAATACCACGTCGATTTTGCCGCTTTCGCGTTCAAAGCGTTTAATGGTGTAAATACCGGATTCGGAATCTTTACTGTAATGGAAGGTTTTGCCGGGGGTGTCGTCATGTGAGAAATAAACATATTTGCCGTCAGGTGAAAAAGCCGGTTCGCCAAGGTCTTTCTGATCATTCTGACGCTCGGTCAGCATGACGCCGTTGCCACCGGTTTTATGGTAGATCCACACTTCACCGGCACCTAATGAACGGCTGGCCGTAAAATGCTTGCGGGCCACAATAAATTCACCATCCGGGCTCCAGGCCGGGCTGTTCAGCAGCCGGAACGTTTCTTTGGTTACGGCACGGGGCTCGCTGCCATCGGCATTCATAATCCAGATATTATCGCCACCGCCTTCGTCACTGGTATAGGCAATATATTTACCATCAGGGCTGAACGTCGGTTGCATCTGCCAGGCAATATCATTGGTTAAAGCGGTAGCTTTACCACCGCTGACCGGCATGGTGTAAATGTCACCCAACAGGTCGAATACGATGGTTTTGCCATCCGGGCTGATATCGATATTCATCCAGGTGCCTTGCTGTACCTTGATATCGACCGTTTCAAACTGCCCTTGTGGCTGATTAACCTGCCATTGGGGTTTATCTTCAGCTGACAGCGGAAAAGCCAGTGCGCTGCTGATTGCCAGGGCCAGGGTAGCGGGGTGCCATGTTTTCATTAACGTGTTCCTGAGGATTATTGCTTATCGTTTCAGGAAACACTGCCATAAAAAAACAGTAATGTTAAGCCTTTATCGTGCTTTATAAGATAGCTGGCAAGATCATGGAGATGATATGAAATGCCCCCTGAAAATATGCTGCATATTTTCAGGGGGTGAATCATAAACCCTGGATCAGCTGCTCAGTTTCAGCCCGATAATCCCGGCCAGGATCAGCATAATACTGATAATTCTGGGAGCGCTGACCGGATCATTCATCAGCCAGACGCCCATTATCACCGTACCGATAGCGCCGATACCGGTCCAGATCGCATAAGCGGTACCGACCGGCAGGGTTTTCATCGCGATGCCGAGTAAACCAATACTGATAATCATTGCTCCAAGCGTACCGACAGTCGGCCACAAGCGGCTAAAGCCTTCGGTATATTTCAGGCCAATAGCCCATGCCACTTCAAACAGGCCAGCTAATAAAAGAATAAACCAGGTCATAATCAGTTACCTTGATATCAGGAATGTGTTTAAAAGCAGCCGGATACCATAATAAAAAACTCCGCATTGGCGGCGTTGATTATGTTGTCTGGTGTACGGGCCATAAACAGATTCTGAGAGGTGGGGTCGTCCCCGTTTAAAGACACGCTGGCGGGTCGTCCCGGCAGGTGGTGTGACGCGGCAATTATAGCAAATTGATTGCTGAAACCAAGTATTGCAGAGGTGTTTTAAGCGTCAGCGAAACAATAAAGGCGCCATCAGGCGCCTTTATTCAATATAGGTAAACTATTAGCTGGCGATACGGGCTTTCAGGGCTTCGATAACCGGAGAAGCTGCAAAACCATTGGTTTGTGCCCATTCTAAATCACCGGAAGCAGCAACCTGACTGCCTGGTAATTGCTTGATGATAAAGTCGGCAGTATCTGCTGCGTTGTTTTTGATAGCATGACGAACTAATGGCAGGCCGTCACATACAATACCATCATACACATTGCGTAAACGTAAGCGGTTGTCTGATAATGTTTTACGCAGGTTGTTTTTGTTGTCAGCAGCAACATAAGAACAGATTGATTGTGCCAGCTGTTGCTCGTTGGCAGCTACAGGAGTGCTGATAAATGAAGTTACTGCGAAGATAGTGGTGGCTACTACAGTTAATAATTTTGCTTTCATATCCGGGCTCCAAAATTGAGTTAATTCACAATCATTAAATTTTGCAACAATGTTGCTATTCACGAAAGGACATCGGTATGTCAGTTAACTCTGAATGAAGCAGAATAAACATCGCACCTTTGCGACGGCAGCCCAGCTATCATAGGTTTCCCCTTAGACCTGAAGCTTTGCGTGTTCACCCTTTCGGATGACTTGCCTTTCGAGCGCGCGTATTTTAATTAATGTTTGTTTTTTGTGCAAGTCTATTATGCGAAAAGTCATAAATATTTAATACTCGTTGGTATTATGTAGGTGCTGGCAGGGTAAGTTTAACCTGTAAACCTCCGTCATAATTCCTAAGTTCAATGCTGCCTCCGTGTGCTTCGATAATATCGCGGCACAGGGTTAAGCCAATGCCTGAACCTTTTGGCTTGGTGGTATAAAACGGGAGCAGGGCATGGCTGAGAACTTCTTCTGACATACCACCAGCGGTATCTTGCAGTGTGATAATTAATTGCCGGGGTTGCTCCTGAAAACCCAGGGTAATGCTATCGGGGGCCGAGCCGTTTTCATGGGCATTTTTCAGCAGGTTAAGTAATAACTGCTGTAACAATACCGGATCGGCCTGCCAATGTTGCTGTGGCAAAGCACTATGGCATTCAAAATCGTACTGATCCTGTAACTGATTAATCAGCCGGGGCCAGTTAATTGGCTGCGGTACAGGGTGGGGAATTTTGGCAAAAGCAATATAGGCCTGCAGAAACTGGTTTAAGTGCTGGCAACGTTCACTGATGGTACTGAAAATCTGTTGTAATGCAGGCGACTGCTGTGCCAGTTGCTGACCGCTATAGGCCAGCGATGATAATGGTGCCAGGGTGTTATTCAGTTCATGGCCGATAACCCGCAGCAGTTTTTTCCATGACTGTATTTCCTCCCGCTGAATTTCTGCGGTCATCGGTTTTAACTGATACAGCCAGTGCAATCGCTGGTTCAGCTCAAAGCGGGTGACAGATAAATGCCAGATGCTTTGCTGGGTGTCCTGCAGATGGAGCAGCCCCTGTTGCTGACGGGCTAATGCCTGTTGCAGCGCTGGTATGGTGGCCGCAATATCGGTGAGTTTATAACCCGTGATACGGCCGGATTGTTTCAGCAACAGCTGAGCCGCCGGATTACTCATCAGTATGGTGTGTTTGTCATCGGTCAGCAGTAATGCTGCCGGGTTGTTGCGGATAATGGTATCGAGCAGCAGTTCCCGCTGGTACAGCGTGGCCCGTTCGTGACGCAACTTAACCGACATCGCCTGTAATGCATCATACATTGGTCTGAGTTCAGCAATACTTTGCTGATTGGCGCTGATATTAAAGCTGCCATCCTGTAAATTCTGGGCATGGAGCTTCAGTGCCTGCATTTCACGGTACAACGGTTTCAGCAGATAATGACAGCCGGCAATTAACAGCAGAAATACCGGAATAATGATCAAAGCTGCCCGGTTATGCTCAGGTAATAACAGTCGTTGCAGCAGTATCAGTGCTATAGCCATGCATGTCAGAAACAGGGTGATTTTGACTGAAGCGGCAATATAAAACTGTTTCATGGCAGTGGTATACCGTAGAACGCCATACGCCGGTACAGCGCCTGACGGCTTAACCCCAGCGATTTTGCCGCCTTGGAGATAATATTGCCATGTTGCAGCAGAGCCTGCCTGATTTGTTGTTCACTCAGATCATCAAGCACTCTTTTACTGCTGTTGTCGCTGGCTGGCAGGCCGAGATCCGCAGCGCTGATTTCAGGTTGAGCACTTAGCAGTAAGGCCCGCTGGCAGGTATTTTGTAATTCACGTACATTGCCCGGCCAGTGATAGTGTAATAACGCTTGTTCGGCTTCTGAGGTCAGTATTTTCTGCCCGGACAGAAAGTGACGTGCCAGTGGCAGAATATCCTCTTTACGCTCTGCCAGCGGGTTCAGGTGCAGTTCGACCACATTGAGCCGGTAGTAGAGATCCTGACGAAACTGACCGCCGGCAATGGCGGTCAGCAGATCGGTGTTGGTGGCACTGATTACTCTGACATCGGTTTTACGGGTTGCGCTGCTGCCTAAGCGTTCAAACTCACCGGTTTGCAGTACTCTGAGTAGTTTTATCTGTCCGGACAGCGGCAGGTTGCCGATTTCATCCAGAAACAGGGTACCGCCATTTGCCGCCTCAAAACGGCCAATACGGGGTTTGGTCAGACCGCTGTAGGCACCGGCTTCGGCACCGAACAGTTCAGCTTCGATCAGCTCTGCCGGCAAGGCACCCATATTCACTTTGATAAACGCCTGAGCAGCCCGCGCCGAGTTGGCATGCAGAATATTGGCAATGCCTTCTTTACCTGCGCCATTGGGGCCGGTAATCAGTATTGCCGCTTGAGACGGGGCCAGTTGTAATGCCATTTGCAACAACTGCTGCATTTGCGGGCTGGCAAATACCAGTCCGCATAATTCCTTGCCGGTAAACAATGCCTGTTGCTGTTTTTGCTGCCGCTGATATTGGCGGTTAAGCTGATGCAGCTTCAGCGCATTGCTGATAGTGGTCAGCAGGCGCTGGTCATCCCAGGGTTTGGCGATGTAGTCGGTAGCACCGGCTTTGATCAGTTCAACGACCATTTCCAACTGGGTCCAGGCGGTCAGTAAAACTACCGGTATATCCGGATAGTGCCGGCGTAGCTGGTAGAACAGGGTTTTGCCCTGTTCGCCGTGCATTTCGCCCTGGGCAAAATTCATATCCTGTATGATCAGATCGATATTGTGTTGCTGTAACTGCTGCCAGGCAAGTTCTGGTACGGCAGCACTGAACGGCTGATAGCCATGCAGTTGCAGCAGTGTTTCCAGTGCCTGACAAATAGCCGGATTGTCGTCGATAATCAGTATATTCAGCATATTTTCAGTACAACTATAAGGTTTTGGTGGCGGTTGCCGGTGACACCCGTGTTGCCAGCATTGCAGGATACCAGCTTGCGATAGTGACACAACACAGTAACATCAGTGTGGCCGTCAGTGGTAGCCACCAGTTCAGCGCTGGGATCGAGATCACCTGCGCCAGCATTTTATTCAATGCCAGAGCACAACCAATACCAAGCGTGGCACCAATAGCAGTACACAGCCAGTTTTCACTGAGCAGCTCAACAAGAATAGTGTGCTTGCTGGCACCCAGAGCCCTCTTGATACCAATTTCCTGCTGGCGTTTTAACACATGAAAATGAGTGTTGCTGTAACTGGATACCATAGTGACCAGCAGCATTAACGCACTTAATATAGCAAGCAGCGTGGCCAGCCCGTACTCGTTACTGTATAACTGCCGGTGTTGCTCTTTAAGCGTGCGGATATGGAAAATTTCAATATTAGGCTCAACCTGACGCAGTATGCCGGTCAGTTGCTGGCGCACAGCTTGCGTCTGTCCCGCAGAGGTGCGTAATAAGATACTGTAACCCCAGTCAACACTGAACGGTGGTGCCACCTGGATGCTGTTATACATCACATGCTCGCTGCTGCGCTGACCATAAAAATCAGCCACTACAGCGGCTACCGGCCCGCGGTTAACCTGACGACCGATAGCGGATTGTCCGGGGAAGACTTTATCTGCCAGACTCCGGGTCAGTACCACCGGCGGGTTCTCCGGTCCGTCCAGCGACAAGGATTGCTGCGGCAGTTCACCTTGCTGTACGGTTACATTCAGCACCTTAAAAAAATCTTTCGAGACAAAATACATCGGTACACTGCCGATATTGGTGCGTTCTTCCTGTTCCACATCATAAATATTACCGTTATTACCGCCTTGTCGGATCGCAGATTGATTACTGTAGGCAGCCGCAATAACGCCCGGAACAGTCTGCACTGCGGCCAGTTGCCGCTCCAGTAAATCGGCCAGTGCCGGATAAGTGCGCAATTGTGGCATGGTGGGTTTTAATTGCACCAGTAGCGTGTGCTCAAGATCAAGTCCGGTGGGCTGATTCAGTTGCTGATGAGTCTGTTGTGCCAGCAGAATACTGTTTAACAGCAGTGCCAGTGTCATGGCCAGCTGTACCAGCAGCAATGTTGTTACGACTTTACGGCTGAATAGCACTTTGCATAATAAATGTAATGACATGGCGGTTATTCCTTAAGCTGCTGATTTAACGAACCAAAAGAAGCGCGAATCGAAGGGTAGATCGTAACCAGGTAACTACAGGCAAAAACTATTCCCAGCAGGGCCAGCAGCAAGGTTAAATCCCAGTTTGAGAACAAGCGGTTACCAGGTAACAGCTGATTCATCAGCGTAATTCCGGCATAGCCAATTAACAAAGCTCCGGCGATGGTTAGCATTGTCATCAGCAATACATCTGCCAGCATCTGTAGCTGCAACTGACTGCGGCTGGCGCCGAGTGCACGACGTAAACTGAATTCATACTGGTTGCTCAGATAGCGGTTCAGCGATAAATGACTTGCGTTGAACAGGCATACCAGCAGAAACAACAGCGTTACCAGTGCGAAGGCTTTAATATCACCTGGCTCATCACCAAAATAGGCGACGATCTCCCGCATCGGTACTAACTGATTATTTACGGTACTGGGATGACGGCCGGCTGCTTTTTCGTCATTAACCAGATTCGTCATAAACTGCTGGTAAGCCTGTTGCTGCACTTCGGTATCCAGTTGTACCCAGTACTGCAACTGGTGCAGGGCACCGGCACGGCCCTGGGTACTGAGCTGGCGATAGTCGGTCTGATCAAAGGTTGAAGAGCTGGTTTTTGACAGATAATTCAGATCATAACCGGTTTCCAGCGACATAAAGATATCTTCATTCGGGCTCAGGTGGTTATTGTAACTGGCATCGTATAAGCGTGGCAGCATTTGCCAGTTATCCAGCACACCAATAACCGTAAAATGGCGGTCATCCAGCAGCAGTTGTTGCCCTACCACGTCTGTTTTGCCAAATATCTTGCTGGCAGTCGCCTTGCTTAAAATAACTTCAAACCGTGCAGCATTATCGGTCCAGATATTACCGTGTAACAGCGGCACATCAAACATGCGGAAAAAATCGCGTTGCGTGATGCGGATAACCACTGGCAGCGGTGGTTGGTCGTTATTAAGCTGTAAGTAGCCATCGGCGCTGTACATAGCCGCTTTGGCTGAAGGAATATCTGTCTGGCTCAGTTTCTGTACATTGCTGTAACTGAGCACACTTGGGGGCTTGCAATCACTGCATTGATAAGGCACCAGCAATGTCATCGGGAAAAACAACTTGTCGCTTTTATGTGGCAACGGGTCGGAATTTATCTGGTAGTAAAAGGTCGCGTTGGCAAAGAATACACCAAGCCCGATACTAAGGATAAAAATAGTCAGTGCATAAGGTAAAGGTGCCCGCTTAATGCTGAACCAGCTGACTTTGAGGTAGTAAAAAAACTGTTCCATGATAATTTCCTCACGCGGTCTGCTGAGTTAATGGGTCGTACAAAGCAGAATCATGCAGCTGGCCGTCGATAATCTGGATATTGCGGCTGGCCCGGCGGGCCTGATCCGGATCATGGGTAACCATTAAAATGGTACAGCCTTGCTGGTTGATTTGCTCCAGCAGTTCCATCACCTGACGCGCCATTAAAGAGTCGAGGTTACCGGTCGGTTCGTCGGCCAGCAGAATTCTGGGTTGTCCGGCAATGGCCCGGGCGATAGCTACCCGTTGCTGCTGCCCACCGGATAACTGGGTCGGGTAGTAGTTTTTGCGTGCTGCCAGCCCGACCAGTTCCAGCGCCTGTTCAATCCGGGCTTTACGCTCTTTGCTGCTGATGCCGCGATAGCGTAACGGCAGTTCGATATTATCGTACAGGCTGAAATCTTTAATCAGGTTAAAGCTCTGGAAGATAAAGCCGATTTTCTCATTACGTAAATGCGACAGGGCCTTATCACTTAATCCTCTGACTGACTTACCGTCGAGCAGATAGTCTCCCTGATCAAAACTTTCCAGTGTACCGAGGATATTCAACAGTGTTGATTTTCCTGAACCGGACGGACCGGTCAGCGCGACGAACTCACCTTCGTTAACCTGAAAACTGATATCGCGCAAGGCATGGGTTTCAATCAGTTCGGTGCGGAAGATTTTACTGAGGTTGCTGATATTAATCATTGTGATACCTGTGATGGTTAATTAAAGTTAACTCTGGGTTGATCTTTGAATTCACTGAGATTTGAAATCACCCATTGCTCGCCTTCTACCGCACCGTCGAGTATTTCGACCCATTGTACGGAAAAACTGCCGAGTTCTACCGGCTTTTTAATTGCCTGACCGGGAGTGATAAGCTGGTAAGCGGTTCTGCCACCGCCTGAGCTGACAAAATCCCCCCTGGCGATTTTCAGCACATCGTGTTTTTGCTCCAGAATAACTGTGGCAGTAACCCGCTGGCTTTGTCTGAGGCGGCTGCTGTCAGTCTGGTCAAAGGTGACTCTGGCGCTGACCTGATTATTTTTAACTTCAGGGGCGATATAACTGATTTTGCCGCTTAAAAGTTGTTGCCCGGCATTAATTTCCACCACCATTTCCGGCAGTAATTCGCGGGCATAATTTTCCGGTACTGCCAGTTCGGCTTCGTAACGGCTTAAATCAATCACCGTTAATAACGCCTGGCCGGGTAAGACGTGGCTTTGCTGTTCTACCAGCCAGTTGCCTAACTGGCCGGTTACCGGCGCGGTGATATGTAATGCCTGTAGTTTGCGTTCCAGTTCCTTAACCACCAGATCCTGACGGGTAATGTCCTGCTGGCGTGACTTTTTCTCAAATTCCAGTTTATCTGCTGCCAGTGATACTTTACGTTTGGCATGGCTGTATTCAAGCTCAGCCTGGGTCAGCCGATCCTGGGCAATATCAAAATCCAGCTTGCGTATGACACCCAGTTCAATCGATTGTTTTGCCCGTTCCAGTTCGCGGCGGGCAGCCAGCAGGTTTACCTGCGCGGTATTAAGGGTTTGCTCCATATCCAGTTGTTGCTCTCTGGCCTGTAACGTGGCGCGTTCGGTGTCAGAGCGCATGCCAATTAACATCGCCTGTTGCTGCTTTAAATCATTTTCAAGAGCGGGGCTGCTGATTACAGCCAGTAAATCGCCTAATGTCACTGCTTCGCCCGGTTGTTTGAAAAGCTGTACCTGTCCTGCTTCCTGGCTGTACAGCGCCGGCGCATTAGCGGCGACAATCCGTCCCTGAACAGAGATATCACGCAGTAAATCACCGCGTTGTACCGTGGCAATCTGCACCTGTTGTCTGGGTATGACAATCGATGCTGATGCCGATTGCTGTTGGATCAGCCAGTATACGGTAATGGCAGTTACTGCCAGCAACCCGGTAGCAATGAGTGGTTTTTTCCATTTCCTGGCCGGATGGGAGCTTAATATCCGATCCTGATTAGCCGTGCCCTGAATCATGCTGTTACCCTTAAATAATGTTATAGCTGTCAGAGCTATAGCACTAACAATGCCAGTTTTTAATTTATTGATTTTTAATGATATTTTTTGTATTGAGTGTTGTATGGA
>JARXRR010000048.1:0-28705 GCA_033792355.1 Chromatiaceae bacterium AAb-1
TTATATCTAGTCAACTGTTTATTTTACGTTATGGGTACAAAATAGTATCTATTGGATTGGGTTATATAGTTTTTATCTTTTAAATTAATAGGTTATATTTTAGGGTTTTGACAGGGAAGCAATAACTGACATTAGCAGTTAATGGTGAAAAAATAAGGCGCAGTGGTAGCGCCTTATTTGACTAGTAGTGACAGATAACCAGTTAAGCCAGCAGCAGGAAACCGAAGAAGGTCAGTACTGCACCGATAATGGCGTACGGGAACTGCGTCAGTACGTGGCTCATCAGGTTACAGCCGGTGCCTTGTGCGGCCAGTACGCTGGAGTCGCTGTAGAAGCAGGCATGGCTACCGAAAGAGCTGGCAGACAGCAGGGCACCGATTACCAGCGGGATATTGGCATCTACTGCAATGGCCAGTGGCATTACAATCGGAATAGACACGGCAAAAATACCCCAGGATGAACCGGTAGCAAAAGACAGCAGCGCCATTGACAGGAATACCAGGGCAGGTAACAGCTGTGGCGACATATAAGGGGCCAGATTGTCAATAATGTACTGTGGCAGGCCAATCTGATCGCAGATATCTTTGAAAATAAAGGCTGCTATAACGGTACAAATTGCCGGCAGCATGGTTTTAAAGCCATGCAGCATGGTGTCCATCATTTCAGACAGGGTCATCAGCCGTTGTAACAGGTACATTGGCAGCGTGATCAGAAACGTTGTCAGCAGGCCCATCCAGATATCTTTATCAAACCAGATAGTAAAACCGACCAGCATCGCCATTGGTAACAGGAAGTTATGCAGCTTGCCGTGTTTCTGGTCGGCGTGCTCAAATTCTTCTTCCATCGCCTGTACGCCAAAGCTGTCCGGTGACTGTACATCTGTTGGTTTGGCATCTTTTTGCGCGGCTTGGCGGGCAGCCAGTTCCACTTTCTTTAACGGGCCAATCAGCGGCATCACCCCCAGAATAACCAACGGTACGATTAATACGGCGATCCAGGCATACAGCATATAAGGAATGGCCTGGGTATAAGTCATAATACCTGTAGGGTCAGAAGAAGGTGCTATACCGTTAGCTACCAGCAGGCCGCCAAAGAATACTGCCCAGGTGGAAATAGGGATAAGGACACAAATCGGGGCGGAAGTGGAGTCAACCACATAGGCCAGCATTTCGCGTGAGACTTTGTATTTATCCGTTACCCGTTTCATGGTACTGCCGACCGATAAAGCGCTCAGGTAGTCATCAATAAAGATAATCAGGCTTAGCAGGTAGGTCATAAACAGCGATGATTTACGGCCTTTGGCGACACGCAGTGCGGTACGGCCAAATGCAAAAGATCCGCCGGTATGTACCAGCAGCGCAATTAATGAACCAAAGCCGCCGCAAACCAGAATAAGCCAGCCGATGGTTTCATCCTGCATGACCCGTAAGGCGGTTTCGGCAAAATTGCTCAGCGCGCCGCTACAGAACGCCAGCAGGCCACCAATGATACTACCCAGTACCGAAGTTTGTGCTGCCTGACTGAGTTCTTCGGGTATTGGCAACATCAACAACCCGGATATGGCTCCGGCGACCAGTGCCAGGATCGGGCGTTTTGACCAGATAGCGATGATGATAACAACAAGAGGAGGTAACAGGCTGAAAACAGTGGGAGCTACGGTGGTTTCAGCAACCTGGCTGAGCTGTTCGGCTACTGCAGGTAAAGTTTCCAAAACAGTGTCTGATGGCATGTTTTTGTTCTCATGGAAACTCCGGTGACGGACCGGAAAAAGATTAAGCGAACCGGAAAAACCCAGAACAGGCTTACCGGGACATCATCTTGCATTAATGCAGCGGAGGGTATGCCACCTTTGAACGCTGAACTGCAGAATTATGCATTGCAAGAGTAAATTTACGCACCGTAAATTTAAGCGGCAATCATAACAAAAATATTTTTTTGTACAAATAAAAAATTCATGCCAGCCCTTACCGGGCAAGGGGCTGGCGCAGTCTGTGACAGCTGGTGTTTATTGCTTTTTAAACTGATATTCAAAGCCCTGTTCGGCTTCTGAATCGGTAAAGGTCTGAATTTTCTGTTTGCGGTTGAATTGCCGGTTAACCAGTGAATTAGGAAAGGTTTCGATACCGTTGTTAAAGTCTTCCACGTTCTGGTTGAAGATACGGATAGCGGCGCCGATGTTTTCCTGCTGGTTACTGATTTCGCGCATTAAGTTGCTGAACGTTTCAGAAGCTTTCAGCTCCGGGTAGTTTTCTACCGCAACCTGTAACCCTTTAATCAGGTTAGTGGTTTTTTGTTCAGCCTGTGCGAGGCTGGCGGTGTTTACGTCATCGGCTGACAGGTTCTGCAGGGCGCTGCGCAGTTCGGTGATTTGTGTCATCACTCCTGATTCGTACAACTGGTATTGTTCGGTCAGTTGTTCCAGTGCCGGAATAATTTTGTTTTTCTGGCGTTCCTGGGTAATCACATTAGCCCAGGCACGTTCAACGGCATTCAGGCGGGTAATAATGCCGTTGTAAATAACGATAATAATTACTGCCAGTATGGCAGCGGCAACAGCGAAAATAATTAAAGCGGTCATAGTCTGGTTTCCTGTAAAGCAATAGCGGAATGATTACTTAAATGATGAATAAAATGCAATGCCTGCTGCAGTTTGTCCAGTGGTGTGTGCTCAGCGATTTCCTGACGGAACTGCTGGGGCTGTAATAAAGAGTATTGCCGCTTTGCCTGCAACAGGTTGCTGTCGTTAAATGACAGGCATAAACCGGCGTCCGGCTGTATCTCAATATTTGGCCGTTGCAGTAACGGATACAAATCTTCAAACGCGACGACGACAGCGGGTTTCATTATTCTGGCTGCCTGCATTTCATCAGCGGCCTGTACCCGGTAATGTTTATTAAAACGGTTGGATGCCGGGCGGTAGCGAACGTTCAGTATTTTATCCGGAGCCTGGTTGTAAACCATAACGGCGGCGTGTTTAAACTGAGGTACGCAGATGCCGTAACGATGATAATGATCATATACCGTCTTTTTACGTGTGCGGGTGCCGCCTCTGCCATTACTTTCGGTATAGGTAACGGTACGTTTATTGACATAATGAAAATGGTAAAAGTAATAGTTAAAGCGGCTGTGTTCGTGTTCTGAATAGCCCTGGTACAGCTGCTCTATTTTCCGGCTGTGATTACCACGTTTAAATTCCAGAAAGGCGCTGGTCAGCTGGCTTGCCGTTTCCTTTGCTGGCAATGGTTTAAGCTGGTTATCGAACAGCACGTTTTTAGTGAAGATATCGTCTGATAAACGGCTGATACTGTTGTTGCGGTGCAGGGCAAAGATAATAAAGCCGGTAGCGGTTACTATCAGCAGTGCAAAACCAATCCAGCCTGACGGCAGAATTTGCAGATAACGCTGGTGCTGTAAGAGCAGCAACAAGATAGCGGCAAGTGCCAGTGTGGCAGCCACAGAGTATTGCAACTGGTTACGGTATTGCAGCGGAGCATTGAACTGTACCGCACGATCAACAATGCCCAGCAGATCCTGTACTGTGCCGGCAGTATCGGTTTGTTGTTTCAGGCTGGCCAGCAGCTGTTTTAACCGGCTGTTATGCGTTACCGTTTTGGGCATGAAGGTTCCATCTGTCAGTTTTCAGGCAATATAACAGAAATAAAAACCGGAACAATATCAGGCTACTGTTCCGGTTTGGTCTTACTGCGCGTCTGTTATTACAGTGCCGCGATCTCTGCCTGCTGGGCTTCCAGCTTGGCTACAGCATCCTGTAATTCAGCCTGTTTGGCGCGTTCTTTTTCCAGTACTGCTTCCGGTGCTTTGGCAACAAAGCCTTCGTTGGCCAGTTTACCGGATACCCGTGCCAGTTCCTGCCGGGCTTTTTCCAGCTGTTTGGCAATCCGGCTTAGCTCGGCGTCTTTGTCAATTAAACCGGCCATCGGGATCAGTAAATCCATGCTGCCGATTAATTGCGCCGCGCTGGCTGGTGCCTGTTCGCTGGCGCTTAACACTGTTATTTGCTCCAGCTTCGCCAGATTCATCAGGAAGTTCTGGTTTTCAGTCAGTCTGCGCTGTTCTTCGCTATTCAGGTTACGCAGTAGAATAGTCAGCGGTTTACTGGGCGCAATATTCATTTCACCGCGGATATTACGGATCGCGGTGATTACTGCTTTCAGCCATTCCAGATCGGCAGTGGCGGTATCGTCCACCAGCCCGGCGTTATAGTCCGGATAAGGCTGCAACATAATACTCTCTGCAACAGGATGGTCAGCACTGCTGTTATTAACAACAGGACCGGCCAGCGGTTTAACCGATTGCCAGATAGTCTCGGTAATAAACGGCATAATCGGGTGCATTAAGCGCAGCAGGCTTTCCAGCACGGTAACCAGTGTATGGCGGGTGCCGCGTTGCTGGGCTTCATCGCCTTTAAACAGTACCGGTTTGGTCAGTTCCAGATACCAGTCGCAGAACTGGTTCCAGGTAAATTCATATAGCGCATTGGCGGCCAGATCAAAGCGGTAGCTGTCGATAGCCTGACGTACCTGCTGTACAGTTTGCTGGTATTGCGCCAGGATCCATTTATCGGCCAGTGACAGCACTTTGTCACCATCGTTAAAGCCGCAGTCTTGTTCTTCAGTGTTCATCAGTACATAACGGCTGGCATTCCACAGCTTGTTACAGAAATTGCGGTAACCTTCAAGGCGGCGCATATCCCAGTTGATATCGCGGCCGGTTGACGCCAGCGCTGCCAGCGTAAAGCGCAGTGCATCGGTGCCGCTGGCGGTAATACCTTCCGGAAACTGCTTCTCGGTTGCTTTGGCGATTTTCTGGGCTAATTGCGGCTGCATCATATTACTGGTGCGTTTGGCCAGTAAATCTGGCAGTGTAATACCGTCGATCATATCCAGCGGATCGATCACGTTACCTTTGGATTTTGACATTTTATCGCCGTTTTCGTCGCGGATTAAGCCGGTGACATAAACGGTTTTAAATGGTACCTGCGGTTTGCCGTTTTCATCTTTGATAAAGTGCATCGTCATCATAATCATCCGGGCAACCCAGAAGAAAATAATATCAAAGCCGGTAACCAGTACATTGGTCGGGTGGAAGGTACGCAGCGCGTCAGTGTCTTCCGGCCAGCCAAGGGTAGAGAAAGTCCACAACGCTGAACTGAACCAGGTATCGAGTACGTCGTTATCCTGCGTCAGTGCAATATTATCAGCCAGCTTATAGTGAGTGCGTACTTCTGCTTCGTTACGGCCGACATAGACATTGCCGCTTTCATCGTACCAGGCCGGAATACGGTGGCCCCACCATAACTGACGCGAGATACACCAGTCCTGAATATCGCGCATCCAGCTGTAGTACATATTTTCGTACTGCTTGGGTACAAACTGGATATCGCCGTTTTCTACCGCTTCGGTGGCGGTTTTGGCCAGTGGTGCTACCCGGACATACCACTGATCGGTCAGCAGTGGCTCTATTACCACGCCGCTACGGTCACCATAAGGCAGGGTATTATTCAGTTCTTCCACTTTCTCCAGCAGACCGGCAGCGTCAAAGGCTGCGACGATTGCCTTACGGGCTTCATAGCGATCCAGTCCGTGGTACTCAGTTGGAATAGCCGCCGTTGCTGCGGTGTTTAACTCGCCATTGCTGGTGTAGCACTCGCCTTCGCTGCGGATGGTAGCATCCGGCGTCATAATGTTGATCATTGGCAACTGATGGCGTTTACCGACTTCGTAGTCGTTAAAATCGTGCGCCGGGGTAATTTTTACGCAGCCGGAGCCTTTTTCCATATCGGCATGTTCATCACCAATAACCGGTATGCGGCGGTTAACCAGTGGCAGCAGGATCTCTTTACCGATTAGTGCGTTGTAACGTTCGTCTTTCGGATTTACCGCTACTGCGGTATCGCCGAGCATGGTTTCCGGCCGGGTGGTGGCGACAACCAGATAATTTTTGCCGTCTGCGGTGGTAGCACCGTCGGCCAGCGGATAGCGTAAATGCCAGAAATGGCCTTTCTGATCTTTGTTTTCCACTTCCAGATCAGAGATGGCGGTATGCAGTTTCGGGTCCCAGTTTACCAGCCGTTTGCCGCGGTAAATCAGATCGTCCTGATACAGCCGCACAAACACTTCCTGTACGGCGTTAGACAAACCTTCGTCCATCGTAAAACGCTCGCGCTCCCAGTCTACCGAGTTACCTAAACGGCGCATTTGCGAGGTGATAGTACCGCCGGACTCAGCTTTCCACTGCCAGACTTTTTCAATAAAAGCATCGCGGCCCAGCTGATGGCGGCCCGGCAGGCCTTCGGCGGCCAGTTTACGCTCTACCACCATCTGGGTGGCGATACCGGCGTGGTCGGTGCCGGCCTGCCACAGCGTATTTTTACCCTGCATCCGCTGGTAGCGGATTAACGCATCCATAATGGTCTGCTGGAACGCGTGGCCCATATGCAGGCTGCCGGTAACATTCGGTGGCGGGATCATAATGCAGTAGCTGTCGGCATCTTTATTGCCGTTAGGCTTAAAGTAGCCTTTTGCTTCCCATGCCTGATACATGGCCTGTTCGATCTGAGAGGGATTAAAGGTTTTTTCCATGAAAGTTACCTGTTATTCAGCCAGCATTGATGGTTTGCGGAGTGATGCCTGACTGACGATATTGCTTATAACGTTCCCGCGCCTGAACTTTTAACTGTTCGTCGGCCGGAACAAATTCAATTATTTGCTGAAAACGATTGGCAAAAGCCGGAATTTCAGTGCTTAAATTCAGCAAAACCTGACGGTTCTGTCTGGGGGGCTGCCAGCCAATTTCTACCGGGGCGCCGTATGCGGGGCCTTCACCTGTCAGGTTATGCGGCACAAAACGCTCGGGGTCAAATTGCCACAGTAGTTCATCCAGCTGTTCAGCATCCTGCTGGCTGGCAGTATATACAAAAACCCGTTTTTTTGCGCGGTATAAATCGGCACAAAGCTGGCAGGCAAAAGCAAAATGAGCTGGCACTGTGCTCAGCTCATTTGGTGTTGCTGGCCGGGTTTCAGCCAGCACATAAAAGGTTACTGCCATCAGTTATCCTGCAACTGACCGGTACGGTTCAGCAGGTACTGAGTCAGCAGTGCTACCGGGCGGCCGGTAGAACCTTTGTCTTTACCACCACTGCGCCAGGCAGTACCGGCAATGTCCAGATGAGCCCAGTTGTATTTACGGGTAAAGCGCGACAGGAAGCAGGCTGCAGTAATAGTACCGGCAGCACGGCCGCCCAGGTTACTGAAATCGGCGAACGGGCTTTCCAACTGATCCTGATAGTCATCCCACAGCGGCAGGCGCCAGGCGCGGTCACCACTTTGTTCTGAGGCATTCAGAATTTCATGCGCCAGCGGGTTATGATTACTGAGCAGGCCGGAAGCGTGTTTACCCAAAGCAACCACGCAGGCACCGGTTAAGGTGGCAACGTCAATCACCACATCCGGATCAAACCGTTCGACGTAGGTCAGCGCATCGCACAATACCAGACGGCCTTCGGCGTCCGTGTTCAGTACTTCTACCGTCTGGCCTGACATGGTGGTCAGAATATCACCGGGGCGATAGGCGTTGGCATCTGGCATATTTTCAGCCGCGGCCAGTACGGCTACCAGATTTACCGGCAGGTTAAGCGCAATAACAGCATGTACGGTTCCCAGCACCGATGCCGCACCGCACATATCGTATTTCATTTCGTCCATGCCATCGCCCGGCTTCAGACTGATACCGCCGGAGTCAAATGTCAGGCCTTTACCTACCAGCACCACCGGTGCGCTGTTATCATCAGCACCGTTATATTTAATCACTGACATCTGCGGGCCGTTGACCGAACCGCGACCCACCGCCAGATAAGAGTTCATGCCATGGGCTTCCAGTGCTTCGGCATCCAGTACCTCAACCGATACTTTGTCAGATAATGCCGTTAAAGCCTGTGCCTGTCCGGCTAAATAGCGTGGCGTACAGATATTGGGGGGCAGGTTACCCACATCTTTACATTGTTTAATACCGGCAGCTACCGCCAGCCCGTGTTCCACTGCTTTTTCGCCGATGGTTAAATCGCGGCGGGTGGGTACATTAAACACAATTTTTCGCAGCGGACGGCGGGTTTCATCTTTTTTGCTTTTCAGCTTATCGAATACGTACAGGCAGTCCTGGGTCGTTTCGACCGCATGGCGTACTTTCCAGTAAGTATCACGGCCTTTAACATGCAGTTCGGATAAAAAGCATACCGCTTCCATTGAACCGGTTTCATTGAGGGTGCTGATGGTTTTGGCAATAATCTGGCGGTACTGACGTTCGTCCAGTTCGCGTTCTTTACCACAACCTACCAGTAGTACGCGCTCACTCAGGATATTGGGTACATGATGCAACAGCAGCATTTGTCCCGGCTTACCTTCGAGGTCGCCACGGCGCAATAAATTGCTGATATAACCTTCGCTGATTTTGTCCAGTTGCTCTGCCACCGCGGAAAGACGACGTGGCTCATACACCCCAACAACGATACATGCGCTGCGTTGTTTTTCAGGACTTCCGCTTTTTACGCTGAACTCCATACTGACTCCTGATTCTAACGGACTAGGCTGAATTTCCGGCTTTGTGGAAATTTCGGTGATTCAGCAGCAGATAATGCCGGAATTCTACCGTGATTTTGTAAAAAAGCTCGGATTTCTGCGTACTTTAGTCGATAATAATTGCTATAAAACCCAAGTTTACTGAAAAATCACCAGGGTTCCAGTAAAAAGACAGGTTTCAGGGGGTATTTTGATTATTTTTCGTTATCTGATTGGGGAAGTTTTTAAAACCCAGTTAGCTGTCTTTGTTATTCTGATCACTATTATTCTGAGCCAGCGCTTTGTAAAAATTCTGGCTGATGCATCTGAAGGCGAAATTCCCGGTCAACTGGTGTTAAGTATTGTTGCACTGAAATTACCGCAATTAGCCGTGATTATTCTGCCATTAAGTGCGTTTCTGGGAATTCTGATTGCTTATGGCCGGGTTTATGCTGATAACGAAATGACCGTATTGCATGCCACCGGCGTCAGTGAATGGTATGTCACCCGTTTAACCCTGCTGCTGTCGGTGATTATGGCGATAATAGCCGGCGCGGTGACTTTGTATTTCAGCCCCTGGTCTACCGAGCAGGAGTATAAGCTGATGGAAAAAGCCGAATCTGATGCCGGTTTTTTTTCGCTGGTACCAGGGCGTTTTCAGCATACTTCCAATGAAAATGCGGTAATTTTTGTCCATGATATCAGTCGTGCCGATGCCGAGTTATCAAAAGTGTTTGTGGCGCAAAAGACGGTACAGGATGGCAAAGAAATACATTCAATCGTGTATGCGCAGTCGGGTTCGGTGACAGAAGATCACCGTGGTGCCCAGGTTTTACAGTTACAGCAAGGGCGCCGTTATGCGGGGGTGGTGGATTCTCCCGCTTATGAAGTAACCGAGTTTGGCCGCTATCAGATCCAGATCCGGGAGCAGGAAGCAGAGCAGCGTCGCCGTAAGCTCAGCAGTTTGCCGACCGTCGAGTTACTGGAGCAAACCTCTGCTGAAGCGGTAGCCGAGTGGCACTGGCGTATCGCTATTCCGTTATCCATTCCGTTACTGACTTTAATTGCCGTACCTCTGAGCCGGGTAAATCCGCGGCAGGGGAAATTTGGCCGTTTACTCCCGGCACTGTTGTTGTATCTGGGCTATTATGCTTTGCTGATTATTGCCCGTTCAGCACTGGAAGATGGAAAAATTCCGCCTCAGTTCGGTATGTGGTGGCTGCATTTCTCAGCCCTGATACTGGGGATAATATTAATTATGCGTAGCCGGAGCAGTGCACAGCGTTTCCGGGCCTGGGTGGTTGGTCGTGGTTAATGATGCTTAAAATTTTAGACACTTATATTGGTAAAACCATCCTGACCACCACTGCACTGACCATCAGTGTGCTGCTGGTATTGTCGGCAATGTTCAAGTTTATCGACCAGATGCGTTCGGTTGGGCGCGGCTATTACGATATGGTACATGCTGCACTTTTTACATTTTACAGCGTACCGGGCGACCTGGTGACATTCTTTCCGATGGCAGCTTTAATTGGTGGTTTAATCGGGCTGGGTATGCTGGCCAGCAGCAGTGAACTGGTGGTGATGCAGGCCGCCGGGTTATCACGGCTGAATATTATTTCATCGGTAATGAAAACCGCAGTTATTATGATGCTGCTGGTGATGGCTGTCGCCGAGTGGGGCGCGCCGGTAACTGATCGTATTGCCAGGGAGTTGCGTGTTAAAGCTATTTCTGATGGCAACCTGTTCGCTGCCCAGCAAGGAGTATGGGCAAAAGACGGGGAGCAGTTTGTTAATATCAAAGAAGTAGATGATTTAGGTAACCTGAGCGGCGTTATTATTTATGAATTCGACACTGAGCTGAAACTACGTTCGGTTGTCAGCGCTGATAATGCAGTATTCTCCGGTAGCGCCTGGCGCTTGCAGCAAGTTACCCGCCTTGATTTTACCGGACAACAGGTACTGAAACAAAGCTGGCCGCAGCAGCGCTGGCATTCGTCACTGACACCCGACAAACTGGGCGTGGTAACCATCAAGCCGGAAATGCTGTCACTGACCGGCCTGAATGATTATGTCGCTTATCTGCGCGATAACTCACAGGATGCCAGCCGGTATCAGCTTGCATTCTGGCGTAAGGCATTACAGCCGCTGACGATTATTGCTATGTTGCTGATGGCATTGTCGTTTATTTTCGGGCCATTACGCAGCGTAACAATGGCAGCCCGCGTACTGATGGGCATCCTGACCGGTTTTGGTTTCTTTATGACCAATGAAGTGTTCGGCCCGATATCGTTGGTGTATCAGTTGCCGCCACTGGCTGGTGCGTTATTGCCAAGTCTGGTATTTATTATGCTGGCTATTTATCTGATGCGGAAAAAAGTCTGAGGGGTTTTGTCGCTTGCCAGACAGCTTATCTGGCAAGTTTATGCAAATTGAGCTCTCTGCTTTGTTCTTTACTGATCACCACCATCTGGCTGCCGGTAAGCTGATCCTGTAACGCCAGCCCCTTGCCCCAGCGTAGCCATAACCAGAAGTTACCAAGACCACCCAACGCCAGCAAGGCGCGGGCTAATGCAGTACTTACAGGCAGAAAATGCCCGTTATCCTGTCTTAACAACAACAGCCGCCATGCCCGCATTCCCAGTGTTTGCCCGCCTTTACACCAGAAATAGACATAAAATCCCAAAACCGTAGCCACTAAATAAGCCAGATACACCCAGCGCTGCCAGCCCTTGTTCAGATAATCGGCAATATCGGCATAGCCATGCAGCGACACCAGACCACACCATGCCAGTACCTGCACAAACAACATCGCGATAGCGGCTGCAAACATAATCAGGGCACATAAAATCAGCCAGTCATAAATCATCGCCGCTAAACGGCGGGCAAAACCAGCACGGGGAGCAGAAGAAAACATAGCAACACTCGGTGAAAAAAGACGAATAAGTGTAACACGCAGCCTGCTTTTTTCGAAGCTGCTGTAAAATTGTTCAGTTAAACAACACTGTCATAAATTCGCTTGCGCCGCCAAAACATCATCGTATAATGCACAGGCAGTTCACATCCCATGCCTGGGTGGCGAAATTGGTAGACGCAGCGGATTCAAAATCCGCCGGGGTTAAACCCGTGTCGGTTCGAGTCCGACCCTAGGCACCATAAATCTCTTAATACTTTTCTTAGATCTTTCAATTAGCTTCTGCAAGTTTTTGCAATTGCTGTCTATGTATCGATGTTTGCTATATGCAATTGTAAACTTTTGCTCAGAGCGGATACTCTTGGAATAAATTTGGGAGTTGACGTCACAGCTCACTCAATACAATCAGGCTAGTCGAGGCCAATTTTGTTACTAACCTGAATTAGTCTTGGCTTGATCTGACGTATCATATAAAAAATAGCCGCTGTTCAAGCGGCCACTTCCCAATGCTCATCAATCTCCTGGAGTTTCATGTTAATATCCCTTGCTGCTTTCTGAGCCTCACTATCTGCCAGTAAATCCAGGAAATAGCTTACCGGGTTATTTTTTTGCAGGCTTTCCATATACAGCGAGCGGAGTGCTGCATCTGTAGTACGCGGAATAGTGGATTCGTTCTTTTCATAACGGGCGATAGTTTGTTCGGATACACCAAAACGTGCGCCTAGCACCTTTTGAGATACATTCAACTCAATACGCAGGAAGCGGAATTCTTCATGCGTCAGTGGTTTTGGGCTGTCTACAATAGCCTGAGCAATGGCTTTGTGCAGGCCATTCATATCATCGATGCTGGTGTATTCTTCATCATCAATGGTTTCAATAGTAAAGCCGTTTACCAGATATACATGGGATAAACCGCTTTCGGTGTAATGGTACATGCTGTTCTCCTAATCTATCCAGACAGTTACTAATACGGAACTTGGGTCTTTATGGTGATTTTTAAGCACTACGGCTAGCTCAATTACTTTGCCGGCTGCCAATCCTTTTAAATTGAATTTCCAGTCACCATTAGGTTCAGGGTAAGGCCCTTCGCGGAATACCGAATGCCTGCTTTTCAATAGGGTTAATATTTGCCCTGATGTCACACCACGTTCTTGCATTCGTTGCTTAACATGCTTGCTCCATCGAATACGGTGAGTGTGGTTCTCTGCCAAGTCGTTAATAATTTTTCTGGCAGTCCCTTCGGTTAATGGAAACTCGTCCACTCCTTGAGGTTCATTTGTAGTCATTTAAAACCTATCAAGTTGATAGCTATCATTCTGGTGGCTATTGGCGATTTTGTCAACAATACTCATGTCATTATTTGTTGAAGGAGCTCAACACATCCTCGTCGTTTATAATTTTTCCCATTCTATGTATCATTTCGTTCTTTGTGCCTTATTCAACATTACCTCTTTACTTTGAAGATATTACTAGCAGACTGCTGTGCTATAACGTGCCCATCAGGCTGCCAGTCAGAGCGCCGGCGAGAACGATTAGCCAGGGTGGTAGTTTCCAGTACATCAGTGCTACAAATGCAAGTAGTGCCAGGGCAAAATCCTGTGTGTTACCGATGGTGTCTGTCCAGACGGGCTGATACAACGCAGCCAGTAATACGCCTACCACGCTGGCGCCGACACCCGCCATAGCCGATTGCGCCAGTGGCGACAGCCTGATCGACTGCCAGAACGGTAATACGGCCGCCAGAATCATAAAAGACGGCGCAAAGATTGCCAGCAGGGCAATGATACCGCCGTTGATGCCCGTTGGTTCGCTGTTCATAGAGGCACCTAAAAAAGCAGCAAAGGTAAATAAAGGGCCGGGAACTGCCTGTGCTGCACCATAGCCGGCCATAAAGATATCTTGTGATACCGCGCCATTGGGCACTACTTCTGCCTGCAGCAATGGCAGTACAACATGGCCGCCTCCAAATACCAGTGAGCCGGCACGATAAAAGGCATCGATCATGCCCAGCATGGCACTGGACTGGGCAATTAAAGGCAGGGTTACCAGTAAGGTGATAAAAAGCAGTCCCCAACACACTGCTGCTGTTCTGGACAAGTGCAGTGTCAGAGGTGGTTCTTTCGGTATAGGGTGTTTCAGGGGCGGTAACAGCAGCCAGCCGGCCACAGCGCCAAAGGCGATCACAGCTACCTGGGTAAATACGGAGGTATAAAGCAACAGGATACAGGCAGCGGCGGCCATAATGCTGATCCGGATTTTGTCTGTGCACAGCGACTTTGCCATTCCCCATACCGCCTGGGCAACCACCGCTACGGCGACAATTTTCAGGCCATGTAACATGCCGGATGTTACCGTACCCTGCCAGCTATGCAGGCTCTGTGCAAACAGTATCAGTAACAGTGCTGAGGGTAGGGTAAAACCGAGCCAGGCCGCCACAGCACCTGCATAATGGCCCCGGAACAAACCAATTGCCATACCAACCTGGCTGCTGGCCGGGCCGGGCAGAAACTGACACAAGGCTACCAAATCACTGTAATCCCGTTCAGTCAGCCATTTTCTTTTGCTGACAAATTCTTCCCGGAAATAACCGATATGGGCAACCGGTCCTCCGAAAGAGGTCAGACCCAGCTTCAGGAAAACCAGAAAAATATCCCAGTTTCTTTTAAGTGATAGCATGTTGACCTCTGCTATTTTCAGTTATGCCAGTTGTATTTAAGGTTAACACTGGCCAGTACGGTGCACAGCAGCAGCGCAGAAGATACCCATAAACAGGCATGCAGGCCATAAGCCTGATATACCCAGCCGGATAGCACGGTCCCCAGTAAGCGGCCAGCGGCATTTGCCATATAGTAAAATCCTACGTCAAGGGATACTCCGTCACGGCCGGCTGCCCTGACAATCAGATAACTATGCAGCGATGAATTAATGGCAAATACTGCACCAAATACCATCAGGCCCCCGATAAGCACCCACAACGGATAACTGCTGTGTAGCATACCAAGGCTGATTAACCATGGAATACCGCACAGCAACACTGCCCATAATAATGCCGAAGAGGCATCCGGTTCGCGGCCGGATTTGCTGCCGGTAACCGCGGGTGAAACTGCCTGCACTATGCCATAGCCGATAACCCATAATGCCAGGAAACTGCCTACCTCACTGTGGGACCAGCCGAATTGCGAGGAAAGATACAGTGGTAGCGCAATGACAAACCAGACGTCTCTGGCACCAAACAGAAATAAACGGGCTGCTGAAAGCCGGTTAATCACAGGGCTTTTCGACAGCAGATGCTTAAACTTTGGTTTAAAGTGACTTTTACCTAACTCTTTTTTCAGCAGGATGACACTGCACAGCCAGACAACACATAAAGTTGCAGCCATGACTGCGACAGCTCCCTGAAACCCGAGTACAGACAGCAACAGGCCACCGAGAAAGAACCCCGCCCCTTTCAGGGCATTCTTTGAACCGGTCAGGATAGCAACCCATCTGAACAATGCTCCTGTGGCATCCTCAGGTAATAACAGCTTAATTGAGCTTTTGGCACTCATCTTGTTGAGATCTTTGGCGACACCAGACATTGCCTGAGCAGCCATTACCCAGAATATCGTCAGCATATCGGCAGGCACCAGCAACATACTCAATGCCACTATCTGCAGCAATAAACCGGCATTCATGGTTTTGTTCAGGCCAATACGTGCTCCCAGCCAGCCACCGACTAGATTAGTTACAATCCCAAAAAACTCATAAAACAAAAATAAGGATGCAATCGCCAGAGGCGTATAACCAAGCTGGTAAAAATGCAGCACAACCAGCATTCTCAAAGCACCATCAGTCAGGGTAAATGCCCAGTAGTTACCGGTAACTATCAGATACTGATTAACCGCAGTATTATTCCGGGGAAACATCTTCAGGCGCCGCCAACGAGCTTTACCAGTTCTACAGTACGGTTGGCGTACCCCCACTCATTATCGTACCAGGCATAGATCTTCACCTGAGTGTCGTTAACTACCATAGTGGATAGTGCATCAATAATGCTGGAACGTGGGTCCGTTTTATAATCCACTGATACCAGCGGGCGTTCCTCATAACCCAGAATGCCTTTCAGCTCTCCTTCGGCAGCTGTTTTGAGCAGCATGTTTACTTCGGCTGCCGAAGTGGCTTTTGCCACTTCAAATACACAATCGGTCAGTGAAGCATTGGCCAGCGGTACCCGCACGGCATGCCCGTTAAGGCGGCCTTTCAGTTCGGGGAAGATTTCGGTTATGGCAGTTGCAGAGCCGGTTGTGGTGGGGATCAGGCTGGCCCCGCAGGCTCTGGCGCGACGTAAATCTTTATGTGGTGTATCCAGAATAGACTGAGTATTGGTTAAATCATGGATCGTGGTAATAGCACCATGCTTAATACCCAGCGCTTCGTGAATTACTTTTACTACCGGCGCCAGGCAATTAGTGGTACAACTTGCCGCCGTAACAATGCGGTGTTCTGTGGCATCAAACAACTGATGATTCACACCCATTACCACATTCAGTACTCCCGGCTCTTTCACCGGGGCGCTGACCACCACGCGTTTTACGCCTTGCTCCAGATAAGCCTGTAACTGCGCAACGCTTTTCATTTTGCCTGATGCTTCAATCACCACATCGCAATCTGACCAGTCTGTATCAGCAATAGCCTTATTGCCTGTTACCCTGATACGTTTCCCCCTGATACTGATGGTATCTTTGTCATAGCCAGCTTCATGGTGCCAGCGGCCATGTACCGAATCAAAGTTCAGTAAATGCGCAAAGGTTGCCGCATCGGCAGCCGGGTCGTTAATCTGTACAAACTCCAGCTCCGGCCAGTCAAATGCCACTCTGAGCGCCAGCCGGCCGATACGGCCAAAACCATTAATACCTACTTTAATTGTCATCTTCATATCCTTCTGTTTATCTGAAGCGGCAGTGCGGCAAATATATTCAGGCACAGCAGGCTTCAGCACGCATGGGCCTGTCGCCCATAGCACAAAGGTTTTTCATCAGTGGTGCAATCAACTGCGGGTTTTGTTGCAGCGTCTGGGTAATGTTCTGCCTGGCCCACTCTGGCAGGTCCGGGTTCAGCCGGTAAAAAATCCACTGACCCTGCCGGCGATCCAGCAGTAATTGTGATTTACGCAACATCGCCAGATGGCGCGAGATTTTGGGTTGGATTTCATTGAGGGCACTGGTCAGTTCACAGACACACAGCTCACCCTCCCGGGCAATCAGCATTACCGACTGTAAGCGGGTTTCATCCGACAGCAGTTTAAAAAATTCAAGTGGTTCCATCAGGCGTCCCGGTGTTTTTTGTCGTACAGCAGTACAAGCATTATCAGTGAGCGGGCTGAGTTTTCAGTACAGATAAACATCAGGGGTTGCTTCTTGTTCATGTGATTTTTCATATATATGAATAATAATATATATGGATTTTCGAATGTCAAATGATTAATGGTCGTTTTGAACCAAGGTATGTTGGTGAAATGGCTGTTTAAGAACAATATCTGAAAGGCATATAGCATCGTTTAGCCATAGGGTAACCGTATTTACGCATAGGCAGGTGGAATGTCTGACGTTGGCATATGGGTTGCTTTGAATGTTGGAGATAAAAATATCAAAGCACATCGCTACCGGTTGAAAAGGGATGAACAATGGTTTCGTCAGGTTTAAACGCAACAGCACAAGAAGTATCTGATAATACTCTGCTTAATGGCAGAAATAATAGATTGGGAAATTTGTCACTACAGCAGATTTGTCAGCTTAAACCAGAGCATATTCAGTATCAGCATCGTAAGGATATTCTGTTAGCCATGCGCCGTATTCTGGCTTGTTCAGATCAGCTATTTTCTGTTGATGACATTGAGCGGCTAGTCTCTCTTGCCCGGTATTTATGTGACTGGCCAGCGTTGTTACGTTTACAGGAGCTTGGTTTGTGGCAAGCTTCTGCTATTGAGATAGCGCAGGCTGAGATTCAAATGGGGCGGTTTGACAGGGCCCTTGCCAGAGTTGACATTGCATTGCAGTCTCAGGCCTGCGATATGGGGTTGGTAATAGCAAAGCAAGAACTTGAGCAAACTGTGAAAAATATGCCGTACCCTTTGGCTGAACTGACAAACGGACCGGTAAGTTTAACACCTGTGCATTTTCATCATGTAGCGGATTTTGGGTGGCAATATGCTGATTCAAGCATTGCTGAATTGTGCAGTCTACCCGGATTTCCTTCTGCACAGCACTGGATGCACTGGCTTTATTGTTGCCAGCAGGAAAAAGAGCGTTCTTTATTTGCAGTAATACACCAAGCTTATGGCTTTATTGGCTCAGTGAGCTTGCAGGTTTTTAATGGTCTTGGTTTTTTTTATTATTGGTTGGGAACCGACTTTCAGGGAATGGGATTAGGCCCCACAGCGGTTGAGATATTAATGCGTATTGGCCGGTGTTATCTGGGTATGGAAAGCTGTTATGCCAAGGTATTTGATTACAACATTGCCTCCAATAAAGCCATTGCCAAACTGGGATTTGAACGTTTACCATTTAAAGCGTTGCCACCATCGGAAGCCGAGGTGTTTTATTATCTGGGAGACCCCAGGGATAGCGGGGATCACTATCAGCATTTAGGTTGGTTACTTGATGCGATGCGTTCAGGCATTATCTTGCAATAGCGTTGCCCGCATTCTGTTGGTGGCATTTCAGGGTTGCCATGCCGGTGACAAAACCAACAACACTGACAGAGTGTATTGCTGGTTTCAGAAGCAGCAGAAGTCCTTACCCGTATAAATTTTTGTATCCCCATATAGCGAAACCAGCCATTAAAAAGTGGTAAGGCGGCATACGTCTGAATCCGTGCCATAAAAAATTCTGCATCGCTCCTCTATGATGATTCGCAAATAACATCATACCGACATTACCGATACTTAGCGCTCCATACATAGCGGCACTTTTATAGTCTTTATCCAGCCAGTAATTCGTTGCTTTGATACCATCGGCAATACCTCCTAAACCGGCCCCGATCATGCCAAACCGGTGGAACTTATGCAGATTGTGGGCGAAAAACATCGCCCGGGAGAGCATAACGGATTCTGCCAGGAAAAAACTATTGCCAGACAGGGTTAAAGCATTACTGCGATTGATACCATTGTTATACATGTCGCTGATGGCATATCCCATACCAGCTAATGCGGCAATGCCTGCGGTCTGGGTAACTTTGATATACAGATAGGCATGGCCGCCAGTCTTAAAAATCATTGCAGGGGCAAGAAAGGATGCCGGAGGATAAAGAAACTTCCGCTGTATTTCTAAATATGACATTAAGGCGTCCAGTAAAGCATTGCTGCCAACTCCCAGGCTATTCACATTACTTAAAAATTTCTTCAGACGTGATTTGGGGTCATCTGAATAATACTGTTGATTATGTAGCGGATAACGACCGTTGTTTCCTGAGTTACTCATTGGGTTCACCTTGCTAAGGAATTAATATTACTTTGCTAAATACCGGTTATTTTTACTTTGGTTAAACTGCGACGAACCGGAACCTGCTGGTAGTACTCTTTATTTTTGGTGTACACCGTAGCCAGCGCTGCCATACTCAGGGTTTTCCACTTGCTCAGGCCTTTACCGCTTTCATCAATACCGTAGGCTTCGGTACCCTGGGTCAGATAGGGGAAAAGGTATCCGTATACATCTGTGCCGGAGAAGTCATGCTGCGAAGCCTGCTTGCTATCATTTAATGCTTTATATACTTCTGCCGCCAAACTCCCCTTTGTGCCGACCAGACTACCCAGAATACTGTTGTTGCTGCGTAAGTTTGATGCAAACTGTCCATGCAGTTGCTCCATATTTTCGAAGGTATAGTTACATTGTGCGGCACTGGCATTGCTGGTGATGTAAAGCTGTAATGTGGCTGGCTTTGTAATCTCCAGTTGGTTCAGATACCCGGCTATTTGCTCCGGTGTCATATATTGACCAAACGAGTTGTACAACCGCGCTACCCCGGCCGAACCTAAACCACATAACGCTAACACGGTGCTGTCGCCATCTACTTTCATACTCTGTGCCGTGCTTCGTAAGAACAGCTCAACTTCCTGCCGGAGTTTCAGTAAGACAGCCAAAGAAATGGCATAGTACATATCGCCGGTCATAAGCTGTGTTTCCAGTTTCTCCGTGGGGGTTTCATCAATTGACAGCCGGCTGATCAGAATGTCCTGAAAAATGAGCGCATCAGTCCGGTTGCTAAAAAATGGCTGCACCCATTTGTCGTTTTCAGGCGTTTCCCCGCTGATAACCGCACGGGTAAAGTTTGCCCCAAACACATTGTCAAACAAGATGTTCATATCGCTATTAGGGCTGCATAAGTATTTATTTTCGCTCATTTTAATTCTCCATGATCAACAGCTGCGTTTGAAGTTACAGGGGATTTCGTTATCGGATGAGTTAATTCAAAAACCAGGCCATACGGTGATTTCTGGCAGGCAGATAAATGCTGTTTTTCTTAAAGTTTTTTATTTTCAGATTGTTACTGAATTTTTGCTGCTTGTGGTGCAGGGCCTGAATATTTGTCGCTGCCGGTTAGCACATATCATGGTGATTACTGCTGGTTGGCAGCGTCCATGTTAAAGCGTGCTTTGGATGATTCCGGCTGGTGTTCCTGACGTGTTTTATCTGATTAAGTGACAAATTCAAAAAAAATAAGGACGAATTCAAAAGCGCAGCAAATGCTAATAGCGATAACATCATTTTTATTTGGCAATGGAGTGTCCAGAGTGAATTCAGTAAATGATTTTACGCCCATATTTTCAGAGGTGTTGCCCGGCGTGATTAGCCAAAACCCGGGGATGAAAAAACTAGCTGAGTATTTGTCCAAGATAGCGGTGAGTGATGGTGCGGTATTTTTGCACGGTGAAACCGGCACCGGTAAGGAACTGTTCGCTAATGCCATTCATCAGCTTAGTGGCAGGCCGGGTAACATCGTTAGTGTTAATTGCGGGGCCATTCCTGAAAACTTATTTGAATCTTTGTTTTTTGGGCATGAAAGAGGGGCGTTTACCGGTGCGGATAAAAAGCAGCAGGGCTTTTTTTATCAGGCCAGTCACGGCACTTTGTTTCTGGATGAAATTGCAGAGCTACCTCTGGTACATCAGGCTAAGTTGCTACGTGTACTGGAAAGCCGGCAGTTCAGCCGTATCGGCAGCAGTGAAGCGCAGGATTTTAGCGGCCGGATTATCAGTGCTTCTCATGTCAATCTGGCGCAGCAGGTTGGGCAACGTTTGTTTCGCGAAGACCTCTGGTATCGGGTAAATCTGTTTGAAATCACTATTCCGGCATTGCACCAGCGCCGGGATGATATTGCCCTGTTAGCGAAGTATTTTGCCCGCAGTTCAAATCGTATCCGGTTCAGCCCCTGCGCGCTTAAATTACTGCAGCTTTCTGACTGGCCCGGTAATATCCGGCAGCTGAAAAATACGGTGGATAAACTGGCGGTGCTGGCTGACGGGCCGGAAGTGACAGCAGAGAGCATCCGGCAGTTATCCATGTGCCGTGAGCATGTGGATTGGGCCGTAAGGGTTGCCCAGGAAATTATTGAGATGCCGGTCAGCAACAAACTGAAAACGATTCATGATGCGCTGATAGAGCAGGCAGTAGAAAGAAGCAACGGCAATAAAACCGAAGCCGCCAGATTACTGGGGGTGCACCGCAAAGTGGTAGAGCGCAGGCTGGCCCAGATTCAGGCCATGAGGTGATGCTATGAATAAAGATATGAATAAAGAGCAACAAAAACAACTTATGGCCCCCACTGGGCAGATGAATGCCGATAACGACGTAATTGCGGCCGCAGTGCAGCAGCAGGCAAGTCAGTTACGGGCCGATTCCGACAAGATGTTAAAGCAGCTGCTGTCAGAGCAGAAAGCCAGACTGCAGGAAATGGTACAGCAATTGCAAAACCAGAATAACAATACGGGTGCAGAAGTGGCTCAAACAGCATCAGGGCAGGAGTCTGAGGTTATTAATGATGTTAATAAAGCACCTGAATCAAAAGTACCATTAGAAGACGTTACCAGGCTACAGCAGCATAATATGGCGCATTTAGATACATTGCTCGAACGTATTAATGCCACCATGCAAAACAGTCTGGATATTCCTGGTACTGATTAAGTAATGATATCGGGAGAACGTTATGGTGACACGGCCGGTACTGATATTTGAGGCAGGCAGAAATGCCCAGGGTGATTACGAATGTTATTCAATGCAGGAAATATTGAATGATGAGAGCACTGCCACATCTGAAAGGGCTGAATTTGACGGGCCGACCGTGGATACTGAAAAACCGGCACCGCCTTTTTATATCGACCCCAACATTGCCGGCAGCATTTCTCCTGACTGGGTGGTGCAAGCCAACGCACTATTCCTGCAGGGACTGCAAAGTAATCTGCAGGGCGGGCATACGGCATACCTGAAGCAAATGCGGGAGCAGTTTGAGTTAATGCGCCAGACTTTGCAACAGCAGATGGCACAATATTGCCAGAAAAGTTAACAGCACCGGAGCCGCAGAGTGAGTGTATCTATTTCTGAAATGGTTGAACAGACCAATACCTTTGAAGCTCAGCAACTGAAAGCGTTTCAGGAATTTATCGATGCCAGTAAGGAATTAAAAGGCGCGCTTAAAACTGAACAACAAAAAGCCCGGCAAAATTATCATCAGATGGAGGCCCAGTTGGCCGATCTGGAAAAACCGGTTTCTGCAAATGGCAAATTGCCAATAGAAATACTGGAGTCAGACACGCTCTATATGCAGGCGCTGGAATCTGTAAACGTATTATCACCGGATTTGAATCAGCCAAAGATGTCAGTGCAATATATGGATGCGTTCCAGCAGCAGGTTGAAAAAGACATGAAACAACGGGAACAGGACGATGAGTGATACCGGGAATAAACCCAGCACGGCTCAGGAACTGGTTCAGCCACAGATTAACCAGTCTATCGCTTTGGCGGTGCAAAGTGCGGTTGATCTGATGAGAAACATCAATACGATTGAAACCACCGTTATCGGTGTCGCTTCCGCCAGCTGGCTGGCAAACCCGACGATGACTCAATACAAAGACATTATTGAAAATGCCACTCAGACCATTACGTTTGCGGTAGAGAACCTGGCAAAAGTTGGCGAAACAGGCGCTAAAGTGTTACAGGACTTAAAGCCTGACTGAGCAGGGCATGTTTAAGGTTGCAGGCCGTTTTTCTCCGCCTTGTTAAACCGTAATGGTCAGTATCGGCCAGCAGAAAATAACATGGGGCAAATCCGGATATCAGCGTGTGGTGCCGCTCAGCCTGGTTTTTCATAGTGCTAAAGCTTAGCTGTGATAATTGGCAGGAATTTAGCAAAGGCAAAGAATGATGTAGCAGATTTAACGTTAATCAGCTCTGGTTGGGGGACAGAACATGACAAATGCAAATGAGGATAAGCTGACACGGCAGGTGATTGAGCAGGGTAATGATTTACTGTGGCAGGCTATGTCAGTGTTTGCTATGCAGCAGGCAGTACAGCCTGTGCAGATGGCATTTCCCAATGTTATTGGTGTTAATGTGACACCGAAGCCTGAAAGCTACGCCATATACGCCATAGATGTGAATCAGCTGTTTGCCCGGCAGGAAAAGTTATTCAGGGCAGATCCTGATGCTGTGAGCGAACCCCCGTGCTCGCCGGATAACCAGAGCGCAGCGGATAATGAAGGAGCGGCAGAATTACAGGCTGTCCGGGAAATGTATGCCCGGAACGCATTTTAAAACCACTTTCTCACTACAATAACCGGTAATAGTAATGGCTTACCTTACGGATGCTGGCTTGCTGCCTGAAAAACGTTTGGAGGAAGATTTAAGCGTTAAACTGGTCAGCATCATTGAAGATAGCGTGAGTACTTTGCAACAGCAGCGTCCGCGGATCTATCAGGATCTGTTAAGCTACTGCCTGAACCCGTTTCAGTTCCCGCTGAAAAAAGTCACTGAACCGTTGAAAACAGCGAACGCGCAGAATATTGCGCTGCCAGATGTCCCGCTTTATTGGCAACGATTAGTGCTTCCCAATAACACGATTTGCTCCGAGCTGGTTATCATCAGCTGGCAATCTGCCATTTATATCAGTTATCTGAATATCTTACCGGACACCTTTGGGTTATTTACTCCGCTGTGCCCGCAAAAAGCGATGGCTTATGTTGATTCCCTGATTGCTGAAACTCTCACAAATATTGGGTGTGTAGCCAGAGCTACAGCCAGTACCGGGATGGTATCGACCCTGACCAACCCTAATTTAGCTGCAATATTTAAACGCCAGAAATTTAAAGAGGCCCCTGCCGGCCCATTGATTGTTGGTTTGCCTCTGCCCGCCAGGTTTTTTCGTTTACTCTGATCTTAAAAGCCGCTGATGCTTTGCGATTAACGCGTTGTCAGGGCAAAAACTCAATCCTGAAACGTCAGTACTTCCTGCTGTGCTGCAATAGACGAATTAGACCTGTGTGTTTTTTTATATGGATGAATTACGCCATCGGGGTTTAAAGCTGAAGCATTTCTTTATTAAGAATAAACTGGAAAATACAATAAAAACATAATGTTGTTATTGTGTTGGTATTTTGTTTTTATTTGGCACGCCCAATGCAATATCAGGTGCAGAGTCCTGAAGCATGGATTCGAAAACAAAGTACTACACACAAATAAACAGTGGAGATTCATTATGTCGAGTGCACAACTTGTGAATGGAGCGGTAGTAGATTCTGTCACGATTACTAATACAAAAGTACTGGCCGAAGCCCCGGCGATGGCGATGGGCAGTTTGTATCAAACCATCGGTAACTCTGTTGCTATGGCTGCTGCCAATGCCGTATATGCACAGCAACAGGCAAATGTTGCCTATCAGGCTGCAACTACGCTTGGTGTAACCAAACTATTCTCACAAAACGCTTAGGCTTTTGAAATTTCACAATAGTCAAATGGGAGGTTAGCTCATGTCACAACCAGGCGAAGTAAACGGAGCGGTAATTGATGCGGTAGCGGGTACTAATGCTTCAGTTGGGGCAGTTGCTCCGGCTATGGCGATGGGCAGTTTGTATCAGACTATCGGCAACTCTGTGGCAATGGCAGCGGCAAATGCCGTTTATGCCCAACAGCAGGGCTGGGTGACGTCGCAGTCAGCCGGTACCTTAGGTATTACTGAGTTGTTCAGTCAGAACAAAGGGTAATTAATTATTCAACCAATAGTAAGTAGACGAAAGTCACTTCAGGAGATCCAATTATGTCAAGTACTCCAGCTCAGCCACAGGCAGTAAACGGCGCGATTGTCGATGCAGTGGCCACCACTAACACCAAAGTTCTGGCCGAAGCACCGGCTATGGCAATGGGCAGTTTATACCAGACTATCGGTAACTCAGTAGCGATGGCGGCAGCAAACGCAGTGTATGCCCAACAGCAGGCTAACGTCGGCTACCAGGCCGCCAGTACGCTTGGTGTGACCAAGTTATTTGCTGATAACAAGTAATCCGTACTTTTTAGCTTAATAAGGAGAATATTATGAGTAGTACAACTCAACCGAGCGCAGTAAATGGGGCAATTGTTGATGCTGTAACTATTGCCAACACCAAAGTTCTGGCCGAAGCGCCGGCTATGGCGATGGGCAGTTTGTATCAGACTATTGGTAATTCAGTTGCTATGGCCGCTGCCAATGCCGTGTATGCGCAACAGCAGGCTAATGTCGCTTATCAGGCGGCTACTACTTTGGGTGTGACCAAATTGTTTGCCCAGAATAAGTAAGGCTGTTGCGGCTCTTTGGGAAACGCCCCCGGCGGGTGTTTTTCAAGAGCTTTTCTGTCAGGGCGTGGTGCAGTGTGCTGCCTGTGTTAAGAGAATCATAATTTAAAGAGGAGTAAAACGATGTCTGAAACCAATTATATCCAGGACTCAACCGCCATTAACGATGAGGTGCAGAGTCAGAGCAACGATACATTACAAACATTGTCTCTGGGCGGGCTGGTTAATGCGACCACACTATCGATGCTGAACAATACAGCGAATCAGTATGCATCTCAGACACTGGCTAATTCAGCAATGGTGCAGGCATGTAACAAAATTTTAAGCTCATAGATAAATTGAGTCATTAACTCAGGAGATTAACGATGTCTTCTATGCCGCAGTCGCGAAATATTTCTAATTGTATAAAAGCACCTTTCGATCCGGTTGACAAAGTTTCTCCCGGAGACTGGTCGATTTGCTACAACCAGCAACAGAATGTGCTGACACTGGCAGTGCAGCAGAATCATTTGGGTACAATGAAAGAGAGTCATCTGCTGGTTTCAACTATTGATGCGGATGGTCTGAGTGAGATGATTGATTTTTTAGCGCATATCCAGATGCGGATGCAGAAACCAGCCCAGAAATAGCTCTGGTAACGGCTGATTCCGGAACCACTACGACACTGGCATCATTAATAAATGAGAGAGCAATATGTCTGAGAAAAAAACAAATTCTGACGCGCCATCATCCAAATTAGGATTAACGGCGGAAGAGGCGGCTGCGGCTTCGGTTGCTCAGTCAATTGCGCTGGCAGCACAAAACGAGGTGGATGCACTCAGAAATCAGAATACGGTAAATATGGTTGCAATGGGAGTGGCATATGCAAAGTGGTTACAAAATCCGGTTATGGGTGAGCACTTCAGCGGGCTGGTGAATACTACACGCCTGAGTTACGGCTCGGAAGAACAGCCAGTTGCAAAAGCCTTTGGCGGCAAGCCGGTAGCCGCTGCTCACACAGCTGTTAATACGTTACCTGCTCAAATATTTAATTACTTCTTATCGCCACCGGATGTGTCTGAATAAACCTGATACTGGCCTGAGCTAATACATCTGAGCCAGTAAAGATTAGCTCTGTATATTGCAGATTCTCCGGAGGTATGCCGACAGATTAAACCGGTATACCTCCGGATATTTCCTCGTTAAATCTGAAAAAACATCAATCATTAAACAGGGAATCGAGCATCTTTTGTTCTGCTGCCCGAATAGCCCCGGCTTTTCTTTCCTGTGCTGCTGCCTGCTGTTTTAACGCTTTTTCCTGTTGCTGAATATCAATTGCCTGCCGGGTGGCATCAATAGCATCCTGAGGTGACATACCCTCTAACCACCTGGCAGGTTGCCAGTACCAACCGAAGCGGTCGAAAACCGGAATCACGGATGAGTTGTGCTGCGACATCGCCGTCTAAACAATTACGTCAGGAAGTGGATCATGACTTATCTGGCGCTCATCAGTTGTGAGTTGTGCTGCTTCTGGGGTTGTGGTATCTGAAACAGATGCAGACCCGTCCGGAAATGGGATCGGAAGATTCGGAAACAGAGTCAGTACATTTTTATAAAACTGCTGATGCCAGATAATTAACTGGCTGAGGTCTTCAGTTTGCTTTTTTCTGACGTTATATTCTTCCTGAAAGTCAAACCAGTGCTTGGTATCTGCTGCTGCCGGGCAAATATACAATAAGTCAAACAGCCCATGCTGAGTGGTAAGGTATAAGCAGGCCACCCGCTCCAAATGTTCCCCTGGAGAAGAGTCAGGTAATAAATTGATATGCTCAGATAACATAAATAATTCCTGCATTGCCTGTTCAAACTCAGACAGTTGTTCTGGTACTGGCTCAGGCGTCTGGTAACTGTTATTTACAGCAAATGCCATCACTTCGCGTAGCAGGGCATGTAGTGTTAGGAAGTTAAGCTTGTTATTGGTTTCAGTATTCATAAAGGCTCTCCGGCTAGTCGTACTTACTGTATAGCGTTGAGATGGTCTGGCTGAGAGGAACCGTGCCGGCGACAGGACTGCCAGAGATGGGCTCAGCCGGAATAGCTCCGGCCTGGATAGCTTCGCTTTGCCCGGTTGCACTGAATGCCATTACGTCTTCACATAAATACAGCGATGGTGTGATATCAGGGAGTTGTTTTTGCCATTGCTCTTCTATCTGTTGTGCAGCACTACCTGACAGAGTGTTCAGCCATACATAAAAATCACTGACTTGTGTAAATAACTGCTGACTGTGTTCTTTGTTTTCAGGAATGCTGCCCAGATCTGCAACAGATTGCATTATCCTGGTAAATGCACACTTTAACTGGCGGATTAAACTTTCGGATACCGCCCGGCCATGTAGCTGGGTATTAAGCAGGGCCGCAAGGTTAAGCCAGTCTCTCAGCGCCTGTTTACTGGCTTCTGGCGCCGGGCATTCTTTGATTAAAAGGATAAACGGTATTGGATCTGGTTGCATAGCCGCCTCTGGTTGGTATCAATCACAGTAAGATGGAGTGAAGCCAAATACGTGCCAATCATATTAAAAAGCTCAGGGCGGGATATCTGCGGACAGAATGCCTGCCCGCAATAACCTCATGGCAGGCCACAGCTCCGGTTGTATCAAGAGTTATGCTGCAACTGGCTTGTTGTCTGGATGTATTCGGCCAGCTGCAGAAAAAAATGGCTGTATTTGACCTGTTATTATGCCGGCTAAGCATTATTTATACTTCGTCTGATTTGTATTGGGCTTTGATTAAACTGGTTTTTAAATGAGGTAGAGAAATTAGCCTGCACGGGATAACCCAATTGGATGGATATTTCCTGAATACTTAAATTTGTACTGACTAACAATTGTCTGGCTTTTTCCATTCTTTGTTTTCTCAACCATTCAGAAACACCAATGTTCAGTTCTTGCCTGAAAGCCTTCGATAAGCTGTTACGGTTGGTATGCATTGCCTTGCTGATTGAGCTGATCGTAAGGGGCAGCGCTAAGTGTAAGAGTATATAATCACAGGTTCTTGCCACCAGGCTTTGCGGTGTTCTATCTGGTTGCAGTAAGGGCCACCTTTTAACTGTTTGGCCGGCGTTTTCCTGCCCGGGAAAGGTTAAAGAGAGTAGCATTTCCTGACAAAGCTGAATAAATTGTTCTACCGGAGCATCTGCCAGCTGACCGATTATTTTAAAGGTTGTGGTGCTCAGGTTAATAATAATAGCGGTTTGATTTTGCCCTGCTAATATCTGCTGCCCTGAAATAAAGTTACTTTCATCTGTAACAATGAGTGCAGAGATTTTTTTTATAGTTACTTAACTTAAAATCATTTATGTTGTTGTAAGTAAGGCATTGATATTTTTCTTTTAACTTGTGCCATAAAAAAACTGCCTGGGGGGAGTTTTTTAAAATGAAGGTTAGCAA
>JARXRR010000040.1:0-35622 GCA_033792355.1 Chromatiaceae bacterium AAb-1
GTAACAAAAAATTGAAAAAATAAAATCTACAATACTTAAACTAATAACTATTTAATCTGAAAAAGTTATTCCTGATAAATCTCCTGATAAATACCGTTTGCGGATGCTGGCCAGTTGCAGACGATAACGCAGATTACGCCAGAAGGTGGTTCCGCCTTTACGGGTGCCGCCACTCATGGCATTAATTTCACTGACAAAACGGGGAGAAGACCGGACAACATAGGGTAATATCGAATACACCGTAAAATCCAGCTCCGGATAGAACTGCAAATCCACATCCACCGGACGAAAGAACTTTTTCCGGCTCAGCAGCTTTTTCGCCCCCTGCAAAGTAATAGCATAAGCAGTAGTGCAGTTAGGCACCTTACGGAAGTTAACCAGCGTGTACGTATCATCCAGTTTCAGACGCTGCTCTCCCTGCCCGTTACGGTCATCTGATATCTTTATCATATCCCAGTTACTTAAGCGCGATAGTTGTTGCAGTGCCTGCACAAAACCCGCACTAATCTCAATATCGTCTTCCAGAATAACGGCTACCGGAATATTGTCATCGACCATTTTCTGCCAGAGTGCCCGATGGCTTAAATAACAACCGATTTCCCCCGGTGATAAAGGTCTTCTGAACTTACTTTTGTTCAGAGTGCGGTCATAACAGGCATCCACCTGCTCTGCGCTCAGGTTTTTTCCGTATACGCCACTGAATCGCTCGGCAGATAAATCCAGCTCAGCTAATTGCTTACTGGCAGACTGATAACGTTCCGGGGAACTGTCGAGATTGATAATAAAGATAGGTAAGTGTTTTCCTGCCGTCATATATAAACTCTGAAAATCCGGGTATGCACTGCCAGTCATTTTAACCTGTACAACACTGAACCGCCATTACTCTGATAAACCGCGCTTTTTATGATTAGTTTTCAGGTAATTCTCATACCTGTAATTGCACCGTATTCTATTCTGGTTATACTGCCAGACTTAACAGTAGCTGCCGCGCTTTTAATGGATCTGACTGATAAATGAGAACCCGCAAAATTTCCTGTTTTGTTATCTGCTGTAATGAAGCAGATCGTATTGAACAATGCCTGCAGCCTTTAGCTGGCTGGGTGGATCAATTAATTGTGCTGGACTCAGGCAGCAGGGACAACACCGCTGAACTGGCCCGTAAATATACTGCTGAAGTTCATATCACTGACTGGCCGGGTTTTGGTCCGCAGCGCAACCGGGCACTGACTTACTGCCAGCATGACTGGGTACTGACTATCGACGCTGATGAAGTGGTAACACCGGAACTGAAAGCAGAAATAGACAAGGTTTTGTCAGAACCAGAGCTGGATGCCAATTTTATCAAAATGCCGTGGCATACCTACTTCTTTGGTAAGCTACTGAAACATGGCCGGTATTCTTCACCTCAGGGAAAACTGTTTCTGAAAACCGGCGCCAGCTTTAAAAACCGCCAGGTACATGAAACATTGTTATTGCCGGAAGAAAAAATCCGGGTACTGAAATCAGCGATTATTCATTACAGCTGGCGCAGTTATCAGCATTGTCAGGAAAAACATCTGAAATATGCCTGTTTGGGCGCAGAAGATAAATTTGCCAAAGGTAAAAAATCTTCTCTGGCATTTGCCGTAGTGCGTTCTGTTACTGATTTTATCCAGCAATACCTGCTGCGCGGCGGTTTTCTTGATGGCTGGCGTGGCTTTCTGATGGCGATTATCCTCAGCCAGTATGCTTTTCATAAATATGCCGCCCTGGCAACGATGATTGCTCAGCAAAAAGCTGAGCAATCATCCCGCTAAGAACCGTACACGATCTCGCGAGCAAAGGTTATGCAAGGCAAAAACAGGCGCAAAAGCGCAGTTTACATAAAGTAAATGAGCATTTTAAGCCTGTTCTTAACGCAGCAGAGCCGAAGCGCAGCAGATCGTGAAAAATTAAACCGGTAACTCTGTCATTGCCGGGTCAATATAAGGCCCGACTTTCTGCCAGACTTCCTGTGGTGGCAAAAACGTCTTACTGCCCACGACACAAAATAATCCCGGGCAACGCTGGCTGAAGCTGTAATCAGTATCCCAGCTTTCGTAAGGATGCGATTCATGTACCAGCAGACGTTGCGGCAACTCCGCCGTACCGGCAGTGACATGGTATTTATCCAGCAACCCCAGTTTGTGGGCACATAAGTAATACAGTGAATATTCTGTCCATTTCAGTTTCAGGTAACGGCCAATCCACCAGTTCTTGGGGTTTGCAGAGTCATGCAGTTCACAAATGGCATCAACCCAGCTTTTTCCTGCTTTAGCAGGTGTCAGCTCTTTCATTACGGCTTTACTCAGATCGGTGGCCATAATAGCCGGAGTAACAGTCATACCAATCCTCGTATCTCCGACATCGGGGCTGATATTCAGTAAGCGGGCAGAAGACTTCCACCATTTAGGATGCTGGGCGCGTTGCTCGTATTGCAGTAGCGCTTTGTCGTTGATAATCAGCTGCGCTTCGCTGACCGGCTTCAGACAGATCACATCAGCATCAAACGTCAGATAAAAACGGCTCTGCATCCGGTTGGCAATCGCCAGTTTAACCAGTTGCTGCTTACGCCAGCCACGCATTTTGGGATAGTTTTTCAGCTCAGGCAGCAATTCATCTTCTGCAATAACCGTTATGGGTAAATGCTGCCATCTGGCAAAAGCCTTGCTGACCAGTTCAACCTCAGCCGCCGGAACCACTACATAAAACTCACTGAACAGATCCGGTGCTGCAAATTGCTCCAGTGACTTAAACAAAATACTGGTACGGTTTAAATCGTCCACTCCATAACTACCACTCGCCTTAAGCGGTAGCACTGCTCCTATTGCCATATCAACCCCGGACTTTTCTGTGTAGGAAGGAAATACCAAATTATGCAGCAGCCCCTGCTGCCATACAAGCAGGGCACGGTGCTGTTTTACGCTGTCGCAAATCATTCATCTGATCGTAAGAAACACGAAATAAAAGTATCACGTAACTTCTGTAGCCTGAGGTGCAGCAGGTATTTAGTAAATCAGCCTGTATCCCTGACGGCCACAGCGCTGTTGCAGTAATAGAGTAGTTTACAGATGGATAAACACAATGATGTACTTAATGCAACAAGACTCTCTCAGCTTTAAAAAGCTCCGGTTAACTGATCTGATCAAACGCCTGTTACTGGGCAGCGCTCTGGGTGCAACAGCACTGGGTGGCGTAGCCTCAGCTCAGGAAAACAGCGAAGCTGAACAACAGGTTGAAGTGATTGCCGTTACCGGCAGCTACAGCCGCAGTCTGGAACGGGCGGTTGATCTGAAAAAATCCAATATCGGGTTTTCTGATTCTGTGGTCGCCACGGATATTGCCGACTTTCCGGAACAGAACCTGGCAGAAGCATTACAACGGATGCCGGGCGTTACCATTGAGCGTAACAAGGGCCTGGGCAGCAAAGTGAATGTACGCAGTCTGCCGACAGAATTCACCCATGTGTCAATCAACAATCTGGCAACTGCCTCAGGCAGCGGTGGCCGCGATGTTGAATTTGATATTTTTGCCTCTGAAATTATCCAGAGCGTTACCGTGCAAAAATCACCTACTGCGGCAGATGAAGAAGGTGGTATTGCCGGTTCGGTTATGATTACCACTGCCCGGCCATTTGACTACAGCGAGCGGAAACTGATTTTGTCCGCTGAAGGCGCACATAACTCTATTTCAGAAGAAATCGATCCGAAATTCTCTTTTCTGGCCAGTGACACCTTTGGTGACTGGGGCGCACTGGTGTCTTTTTCCAAAGCACAGCGTACCAACAGAACAGATTCTAACTCCGGTATCAACTTCCGGCCGATGGGGCGCTTCCTGGAAGCAACAGGGCCACGTTCAGACGGCGCAGCCGAAGTGCTGGAAAGAGATGCCGGTATAATCGTGCAGGACCGCTCTGATAAAAACGAAACCAGCCGGATCATCTTTCAGGATAAAGTGGGTGACCGGGTTTACCTCAATGATCAGGATAAATGGGGCGCTACCGCTGCATTACAATACAAACCCAGCAATACTTTCAGCCTGACCTTTGATGCCATGCTTGGCGGATATAAGGCCGTTGAAGACGAATATGATGCCGCTGCCTATTCTGCTTCCAGCATCAGTACACTGGAAACCATTCATGCCTATGATGCAGCCACTCTGGCCGAATACGGCATCGTGGTGCTGACTGACGTATCTTATACTGCCACCCAGCATGAATTCCTCAGTAAAGAGCGGATTAACGATACCGACTTCACCCAATACAGCCTGACATTAGACTGGCAGGTCAACGGCTGGGATATCAACGCCTTGCTCGGTTACTCCGGTGCAGAAAAAACTATTGATTACGCCAACCTGAAGCACGTGGCCTTTGCACCTTCACGTACCCGCTGGACAGCCAATGGCGGTGAGACGATCCCCAGCAATAACCCGGCTACCATCGATATGTATAATGCACCGGACAGTTACCTGTTCGAAGCTTATGAAACCGAACTGGAAAAAGTAACCGACGATAAATATGCTGCCCAGCTGGATTTTAAAAAGGCACTGGAACTGTCCTTTATGCCGGCGCTGACCAGCGTACAATTCGGGGTGCGTTATACCGATAAGTCCAAGGAACGTAACTTTGGTGCCACCAAGATCCAGGGCCCTACCGCAGGAGACAGCTCCTGGGTGAATGTCCGTACTCTGGCAGACAGCGACCTGCAGTGGGTAACCGATATTGTATCCGGCAGTGCTTATAAACCCAGAGACCTGAACTGGATGCAGATATCCAATGATTATGCCAGAAGCACCTTCCGCTATGATGGCTTTAGCACACCGTTCCAGGACGATCAGTATTACCGGGTAGATGAAGAAGTGCTGAGCCTGTACGCTATGGCTAACCTGGATTTTGACCTGGCCGGGCTGCCGGTATCACTGAATGCCGGTATACGGGCGGTAGATACCTCAGTACTGTCTTTCGGTTATCACCAGGTACAAAATGAAGATGGCTCCACCGGCTACACCGACGAACCTGTCTCGAAAAAAGGCAGCTATACCGATGTACTGCCCAGCCTGAATATGACCGTTGAACTGGCAGACGGCGTGATACTCCGTGCCGCAGCTTCAGAAACCCTGATGCGCCCGGCGCTGACCGATATTGCCTATAAACGCTCTGTCAGCTGGAACGAGTTCCGTTTCAAGGATGGTAACCCGGATCTGAAACCAACGTCTGCCAAACAGTGGGAAACCGGTATTGAATGGTATCTGGAAAGCGGCGGTATTCTGGCTGCCTCTTATTTCTGGAAAGAAATTGAAGGTGTGGTTCGCGAAGAACTGACCGGTGTAGTAAGAGATGTTGAAAAACGTAACGCTAACGGTACTTTAGATGGCTATTACGACTTTGACGTTTTCCAGCCGGTTAACGCCGATGGCTCTTACAAAGTTACCGGGCTGGAACTGATTGCCCAGTTACCACTGAACATGCTGCATCCGTCACTGGACGGCTTTGGTATCAACGCCAACTACACCATGCTGGATAACACCTTAACCGGCGCTTCCGAGCTGGATATTCCGACACCGCCGGAAGGGCTGGCTGATAAAACCTATAACTTTACATTGTATTATGAGAATGACCGCTTTGATGCCAGAGTGTCTTATAACTACAAAGATAAGTACGTAGAATATATTCACCTGAATATGTATCCGGTATACCGTGATGCCTATGGCCAGACTGATATTTCTATCGGTTATAAAATAACCGACAATATCAAAATCAGCCTGAAAGGTATTAATATTACCGACGAAGAAACAACAGGTTATACCATCAGTTCATTATTCCCGGTAATGAATGAATTCTCAGGCCGCCGTATCAGCCTGGGGATCAGAGCCGATTTCTGATGTGGTAACAGGTTAAAACCCTCTTAATAAAAACGCCGGGAATGCCCGGCGTTTTTCATTATATAAAAAGCTGTTCCCTGCGCTTAATGATCATGGTCGTGATCGTGTTCTTCCTCACCGGCAATTCCCAGCCATACCAGTTTAAAGGGCAGAAAATCCAGCTCCAGCTTATTCACTACTTCACCTGCCGTCAGATCGACTGTCAGTACCGAACGATCTAACGGATTCAGTATATAAACTTCATCACTGGCGGCGGATACTGCCAGCTCAAAATTACTGCCTGCCGGCATCGCAGTAACATCAGCTGTGGTCAGCTGCAATTTTGCGGCAACCTCAAAAGGCTCTGTGGCTGCACTGGCATGGCTGTGCCCGTGGTAATTCAGTATGGTCAGATAGCCCAGGTCATCCACTATGACAAATTTCTCACCATGATCGGCAAAGCTGCTGCCCACCACTTTGGTAGCCGTGCCCGGTTGCCAGTCAACGACCTCAATTTCAGCATCTTCAGGGTGAATGGCAAACAAACTGTTACTGGTACTGTTATAGCCAATAAAGTGATCTGCATCTTCATGCCCTTTCAGGGTACTGATTCTGCTGGTATAAGCAATTTTACTGTCAGTAAAGGTGGTGCCATCCTGCTCTATCAGCAGCACACCGTCGTTACAACCGAAGCTGATAAAGTGTTCATTCTGGCTGCTACCATGCAGTCCGGGACAAACAGTAGCAAAGACTTCCTCTTCATGGAAATGATCACCATGTGCATGATACAACGCCACCTGCTGTACTGCGGCAGCTGTAGTATCATACACGGTGGCAATCATGAACTCGCCCCTGGCCTGGGCTGCACCATGCATATTGGCGGTAAATACCTGCTGTGGATAATTGCTGCTGTTAGCTGAAATATCATGCTCGGTAATAACCGCAGCCGATGCCGGTGTACCACTGACACCATCGAAGAAAATCGCCAGTTGAGTATCTGTCACGGTAACATGGGTTGGCCGGCTGCCATTAAAGGCAAAGCTGGCAACTGAAGGTGCATCATTGATAGTGTGAAAATGATCGCCGTGTGCCTCCAGATACTGGCCGCCATCAATAAACTCTACCTGATCGTCTGTACGCTGTACGGCCAGCGCATAACGGTTTGCCGGAGAAGCATACAAAGCAGATACGGTGTTGGTCAGGGTAAATTGCTGTAACAGGCTGTAATCTTCCAGTTCATATACGCTGACTACGGTACTGTCTTTATCAGCAATAACCAGCCGTCCGGCAGATGCTGTGCCATGATCGTGATCATGGTCTCCGTCATCCACTATCGGGTCTTTCTCAACAATGGTGGTTGAGCTGTCATTACAGGCCATCAGCAACATACTGCTGACCAGCACGCTGGCAAGCACACTCAGTTTTGGCTGAAACATAAATTCTCCTTGTGAAATAAACCGCCGGAGCATCGCAGTGCAGCTCCGGCAAATAATCAGAAACGGCCCCGGATCCCTACAGCAACAGAGCGTCCGGGTAGTGGTGTAATGTCTTTCAGGAAAGAGGTATGAACCCTGACTTCTTCATCAGTCAGGTTCTGGCCTTTCAGGTATACCGCCAGCTCCTGCGGGCCTAAATCGAAGAAGTAACTGATATTGGCATCCAGCAGGGTATAACTTGCCGTTGCAGTTTCCAGCTCTGCGGTTTTATCCTGTTTAAAATAACGGGTAACCCGGAGATCGGCGGCGATATTATCGGCGGTATAGGCAAACTCAGCGGCAATACGTAATGGCGGAGTCCGGGGTAAATCACCGCCGTTGTCCAGTTTGGCCCGGATATAGTCTGCCTGTAAGGTCAGCTTATAAGGCTCGGTAATCTGCCAGATAAACTGCGACTCAGCTCCCTGCAAGGTGACATCTGCAGCCTGAAACAGATACACCGGCAATTCCGCATCATGGTCGTGCCCGTCGCCGTCGCCATGATCATGGGCATGACCACTTTCGGCGAACAGGCCGGTATTCTGCTGGTAGTAGTAATTCTGAACCTTGTTATAGAACAGATTAAATACCAGACCGAAATCGCCACTGAATTTACGGAATGTCAGATCCAGGTTATTGGCAATTTCCATTTTTATCGGGTTATGGTTCAGCGTAAAACTATCACCGTCTTCATTAAGGGCAAACAGTGCACCGATTTCGTAAGATGCAGTACCGATATGCGGCCCGAACGATAACAGCTCAGATGCTGACGGAGCACGTTGCGAACGGGATACCGACACACCAATGTTATAACCTTCGGCAAAATCCCATACTGTTCCGGCAGACAGGCTGTAAGGCTTGAAGCTGTGTTTAACGTCAAACACCCGGATCAGCGACGGTTCATCATGGTGATGTCCATCATCTGTATCACCGTCATGGCCGTGCGCTTCCAGTTCAGGCAATAAAACATCCGATGCCTCAATGGTTACTTTCTCTATCCGGGCACCCAGTTGCAGCAACCACGGTCCGAAATGGCGTTCCTCTATCCAGCCCAGCGCCAGCATGCGGCTCTCTGAAGGCGGGGTGAAAGCTTCGGCACCAATGGCCTCAAAATCGCTGAATTTGTAGTGCAGGCTTATCCCTCCGAGCCAGTGATCGAAAGGCCGGTGCAGTAATTCGATACGGGCTTCCTGACTTTTGTTTTTAAACGTAGTCCCCACCACCCCATTTTCAATTTCCTGATGCTGATAATCGGTATAAGCCAGCTTTGTATTGATGGCCTGAATCACCGGGTTATCCAGATTCAGTTCGCTGAGTATCTGCCAACGATCCTGATCTAAATCAGCGTATACACTTTCTTCAGCGCCATCGCCATGAGAATGGCCGGGGATCCCATATTCCCGCTTCAGCTTGCCATAGGAAAAACCAACATAGCCATTATCCAGCAGATAGCTGCTACCCAAAGTAAACCCTTTTGCGGTGGCAGCACTATTGGCAACCCGGCCGGTATTCTCTGCTGGTTCTTCAGCATGATCATGATCCGCAACTTCAGCCGCTCCGGGAATGCGGTAATCATCACTGTCGCGCCAGAAGCCATCTGCATATAAGCCGACATTGCCTACGCCTGTGGCAAATGAACCTGCTGCCAGCTTTTCATTATTCACGGATTCACGCTGTAACATCCATTCGGCACGGGTGGCCAGATCGGTAGGTACGCGTTCATCAACCACGTTCACCACACCGCCTATCGCACCACTGCCATAAAACAAGGTGGCAGGCCCCCGTAATACTTCAATCTGGGTCGCAGTACTGGCTTCTGCCGCCACACTGTGATCCGGCCCGATCCTTGATGCGTCACCGGCATCCAGCCCATTCTGGGTTATCAGCACCCGCGGACCATCTAAACCACGGATAATAGGGCTACTGGCAACAGAGCCATAAAAGCTGCTATGTACACCAACTTCGTTTTTCAGGGTATCACCCAGTGTTGCAGCCTGGCGCATTTTCAGTTTATCGCCGGCTAACACACTAACCGGCAATGACGATTCAATAGCAGAGGCATGAAACGGGCTGGCTTTAATATCGATAATTTCCAGCGTGGTTGGTAGCAGTGTCAGATTCAGATTCTGTAATCCCTGTTCAGGGACCGTAAAGTGAAAATTGCGGTGGGCAAAACGGGTCGCTTCAATATGTAACTCAGTATGCTGGCGCCGCAAATCCTCAATCAGGAAACGCCCCTGTTCATCGGTTACTACACTCTGACTCTGCCCGACCACACTGATTAGCGCTCCGGCTACCGGTCTGCCCTGTTCGTCAGTTACCACACCACTGAGCTGAGAAGCCAGCACTGCCGATGAAAACACTGAGGCAAATACCAGTGAAGCCAGTATCGATTTTTTATACATCATTCCCCCAAGACTCTCTACGCCGTCTTATTTGACGACACGAACGTGATAACATAACACACTTTAACATTTGAGATGTTATAACATTTTAGTTATTGGAGACAAGTCTAAATTGACAAACAACGATGTATTTTAAGAAGTGAAGTGGTGAAAGATCTGCTGCTAACCACCGGCCATTTGCTGCAGGAACTGCAGCCGCTGCCGTTCCTGCTCATCAGGTTGCCAGGTTTCATTGCTCAGTGAGCTGAGACTATGCACCTCCAATTGATATTCCGCCTGTGCACTGTCACCGTATAAGGTTGGCTCACCCGGTATAGCAGGCCGGCGCTCCAGCAATAAGGTAGTCAGCAAATAAGGGCCTTCGGCAGACAACACACTTTTATGTGCTTTCAACACCAGCTCCCCGCTACCATTTTGCAGATATTGTGTTTGTGTCAGTACCGCCAGTGGCTGTCGGTCGGCAGTAAACAGATTGGCCCGTAACCGGTAATAACCGGCTTGCCGGACATCCAGCTTTACAGGTATGGTCAGATCACTGCCGGCACTGCCGGGTTCTGATACTGCAATAACAGTTGCCACCGGATTACTGTAAAAGATCCCGGCCTGTAACTGTTGTTTCCGGCCTTTCGCCTGAAAGCTGACTTTAACCAGCAATGGGCCCTGCCAGCTTGCTTCCCCGGCGACACGGGCTGCCCAATGCCGGTCACTGCGCTGCATGACAGCAGTCTGTAATGGTTTATCCGTGACTTCATCTGTCAGCTGTAACCGGACATCATAGACATCCAGCCCGCTTACCTCCAGCCGGACATATACACTTTCCGGATAACTGAAGCGGTATTTATCCAGTATTACAGTAGCGCTGGCTCCCTCAATCAGAGGGACGGTTTGCGGAATAAAATCATTTGGCCGTAACAACGCCTCATCCTCAGGCAGCAAAGGTCTGGAATAAGGAGGATAACTGAGCTCCTCAGCATAAGCCTGCGCCAGCAGCCGAAAGCTGTCACGCAATTCAGTCCGTTCAGTATGTCTGACAGTGAGCCGGACTGGCGGCCCGGCAGATGCGGCTTCCTGATGCACTTTCTCTGGCTGCTGCACTTCAGGCCGCGGCATAACAGCAGTCGGAACCGGCTCAGACCAGTTCCACCACCAGAATAATGTGACAATCAGCAGCAACATAACAACAAACAGCTTTGCTTTCATCTGAACTTAATCCGCAGCCTGATATACCAGTGCAGACATGCTGTTATTTGCCGAATGGCGTACCAGCATATAGTTTGCACCGAAAACCCACCAGCCACGCTTCTCCTCGTAAGTAGCGAACTGCAGGCTGTCACCATTCTGATAACTGAGCCTGCTGTTGGCTGCGGTTACTTCATCTCTGGCGACATCACCAATCACGGCATTATGGCTGTAACCTTCGCTCATCAGCATCGGATAGTGGTATGGCATGAAACTGCTGACACCGTTACTCTGACTGGCCAGCCTGCCGTTGAATGCCACAGTGCGGGAACAACTGTCAAAGCTGCCGGCACGCGATGCCCCGCAACTGGAATGGCTGGCAACAACACCATCATCCTCTCCCGGCAGAAAAGCGCCGGTTATTCCCTGGAAGTCAGAACCGGCACCGACAAAACGCAGACGCGGCACTCTGTCATCCGGTAATACCGCCAGTTGCCTTGCCGTATTAACTCTCAGATCATTCAGCACACCAATATTGGCAGGGGAAGGGATCTGCCCCATCCACAATGACAAGGCCAATCGCAGCGTAGTATCAATCAAACCGGAACCACCAGCCACATTCACTGCCAGATCAGCCAGTTCAACGCCGCCGCCAGCCCCGGCAAAGTCAAAAGTTGCCACGATATTCAACGGTTGCAAACCAGCATTTTGCAGCCAGAGTGCCTGATTATCCAGAATATAGCGGGTTACCAGATCTCCGGTAGAATGGGTAACCACAATACAGCCATCAGCACAAATACCGTTACGCGATAATTGTTGCAGCTTAGGCCAGGCATAATCAGATGCTACCCTGCCGGCAATACGTTCCTGCGACGGCCAGTCAATACGGGCATCTGCTCTGTCCCGCCAGAACGCTTCCCAGTATTGTTCCCCGTTGGTACTAACCTGATGACCTGTTGGTCTGCTGGCCAGATTATCCGGCTGGAAACCATGAACCAGAATAACCGGATAGCCACCGACAGCAGCCTGTGCTGATGTAGTCAGTAACACAGCTGCGACTAACCCTAACCATGTTTTCATTGGCTTGTCCTCGTCTCTTTTATCTGCTGCAGAAGGCTGTTCAGCCTGAGCAATTTATTATTACCACATATCCGTGTGGCTGCTGACAACTACAGCTTCAAGATAGAACAGACAACCTGAATTGCAACTGCTTATTCACGGCCCTGCAACCTGAGCCATACCCGCAAATACCCAGGGCTGTTTGAATTGCAGCAAAAAGCATAAAAGCCGCTGTATGGCAGCGGCTTTTATGCTTGTGATGTTCCGGTTTTTATCAGCAACCTTTCCGGTAAACTGCCGTTTAAAGTGAATACTCAGACTTTTTCGGCAATCACCGGAAAAACACCGCCAACGCCATGTTATTGCCGGGTCATGGTACGCTGGAATTCAGCCAGATCGGTAACAATCTGCTGACCAGGCAACCCTGCAAACGGCTTATCTTTAAAGCTGGTGCCACGCAGTTGCACCGATAATCTGGCAGCATCCGGGTTAAGTACGCTTTCCCGGTAAAACGCTTTAATATCATCCAGTGTTACCTGCTCTACCGCAGCAATCAGTTTCTGCTTACTGTCGTACTGATATTTTTCCTGATACCAGTCGCTGACAACAGGTGATACCTCTTCCCATAAATTCTTCGGCGGTTCTTTCAGCGATAACAGCAGGCTTTGTTTCAGCTGCTCAAATTCAGCCTGCGGCAAAGCATCCAGTATCGTTGCATACTGTTGCTTAAACTGATCAAAACGCTGCTGCATTTCCTGCGGGCCTTTAACCGGAGTCTGAATGTACAGCACAAAGCCGGTATAATCCTGCAGTGGCACAGCGGTGCCGCCTACGGCATAAGCCAGCTGTTCTTCTGTCCGCAGTTTATCAAACACATTATTACTGAAATGCGCCTGCAATACTCTTGCTCTGGCCAGTTGTTCTACCGTAGCCTGCGGGTGAATATGAGCATCAACCACAGCGACATCGGCTACTTCAATATCCTGTTGCAGGCTGATGACCTCACCGGCTGCCGGTTTCCAGTAAGGCACTTTCTGATAGGCTGTTTCTTTACGCTCTGCCGGTAAGGCCCGGTTCACTTCGTCTGCCAGTGCTTTTACTGCGGCAGCATCATAATTACCGAAAGCAAAAATCCGTACCTGGTTTTCTGCCAGCACCTGTGTCATAAACTGCTGTAAAGACTGTACATTCTGCTGTTTTGCCACCGCAATAAGTTGCCCGGTATTATAATTACCACCGCGGTATAACTGATTGAATGCGGTAAATGCCTGCTGAAACGGGAAGCGCTTACCCTGATTCTGCAAACCACGTACATAGCGATCTACTGCCTGCGCCAACCGCTCTGCTGTCACCTGCGGTTGTAAACCGGCCAGTGCCTGTTGCAGTAACCGGGGCTGTTTATCGGTAAAGCCATCAATGTTCAGCAGTAATCCGTTACCATCGCTGATACGAAAATCGATACCCGCCACCGAAGCTTCAGTAATCAGTACACTTTGTTCCAGGGTGTATAAATCCTGCCATAACGCAAACAGTACTTTGGCCTGAATATCCTCTACGGCTCGCGGGCTGTTGATAAAAATATCCAGCCGTCCTTTTGGTTGTTCCGAGAACGCCTTACTGGGATACAACCAGGCATAAATGCCGTTTTCAGCCAGGATCTGTTCGGGTTTATCCAGCGCCGGAGTATTTTTCAGCTCAAAATTCTCTGGCAGCAGCGTATTCACCTGCGGCAGGTTTAATGGCAGCACCTGCTGCTGCCAGCTATCCTGTTCCTGCTGGCTGATATCTGTAATTTTGTATTTGCCGCTATAAAAGTGCAGCTCACTGTCGTGAGGTTCCTGTTTGCTGATATACCACACCCGCAGTGTTTCCGGTGTTAGCTGTTGCAGCACCTGTTTAATCGCATCAGCATCAAAATGATCATAATGGTAGGCATAATTCACCGCATATTGTGCCGGTACAAACTGCATTGCATGCGACAGACCTGAGGCATAGCTGAAACCATCCCCTTTTTCCAGAAAGCGGAACTGATTGCTCAGGCTGGTCTGTATTTCGCTGAAATACTTTTTATCCACCCCCTGCTGGCGGATCAGCTCAATATACTGCATCAGTACTGCCACGATTTTTTCGCGCTGCTGCATACCGGCATCAGTCAGGTTCACGTCAATGGCTAATGAACCGTAATTACCGTAATTTGATTCATTCGCTGATGCATTCAGACCGGAAATAAGCCCCAGCGCTTTCAGTTGCTGGGCAGGCGTACCGGGCATTTCTGAACCCAGCAGGTAAGTAACAAACTCATTCGGTTTTACCGCAAACTGTTTGCTGTTATTTTTTATGGTGAAATCCAGCCGGATCTGTTTCACATCCTGATTTGGTACATAGTGGATCCTTTTACCACCAAACAGACTGAAATCCAGCTGGTCAGTAATTTCCGGTTTTTCAATATCTTTGTTTTTAATCTCAGAGAAATGCTTACGGGCCAGCAATTCCATATCTGCCAGAGGAAGGTTACTGACCAGTACCGCCTTCATAATATTGGCAGAATAATACTGCTGGTAAAACTTTACGGTTTCATCATGCAGTTTGCTGTTTTCTTTATCGCCCAGTGATTCCAGATTACCAATCAAAAAACGATTGGCCGGATGTGAGCCAAGCATTTTCCCGGCCAGATCAAACTGCCCGAAGAAGTCCATCTCCCGCCGCATTGACCATTCTGCGTTTACCGCATTTTTTTCTTTTTCAGCATATTCCGGATACAGTTTTGGCGCTTTGAAAAAGTCAGAAAAGCGATCTAGCGCTTCATCATAGGCACTATTGTTGGCCTCAAACATATAGTTGGTAATATCCAGCCAGGTATAGGCGTTATGCGCGCCGCCATTTTTGGTCATAAACTCGCTATAACCGGCAGTATCCGGATAACGCTCGGTTCCCAGAAACAGCATATGTTCCAGGTAATGCGCCATACCCTGCTGTGTCATCGGGTCTTGCAGTAAACCAACACCGACACTGAGTGATGCCGCAGATTTTTCAGCTGACGGGTCAGATACCAGTAATACTTCCAGTTTGTTTGGCAGTACCAGTGTCTGATACTGACGCTGATCGTTCGGGCTGATAATTACCCCACCAGATACCCGTTGGGTCGCTGCGGCTTGATGTTCTGCTGCCGGCTCTGTCACACAGCCTGTTGTCAGCAGCATAGCTACACAGCTAATCAGGAAAAGCTTTTTCATTGTAAAATCACCAGATGCTTTGTTCAGAAAAAAGAGCATTGATAGTAACGAACCTCTGGCACAGGAGCCAGAAGTTCATATTACCGGAATGTGATAAAGAGTGTAATAAAGTGTGTCTGTCAGCAGCACAGCTGCTAACCCAGTGCGGTATCAAGCAGCATCATCAATACAAAGCCCAGCATCAGGCCATTGGTTGCAGCCAGTTCGTGCCCCTGCCGGTGCGACTCCGGAATCATCTCATGACTGATCACAAACAGCATTGCTCCGGCAGCAAGCGCCAGCCCCCACGGCAACAACAGGCTGGATTCCCCCAGAATAGCGGCACCAACAATGGCCATCACCGGTTCGGTTAAGCCGGACAGTACACCAATACCGACAGCCAGAGCCCGGCTATAGCCTACAGCCACCAGCGCAATGGCCACCACAAAACCTTCGGGGATATCCTGAATGGAAATACCGGTAGCCAGTGCCCGGGCACCTACCGCATCACCACCGGCATAAGCAGCACCAATCGCCAGCCCTTCGGGGATATTATGCAAAGCGATGGCAAATACAAACAGCCAGCTGCGTTTCAGTGTGCGTTGTAACTGACCTTCAGCACCTTTAATAAAATGCTCATGTGGTACCAGTCGCTCCAGCAGCAACATCAGTGCTGCACCAAGTAATATTGCCATGCCCACGCTACCGGAGCTGTACCAGACAGAAGCTCCCTGTGCGTCCATAATCGCCAGCGCCGGAACAATCAGTGAAAACATACAGGCAGCCAGCATAACGCCGGCGCCAAAACCCAGCATGCCATCGTGCAAACGACGGGATACCGAGTGAGAAAACAAAGCCGGTAAAGTACCGACAGCTGTCGCTGTTGCTGCAACCATACCCGCATAGAATGCATAACGGATATGCTCGTGCTGCTGCATCAGTAAATATAACTGCTGCAGCCCGTAACCGGCACCAAGCAGTACAATCAGCCAACCGATTAACTTACGGCCAAAACGCCAGGGGTCCTGAGCAAACAGCGACAATTTCATGCTTACTCCAGATATAAACCGGCAACATAAGGCCAGTTAATCACGTTGAAAAACGCGGCAATATATTCCGGGCGCTTGTTCTGATATTTCAGGTAGTAGGCATGTTCCCAGACATCCAGCCCCAGTATCGGTTTGTTACCGTCCATTAACGGGCTATCCTGGTTAGCACTGCTTTGTACCTGTAATTTACCGTTTTTATCAACTACCAGCCAAGCCCAGCCACTACCGAAGCGGCTAACCGCAGCATTAATAAACTGTTGTTTGAAATCAGCAAAACTGCCCAGATCACGGTTAATTGCCTGCGCCAGTTCGCCATCAGGTTCGCCACCACCATCCGGTGACATCACTTTCCAGAACAGGCTGTGGTTTGCATGACCACCACCATGATTACGCACCGCATTCTGAATTTTTTCCGGTAATTCTTTAATCCGGGCCAATAAAGATTCGAGTGTCCAGTCTGCATATTCAGTATCAGCCACAGCTGCATTCAGACCATTAACATAAGTCTGATGGTGACGGCTGTGGTGAATTTCCATTGTCAGACTATCAATATGCGGCTCCAGCGCGGTATAAGCATACGGCAGAGCAGGTAAAGTAAACGCCATGATATTTCTCCTGGTTTGTCTCTTATGAAAATCAAATAATGATAACCATTATCATTTGCATATAGTGAAAAAACAAGTCATATTTACTGACAAGATTTTTGTATTCAGCGATTAACAGATGACAGCAATAGACCATTGGAAAATACTTATCCGCCAGGCAAATAAAGCATTCTCCAGGAAACAGTTGCCACTGGCTGCCATTCTGTACCAGCAGGCAGTGCTGTTGCTGTTAAATAACTGGCCTTCAGTAACTATAGCTGAACCGGATAACGCCGCTGAAAATATGTCGGAAGACCCCGCCACACTGTTAGTTATCTGTTTATCAATCAGTATTCAGAATCTGGCAGAAACCTATGCCCGGCAACAACGCTGGCGGCGCTGCCTCAGTACCCTGAACCGGGCTTTATTGCAGTTACAGCAGGTTCAGCAGCAGTTACCGGCCACGCACCCGGCCAGTGTGGCATTATTACGGGAAGGTTGTAATTTACGGCGTGAACTTTGCCGTTTCAGTAAATTAAGACAGGATTGCAGTCATAAAAAAGCTGGCCAGAAAGCCAGCGTTATCATACCGCTGGCATCAGCCAGTATACATTAGTTTCAACGTTGTGATTGCAGATAGTTCTGCAATCCGAACAGCCCGATCTGTCTCAGCTGTTGTTCCAGCCAGTGCGCATGATCGTTTTCGGTATCATCCAGCAGGGTTTGCAGCATATTACGGCTGACATAATCCTGCTCCTGTTCACATAACGCCATAGTCTTTTTCAGCAATGCCCCTACGGCGTATTCCACATTCAGGTCATTCTGCAGCATTGACGGTACATCATGGCCTACCTGAATAGGATCACGCTTGGTCATATCCGGCACACCTTCCAGAAACAGAATGCGCTCGATCAATGCTGAAGCATGGCCTTTTTCGTCGTCAAATTCATGATCAATACGCTCGAACAGCTTACTCAGCCCCCAGTCATGATACATTCTGGAGTGAATAAAATATTGATCCATTGCTGTCAGTTCGTTAGCCAGCAGCACGTTCAGTGCATCTATGACTTTCTGATTACCTTTCATAATTAGTCTCCTTTACCCAGCTGAGCCTGAAGGTAATTTTCCAGCCCCATGTTGTCTATCTGATACTGCTGGCTTTCAATCCAGTCGATATGCTCTTCTTCATGTTCCAGTATTTCCTGCAGAATTTCACGGCTGACAAAATCCTGCAGCTGTTCACACAATGCAATGGTTTCTCTTAACAAGGGCAGTTGTTCATACTGGAAATCCAGATCACACTGCAGCATTTCAACGGTATCTTCACCGATACGTAATTTTCCCAGTGCCTGCAGGTTTGGCAGTCCTTCCAGCAACAGAATACGCTCAATCAGCTCATCAGCCTGTTTCATATCACGGATGGATTTTTTATAGCAGATATCATTCAGCACTTTCAGCCCCCAGTTTTTATAAATACGGGCATGCAGAAAGTACTGATTTATCGACGTTAATTCCGATGTCAGTACTTCATTAAGTTTTGATAATACCTGTGGGTGACCTTTCATCGCCAAAACCTCAAAAACACCTTGCAAACATAATGGTGCAAAGTGTAGGCCATTTAGCATGAAAAATCAAAAAATTCTTTAAAATCAATTACATAATACTGATAACAATTCGCGTTATTAACTCGCTTTACGACAACATCAATGATCCGGTTCGGTCACAAAACCCAGTCTGGTCAGCCCGGCCTGTTGTGCCGCAGCCATCACCAGCAAAACCTGCTCATAAGCAACTGTTTTATCACCATATATCTGTAACTGCGGGGTAACCGGAGCCATCGCAGCCTGTTGCAGTAACTCTGTCAGGGCTTCCCTGGTCACTGGCTGACTGTCCCAGAAAACAGCACCATCAGCCCGGATACTGATACTTACAGTGTCAGGCTCTGTCTGGCTGGGCTGCTGGCTGACCTGTGGCAAATCCAGCGGTACAGTATGGGTCAGTACCGGCACAGTAATAATAAAAATAATTAACAGCACCAGCATCACATCGACCAGCGGTGTCATATTGATTTCGCTTAACACTTCATCCTGCTGTTCCAGATCGCCACCAAATGCCATCTCAGCCCGCCTCCTTTACATTATTCGCCGCCAGCGAGACCACCTTGCTGCTCTGCGGCGCACTGCCGGTCAGGAAATACGCATGCAACTGATGGGCAAAGCGGTGCAGTTTACTGAATGCCCCTTTGTTAGCGCGGTTCATTGCGTTATAGCCCAGCACTGCCGGAATCGCTACCGCCAGCCCGAATGCCGTCATAATCAGGGCTTCACCTACCGGGCCGGCCACTTTATCAATACTGGCCTGGCCGGAAACACCGATACCCACCAGCGCATGGTAAATACCCCATACCGTACCAAACAAACCGACAAAAGGCGCTGTTGAACCAACAGATGCCAGAATAGCCAGCCCGCGCTGTTGCTGGGCAATAATATCGTCCAGCGCATTACGCAGACAGGCGGTTACCCAGTCGGCCAGCGGCAGTTGCCCATGCAAATCTGCTTTATGCTGCTGATGATGCAGGGCTGCGGCCTGCGCTTCTTCTGCCAGATAGCGGTACGGTGAATTACGGCTATCTTCTCCCAGCGCATTCAGGGCATGCTCAAAACCCTGCTCATGCCAGAATGACGCTGCTTTCGTTGCTGCCCTGCGCAGGCGCCATAACCCCAGAGTACGCCATACCAGCACATACCAGCTCATTACCGACATTAACAGTAATAACAGGGCCACTCCCTTTATTACTGCATCGCCCTGCTGCCACAAGGCCGCTATACCATAAGGATTAGTTTCCATTATCAACTCCGTATCAGGGTTTAATTCAGCGAAAAAACCACCGGCTGCAAATGCCAGTAATCGACTGGTTGCCCATGCTGTACTGCCGGGGTATAACGCCAGCGTTTTACTGCCTGTAATGCACTTTCATCCAGCCGGGCATAACCACTGCTTTCATAAATACGAATATCTCCCACCTTACCGTCTGCCTGCACCAGCAGATGCAGAATAACCGTACCCTGCTCTCTGAGCTTGCGGGACAGCGTGGGATAAACCGGGGCCGGGTTCTGCAAATGCGCGGCATGGGCATCCGGCATACGCACAGGTGCGGCAACAGGTTTATGCTGTACAGGAGGCGGCGGCTCGGCCGTTTCAGCAGGTGGTGGCGGTTCGGTATCTGTTTCTTCATGCTGCGCCACCTGAAAAACCGGGGCCGGTTCCTGTTTTACCGCTGCCACTTCCGGTTGGGGTTTGCGCTTTTCTTTTGGCGGAGTTTTCTTTACCGGCTTTGGGGGTTCCGGTGGCGGAGGCTCTGTAACTACCTCTTGCGGTAACTGCTCCTGCACCACCACTTTTTGTACCAGTACCCCCTGCAACTGCGGCGGTGAAACCGTTTCAGGAGCCGGAGCCACAGAGCTGAACGCAACCTCTATTGCCACAGCATGCGCCAGCAATACCACCAGCAACGACAATACCTGCCAACATAAAGGCCCGGCCCACAACTGTGCTAAGTGCTGCCTCATTGGTAAACAGGTCATTTCATTAAACAGGCCGCCATACTAACGCAAATGATAATTATTATCAAATTCGGATTACCGCTATTTCCGGCTGTTAATCTCATGCGCTTTGTCAGACAGTATTATTTCAGGTAAAAGAATCTGATGCTGTTGCTATCTTTCCTGCTATCAGCAATCGTCAGCGCATTTTTACTGATAAAAAATAACAACCTGCACAGGGGCATTATAATTATGATCAAATATTTCAGCCTGATCCTGCTGTTTTGCTGCAGCGCCGTTCAGGCCACAGAACGAAGTATAGAAATTGACAGCTATGTCACAACCGAACACAAAACAGTGATCAACGGCCAGCGCATCAGCTACTCTGCCCAAACCGGCACCCAGCCGGTATGGAATGAAGACGGTAATCCGACAGCAACACTGTTTTATACTTACTACCAGCGCACAGATATTAAAGATAAAAGCAAACGGCCACTGCTGATCTCCTTCAATGGCGGTCCCGGCTCTGCTTCGGTCTGGATGCACATTGCCTATACCGGCCCCAAATCGTTGATTATCGATGACGAAGGCTATCCATTACAGCCTTACGGCGTAAAAACCAACCCGCATTCAGTGCTGGATGTAGCAGATATTGTATTCGTAAACCCGGTTAATACCGGTTATTCACGGGTACTGCCCGGCAAAGACGGTAAAATGCCGTCGAAAGATCAGCAACAGAAAATGTTCTTCGGTGTTAATGCCGATGTCAGCTATCTGGCAGACTGGATTAATACTTTTGTCACCCGTACCGAGCGCTGGCAGTCGCCCAAATTTCTGATTGGCGAAAGCTATGGCACGACCCGTGTTTCCGGCCTGGCGCTGGCATTACAAAACCAGCAATGGATGTATCTGAACGGTGTTATCCTGGTATCGCCTACCGATCTGGGTATCGAACGTAACGGCCCGGTAAAAGCAGCCAACCGCCTGCCTTACTTTGCCGCAGCAGCCTGGTATCATCAGGTACTGAGCAGCGATCTGCAGCAAAAAGATTTATACGACCTGTTACCGGAAGTAGAACAATTTACCCTGAATGAATACCTGCCGGCACTGGCCAAAGGTGCTTTTATTTCTGCCGAGGAAAAACAGCGTATTGCCCAGCAGGTGGCACGCTACTCTGGTATTGCTGAACAAAATGTACTGCGTAGCAATCTGGATATCAGCACCGCTTATTTCTGGAAAGAACTGCTGCGCGATAAAGGCCTGACCGTCGGGCGGCTGGATTCGCGCTATCTGGGGATCGACAGAGACGATACCGGTGCACGCCCGGATTACAATGCCGAGCTGACATCATGGCTGCATTCGTTCACCCCGGCAATTAACCATTATCTCCGTAACGAGCTGAACTATAAAACCGACACCAAATACAATATGTTCGGTAATGTGCATCCGTGGGATCGCTCAAACGACAAAACCGGTGAAAACCTGCGTCAGGCCATGGCACAGAACCCTTACCTGAAAGTGCTGTTCCAGGCCGGTTACTATGATGGCGCCACCAACTATTTCGATGCCAAGTACAGCATGTGGCAACTGGACCCAAGTGGAAAAATGCGCGACCGTCTTGATTTTAAAGGCTACCGCAGCGGCCATATGATGTATTTACGCGCTGAGGATCTGAAAAAATCCAATGACGACCTGCGGGAGTTTATTCAAAACGCCCTGCCGGCCGAAGGTGTGGCAGCTAAGTATTAACTATCAGCAACAGCCTGCCCGGTGGTTTCACAGGGCAGGCGAATACCTGACGTTATATAGTCTTGCCGGGACAGGATACCTTTTAGTTTCAGGCAGTCGGCACAGTACCGCCATCGATAATATGCTCAGTGCCGCTGATAGAAGCAGCACGGGGAGAAGCCAGAAAGGTGATAAGGTCTGCGACTTCTCCCGGTTTGGCCGGGCGACCGAGCGGTATACCGCCGAGCGCCTGCATAATGATCTGTTTGCCGCCCTCGTAATCAGTGCCCGCCGATTCTGCCAGACGTGTGGCCAGTCCGACGGCAGCTTCCGTCTCGACCCAGCCCGGAGAAACGCGCAACACGCGGATGCCCTTTGGTGTCACTTCTTTCGACAGGCTTTTGCTGTAGGTCGACAGCGCAGCCTTCGCCGCAGCATAGGCAGTTGTCGATTCAGGCAACGGCAGCCGGTGCTGAATTGAGGTAACATGGATGATAACGCCGGAACCGCGTGCAATCATCGACGGCAACAGCGCCCGATCAAGACGCACAGCCGGCATCAGATTCTGATTGATCTCCGCAGCCCATTCATCATCATCAAGGGCAGCAAAACCACCACCCGGCGCGCTCGACCCACCCAGAACGTTGACGACGATATCAATGCCGTCAAGCCGCTCAAGCACCGCCTCCGCCACAGCCGCGCATCCGTCGGCAGTCATCAGATCAGCCGCAATATAGCTGACATTTTCCGGCGACACGCCGGGAACAGAGCGGGCAGTTGCGATCACCGTCACCCCGGCTTGTTGCAGCGCTTCCACCACGGCGGCACCAACACCTTTAGTACCGCCCGTGACCAGGGCCCGCTGGCCTTTAAGTTGCAGATCAAAATTCATAGCGTGATCTCCAGGGCAGAAATCCTGTCGCCGTCAAGTACGAAGGTGTAACGCAGGTCAACGGGGCTGCCGGGGAAATTTCCGGCGACATGACCGGTTACGATCACCTGGCCATCCCGCTCCTCAAGTGCGAACGGTTCGGTGGTATATTGATATTTTTTTGATGCGTCATCCTTCCATTTCGCAATGGCGGCAGTGCCCTTATAGGTGTGGCCTTCATCTTTCACAACGGCATCAGGCGTGAAGCAGCCGGCAACGGCAGTGCCGCTGCTGCTGTCTGTTGCGAAGTATCTGGCGATCGGTGCCGGGAGTTTCAGAGACATTTGTAATCCTTAATTCTGTTCGTGATTGCACTACAGCTATTTAATTCCTATGCTGCAAAAATTACAAGAACGCACAAAAAAGTAAGGTACATACTTAATAGTAAGCCAAAGTAATTACACACGCGGGACAACAACGGACTGATAACATAAAAAAACCCCCTGTCTTCCCAGCAGGGGGTGCGAAATTCGCAAAACGCGGAGGAACTCCAGAGAGAATTAACTCAGAAACGGTAGCTCACAGAAACCTTGGCATACCGGCCTGGTTCGCTGTAACGCTGCAAGCCGGTACCATCAGCCAGCACGCCGCCTCTTACACCACTACCAACCCAGTTTGTGACAAAACGCACGCGCTGCCATTGGTAATATTCTTCATCAAACAGGTTATAAATACCGGCTCTCAGCTGCCACTGCGGCGTCAGATCCAGGGTTCCCATCAGATCAACCACTGTATAGCTGTCAGTCAGGTAAGGCTTTGCCTCAAAAGCGTTTTCTGTTGAATCAACAGCATCTTTCTCTTTCTTGGCTGCACTATGGGTAACATTCGCCATGACATTCCAGTTGGCACCGTCATAGCGGAAACCCAGTACCGCAGAAGCCGGGTTAATGCTACGTAGCGGATCGCCATTTTCCTTTTCGCCTTCGCTGTATGAATACGCCAGACGCGAACTGAACGCAGAAGTGATTCTCCAGGCACCTGCCAGTTCAAAGCCTTTCACATCCGCCTTGCCAATATTTTCGATAGTGCTGTACTGGTTACCCTGAGATTCGGTACAGATACCACGGGTACAGGTTTCATATACCACGTCCGGGTTCTGAATACGGTTAACAATATCGATTCTGTCGCTGTATTCGTCTTTAAAGACTGAGGCTTCCAGTTGCAGGCTTTCTGTCTGGTAACGATAACCGGCTTCCAGATTCAGGCTGCGCTCGGCTTTTAAATCCGGATTGGCGACGCTGCTCCATAAATCATCAACCACTACCCCGGTGTCTTTCACGGTACGGCTGGTCAGTGAGGTCGGTGCATACATTTCAGAAATCGTCGGCGCCCGGAAACCACGCCCCGCCTGTGCCCATACCTGATGCGCCTGCGCCAGTTGATAAGTCAGGTTGCTTTGCCAGGTAAAAGAGTTGAAATCAACATCGCCGACTGTCCGGGTTTCGTCATCAAACAGCTCATTCAGTTCCGGGCTGTATTTCAGCGAATCAAAACGTCCGCCAATGCGTAATGTCCAGCGCTCACCAAAGTTAATAACATCTCTGGCAAAAAGACTGAATGCGGTAACATCGGTTTCCGGCACCTGATTCGGATCTATTTCCACCGTATGCACAGTGCTGGTTTCACCGATGTAACGGGTATCTACCGCAGAATATTCCACTGCACGCTTTTCAGCTGAAGCACCATACACCCATTGCTGGCGGATATTGCCATTCAGCAGTTCTTTATCCAGTGCCACAGCCAGTTTCAGCTGATCCTGCTTAAAGTCACGGTCTTCAGTACGCAGGCAGGATGTGCCACCGCCATAAGTGGCGCAACCGGTGGTCAGCATAGTAGTTAAACCCCGGTTATATTGAGACTGGAAATCCAGCGTGGCATTCAGGCTGTCTGCCCATGCCTGTGCGGCAAGCCACTCATACTGCACCCCAAAGCGTTTACGCTCTGTTTCATCATCACCGATACGCGACAGATAAGTGGTATCCAGTCGCGACTGGTTATCCAGGTTAGTTTCCTGTTTGAAATATTCACCGGTCCAGCCAAGGCGATGGGCATCTGTCAGCTGATATTGCAGCTTTGCCAGAATGTTATTACTGTTGTAATCGAGCGGATCCGCAATAGTACGGCCCGCGCCCGGAATATCTTCGCCGGAACGGGCGGTTTTGGTTTCGCTGCCATCACGACGGGTATAAACCAGCATCGACTCCAGCTTACCGCTGCGGTTGGCAATAGTGCCGCTGAACATGGTTTCGTCGTTCATACCGCTGAAACCGGCAGTTAATCCCAGATGGGTGTCGTCACCTTCAGCATTCAGATAATCCGCCGGATCTTTGGTGACAAACAGTACCGCCCCCCCTAAAGCACCACTGCCGGCGGCAATGGCGTCAGCACCTTTAACAATCTCAACCTGCTTTAATGAATCCAGATCCACCCCGCCCCTGGCCGAGCGGAAAAACTCATAGGCAATAAACGTGGGCGGGTCCAGGGTTTCACCCAGTGATAAACCATCGACTGTCATGGCAACACGATCACCATCCAGACCACGAATGTTAAAACCATTTGCGCCGAAACGCCCCATATCGGTAGTGGTTACGCCGGGAATAAAACGCACCGCATCAGCGATATTTTGCGCCTGTTGCTCTTCGAGATTTTTCGAGCTGACAATTTCAACCTGCTTCGCGGTTGATTTGGTTTCGGCTATCGCCTCGGCTTTTACTTCAACGGCCTTTAACCGGGCAGGTGTAGTCTGGTTATCTGCCGTAGCAGCAACTACCGGTAATGCCATGGTGATAGCAAGCGCTAACAACGAACGCTGAGCGAACATGAATAACTCCTTGTGCAATCTATATTATTGATTATTTTGTATTTTTTGTTGCCAATGCTTTTCTGGTTTCGGCCAGGCGCTTATCCAGGCGACCGGCATATTCCGCCACATATTCGTCATAGCTCAGCTTGCCATCACCATTGGCATCTATCGCATCAAACTGGGCTTTACGGCCTTTGTCGTATTCTTCCCTGCTGATTTCACCATTGTTATTGGTGTCATACAGTGCCAGTAAGCCTTCGATAGAATGTGTGGTTGGCATTCTCAGCAATGGTGTTCTGCGTACCGGACGAGGTTGCGCTTCATCGGCGGTTTTCTGTGCTTCACTGCGGGTATCTTCCGCCCGGCGTTGTGGCGGCGGATCTTCCTTTGAAATACGGCCATCTTTGTTGGTATCCAGATGTTCAAACGCCCGATCTCCTGAGCGTTTGAATTCTTCCCAACTGATATAGCCATCTTCGTCTTTATCAAGTGCATTAAAGCGCACATGCGTCTGACGTAAATGCCCCGCTCTTTCCGCTTCCAGCTGGGCTTGCTGCTCGGCAGTTAACTCTGCGGCAACCACATCTGACGTGGCACAACCACTCATATACACCGTACTGAGTGCCATAAATAAACTGATATAACAGGCTTGTTTGTTCATACTTTTCTCCGCTCAGGGCGTAACATCAACGACAACGGTATAGCTGTGGCTATACTCAGGAACACCGGCATTTTCCGGCGCGGCTTTACGGTAACGGCTTAACAACAGATAGCTTCCGGCCAGCTCCGGTTTAAACGAAACTTCCCCTTTCTTATCTGATTTCAGGGTATAAGTGGCATTCTCGTCATCCGTTTCTTTCGCTACCCGGTAGACACTGATGTTTTGATCGGCCAGTGGCTTACCATCAAACAACACCCGCAATCTGACGGCGCTGTCGGCATATAAATCATTTGGATGGCTGATAAACTGGAATTCCAGCCCCTCATTGTGCGGGACTAATGCTGCCGTATCCGGCGCACCTTTACTGACATAGGTTTCGGCATGGGTTACTGCCTGAAAATGGGCTATCGGTTTTGCTCCGGCAGGCAACTCTGCTTCGGGATCACGCAGGCTGTGACGTTTGCCATCCAGTTCATAAGTGCGGAACACCGCCCCAAAACGGCGGCCGGTACTGAAACGGTAGGTTCCTTCTGCCGACAGCTGATAATCTGCAGTGGCGCGTATTTTACTGTAAAACACCTGCTCCAAAGGTTTGCGCAGCCCGTCCGGTGACACCACCACAAACTGGCTGTTATCAAATACCGCTTCAGGAATAAAAAATTTATCCGCAAATGCCGCATCCAGTGCCACCCAGCCACCACGCACCGGTTCAAAGGTACTGGGTGCCAGATAAGGAATATGTGCCAGTGCACTGCCACTGCTAAACAGGGTCAGCCACATTGATGTTAACAGGGTCTTTTTCATACCGCCTCTTTACTGATAATGATTATCATTAGTGAATGGAAAGCAATATAGTGCAAATGATAATTGTTTGCAAATGATAATTAATTGCATTAATCTCGGTACGATATTGCAGGAGCAAATAAATATGGCTGAGTTAAAACCGGATAATCTCTGGCAGAACTGGAGCGCACTGGAACAACGGTTATGCTCTCCTGACACCGCAGAACAGGATTACTGCCGTCTGGTATCAGACTACACTTGTGTCAGTTGCCGCCTGTCAACACGTTTGCAGCAACAACAGAACTTGCTGTTACAAGAGTGGTGTCTGCGCTATTGTCTTTTCACACTGGCCCGCTGCGCCAGTTCCGGTAAACCTGACACCCAGTTACGCCAGCTGTGCCTGGATCAGCTATATATACCTTTACTGGCATTGCAGCGCTTATACCTGCGCCAGCCCAATGGCAGGCAACAGCTCAATAAGCTCAGGCTACAGTTACAACAATCTTTTCACTCACTACGCTAAGGAGTTATCATGAAAACCCGGATTGAACGCGACAGCATGGGAGAACTGGAAGTACCGGCTAACGCCTTGTATCAGGCGCAAACACAGCGGGCAGTGCAGAACTTTCAGCTCAGCGGGCTAACCTTACCGAAAAGTTTTATTCAGGCACTGCTGAAAATTAAAAAAGCCGCCGCTCAGGCTAATCAGCAACTGACCTTACTGGATAGCGATATTGCCGGGGTGATTGTACAGGTAGCTGAACAGGTTTACCGTGATACGGACATGCAACAGTTTCCGCTGGATGTTTTCCAGACCGGTTCCGGCACCAGCACCAATATGAACGTGAATGAAGTACTGGCAACCCTGGCAACCAGGCAGCTGGGGAAAACCGTCAGCCCGAACGATCATATCAATCTGGGACAAAGCAGTAATGATGTTATTCCAACGGCTATCCATGTCAGTGCTGCCGTGGCAATTTCATACCAGCTGTTACCGGCAATTGATCATTTACAACAGGCGCTTACCCGCAAACAGCAGGAAATCGGCCATATCGTAAAAACGGGCCGTACACATTTAATGGATGCCATGCCAGTGACTTTTGGTCAGGTTCTGGCCGGATGGCAGGCACAACTGACCCATTGCCAGCAGGCGTTGCAACAACAACTGGTCAGCTTGCAGTCGCTGGCTCAGGGCGGTACCGCAGTAGGTAGCGGCATTAATGCTCACCCTGAATTTGCTGCGTTATTCTGCCACAAACTGAATGATGACACTGGCCTGCAGTTCCGGCCAAGCGACAATTTCTTCTTCAGTATCGGCAGTCAGGATGTTGCAGTCGCCACATCAGGGCAACTGAAAACCACTGCCGTTGCCTTAATGAAAATTGCCAATGACTTACGCTGGATGAACTCCGGCCCGCTAGCCGGGCTGGCGGAAATTGAATTACCGGCATTACAACCGGGTTCTTCTATTATGCCAGGCAAGGTCAACCCGGTTATTCCTGAAGCTACGGCCATGATAGCTGCGCAGGTTATCGGCAATGACACAACCATTACCATAGCCGGCCAGTCCGGCAACTTTGAATTAAATGTGATGCTGCCGGTTATTGCCTATAACCTGCTGCAAAGCGTTGAGTTACTGGCCAGCGCCTGCACCGCCCTGGCTGATAAAGCCATCAGTGATTTTAAGGTACGCGAAGACAACATCAACAGGGCATTATCCAGAAACCCTATCCTGGTTACCGCATTAAACCCGCTGATTGGTTACCTGAAAGCGGCTGATATTGCGAAACAGGCTTATAAAGAGCAACGCCCCGTTATTGATGTCGCACTGGAACATACCCGCTACAGCAGAGCAGAACTGGAGCAGCTGCTTGATCCGGCAAAACTCAGTCAGGGCGGTAATGTCTGATCCCACAGCAGCAGGTTACTAATACCTGCTGCATACCATATACGAAACTTTAATCAGAAAACCCTGATTAGAAAGCCTGTCACCTTGCCTGTAAGCACAAAACTGATTCATACCTGTATCGCAGGTATGAATACTCCTGTTGCTGCCGCTGGTTATCTACCCTCAATATGCCACCGGTGGCAAATGATATTCAGACCCTGAAATAAGAAAATAAATAATAAAATCAACAGGGTGTTTCAATATTCGTAATCAGGTAATTTCCGGATGCTGATAACACCTTCAGCAAAGGGTAACAATAATATGAATTACAACAGGTTTATTGCACTTCTGCTAAGTGCTTTGCTGCTTACAGGCTGTAATAGCAGTGACAACGATGAGCAGGAAGATACCGGCACGCCACCACCAGCCATACCAGATACCAGTGTTATTCCCCTGACCAATCTGGATACGGTGTACGGTTATGCGTCAGAAAACGGTGGCACCACCGGCGGCAGTGGCGACAACAATGTAGAAATAATGGTCTGTACCGGCGAAGAAATGATTCAGGCACTGAAAACCAAAGATCCGGACAGGCCGCTGACAATCCGGGTTAACGGCCCCATCACCCTGCAAAATGCCAAAGATACCCGGATAGACGTAAAGGATGTATCTGATGTTTCCATTATCGGCCTTGGTACACAGGGCGAAATGGCCGGTATCGGCTTTAATATTGTCAGGGCCAGTAACATTATTATCCGTAACCTGCGTATCCATCATGTCCGGGCCAATATGAATGCTCCGGGTGACGGTATCAGCATTGAAGGGCCGGTACGGAATATCTGGGTCGATCATAACGAAATTTACAACAGCCTGACGGTTAACGATCCCAGCCTGACAGAAGCGCAGGTAAAAGACTATTACGATGGTCTGGTCGATGCCAAAGGTGACGCGCAGTTTATTACTATCTCGTTTAACAAATTCCATAACAGCTGGAAAACCTCGCTGGTAGGCTCATCTGACAGCGATAACTATGACAGAACCATCACCTATCACCATAACCACTGGTACAACGTTAACTCACGTTTACCGTTATTCCGTTTTGGTAAAGGTCATATCTACAACAACTTATACGATGGTGCGGTGGAAAGTGGCATTAATTCGCGGATGGGGGCGGTAATCCGGATTGAGCAAAACCACTTTGCCAATATGAAAAACCCGGTGATGTCCATGTACAGCCAGCAGGTTGGTTACTGGGAACTGATTGACAATATTTTCGAGAATATTACCTGGCAGGAAAGCCCGGCCGATGGCATTATCGCCGGTGAAAATCCGGTATCTACCGCAACACTGGATGTGCCATATAACTATCAGGCCAGCCTGATACCGGTGCATAATGTCAGGGAAACCGTGCTGGCTTACGCCGGAACAGGGAAAATAACCACCCCACCCAGCCCTGGTTTATGCCCGCCTCCCCAGCCGGATGACACCGATCCGGGAACCCCAGGTCCTGACCCGGTTCCCTTACCACCGGTAACACCACCCACTCATGTTGACTGGAATATCTACGCCGCCGATACCGATCCTTTTACCGCTAACGCGCTCACTCTGGCAGATGGCAGTCAGGCTCAGTTTGCAACCGGCGGTGTTGACGAACCCAATCTGTTCACCGCCAACGGAGATGGTACCGTCACCTTTGACAGTACAGCGGATAGTGCGGCCCAAAGCAGGGCCAGACTCAGCAATATTGTGCCTGATGACGGTATTTACCCTAAATTCTTCACGTTACTGATGGGAATACAGGGTAATAATGATGGTAACCGGATTCTGGAAACCGAAATTGCTTTTGGCGATGCGGCTGCCACCACAGCAACCAGCCGTCTGAAAATAGTGTTCCGTAACGACGGTAATAACTCCGGCGTACAACTGGAAAATGCCGATAATGGCTCTTCGGTTACAGCAGGCAAAGGCAATGAACCCGATCCGCTGGATATGAGCCAGTTCCGCATTTACCAGTTTAATGTCAGCCTGACATCGCCAACAACGGGTAATGTGGAGCTGTTTATCGATGGTAATAATACCCCGTTGTTAGCACTGGAAGGTGTAACCATGCGCCCGGCCAGCAACCCGACCAACAACTATCTGCAATTTGGCGATGCCGGTAACAGCAGTTACAAAGGCCATATCGACTGGATTATCTGGACCAGCGAAGCCGCCTACCCACCTGATATGCTACAGGGCCTGCTACCGAATACTATCGGCAATATCAGCGGTTACTAACATATTGATTACTGACGACACGTTACCGGCAATCTGGTAACGTGTATGTCTTATCAGGAAAATTCTCTCAGACTTATTGCAATATGATGTAACTTAAAGGTTATAATTAACACCCTTTTATAACAATGCAGTATTAAGGATGCAGTATTATGGAACAAACCTCCTCTCCGGCCCGTAGCGGTAAAATACAGTTCAGCGGCAAAGCCGGTGAATTCTTCGGGATCTGGATCGTCAATTTACTTCTCAGTATCGTGACGCTGGGCATTTACAGCGCCTGGGCCAAGGTACGTACCAATCAGTACTTTTATGGCCATACCCGTATTGACCAGCAGCCATTCCGCTATCTGGCAACACCAATACAAATCCTGAAAGGCCGCATTATTGCAGTCATTATTTTTGCATCCTATGCCGTTATCTCATCATTTTCTCCACAACTGAGTATATTACTGGCACTGGCAGTATTATTTGCGTCGCCGTGGTTTATCGTACTGAGCCTGAAATTCAACATGAGAATGACCAGCTATCGTAATGTCCGGTTTGCATTTCACGGCACCTACGGCAGCGCCTTCAAATATTGCGTGCTGTTTCCGGTATTATCCGTTTTTACCTTATATCTGGCGCTGCCCTGGGTAATGAAAAGGCTGGATCAGTTTATTTACAGTAACATCAGTTATGGCGGTAAAAAGGTTGCCGTAAAAACCGAAGCCGGTACTTACTATATCGCCACACTGGCAGCTGTTGCCGCCACTTTCGGTGCCATAATGGTTTTCGGTATTGTGGCGTCTGCCCTGGGGTTCAGTATGCTAAGTGCTCTTGATCCGGCAGCGGCGATTGGTACTTTCATCACCGGAATTCTGGTGTTGTACTTCGTAGCTTTTGTTGTGGGTACGGCTATTTACCAGACACTGATCCGCAATCACCTGTTCGAACGCTGTGAATTTCCTGATGTAGCCAGCTTTAAATCCACCGTCACTGTACCTGCCTATCTGTGGCTGACAGCCTCAAACCTGCTGGCCATTATCTGTACGCTGGGTCTGGCTTACCCGTGGGTCAGGGTACGTAAAGCAGCTTACCTGGCATCAGTAACAGACGTCACCATTTATCCGCAGGCAGACAAACTGATTGACGAAGTCCAGCAGCAGAATAATGCTTTTGGTGAAGAAGCTGCCGGTTTGTTTGATATTGATATTTCAATAGCCTGATGAACACCGCAGAAAATATTACCGGGCAGTTTCATTACGCTGGCAGCAGTACCCGCTACTTTGCCAGTGTAGCCATTTCCCCTGACGGTGAACTGGTTATTACAGACCACAGCTCAGCCACAGAACTTATCCGGGCCCGTACCGGAGAATATCGTTTTGGCGCGGTTATTCCCGGCGTTGCCGTTGAGCTGCAACTGCATGACGGTGCTTTGTTTACACCTGATGATCAGCTTTTCCGCTGGCCACAATTAACTAACCAGTCCACACTGGCCGCCCGGCTGGAAAGCCATAAAGTATCGATTCTGGTATCCCTGCTGCTGTCGCCCTTACTGATGTGGTGGATTATTGTTGACCTGATGCCAATGCTGGCAGGTGCCGCAGTACCCCTGGTACCGGACAGTGTAAAACGGCAAATGGGCCAGCAGACTTTGCAGGCCCTGCAAAAAACCGTTCTGGAAGAAAGCCGGCTGAGCGCCGAAACCCGGCAGCAAATACATCACAGCTGGCAACAGGTATTACCGCAATTATCATTGCAGCATAGCAACTATCAGTTGTATTTTTATCACTCCGCTTTTTTTGGTGCTAATGCTTTCGCGCTGCCAGACGGTACCGTCATCATTACTGACGATCTGGTAACGCTGCTGGACGATCAGCCGGACGCCATACTGGCAGTGCTGTTGCATGAAATCGGGCATGTGGAAGGGCAACATAGCGTACGGCTGATAGCGCAATCACTGGGAACCACGCTGATTTTCAGTATCCTGTTCGGAGATCCTGAAGGGGTGGCGGAGTTACTGCTGGGATCGGGTTCCGCCCTGCTACAGAATAATTTCTCCCGGAATATGGAACGCGAAGCCGATCAGTTTGCACTGCAGCAACTACAGCTGCTCGGCAAATCTCCCGCCGCATTTGCAGATGCCATGTCAGCCCTGATACAGCAATATGGTGCACAGGACAGTGACACCAGTCTGCTGCTGAAATACCTCAGTACGCACCCGGAAACCGCAGAACGTATCGAAAAGGCCCGTACCTATACCGAACAGTAAGCTGTACATTTATTGATCAGCAATTTAACTGGGATCGTTTTGTTGATATAGTGAACGCCCGGGTAAGATACAGGTCATGTATCATACCAGTACCTTCACTACGTCAGTGCTGCGGCACTGCTTTACCTGTTATGGAATAGTTTTACCGACATGCTCAGTAATAAATGGTTAAAACTGATTAAATCACTGCATCTGAAGAAATACCGTAAAGCAGAGCAGTTGTTCTTTGTCGAAGGCGAAAAAGCTGTCCTGGAAGTATTAGCTTCAGGCTGGCATATCCCTGCACTTTTTGCGACACCAGAATTTCTGCAGCAGCATCCACAGGCAGTTCCGGCTGCCCGGCTAACGGAACAATGCAGCAGCGAAGAACTGGAAAAAGCCGGCACCTTCAGCAGTAATAATGCAGCACTGGCTGTGGTTGCCATGCCTGCGCCTACGCTTTTTCATGCCCGGCCCGATGAATGGGTGCTGGTACTGGATCAGATTAACGATCCGGGCAATCTCGGCACTATTATCCGTATTGCCGACTGGTACGGCATCCGGCATATTGTCTGCTCTGCCGATACCACTGACTGCTATAGCCCGAAAGTAATTGCTGCGGCTAAAGGCTCTTTTCTGCGGGTAACAGTGCACTACCAGCCATTACCGGCCTTACTGGCAGAAACGTCACAGCCGGTATATGGTGCTTATCTGGGAGGCGAATCGGTACACCAGTTACGCAACATCCCGACCGGGGGTTTTATTGTACTGGGCAACGAAGCTCATGGTATCAGTAACCAACTGGCGCCTTATATCAGCCAGAAAATTACTATTCCTGCGTTCGGACAGGCTGAATCACTTAACGTAGGTATTGCAACAGCCGTTATCTGTGACAACCTGATACGCCTGACCACCACAAAACAACACAGCTAGCGGGGGATTATGATGCACTTTCCGACTATTGAACATTATGTAGGTAATACACCTCTGGTAAAGTTGCAGCGCATGGCTAAGCATACCCGCAGCACAGTACTGGTAAAACTGGAAGGTAATAACCCGGCAGGTTCAGTCAAAGATCGCCCCGCCCTGAATATGATTCTGCAGGCAGAAAAAAGAGGCCAGATCCGCCCGGGTGACAGAATAATCGAAGCCACCAGCGGCAATACCGGTATTGCCCTTGCGATGGCAGCAGCCATTAAAGGTTATGCCATGACACTCATCATGCCAGATAATGCCACCGAGGAACGTAAAACCTCAATGCGGGCTTACGGCGCAGAACTGATACTGGTAACCAGAGAACAGGGCATGGAAGGTGCCCGTGACCTTGCTTTGCAAATGCAGGCCGCCGGTAAAGGCATGGTGCTGGATCAGTTTAACAACCCGGATAACCCGGCTGCCCACTACCACAGTACCGGTCCGGAAATCTGGCAACAGACTCAGGAAAAAATTACACATTTCGTCAGCAGCATGGGTACTACCGGCACCATTATGGGCTGTTCACGTTATCTGAAAGAGAAAAATCCGGCCATTCAGATTATTGGCCTGCAACCGGCTGAAGGCAGTAATATCCCGGGGATCCGCCGCTGGCCGGAAGCCTACCTGCCCGGTTTTTATGAAAAACAGCGGGTAGATCAGCTGATCGACATCAGCCAGCAGGATGCGCTGCACACCATGCGCACGCTGGCAAAAGCAGAGGGTATTTTTGCCGGTGTCAGCTCGGGCGGAGCAGTACATGCAGCCATTAACCTGGCCGAACAGCATACTGATGCCGTAATTGTGGCTATTATTTGTGATCGCGGAGATCGTTACCTGTCTGCTGATATTTTCTGACAATCAGGTCCGAAACCCGGCTCTGGATCAGGGGCAATACATTTATTTGCAATTTATTCATTTATTTTTCTAAAATTATGTATATATTGCAATTATTATATTCATAATATAC
>JARXRR010000031.1:0-43819 GCA_033792355.1 Chromatiaceae bacterium AAb-1
GTGTAACCGCTTATTATCACAATATAACATGACAAAAAAATGAAATATTGATCTATTTTATCATTGCATCAGATCCGGGGCTGTCTATCCCAGCGCCCCGATCACATTGACCCGGATATCTTCCGGCACCTCATTGTATGACAGCACCACCAGAGAATTCTGGGTAAACGTTCTGGCATAGCGGGCCAGCAGAGGACGCAGCTGCGGCACCACAACCAATGCCGGCGTAACCCCCATATTCTGCATCTGTTCTTTTACCACCGGCATTGCCCGCTGGAACTGGCTCAGCAGGTTTGGCGCAACCGGAAAACTGTCCAGGGCCACTTTTCCGGTCTGCATTGCCTGATTAAGTGCAGCCTGTAATGTTTGTTCCAGTTTTTCATCCAGTGTGTAAGCCGCCAGTTCTTCCCGGTCCCCGATAACCTGACGCACCAACGCCCGTTGTAATGCACAGCGTACATCAGATGTCAGCAATACAGGATCTTTCGTTACATCAGAACTATCAACCAGGGTACTGGCGATTGTTACTACGTCACTGATACTGACCTGTTCACGCAGTAAGGCCCGGAATACTTTCAGCTGAATATTGGATGTCAGCGCCTTGTCCAAAGCTTCCGCCAGGGCCGGAGCAATGGCAGAAAGACGCTTGTTAAACTGTTTTACATCTTCATAGGTAAACAAATCGGCCAGATATTCTTTTACCATTTTCCCGGCGTGCGTTGCTACCACAGTAGCCAAATCCACGACGGAATATCCCAGATTTAACGCTTTTGCCTTGATGGCAGTGTCTATCCATACGGCTTCCAGGCCGTAAGCCGGATCGCGGGTAATTTCCCCATCCAGCTGACCATAAATTTCGCCGGTATTTAAGGCCAGCAATTGCTGTGGATTTAATTTACCGGATGCAACCGGAACACCAGAGAATTTAATACGATATTCCTGCGGATTCAGCTTCAGGTTATCCAGCACCCGGACTTCGGGCAATAAAAAGCCACTCTGCTCAGACAGTGTTTTCCTGATCCCCCGCAATGTCTGAATAAGCTCTTCGCCTTTGTCTTTATCTGCCAGGTAAACCAGACGAAAGCCCAGTTCAATAGATACCCGATCTACATAAGGAATATCTTCCCACTTTAACGACTCCGGCTGCTGGGTAATGCTTTCGGTCAGTAATTCCGCATCTGCCAGCCGGCCTGCATCAACCCCGGTCTGTAATCGCCATGCCACATAAAGCAGAGGCACACCAAAACCGATAAATGCCATTGCAGGCATACCAGGCACCAGTCCCAGTATCACCATGACAATACCCGCAGTGAAAAGAACTCTGGGAGAAGCAAGTAATTGCTTACCTACTTCCTCAGACATTTCTCCGTCATCATCCATGCGGGTCACAATAATGGCTGCGGCAACAGCCAGCATCAGAGATGGGATCTGGGCTACCAGACCATCACCGATACACAGTAATGCGAAACGCTGGAAAGCCTCTCCCAGCGATAGCCCGTACATGAAAACACCAATGCTGATACCGCCAAGCAGGGTAACAACCAGAATAATTAATCCGGCGATTGCATCGCCGCGCACAAACTTGGATGCCCCATCCATCGAACCATAAAAATCGGCTTCCTTGGCAACCATTTCCCTGCGTGCTCTTGCCTGCTCAGGTCCGATCAACCCGGCATTCATGTCAGCATCAATTGCCATTTGCTTACCGGGCAAAGCATCCAGTGTAAAGCGGGCAGACACCTCAGAAATACGTTCACTACCTTTAGTGATAACCATGTAGTTAATCACCATCAGTATGATAAACACCACCATACCGACAACATAGTTGCCACCGATAACCACTTCACCAAATGCCTGGATTACCCGGCCGGCAATATCAGTACCTTCATGTCCGTGCAGTAATATAATCCGGGTGGAAGCAACGTTCAGCGTCAGCCGCATTAAGGTTGCGATCAATAACACCGAAGGAAAAACAGAAAAATCCAGCGGCTTTCTAGCCGACACCGCGACCAGCAGTACAATAACCGACAGTACAATGTTAAATGTGAACAGAACATCTAAAAGCCAGGGCGGCAATGGCAACACAACCATGGCCAGAATCGCCAGCAGCAAAACCGGAATTGCAGTATACGGACGGGTAATAATACGCCAGTTCACTATTTAACTACCTCTGACATTTGCCTTATTTAACAGGCTGGTTGGAATATCAAGTGCAGGAAGCGGAGCAGGTTTCTGCCCTTTTCCTGCTTTATAAGCTTTAAGTTGCATCACGTAAGTCAGGACATAGGCCACTGCGGTATACAGACCTTTGGGGATTTCCTGATCCACCCGGGTGGAGTAATAAATTGCTCTGGCCAGTACCGGAACTTCCAGCACCTCCAGTTGCGAACGCTGGCCCACAGCACGGATCCGTAATGCCATTTCATCAATACCTTTGGCCACAACGTAAGGTGCTCTGGCATTTTTTTCTGAGTAACGAATTGCGACAGCATAATGGGTTGGGTTAGTGACAATAACATCAGCTTTCGGGACACGTTCTTCAATGCGGCGATTTGCCATCTGGTACTGAATTTGCCGGATACGCCCTTTAAGCTCGGGGCTGCCATCTGATGACTTGCGTTCTTCTTTGACTTCCTGCTTGGTCATTTTCACTTTTTTGGAAATACTGTGCTTCTGCCACGGCACATCAATTACCGCGACCAGCAGCAACAGCGATACCAGAATCATCATGCACAGTGACAAAATAGACAGGCCATCCATCAGGGCCTGTGTCAGATTAACCCGTTGCAAAAACAGCAAACGATCCCATAACTGGGTCATAAAACCATACAGGCAGCCACCGATCAGCATAATTTTTATCACCGACTTTGCCAGCTCTACCAACGAATTCATACTGACTAACTTGCCAAGCCCTTTTATAGGGTCCAGCTTACTGAACTTTGGCACCATCAGTTTGCCGGAAAAACTAAAACCCCCTGGCATCGAGCCGGTAATCCACATAGCAGCCGACAGCAGGAACAGAAAAGGGAACACGGCTCCCAGCATTCTCAGAAAAGCATCTGCCACGGCAACAGGCATCAGCTTACTATTGGTCAGCATGGTATGGTCTAACTGAAAACTCTTGCGCATCAGGGTGTAAAAAAGCTCGATAAAGATCCCGGAAAACCACAGCAATCCGGCCACACCCAGCATCAGTAATATTGCCGTGTTAAGCTCTTTGGAACGGGCAATCTGCCCGTCCTTACGGGATTCCCGGAGACGTTTGTCGGTGGGTTTTTCACTCTTTTCCTGTGAACTGTTGTCAGCTTCAGCCATGTTTACCCCATCAACTGCCGCATCACTGTCAGCACATGTATTGCCAACCCGGAAAACATAGTGCCAATCTGGCTCACCGTCATAAACACACAAAAAAATCCAAGCAGTAGTGTCATCGGAAAACCCAGCACAAAAATATTCAGCGACGGGGCAGAGCGGGTGGCAACCCCGAAAGTCAGGCTGACCAGTAACATCGCAATGATGGCAGGTAAAGCTATCAGCAGCGCCGCCGTAAAGATCCAGCCAAACAGTTCCACAATCACCATCAGGTTCAGTTCATACAGGCCACTGCCTACCGGCCACAACCTGAAACTGTCAACCAGTACATTCAATGTCACAAGATGGCCATTCAATGCAAAAAACAGCAATATCGCCATAATCCAGAATAACTGCCCCAGAAGCGATACAGAAGCACCACTGCCGGGATCAAACATCATCGCCATCGCCAGGCCCATCTGCATTGATAAAACCAGCCCCGCCAGTGCCAGTACTTCGAATAACATCCGTACCGCCAGTCCCATAATTGCACCAAACGCCAGTTGCTCCAGCGTCATCACAATCGCATCAACTGAAAAAGGGTCTACTACCGGCATAGCCGGTAACGCCGGACCAACCAGAAAACTTAGAAATACTGCCAGCAGAATGCGGGCTCTTGGCGGTAACGCAGGATTATCAAATACCGGTAAAGCCCAGAGTAACGCAGACAAACGCACAAAAGGCCACCAAACGGTTCCTATCCAGCCCATTAACTCTGCCGAGGTTAATGAGATAAGCGAATTCACCCAAAAACTCCCGGGATAATTTCAGCCAAATTGCTGAACCATTCCAGTAATGTCCTGATCAGCCAGTGCCCGGCAAATACCAGCATCAGTAAGGTCAGTATCATCTTGGGTAAAAATGTCAGTGTCTGTTCCTGCACCGAAGTGGCCGCCTGCAGCACCGCAATAAAAATACCCAGAATCAGGCCGGGTACAATTAATACGGCAACCATTTTAACAATGCTGAAAACTGCCAGCGCTATTAACCCGGCAGCCTGTTCCGGGCTCACAGTGTACCTCCGAACGTTGCCGCTAATGTACCCGCGACCATAGACCAGCCATCAGCCAGTACAAAAATCATCAGTTTAAAGGGCAAACTCACAATCAGTGGTGACAGCATCATCATACCCATCGACATCAGGACACTGGCAACCACCATATCAATGATTAAAAAAGGCAGAAACAGCATAAAGCCGATCTGGAATGCCGTTGTCAGCTCACTCAGCACAAAAGCCGGGATCAGTACATCAAGAGGGATATCTTCGACCGCCAGAGTGGTAGGTTCCTGAGCAATCAGTAATACCTGATGTAATTCATTCTCCCTGGTCTGGGCCAGCATAAACTTACGTAATGGCTGCTCGGCCCTGGCCAGTGCCTGCTCCAGACTCAGCTCCTCAGCCTGAAACGGCTTAAAGGCATTCTGATAAATATCCTGCCATACCGGTTTCATAATCAGCATTGTCAGCATCAGGGCAATCCCGATCAGCACCCGGTTCGGCGGGCTTTGCTGCAAGCCCAGTGCCTGCCTGAGAATTGCCAGTACGATGACAATGCGGGTAAAAGAGGTTAAGACCATCAGCATGCCAGGGATCAGGCTCAGCATGGTCATAAGCAGCAGAATCTGCAGTTTCACGCCGTAATCCTGACCACTGTCAGTATCCCGCACAGAAAACAGCGTTAAATCCTGCGCCCCGGCAAATGAAGGCACCAATAACATACACAGCAGCGGCCAGCCGCTACGCAGGAACTTCATCATATTACGATGCCACGCTATCCTGGTTCAGACGGCCACTGATAAACTTCAGGCCATATTTACCTTCCACCATCACCACTTCCGCTTTCGCGAACAATACCCCATTCACCTTAACATCCAGCGGTTCACCGATAGCTTTTTCCAGCGGTAATACGTCACCTACACTGGCGCGGCTCAGTTCGCCCAGCGTCACCTCGGTACTGGCGACCTCCAGCGTAACGGTTAAAGGAACATCTCGAAACATTGACATACTGGCTGCCTTAATCTGGCCGGTTGCATTCTCACCATCATTAAACAGATCATCCATATCCATCATATCCAGTCCGGATAATGCTTCATCCAAACCCTGTCCTGCATTCTGCTTATCGCTCATTCTGTCTTACTCTCCGTTAACTAATCCGGTGATCTGAAATACCAGGGCAGAATCTTCCTCTGCAACCTTTCCCAGGAACAGTGCCTGTTTATCCAATTGAAAGTGCATGGCACTACTTAGCTCTATAGGTAATATGCGCCCATTAACACAAGCCTGTAATTCCTGAAAACTCACCTTTTTGCGTGCCATCTCAATCCGGCCTTTTACCGGAACCGTCACCCAGTTTTCTATCGCAACTGCCGGTTGTGCAGCCGGGTTGACGGCAGCATGTTCCTTCACAGAAAGAAAGAAGCTCTTTGGCAGCCACAGATACCAGCTAATCGCTTCATCACTGAGCACCAATCTGACTTTAAAGGGGATATAACAGAATACGGCAGGTTCCAGTTGCTGTTTTACCGGAAACGCAGGTAATGCTGACTGCTCTTTAAACAGCAGTTGCTGCATAGCCTGGGCCTGACGCTGTAATAAACGCCCACTGACACGTAGCTCACTGGCCGTAAGCTCAGGTTTGTCTTCCAGACCCGACTGGTTGGTTAACTGCCCGCCAAGACACAAATCTGCCAGGTGATGCACACTGATAAAGTCCAGCGCCATATAACAATGATCATCTTCCGGCACCAGTACCGGGCACTCCAGTAATAAGCGACCGGGTTCTGCCAGCCAGCCATCCAGTCCGGTGCCGTTACACAGGCTTAAATCAATCGAAAACTCGACGTCATTAACCAGCTTGGCAATTTCTGTTTCAACCGCAAGCGTTAAATCAGGCAGCCACCGCCGGGCTTCCAGTAAAGCCCGCTGGAAACTGCGTTGATCCAGCGTCAGGGGAAATGTCTGGCAAAGGGCGCTCTCAGCTTTCGACAACATCTTGGGCTTATGTTTAACACTCATTCATTTATTCGCCATATTCAGGATTATTTTTCATTTGCTGGGGCGAGCGGGAAGCTTTTTTGCTCAGCTTACGCAATAGTTTTAACCGTTGTTCATGCGCTGCTGATTCCCAGTTCAACCCCAGAAACATCAATTTGTCATTAACCAGTTGCCGATACACTACATCTGCTTTAATACGGATATCAGGTTCATAACGCACCACTATGGCATCAGGTACAGTTTTAGTTGAAGGGACCAGTACACCGGCACCTCCCAAACTGACATCCTTTACTACCGCATTGCAGATAAAGCTCTCAAACCACCATGAACGACGGGCCAGTTTAACTGCCACGCCGTTCGTCTGTACTTCTTTAGGTTGCGAATCAGCCGCAAAATACCAGCGGCGATACTTCCTGTTTGCAGCAGACGATTCTGTCATTCTTACAAATCCTATAAATTTGTACGCATTACCGGCTGATTACGACGAGCAGCCCCGGCAGCTTCCTGCAGCGCCGGGCTGTCGCCTGCTGGCGAAAACAGCTGATTTAATTCATCTTCCGCCCTGGTGGTCAGAATCAACAGTTCAATACGTCGGTTTTCACTACTGGTTTTATCATTCTCGTTAATTAACCGGGTAGCAGCAAATGCAGCAACCTGAGCAACTCTTTCTGCCGGCATACCACCCGCGGTAAGTACCTGACGTGCCTGCAACGCCCGATCACCCGATAATTCCCAGTTGCCATATTGTGTGCCACTGAACGAGGTAATATCGGTATGGCCGGATATAATAAGCTTATTCTGAATTTTCTTCAGCAACGGGCCCATACTAAGCAATAAATCTTCAAAAAATGGCGTCATCTCCACCTGGCCACGCCGGAACATCTGCTGTTGTTCGTTATCACGGATAATAACCCGTAACCCGGACGGCACAACCTCTACCAGTAAATGATTCTCAGCCAGCTGCTCTGCTGCAATCTCCTGAAATGCCTGCAATAGCAAACTTAATTCGGAAGGAGAATCAAACTTGCCATCCAGCATGGAATTCAGCTTGTCGCCCATTCCTGCCATCGGGTTTCTTTCACCCGCCGGTACTTCCAGAAATTCAGACATACCCGGAACCGGATTTTCCGGCGGGACGGAGTGTGCCGCATCACGCTCAACAATGGAAGGTGTTCCGCCTAAATCTACCGGGAAAGGACTGTTATCCGGCTGAAAAGGATTAGGACTGCCATCCAGAATGGAGTGTGTCCGCATATAATTGGCAATTTCTGTGCGTTCTTTCAGATTCGATACTTCCAGAATCCACAGCACCATAAAAAATGCCATCATCGCCAGCGTAAAATCAGCAAAAGCAACTTTCCAGGCTCCGCTGTGCTGTGCCTTGGTATTTCGCCTGCCGCGCTTAATTATCACAGGATTTATCCCACTCATCAGGCTGCCCTGTTATTAATCCACTCTTCCATCGTGGTGAAAGAAGGTTTGAGATCTTCACTGATTAACTTACGGCCTGAATCTGTTGCGACAATAGCAACATGACCTTTGGCATGTGAAACCAGAATTGCCCGGACGCACTCCAGTAAGCCTGTCTGTTTTTTTACGTAGCTTTCCATCGCAGAACTAAGCGGCGCCAGCAGACAGTAGCATCCGAAAATCCCCAGAAAAGTACCCACCAGCGCAGCGGCAACATGATACCCGATATTGCTTAACGGCCCGTCCAGATGCTGCATCGTAATAATAATTCCGCCGACAGCCGCCAGAATACCGAATCCCGGCATCGCTTCTGCAATATTTCCCAGCGCTTCCGAAGGTTTAAGTTTTTCCTGCTCTATCGTATAGATTTCCTGTTCCAGCAGATGATCAAAATCATGGGCGGTAATTTTACCCATACTCATCAGGCGCAAATTATCACAAAGGAAAGTAACCAGATTCTGATGTTCCAGCACGACCGGATAAGACAGGAAGATAGAACTGGTATCCGGGTTCTCAACGTGCTCGTCCAGCTCCCGCATCCCTTTGGTTTTAGCCAGATCCAACAGTTGGTACATCAGCAGCAGCAGTTCACGGTAAAGCTGGGCTGAATCTTTCTCTTTCAAAAACTGGTATTTAATCTGGTTTATCATTTCTTTCAGTACATAATTGGAGTTTCCTACAATCAGCGCACCTACGCCTGCACCAAAAATTATAATAAATTCAGCAGGCTGCCACAGCGTTGCCACATTACCGCCAGCATACATAAAGCCACCGACAACCGCTCCCAGTACTACAATTAAACCAATTATCTTCTGCATATTCTCTCTTCCCGGACAGTTACCACTGAGCAAGTTTTCTGGTAAGTAATTCGATAGACTGTTTATGTAACTGACATACTCTGGATTCCGTCAGATCCAGTACCAGTGCAATCTCTTTCATATTCAGTTCCTGCGTATAATAGAGGTGTAACAGCAGCTTATTGCGATCCGGTAATGATGCCATTACCTTCTTCATTGATAATTTCAGCTCCAGCTGTGACATACAGCTGCTGCCCAACTGAGCTTCAGATTGCTGCTCAAGTAACAAGTCAAGGCTTTCCATCGCTTCAGCCTGACTGACATATTGCAACTCGGTCAGGGCCTGGGCATTAATACCCAGCCCCTCGCATATCTCTTCGTCTGTCGGCGGGCGCCCCAGCATTCTGGTTAATTCCCGGGTTTTATCCCGCAACTGGTGAGCCTGCTGCCTTAACTGGCGTGGCCGCCAGTCGGCACGACGAAATTCATCAAGCATTGCTCCCCGCACCCGTTTAAATGCGTAAGATTCAAAATGCTCGTCGATATCACGTCCATAACGACGCAATGCGGTTAACAGTCCCATTAAGCCGATTTGCTGCAGATCGTCCTTATCCACCATGCTACCGACCAGGCTGCGTAAATGCGCAGCAGCCCGTTTAACCAGATACCCATACTTTGCAAGTAACTGACTTTCCTGCACTGCCGATAATCTGGTGCAACTTTGTTGTTCTGTTTCAGACCACTGGGTTTCTGCCAGCATAATCAGACCTTACTGAATAAAGACATTAGTAATCAGTATTTGCTCAATCTGGTAACTGAACTTATTGTTCCGCAAAGCCAGATTAAATTTATCTAACAACGCTTTCTGCACATGTGGTACATCGGTAAAGGCTTCTTTTACCTGAACATGATTGAATATTGAAAAATGTTCTACCAGTGCATTACGGAGTAATGGCGTTGCTTCATGTAATTGCGGTAATACTGATTCATCGTGTGTAACCAACGCCAGCTCAAGCACCAGATAACGTGAATTATGCTCGCTGGAAATACTGATAACAAAACGCTCCATCGGCTGAAACAGCGGCTTGGTACTGACCACTTTCATATTAGTACCCTGGGTCTTTTCCTGATACCACAAGCCCCCACCTACACCTACGGCTACCAGTATAATTGCAGCAACTGCCATCAGAACTGTTTTCATCTTGTTATTATCCTCTCGATATTCTCTGTTTATACCAGACGATTCAGCCAGCCAGACTGCGGCTTACCAGCAGCTGGTGTTGCCGTTGGTACTGCCGCAACTTCATATTGTTTATCAATTTCGTCTGTCTGAAATGCAGGTTTATTTTGCTGCTGTTCTGCGTGTTGCCGTACACTGACTTCAACTGCCATTTCCTGCCCCATACGCTGCCCCAGACTTTGCCGCAACTGGTCAATGTTCTGCTGCATGGCTTCTCTGACCTGCTGGTTACTGGCATAAAGCTGTACTGTCGTTTTTTCACCATCAATGGCGACGTTCAGCTCAATCGCCCCCAAATGTGGCGGATCAAGCCGGATTTGCGCCCGCTGGATCTGCTGCCCCAGTTGCAGATGGACTTTGTCAGACAACAGATGCAATAGCTTCTGCCCCCAGGCCGAACTTTGCTGGCCCAGGCTATCGGCTTTCCATTGAAAAATGCTTTCTGCTGCAGGTTGCGATTGCCCCTGCTGGGCAGCAAAGGCATTATTTTCACTGCTAACCGGAACTGCGGTTGGCAAAGCACCTTGCCAGTGCTGCAAAAACTGCTGTAAAGAAAGCGATGGTTGTTGCGATGCAGTATTTTGTTGTGCCGCAGAGGTAATATTCGCCGGCTGTTCAGATACGGCCGGTAGTACCGTCATGGTATCAGTCTGCCAGCGCTGTGCCACTGCTGATGAAACAGGTGCAGCCTGAACCTGCCCGGCAGAGGCAACCTTGCCTGCTGTCTCTGCTACCGTATTACCGGCAGTTAACAGCACTGCTGGCAGAATCTGCGATTGCGGAACTGGCGTAACCACCTGCTCAGCGTCTGTTTCTTCAGGCTCTCCGTCGGTAAATGACAGCATATCCGGCCATAACGCTATAGAAACCGGCTGCTCCTCAGTAGTATTTTCCTGTGGCAGGATACCGGAAGACACCATAACCTCAGCCGGTTCAGCCAGAACCGATGACATTAACTCAGCAGCAAACTCCGGTAAGGATGACATATCCTGCTGCCCGGGATCCTGGGGATGATTTTCTTCTGAAAGCAGACGATTTGCAGATACATTTCCGGATGAGGAACCGGCGTTCTTAGGTAAGGATACGGGCAATACTGATACCGAACTCATAATTGCCCCTCTTCAGTTATCTGCTGATAAGCCATAATGCCCTGTTTGTTTTTTGCCAGATTATTCATAAGTAGCTCGGTACGGTTCATTTCGGTTTTGGTTAGTGTCAGTACATGCTGATAAGTCTTTTGTAATGTATTAAGTTGAGATGAGAAATGTTGCTTCAACCCGGCTTGTTCTATTACAGCAAGTAATTGGGTCAGCTGGGCATCCAACCGTCGGATTTGCTGCCATTGCTGTTGCTTTACAGCCAACAAAAGATGCTGCTGTAACGACATCAGCTTTTTTGATAACTCAGCAATCTGTTTTGCACCAATCTGCACTTTTTTTACCCCGATCTGACTCAAAACGGTAATATCTACATTTGTAAACAATGTTATAGCAACTATCAGGCCACAACTTAATTCATTGTTTTAAAACGAATTAATATAAAATCATTCCTTAAAGCGGAAGCATTACTTCCGCAATAACGGAAGTTTTCCTGCTCTGGTTTCCCTTCCCACAGACAAAAAAGCCGCTGACAAGCAGCGGCACAGGTTACAACAATAAAATGGTGAAGCCAGGGAACAATATAAACCAATAACTATCAGCTAATTCTAAGCAACGTTCGGGGTAATACCCTGCCACCCTTCCTGCAGGTTGGTCATAATTACCCGTACCGTATCAATATGTGTTAAATCGTCTTTCAGGCTGGCCTGCAACAGCGCATGGCCACAATGCTGATATAAACGCTGCATATTAAGCGCAACCTCACCGCCGTTATCAGTATCCAGCGATGCATCCAGTCCGCTGAGAATTTTAAGCAGTTTTTCCATACCGGCCGCTTTTTTATCATGGCGTTTGGCCTGAATATGGCCTTCAACTCTTGCCAGTTCTTCCAGAAAGCCATCAAACAGCATCAGTACCAGCTTATGAATATCTGCTCCGGCAGCTTTTCCTTCAACAGCAGTACTTTTATAGGCACTAGAGCCACTACCAAAATCCAGCATTGTTTTCCGCCTTCTTAATACCTGAGCTGTGCCATCGACGTTTCCAGCTGCGCAATGGTTATCTGCATCTGAGTGAACTGAGTAAGATAACGCTTATGCACCTGCTCCATAGAATAGTCATGGCGTTCACGTTTTTTAACCACTATATCCAGGCTGGCCTGCAATGTTTTCTGCTTTTCATTGATTAAACCGCCACGGGTCTTGGTATAAGGCTCGATAGTGGTTTCCAGCTTAGCCAGCAGGCCGTTTTCACCGGTCAGCATACTTTCCAGCGCCTGCGGGTCTTCCGTCAGCGCTTTTTCCAGTTTGCTGTTATTAATCGATAATTTACCATAACGGTCAAACTCCAGGCCAATAGAATACAGGGTTTTACCGTCTATTTCTCCCTGAAAAGCCGCCCGGAACTGGGTTTGAATACTTTTAACCATTGAATCTTTTTTCAGATGATCATTGGTACTCATGGTATTCATAATACTGTTATATTCGTCGACAAACTTCTTAATATTAGCCTTAATCTCTTCCTGATCCTGGCCAATACTGATACGAACCGGACTGTCGCCGGTGGTCTGCACTTTCAGCAGATCCAACGTCACGCCTTCAATCACATTTTCTAAAGTGTTACTGGCCGACGTTACCGGAATAGCCGTATCAGAACCTAAACGGATAATGGCATCCTGAGCTTTTTTCAGCTCCTGGGTATTAGCCAGGGCGGCAGTAATGTCAGCACCGGCAGGATCAGTCCCTTCGGAAAAATTCAGTGAAATCTGATTAGCTGCGCCGGTTTTTTCAGTGGTCAGTACCAGATAGGTTTCACTGCCACTGCGTAATAATGTCGCCCTTACCCCTTCATTAGCCGGATGGTTATTAATCGCCTTGGCTAACTCAGCAACTGTGGCACCGGCAGGAAGAGAAGATAAATCAACAGAAAACTCCTGCCCGGCTAAATCAATGCTGAATTCACCATCTGTCGGTAAAGGGGCATTGGGGTCAAACGAAACAGCCAGCTGATGTTGCTGGGCCAGCTGCTCCACAAAAATTTCATAGTCACCTGCTACGGCACTGGCGCTGGCAGTCACTTTAACAGTACTGTCGTTGCTGCTGGTAGCGGTATTTTTCAGTAAGCCATCATTACCCTGGTAACTTTTAAGGCTGGTAAGAAAAGTGCTTAAACTGGTTTGCAGCGATTTTATCGCCGTCAGCTGGCCATTAAAACGGTCATATTGGGTAGAAAGTACCTTGTCTTTCCCGGCACGGTCAATCTGGGTGTAATCATATGCCAGCCTGGCAGGGTCAATACTCATATACGACATAATTATCAGCCTTCTGATTAAAGCGCCTGCCACCCTGAAGGATGGCAGGCAGTAACACAACAAATATCGCTATATTAGCGATGTATTACTAAATTAACGTAACAGTGAACCAATCATCTGAGTTGAACTGTTAGCTGCTGTCAGTACAGAAATACCTGAGTTCAGTAACAGTTGCTGTTTGGTCATGTTGGAAGTTTCTTTAGCAAAGTCAGCATCCAGGATCTGAGATACTGATGCTTTAGTGTTTTCCAGCATGTTGTTTACGTTGTTAGCAGTATGGTCCAGACGGTTCATGGTAGCACCGAAAGAGGCACGGGCAGAACCGATAGCCGCCAACACTTCGTCAACGTTAGTCATGGCATCCTGAGCAGTACCTTCATCGGTGATAGCAGCAAAAGCAGCGATTGCAGTATCAATATCACCAAGTTCAGTAGATACATCTACGTCCAGTGTTTCAGCGATATTTGCACCGATTTGGAAAGTTACTGTAGCAGAAAATTTACCATTGGTAGCATCAAACAGGTTAGTATCAGCACCATAGGTAGTATTTGCCATAATACTGGTTAACTCTGCAGTTAATGCTTCAACTTCTTTATTGATAGATGCCCAGGTACTGGCGTTGTTAGTACCGTTAGCACCCTGAGTTGACAGTTCTTTGATACGGTAAGCGATGTTGGTCATCTCTTCAAATGCACCTTCTGCAGTTTGCAGCATGGCATTTGCGTTATTGATGTTGTAAATAGCCGCTTCCTGACCACGCGCCTGTGCGTTCAGACGGGTAGCAATTTGTAAACCGGCAGCATCATCTTTTGCTGAGTTTACACGGAAGCCTGAACCTAAACGCTCTAAAGCAGTCGCGAGGTGGTTGTTAGTACGGTTTAACTGATTCTGAATAGAATTAGAAGCAGCATTTGATTGAATTGATAAAGCCATCATGAGTCTCCTGTTTTTGATGCTCAGGAGTAATAAGCGACGTGCTGTTTCACTAACTGAAATTTTTTTAAGGAAAGTTTCAGGGACAATATCAGAAACTACAAAGGTAAGAATAATAAAGTCAGAGCAGGCAGTATTTTCTGAAAATACAAAGAAAAGCGCCTTTAATTAAAGGCGCTTCAACAATATAAAGTATCCGGCGATTAGTAGGGTCTGTTGACGTTTGCTGATGGTTTTTGCAGCCAGATATAGAGTAATTACGATATGAGCGCGTAAATCCGCGTAAATCAGTATTGTGCCAGCCCGAACTCGACCAGATTACGGGTAACATTAGCCTGCGCCATCACTGCAGATACCGCAGTAGAGCTACCGGATGACATACCAATCCGCAGTTGCTGGCTGATATATTCCAGTTCAGCGGTATCATCAGCTACCACAACACCCTGCGCCTGTTGCAGTTGGGCAACCAGCGCCTGACGCTGAGCCTGGATCTGTACCAGAGACTCTTTCAGACGTTGCTGTACCTGCTGAATTTCAGCCCGGTAAGCCTGTACACTGGCGGCACGTTCTGCATTTTTACTCAGGGCCTGCAACGCACTTTCCGGTTGCTGTAATTTTACCGAGACCGGATTACCGGCAGCAACCCGCACCCCTTCACCGCTCATCAGCCAGGGCTCTTGTAATTTACGGGCATTGCGCTGATCGGCAGAAAAATACAACCGCTGTTGCTGGTCGACATCCACCTTTATCTGCTGCTGGGCAAAAGCCTGCTTCACGGTGTGTAAATTTTCAGGCGCATTTTGCCCGGCGGGTAAATTAAGGCTGACAGCATTACCGGTACGGCCTAAAAGAATTTGGATATGTTCTGGCTGGCGCCGTTCAGACAACAGATCTACCCTGGCCAGATAACGGCTGATCGCTTCCGGGCTGTTACGCCTTGGCTCAAGCTGTGGTGTCAGCTCTGAAGATTTTTGCTGAACCAGCTGCTCCAGTTGTTGCAGCTGTTTTTGTGACTGTTGCTGTATAGCCGGTGTCATCGCAGAACCGGACGAAATTAACTGCCGCTTTAGCTGCTCCAGCCCGCTGTATACTTGTTTGACACTGCGTTCTGCCTGATCCTGCCGGGTTAACTGCTTACTGATATCAGCCGTTACTCCCCAACGGGCCAGCACTGCAACCTGTTTTGCCTGGCGTGAGGAGGCTTTACCCCGCTGATTTGCAGATGCAGCCGTTTCTGTTGTATTAACAGCAGCCGAAGCACTTCTCTCTGACTGAGTGACAGAGGGCGTGGTCAGCGTTTTATCAGTACTGCTATTTATCTGCATCAGGCATCCTTATCTCATATATACGAGAATAACGATAATTTAGTTACACTGGCATATACTCTTAATGAAGATTCATAAGCCGCCAGCGTTTCATTTAAGTGAACGTAAGCTGTCGGATAATCCACATTACGAATATCATCACGCAGGTTTTCTGTAAATAACGAAATCTCAGTATTACCGGTTTCCAGCTCGTCCAGCGACGCGGTAATACCACCGATGCGGGTTATTTCCTGTGCCACATTACCCAGAAAACTGCCTATAGAGTCTATAGCCGCACGGGACTCATCACCTGCGGTGTCCGGGCTGGTAGCCAGAAAATCCAGATATGCCCGCATTTCATTTAAAAACTCTGCATTATTAGGTGCCAGATTACTGCCCAGTATATTACTGGCGACACTGGAAGTATCAGATACTGCCACCTGCCGTACCTGCTCATCACCTTCATAGCTGAAAGTATTGGTTACAGCATCGAACTGGAATGGTACTACGTCAATTTCACTGCCGGAAAAATAATAACGCCCGGTACCATCTTTAGCGTTCAGGGCATCAACGATTCCCTGAAACAGCACTTCCATTTCCTGACCAAAGGCCTCTAGTTCATAAGCACTGTTAGAGTCGTTAGCTGCCGTGGTTGCCAGCTCCTGCATTGAACCCAGTAAATTTACAATACTGTTCAGGTGTGTTTCCTGCTGCCCCAGATTATAATTTACCGCGCTCATATTGTTGGTATATTGCTTTAAGGTGGTCAGTTCAGAATCCAGCGTCAGTAGCATAACCGCACCCAGCGGATCGTCCGATGGTTTCAGAATACGCCGGTTAGTGGCCAGCTGAATTGACGTTTTACTGTATTCTTCCGTATTCTGCTGGATAGTACGGATAGTGTTCAGATGATATTGATGACTGCTGACGCGCATATCTGTTCCGTCCCTTAAAACATATTAATCAGTGTTTTGAACATTTGGTCAGCAGTGCTGATCACCCTGGCGTTAGCATCGTATAACTGTTGATAAAACATAACACTGGCCGCTTCTTCATCCAGATTTACACCGCTTAAATTATCGCGGGCAGCAATAGCATTGTCATTCAGGATGCGGGCGGTTTTAATACTGGATTGCACCTGCTTACTCTTGATAGCCAGATCGCCGATTAACACATCGTAACCATCGGTTGAACCACCAAGTGCGTCAATAATATTGGCTACGTTACCGTTGTCACCTTTACCGCCGGCAGGAACACCACCATTATTACCTCTGAAAGCCAGTTCGCTTGCAGTAATATCGGTAATATTAAAGGTTCCCAGCGGATCAGCAGGGTTATAAAAGAATAAAGGCACCCCCGCATTACCATCTAAATCAAAACCGTCAGCCAATGCATTGTTTACATTATCGGCAATCGTTGTAATCAGGTTATTTAAGCTGTCTCTGGTGGTATCAAGTATTTCGGAATCAACCGATAACAGACCGCCAATACGGCCACCCACAGCGCCGGTTAACGGGAAATCCTGATTATTGAACGTCGCGGTAACATCGGTGCCGGTAACGTTAAGTGTTGAAGATTTAGAACCAATAACCAGTGGTGCACCATTCTTTGCCGTGATATTAACGGTGCCATCGGCCTGATTAAGAATATCCACCCCAATATAGGAAGACAATTCTGAGGTAATCAGCTCTCTGGCATCTTCCAGCTGAGACGTAGGTTCACCCAACGCTTTCGCTTTACTGATTTTGCCATTCAGTTCGGCAATCTGGCTGGAAAGGGAAGTGACATTATCAGATAAATCACTCAGCTCTTTACCCAGTTTTTCACGCTGGCCAGCAAGTGCCCCATTAAGCTGGGCAATTTTCTGTACCATCGCATCGGCAGATGAAATAACCTGTTGCCGGTATGCCGGTGATTCCGGTGTGGCCAGTGCCGCATTTAATGCAGCTTTAATTTCCGCTACTGAATTATTCAGGTTCAGCGATTCTGTACCCAGTAATTCTTCATGGTAACCAAGATACGTCTGGAAGCCTTCGTAATGATTCAGTTCAGAAGTTGTACGCCAGATATCGTCATTCAGAAAACCATTAACGATACGGTCAACCTTTGCCACTTTAACGCCATTCAGCCCACCGCTGGCTGTCTCAAGATAGATAGTCTGACGGCTATAGCCTTTAACCGCAGCATTAGCGGTATTTTGCCCGGCAACAATTAACCCGGCATTAGCAGCATTGAGCCCTGAAACGGCGTTAAGTAGCATGCTCATTGTTTATAATCCTCTGTACGGTGCGGCACCAGTAATGGCTGGGCAAATCCCGTATTCTGATAGTCTGTTACGGGTAAGATTTCCGTGCCTGTATCAGTTAAAGCGGCCAGTTCAGCCATCTGCTTAAATTTATTTTCAGTTTGTCCCAGACTGTCACTCAGCTGCCGGACCATAGTCTCTGCCAGACCAAGCTGACTGGAGCCAGCTAAGGATTGCGCTAACTGGGCATCGTGCATATCGCGAAACAGCTGTTGCTCTTTGCCGGAGAAAAAACCATTTTCACCCGCCAGCGTATCTGTCGCTGCATGCATGTTTTTCAGTACCAGTTGCAAAAAGATAGCCTCAAATTGCTCTGCGGCTTTATGTAAACTTTCTTCCTGCGTCAGATTGGCATGTACAGACTTACTCTGTAGCGGATCAAATGCCAGAATTTGTGCACTGTCTATTTTCATATACTGCCTTAAATAACCAGTAAATCGGCATCCAGCGCACCGGCGTTATCCAGTGCAATCAGGATGGACATCAGCTCTGCTGGTGTTGCACCTAAGCTGTTAATCGCATCAACAATACTATCCAGTGATGTACCTTCCGGCCACAGCATCATATTGGCTTTTTGCTGTTCCACATCAATACTGCTGTCCTGAGTTCTTACCGTCTGGCCCTGGGAAAAAGGTAATGGCTGAATCGCCCCTTGTTGTTCAGCGATGGTAATGGTCAGATTACCGTGGCTGACTGCTGCCCGTTTCACGCGGACGATATTATTCATCACCACAGTGCCGGTACGGCTGTTAAATACCACTCTGGGCCGCTGACTGCCTTCTGTAACCTGAATATCCTGCAACATAGACATAAACATCGTGCGGCTGTCAGGATCAGTCGGGGCACTCAGGATCAGTTTTCCGGCATTTTCTGCCTTGGCAACCTGCGGGCCAAATACGTCATTTACTGCCGTGACCACATTACGGGCGGTCTGATAGTTTGGCTTTTTCAGATTAAGAATAACTTCAGGATACTGCTGATATATATCGTTGACAGAACGCTCAACAATTGCGCCATTAGGAATAATACCGGCAGTAGGAATATTCACAGTAACAGAAGAGCCGCTTTGCCCGGTGGCATTCAGCCCGCCGACTACCAGATTGCCCTGGGCCAGCGCATAAACCTTGCCATCGACACCGCGTAACGGCGTCAGCATCAGACTGCCACCCTGCAGGCTTTTGGCATCGCCCAGCGACATAATGGTGACATCAATAGTTTGCCCCGGGCTGGACATCGGTGGCAATGTAGCCTGCACAGCTACTGCCGCCACGTTTTTTGAGCGGGGTAAGGTATTTTCATCCAGTTGTACGCCAAATTGTTTCAGCATATTGTTCAGTGACTGGGCAGCAAAACGTACCTGGGTTTTATCTCCGGACCCCGGCAACCCCACCACCAGACCATAGCCAACCAGCTGGTTTTCTCTTACCCCCTGTACATCAACAATGTCCAGTAACGGGCGTGTTGCTGCAGAAACACCACCAGCTGACAAAGCGGCGGCTATCCACAGTAACATTACGGTAAGTCTGTTCATAATGCCTCTGCTCAGAATGGATTAATAAAGCTGAAAAAACGGGTAAACCAGCCAGGGCGGTTAGCATTTGCCAGCATCCCCTTACCGGAGTAACTGATACGGGCATCCGCTACCCGCTGCGACGAAATACGGTTAGTAACGTCTATATCTTCCGGGCGAACCAGCCCCTGCAGGCGGATATACTCATCGCCCTGATTAAGCTGGATCCGCTTTTCCCCCTGAATAACCAGAGCACCATTTGGCAACACTTCGGTTACCCTTACCGTAATAGATCCCCGCAGAAAGTTCTGCTGGCTGGCGCTGCTTTCACCATCAAACTGTTGTTGGGAACGCAGCTGTAATGCCAGATCTGACATATTCAGATTACCAATTATAGGAACACCCATATTTATATTGGTGGATTTATCAGTCGAGGTATCGGCACTTTTACTGGATTGCGTACGTTCATTCAGTTCAACCGTCAGAATGTCGCCTACCCGGTAAGCACGCTTATCTTCATATAGCGTAAACATATAACTGTCGCTGTACAGGCTGCCATAATGATGTACCGGTTCAGCTTCAGGTGCACTGCGCTCTGCTACTATTTGTTCCCAGTTATCGTGCTCCTGCACTTCATAGTTATTACTACTGCATCCGCAGATCACTGATACAAATAAAACAAATAACAGTTTTTTCATTATGTTATACACTCTGATTCAGGAAGCGCAGCATTTCATCAGCCGCAGAAACCACTTTCGCGTTCATTTCATAAGCACGCTGTACTGCAATCATGCTGACCATTTCATCGACAACACTGACGTTGGAACCTTCAACCGTAAATTGTTCAAGTTTCCCCAGTGCATCCTGCCCCGGTACACCTTCAATCGGCTCACCGGATGATGCTGTTTCACGGTACAGATTGCCGCCCAGCGCTTCCAGACCCGCCGGATTGACAAAGTTTACTGTCAGGATCTGCCCTAACGCTACAGGCGCTGCATCACCAGCAACAACCGCAGAGACCGTACCATCAGTACCAATAGCAATCTTCATGGTGTTTTCCGGCACGGCAATATTCTGCGCCAGCGGTAAACCATTACCGTTTACAATCATAGATTCAGCATTCAGCTGGAACTGACCGTTACGGGTATACAGAATTTCACCGTCCGGGCTTTCGATCTGGAAAAAACCCTGACCGGAAATCGCGACATCCAGTTGATTGTTGGACGTTTCAAAATTACCTTCGGTAAAGACTTTCTGCGTGCCATTGATCCGCACGCCGGTACCAACCTGGATGCCAGATGGCACCATATTCAGCTCGTCGGCCTGAGTACCGGGCTGACGCTGTACCTGATAAAATAAATCTTCAAAAACGACCCGGTCTTTCTTAAAACCTGCGGTAGCAACGTTAGCCAGGTTATTTGAAATAGTGGTCATGCGCATATCCTGCGCCGCCAGACCGGTTTTACTTACCCATAAAGCTGCATTCATGATGTTGTGTCCTGTTAACTGTCGCCACTAATCAGTTTATTACCGGCAGTTGCCAGTTCGTCTGCGGTTTTCATCATTCGGATGTTCATTTCAAACTGGCGGCTGATATCCATAGTACTGACCATTTGCTCAACCGCATTCACGTTCGAACCTTCCAGCATACCGCTGCGCAGGGTCGCCAGCTCATCCAGTGGTAATACATCCTGGTTATCAGGCCGGAATAAACCATCAAGCCCTTTAAGCATGTTGTTTTCGCCGGCAGTGGCCAGTTTGATTCTGGCTTCCTGCGCAATCACACCACCACCGATAGGCAGCAGGTTAAGGGTGCCATCAGGGCTGATATCAATATCGCCAAACTCCGGCAGTACGATATTGCCCTGCTCGCCCTGAACCGCGTAACCATTGAGCATCAGCTCGCCATCGGCACTGATTTGCAGGTTACCGGCTCTGGTATAGGCCTCATTACCTGCCGCATCGGTAACGGCAATAAAGGCACCGTCACTCAGCGCCACATCCAGATCGCGTCCTGTTTCCATTACCGGCCCATGATTCAGGCTGGTATAAACCGGCATTAGCTGCGCCTGATAACGGGTACGATAACCATGACCGGCGATCATCATTGCCTGCGCCTGCTCAATATCGGCTTTAAATCCGGGTGTGTTTACATTTGCCAGATTATTAGCCGCAACACGTAGTGCGGTCTGGTTTAATTCAGCACCGGAAACTGCGGTATAGATCAGCCTTTCCATACATTTTTCCTGTCAGGTTAGGTTGCGCTAAACAGAATTTGCATCATTTCATCAGCCGTGCTGATGGTTTTTGCATTAGCCTGATAGTTCTGCTGGAACGACATCAGATCAACCAGTTGCTCACTGATATTAACGTTAGAGCCCATATAGGCCCCGGACAGTAAACTACCGAAACTGCCTTCTGCAGGTGCGCCGTATAATGCAGCACCTGATGCCGCAGTGGCATACCAGGAGGTGTTATTGCCATTTTCAAGGCCATTTACATTGGCAAAAGAGGCTAAAACAACCTGCCCCTGCAACTTGGTAGCACCATTGGTAAAGGTGGCATAAACCCGGCCATCTTCCGCTACCGCAACACCGGCAAATTCACCCGAGGTATAGCCATCCGGTTTATTCTGGTACATTGAAAAACCACTGCCAAACTGGGTAGCCTTCGCCATATCGACAGTCACAGCCATAGGATCAGCACCAGCAGGAGCAAAATTGATTACCAACTCCCTTACATTATAAGGATCATCTTTATTATTATCTGGTGGGTTCGCTCCGAGAACTCCATCAGTGATAGGAGTTAACTGCCCATCTGTACCAAAAGTTATAATGATACTTTCCGCAGCTACTGGGTTATTATCCGCATCTAGGGCAGTAATAGGTTGAATATTATTAGGTGTGCCATTGCCACCTGCAAGGCTGCCAGCAGGCAATGGATTGCCATCTACATAATACGTCACAGCCCATTCGTTACCGCCAAGATGGCTAAAATACTGGGTTAAAGTATGAGCATTACCTAAAGAGTCAAATATTTCAGAGGACTGTGAAAAGTTATAAGCATCACCATCCTTAGGATTAAAGTTACCTGTAGGTAGACCTAAAGCTTCACTCGCACCACTCAGGTTCAATGAAAAGTCAATCCGCTCTGTAGCCTGCGCCGGAATATTAGCCGCTTCAATTCTCAGATCAGTCAGAATACCGGGTATCAGGTTTTCGTTTGCATCCACACCGTAACCCTGTAAACGATTGCCGTGGGTATTTTCAATATACTGTTCGTTGTCCAGCTTAAACTGGCCAGCCTGGGTATAGGCAGTACGGCCATTTTCGCTGATTACGAAAAAGCCTTTGCCGGTAATCGCCAGATCCAGCGATGAACCGGTATTCACGATATTGCCCTGAGTGGTAAAGTTTTCATTTACCCCGCTCAGCATCACACCGCCACGCTGGCCACCATTATAAACTGAAGCAAATTCCGAGCTGGCGGTTTTATAACCGGCTGTAGAAGAGTTTGCAATATTATGACTGGTTACTTCCAGTGCTTTCTGTGTGGTGTTTAAGCCACTTAAACCGATATTAAACATTGACATAGCAATAATTCCTTAACTGTTACCTGTTGCAGTAAGCTGGTTAATATCGAACAGGGCATGGTTACCCAGGCCATTAACCTGCAAAATAATGTCGTCTTTTGCTGCACCCACCGATATGCGTTCAACTTCTCCGCTAAGCAGCGTATTGAGCGGCAGTGGGGTGCCATCAATTGTTGCAGTAGCCACCACGTAATAGCCACCGGCATCCTGTTCTGAAAACTCAAAACGTAATGTACCCACACCGCTATAAGGCAGGTTTTGTTCTTCCACCAGTTTACCGTCAGTGTCATACAGCTTGATGCTGACAGCATCTGCCTCGACACCCAGGTTAACGGCTCCACGCACGTTTCCACGTTGCTCCAGCACAATGGTATCTGCCGGCACATCGACCGTTTTACCCACCAGCGCAGTAGCTTCCAGCGCTTGCATGCTTTCCATAAATTGCAGACTTTTTCCGGAATTAATTTTCAGGCTTTGCAGGCTTTCTACATTCGAAAACTCTGCTAACTGGCTGACATACTGTGTGCCATCCATTGGGTTTAATGGATTCTGATGGCTGATTTGCGCCACCAGCAATTCCAGAAACATCGTAGAAAGCCCTTCAGGAGAAGTGTCATTCAGTGCTACCTGCTCCTGATTATTATTAGTGTTATAGACGTTACTGTTATTATCGGTTCCGGATACAGCGCTCATGTGGCAACTCCTTATTGTCCAAGTCGCAGAATACTCTGCTGCATACTGGCTACCCGTCCCATTACTTCGACAGATGTCTGGTAACTACGGGAAGCTGCCATCATGTCGGCCATTTCATCCAGCACGTTGACGTTAGAATAGAAAACATAACCGTCCTGATTCGCCAGCGGGTTATTAGGTTCGTAACGCTGTTCAACCGTACGATCTGAACTGGTAACACCCAGCATCTGTACCTGGGCAGACAAGCTTTGTTTTTCTGCTGTCTGGCTGTATAACGCGGCGAATACCGGTTTCAGGGCCCGGTAGGCTCCGGCTTCAGTAGGAGAGGCCGTGTTTGCATTTGCCAGGTTAGAAGCTATGGTATCCAGCCGCATTACCTGTGCCCGCATGGCGCTGCCGCTGACATCGTAAATTGCTGAGAATGACATTGTTACACTTCTCCTTTAATCGCTTTGTGCAAGCCGCTTATTTTCATATTCAGGAAGGTCAGGCTGGTCTGAAAATCCATACTGTTGGCAGCGAAGTTTGCCTGTTCAATATTCAGCTCTGCGGTATTGCCATCGGCCGCGGCCTGATAAGGAATACGGTATTTCAGCTCATGTCCGATTTCAGCCGGCTGATAAGGACGGGCATGCCCGGCTTTCAGGCTGGATTCGATATCTGCCAGCACACTTTTGTAATCCAGATCACGGGCCTTGAATCCCGGAGTGTCGACATTCGCCAGATTGCCTGTAATAATTTCAGCTCTGTCCAGGCGCAGTTGTAAAGAAAACGGGTGTATGCCCAACGCTTTATCAAAAATTTCCACCTTTGCCTCACGGAACGATTTAATGCATCTTATAGTCGGAAAGGTAGTACAAGCTCTGTGCCACATTTAAAAAATGGTTTAATTCAATGTGTTATATGAAATCTAGACTTAAACGGACACCAAATGCGGAAGAAAAACTTCCGCTGCGGAAACAAGTTCTTTCCCTGTTACTGCTACTGACTTTCGCAGGCAGTATTCCGGTACATGCCAATGAACTTGAGCAGCAGTTGCGTCAACACATCAACCGCGAAATAGACCACTTTACCCGGCAACTGGGTGTCAAAGACAGCAAACGCAATATTGAGCTTTTTCTGCCCAGGGGCATTGAGAAAATGTCGCAGTGCGACAAGTTACAGATTTCCCGGCGCCAGCAGGCAGAGCCGCCCTGGGGAAGAATCAGTTACAGCCTGTCCTGCTCGACACCTGCAAGCTGGCAAAGCCGGGCCACAGCACGGATTAGCGTCTGGCTGGATCTGGTCATTGCCCAGCGCACACTGGAACGCGAAGAAGTGCTGGCAGAAGATATGCTGGCAATAAAAACGCTGGAAGTCAGTCAGATCAATCATGGCCTGGAGTTTCAGACGGCACCGCTGATCGGCATGAAAGTACGCCGCCGTATTGCCGCAGGCCAGCCGGTTGCCCGGCATCTGCTGCAGAATGCTTATCTGGTAACCAATGGCAACCATGTTACAATCCGGGTACAGCAGCAGGATTTTCAGGCAACAGCCAGAGGCGTAGCCCTTGCAGATGGCCAGTTGGGAGAACGGATAAAAGTACAGAATCTGACTTCAGGAAAAATCATTGAAGGCACGGTTGTGGGCGAAAATTTAATCGAAACAGATAGCAAAAGAAATTAAAGTAATTTCTGACAGTGGTCGCTTTTTGTCAATAACACCGATATTTGGAAATGGAACCTACCATGAATATAGATCCCAGCAATAAGCTGCAGGTGAACGCCACCAGCAGAATAACACCAGAGCAGAGCCCGCGCCAGCAGGCAGTTTCGGCACCGGCAGTAGCGGGTACAACCGATGTGAATCAGGTAAGTACTTTCAGTAAAACTGTAGAAAGTACCTATCAGTCGCTGACAGAAGCCAATGCCGTTGATATGAAAAAAGTACGTCAGTTGCAACACGCAATAATTACTGGTCATCTGCCGCTGGATGACGATTCATTAATTGATGCCATGCTGGAAATGCATAAAAAATGACCTCTGCAGAGCTGAAAGAATTTATCAGTAACCTGCAACTGGATCTGAAGCGGCTTAATCAGCTCAGTGAATTACTGGAAAAACAGTATGAGCTGATGAGTGTCCGTCAGAGCCAGCCGCTGGAAACACTGAACCAGCAGGCGATGGAACTGATAAATCAGGTTCAGCAGAGTAATAATCTGCGGGAGCAATGGCTTAGTAAGCTTGGCCTCAGCGCAGACCGTGACGGACTTCAGACATTATTGGCTAAACTGCCCGGGCAATTACAGGAAGGAACCAGACAATTGCTGCAGGAACTGGCAATAAAATCACGCCTGTGTCATGCGCAGAATGAAAAAAGCGGTCAGTTACTGGCCAGTCAGCGCCAGTTAATGCAAAAACTTACTGGCCTGAATACCCGAACAAGTTACCCTGGCATGCCGCTATAAAACAGGTATAGCCCTAATAAAGCAAACAGGACTGATGTTATGAGCCTTTTTACCAAAACGTCTTTGCCAGAAAATGGCGGTAATACCACAACCATTATTTCTCAGGGATGCCAGCTGAATGGCGAGCTGAACCTTAACTGTAATATACAGATTGATGGTCTGCTCAATGGCGACATTCACACTGAACGTACTGTTATTGTTACCCAGACAGGTCAGGTTAAAGGTGATATTTACGCAGATTGTATTATTATCAGGGGGCTGGCTGAAGGGCACTTCTATGCCAATCATATAGAGATCTTACAATCAGGCCAGGCATACGGTATTGTACGCTGTGATGATCTGAGTATAGAGAAGGGTGGCCGTTTTGTTGGTGAAACACACCTTAGTAATCAAAAAGATATTGCCGTTTTGCAGGCTCCGCTCAGACAAGGTTCAGCTAGCTGAGTAAATACTGCATCACAGTATTAGTGTGTAATAACCGAGGTTAGCTTGCCGCTGTTAGTTATATCCCCTGTATTGGCGTTGCTGGCTGCCCAGCTGTTTTTTCCACAGCATATTATTCTTCAGTCCGTGCCATTTCCGATAACCTCATATGCGGTAATGGCACTGGTTGTGATACTGGCCGGATTAATGCGCCAGTTGGAATGGTTTTACTGGCTGGCTCTGCTTGGTAGCCATTACTGGGTAATACAGACCGGATTGCAGTCTCCCCTGAGCCAGCCCGATACGGCAGCACTGTATTTCTTTTTACCTGTTGCACTTTCAGCATCGATGATTCTGCTGTCGCAGCTTCCTAAACCTCCGGTGATGACACCGGCAGGCGTAATACTGTTGCTGGTAACAGGGCTTGTACCTGTCAGTCTGTTATATCTGCCGTTGGCCGGTGCATTGGCCAGCCTGCATTTACCTGCGGTGTTACTCAGTTATCCATTCGAATCCCTGTCTGTAAACTGGGCGCAATTGTGGCTGATCGCCCTTACCGGCTGTGGCTGGCTGGGAGTCATGAGCTTTTATCATGTGAAGGCCGCACACTGGTGGCAATTCAGCTGCTGGCTGTCCATGATGTTATTTTATATTTTTATCCAGCGTCCGGATATCTCCGGCTGGGTAACGCTGGCAGCTTTACTGAGTCTGCTATTCACGTTAGCCATTCAGATGTTGCACCTGGCTTATATCGATGAGTTAACCCAGCTTCCCCAGCGCCGGGCTCTGATGGCCCACCTGAAACGTCTGGGCAGACGCAGTGCCGTGGCTATGCTGGATGTTGATCATTTTAAAAAGTTTAACGATACCTGGGGACATGATACCGGTGATCAGGTTTTACGCCTGTTAGGTGCCGTGCTGGCAGATATTAAAGGCTATACCGCTTATCGCTATGGCGGTGAGGAATTTACACTGGTATTCAGCCATAATAATGCCGGACAACTGGCAGAAGTACTGGAACAGGTAAGAGACAGAGTTGCCAGTTATCCGCTGGTTATCCGCCAGTCCCAGCGCCCGAAAGACGAAACCCAGGGTAAAGAGCAACGCGGTAAAGTGCCGGAGAAGAAAGTAGTTAACGTCACTATCAGCTTAGGGTGTGCCATTCGCCAGCCGGGAGAAAAGCCGGAACAACTGTTGAAACGGGCAGATCAGGCGCTCTATGATGCGAAGAAAGCAGGCCGGAACAGGGTTGAACTTAGCTAGCCCCTTTGCTTCTTTGGGTAAATTCCTCATAGCACTTTATAGCAGAATCCCCTATTATTGTTCAGGTTATTAAAGCTTGCAGGTTCCGGTAGTTCCTGAGCAGCAGACAACATGTGGTTTTTTGAGACAGATATAATATGGCAAGACGTACCAAGGCCGAAGCTGAAGGCACCAGAGAAACTATTCTGGATGCAGCAGAGAAGTTATTCTTCGAGCAGGGGGTATCACGTACCACACTTGAGAAAATTGCTGTTGAAGCGGGAGTAACCCGCGGTGCTATTTACTGGCATTTCCAGAATAAGCCGGCATTATTTAATGCGATGGTCGAACGTATACGTCTGCCATATCACAGTATGCTGGAAGAGCTGGACAGCCTGCCGGAGCTTGATCCCCTGATGCAGATACGTGAACTGATGATTCGCTCATTACGAATGATTGGTTGCAGTGAGCAACATCACCGGGTCCTGACTATTGTCTTTTATCGTTGTGAATACCTGGACGACTTAAACCCCGCAGTCTGCAAACAGCAGGAACAGGAAGAAGTTGCCCATGCTATTCTGGAGCGGGCCTTCTACCGTGCAAGGCAGGCAGGATTGTTAAATCCCATATTTGATCCCACCTTAGCAACCAAAGCTCTCCATGCCTATATGGGCGGGCTTATAGCACATTACTTACAACACCCGCTGGAGTACGATTTATCAAGTCATGCTGCTGAACTGGTAGATGTGATGCTGGCAGGTCTGAAAAAAACCGGATAGCGCAATAACACGACACTATCCGGTAAAGGTACAAAAGTGCAGAGCAGGAATTAACCTTCCTGCTCAGTAGTTTTTACGGGCTTGCCAAAGATCTTGATCACCACCAGATAGAACAGCGGCACCATGAAGATGGCCAGGAAAGTGGCAGTAAACATACCGCCCAATACACCGATACCGATTGCATTACGGCTGGCAGAACCTGCACCACTGCTGATCGCCAGTGGCAGAACGCCCAGCGAGAATGCCATTGACGTCATAATAATTGGTCTGAAACGCAATTTTACCGCTTCAACAATTGCATCGAACAGCTCGCGCCCCTGATGACGTAAATCCTGTGCAAACTCGACAATCAGAATGGCGTTTTTCGATGCTAAGCCCATCGTCGTCAACAAACCTACCTGGAAGTAAACGTCATTTGCCAGACCAAACAGATGTGCAGCAGACAAAGCACCGATAATCCCCAGCGGAACAACCATAATCACTGAGAACGGGATCGCCCAGCTTTCATACAGTGCCGCCAGACACAGGAATACCACCAGAATTGACAGGGCATATAATGCCGGCGCCTGTGAACCTGACAATTTTTCCTGATACGATGTTGCAGTCCATTCGAAATCGATACCGGCAGGCAGCTGGCGGATCAGTTGCTCCATCGTATCCATTGCATAACCAGAGCTTAATCCGGGTGCGGCTGCCCCCTGAATTTCCATTGCAGGAACACCGTTATAACGCTCCAGCCGCTGAGGTCCGTAAATCCACTTTGACTTTGCAAAAGAAGAGAACGATACCATCTCACCACTGTTATTACGCACATACCAGTGTTTCAGATCTTCCGGTGTCATCCTGAATTCAGGAGCAGCCTGGGCATACACTTTCTTAACGCGGCCACGATCAACGAAGTCATTCACATAGGTTGAACCCCAGCCAATCGACAGCGTCTGGTTAATCTCTGTCAGAGACACCCCCAGCGCCTGAGCTTTCAGCTGATCAACTTCAATCTGAAGTTGCGGCGCATCTTCCATACCATTAGGACGAACGCCCACCAGCCCGGATTCCTGAGACGCCATTCCCAGCAGCTGGTTACGGGCCTGTAGCAGAGCTTCATGCCCAAGTCCGCCACGATCCTGCAGGAACAAGGTGAACCCTGAAGCAGTGCCCAGCTCAACAATCGGAGGCAAATTGAAAGCAAAAATCATTGCTTCTTTAATGCCCATAAAGTGCCCCATTGCCCGCTGTGTTACCTGGCTTACATGCTGGGAAGCATCACGTTCAGACCAGTCTTTCAGTCTGACGAAAATAATCCCCATGTTCTGACCACGACCGGCAAAGCTGAAACCGGAAACTGTAAATACGGATCTTACGGCATCTTCACTTTCATAATATTTGATGACTTCATCCATCACTTTTTCAGTTCTTTCCAGACTGGCACCAGTAGGTAACTGAACCATCGTCAGGAAAATACCCTGATCTTCTTCCGGCAGGAAAGAAGACGGCAGACGGATAAACATCACCGCCATTACAGCAATAATTGCAGCGTACAGCAGCATAAAGCGTTTTGGACGATGCAGAATACCGGTTACACCACGCTGGTAACCATGACCACCACGATCAAATACCCGGTTAAACCAGCCAAAGAAGCCTTTCTTGTTATGATGATCAATATCACTCTGCTTCAGCATGGTGGCACAAAGCGCCGGAGTAAAAATCAGCGCCACCAGTACGGACAGCGCCATTGCCGAAACGATAGTAATCGAGAACTGTTTATAGATAGCGCCCGTGGCACCGCCAAAAAATGCCATTGGTACAAATACCGCAGACAATACCAGGCCAATACCGATCAATGCACCGGTAATCTGCCCCATTGATTTACGGGTTGCTTCTACAGCTGATAACTTTTCTTCTGTCATCACCCGTTCTACGTTTTCCACCACCACAATGGCATCATCAACCAGCAAACCTATTGCCAATACCATACCAAACATCGTCAGCGTATTAATGGAAAAACCAAACGCGGTCATAATGCCAAAAGTACCTAACAGTACTACCGGAACGGCCAGCGTAGGAATCAGGGTTGCCCTGAAATTCTGCAGGAACAGATACATAATACAGAACACCAGAATTACGGCTTCTACCAGGGTCTGAACCACAGCACTGATAGAAATTTGCACGAAAGGTGTTGTATCGTAAGGTATTTCTGTTTTCAGGCCGGCAGGGAAATACGGCTCCAGCTGGGACATTGCTTCGCGTACTGCCGCCGCAGTATCCAGAGCGTTGGCACCGGTTGCCATTTCAATCGCTATACCGGTGGCCGGCATACCATTGTAACGACCGATAACATCATAGTTTTCGCCACCCAGTTCAATATGGGCGACATCTTTCAGACGAACCTGTGAGCCATCCTGATTAACCCGTAGCAGGATATCACCAAACTCTTCAGCAGTGCTCAACCGGCTCTGGGCCAGAATTGCCGCACTGAACTGCTGCCCTGGAATTGCTGGGGCACCACCAAGCTGACCAGCCGTTACCTGATTATTCTGTACACGGATAGCCGCAGTAACATCTGCCGGAGTTACCTGATACTGGTTCAGTTTTTCGGCATTCAGCCAGACCCGCATTGCATACTGGCTACCAAATACTGTGACATTACCGACACCGGCAGTACGGCTGATAGGATCTTTAATCGTACTGACCACGAAGTCTGATATATCTTCGCGGGCCATGCTGCCATCTTCAGAAATAAAAGCGATAACCATCAGGAAACTGCCGTTTGACTTGGCAACCCTGACACCCTGTTGCTGAACTTCCTGTGGCAGTAAAGGAATGGCCTGCTGCAGTTTATTCTGCACCTGAACCTGTGCAATATCAGGATCAGTACCGGTTTCAAATGTCAGGGTAATAGTGACATTACCGACAGAATCACTCTGCGCTGACATATACATCATGTTATCGATGCCGTTCATCGCCTGTTCGATAACCTGAGTAACCGCATCTTCAGCTGTACGGGCAGAAGCACCTGGATAGTTAGCACTGATCGTTACAGCCGGAGGAGCAATACGTGGATACTGCTCTACCGGTAATTCTCTAATCGACAACAACCCCGCCAGCATGATCACGATCGCGATCACCCAGGCGAAAATGGGCCGACTTATAAAAAAATTCGCCATAATCTGTACTGCTCCTTACTGTTGTGCAGTGGCTGAGGCTTCTACGGTACGGACAGTGGCACCCGGCTGAACTTTCTGTAAACCGGCCACGATAACTTTATCGCCGGAAGACAGACCAGATAGCACCAGCCACTTATCACCAACAGAATGACCAACTTCAATAATGCGGGCCTCTACCTTATTGTCACCAGTTACCAGCATGACCATCGCCTGACCTTTTGGAGTACGGCTGACAGCAACCTGGGGAACCAGTACCGCGTCAGGATCAACCGCATGTTCAACCATTGCACGTACAAACATGCCTGGCAGCAACTGACCATCCGAGTTAGGGAACACCGCGCGGAGTGTTACCATACCGGTGCTGGGATCAACATTGACTTCTGAAAACTGCAGGGCACCCTGATGCTCATACTTTGAGCCATCATCCAGTAACAGAACCACATCATGCTGTGGTTTTGTTTGCAGATTTCCCTGGCTCAGCTGACGGCGCAGTTTCAGCAATTCACTGCTTGACTGGGTTAAATCAACATAAATAGGATCAAGCTGGCGAATAGTGGCCAGAACCTGAGCCTGATTTGCCGTCAGTAAAGCACCTTCGGTAACTGATGAACGGCCAATCCGGCCACTGATTGGCGCACGAAGTTTGGTATATTCCAGATTAATACGGGCACTTTCCACCGCAGCGACTGCACTGGCTACATCGGCATTTGCCTGTAACAGTGACGCCTGGGCATCGTCATTATCCTGTTGACTGACAGCTTTACTGTTCAGCAATCCTTTAAAACGATCTGCTTTTAGTCTGGCATTGTGCTGCGACGCTTTAGCACGTGTCAGCGCGGCTTCAGCACTGTTCAGAGTTGCCTGATAAGGCGCCGCATCAATCTGATACAGTACCTGTCCGGCTTCAACCTGCTGACCTTCTGTGAACAGCCTTTTTTGCAGAATACCGCTGACCTGGGGCCTTACTTCAGCCTGACGGAAATCAGTTGTTCTGCCCGGAAGCTCAGTTGTCAGCACAAGAGCCTGTGACTGCAGAGTGGCAACCTCCACTTCCGGGGCCGGTGCTGTTCCATATCCTGCTGCTGCCTGTTCTGACTGCCCGCAGCCAGACAAACCAAACGCCACTATGCCAGCCAGCGCCAGCTTCTTTCTCATTTGCATAACAACTCCTTCCGATAACCGCGCTACCGAAGCTTAGATAAAAATAAGGCCAGAATAGGGCCAGAAATATACATACAGGCTTGTATGTAATCAAGTAAAAGATCTCCAAACACGTCTGATTCACTGACTTTTCAGTTAGATGGAGCCCAACAAATATCCTGAGTTTAATGATATCTGAGTGTAAAAAAATGGTTCAGCTTTGTATAGCAGAAAACTGTTAGTAATGATTACAGAATATCTGCTAATTCTTATTATGCGCTGGATCAATACCCGCTGATAGAAGAAGATTAGAATATTGGGTTCCATTTACCTGATAAAATCATACCCCGATATGCTAGCAGACGAAAACTTACACCAATCTTTCCCTGGTTATGACAATGAGCTGGTTGCCGGAGAACTGATAAGTAAGGTGCTGGTTTGTTGCCCTGCGCATACTTCCCTGCAGGATGCCGCCCGGCAAATGTATCAACAACAGATCAGTTGTATTCTGGTCGGCTCTGCTGAACAAATTCTGGGGATCTGGACAGAATCAGACGCCAAAACATTAAACCTGCAGGACCCTGCGACACTGGCTCAACCCATCAGTAATGTTATGAGCAGTCCGGTCACCTGCGTGGATTACGATTGTTCAATGTCTGATGCCGCGGCATTAATGAAGCAAAAACGTATCCGTCGTTTACTGGTAAAGGATCAGCACCAGCAACCGGCAGGTATTCTTACGCAGACAGATATTATCAGCCATCAGCGGATAGAACATTACCTGATGTTCCGTGATGTTGGCTCCAGTATTTCCCGCCCGCCATTACAGATAGGTTCTGCACTGGATATTGAAATAGCCATCCAGAGCATGCTGCAACACAGTACCGATGCCGCAATAGTACATTTCCCGGATGGTTCTGTCGGCATTATTACAGAACGTGATTTAGTTGCCATGATTGCCAGCGGAACGCCTTTTGGTACAGTAGCACAACTGGCCAGAAAACCCTTGCTGAGCATCCATCAGGAAACCAGCCTGTTACATGCCGTCGGTTTGCTGAAGCAGCATAGCTACCGCCATCTTGGCATAACCAATACCCAGGGAGAGCTGATTGGCTTGTTGTCGTATAACGATATTCTGCAAAATGTGGAATATGCTTATGTCAATCAACTGAAAGCGGCGCTGGATGCCAGAGATCAGGCATTACGGACATCAGCAGATCATCTGCGACTGGCCCACAAAGTTATTGAAGCATCACTTGATGCCATTATGATTACAGATGCCAATGGCGTGATTCAGTCCGTCAACCCCAGCTTTACCACTCTTACCGGCTACACCGCAGCTGAAGCCATTGGTAACACCCCGGCAATGCTCAGTTCAGGTAAACACGACCAGGCATTTTATCAGGATATGTGGTCAGAACTGTTTCAACAAGGATACTGGCAGGGAGAAATCTGGAACCGGCGTAAAAACGGTGAAGTATACCCGGAATGGCTGTCAGTCAGCGCCATTAAAGATGAATACGGCAATATTAACCAGTTCGCTGCCATTTTCAGTGATATGACTGACCGTAAAACCAAAGAAAAGCAAATTCATACACTGGCGTATTTTGATGAACTTACCGGCCTGGCAAACCGCCGCCTGTTTCTCGACCGTCTGCAACTGGCACTGGCTAATGCCAGGCGGCACAGCCATCAGATGGTAGTACTGTTTTTGGATTTAGATCTCTTTAAACGGATTAACGATACTCTGGGCCATCAGGCCGGCGATGCCACACTGAAAGAAGTGGCACACCGGCTGAGTAAAACGCTCAGGGCCGGTGAATCGGCAGCACGTCTCGGTGGCGATGAATTTACCATCCTGCTGCCGGAATGCGGGAAATTAAGCGACGCCGAACAACTGGCAAAACGGATAGTGGCCCAGTTTGAACAACCTCTGCAAATTAACCAGCACGAATTGTTCCTGACGGCCAGTATTGGTATCAGTGTCTATCCGCAACACGGTAACACTGCGGATCAACTGCTGAAACATGCTGATGCGGCCATGTATCAGGCAAAAGAAAGTGGCCGTAATCAATATGCGTTTTATAACGACCTGCTGGGACAGCAACATCGTAAAGAACTGCATATGGAACAGGCATTGCGTATGGCATTACGCCAGCAGGAATTACATATCCACTATCAGCCTAAAATTCTGCTCAGTACCGGCCAGTTGCATAGTGCCGAAGCCCTGTTACGCTGGCACGACCAGAAGCAGGGTTATATCTCTCCGGCCAGCTTTATTCCGCTGGCTGAAAAACTGGGCCTGATTAATCAAATGGGTGACTGGGTACTGCAACAGGTTTGCCAGCAACTGGCAGACTGGGGAAACAGAGCAATTCCGGTAGCCGTGAATATTTCAGCAATACAGCTGTCAGATCAGTATTTCCTGCCACGCTTGCAGAGTATCCTGCAAAAAACCGGTATCGCCCCGGAATTACTGGAGCTGGAACTGACCGAAAGCTGCCTGATTCAGGAGCAGGCAGATTACACACTGCAATTACTGACCCAGCTACGGCGCCTGGGAGTCAGGCTGTCGATAGACGATTTCGGCACCGGCTATTCTTCATTGTCATACCTGCGCCATTTACCGATCAACAGCCTGAAGATAGATCGTAGCTTTGTCAGCTCTTTACCGGAAAACCCCAGCGATAACCAGATTACCCGGGCCATTATTGCGATGGCTCACGCCCTTGGGCTGGATGTAATTGCAGAAGGGATAGAACAGCAGACTCAACTCGAATTTCTGCTACAGGCCGGTTGTAATATCGGGCAGGGCTACTTATTTGCCCAGGCATTACCCGCAACTGAATTTGAACGCTGGTTGTAGCCATCCATATTCCTTAGTCTCAACTTTTCACTGATGAGGTATAACTGACCAACATGCCACATTAATAGCACAAGCCTCTTGCATATCCATAAATACACGCCAATAATGTTCTATAAACAGGTCATAGATAGAATATACGCCTTATTAATAGAACAGGAATCAGCCGTGTTAGTGTAAGTAAGGTGATGGATGCTTTAACCTTAACTGACAGGCATCAAGCCTAAATTTAAACCACCTGATTACTCTGCTGCCGGAACAAGCTCGATACAGTCTATCGGGCATACGGCAATACAGGTTGGAGTGTCATAAAACCCTTCACATTCGGTGCAGAGGGTTTCATCAACCTGATAATGTTTTTCACCAAAAAAGATGGCCTGGTTCGGGCATTCCGGCACACACATATCACAGTTAATACAGCTGACTTCAATTACGGCTGGCATGGCTGGGTGGCATCAATAACATTAACGGCAATATGCTGTAGCGGCAGCTGTTTCAGCAACATCGCAAATTGCAGCTGATCTTCAGCCTGCACCGGTATCCGGACCTGATAGCTGGCACCCGGCGCAATACTGAGTGGTTGCCCGTCTGCGCTTAACAGCGAGTCCAGCGTAAAATAACGGTTGCCATGAGGGGTCATCAGCATCAGTTGATCGCCCACTTCAAAGCGGTTTTTTACATCCACTAATGCATAGCCCTGTGCATCCTGCCCGCTGATAAACTCCCCGACCAGCAGTTGCTGTCCCACACTGTGATTGGTGTCATAATTCTGGGTAGCCTGCGGTACATGACGGCGTAAAAAACCTTCGGTAAAACCACGGTTTGCCATCCCTTCCAGCTCGGTCAGCAGTGCCGGATCAAAGGGCGAACCGGCAACCGCATCATCTATCGCTTTACGGTAAACCTGGGCAGTACGTGCCACATAATAAGGTGACTTGGTGCGGCCTTCGATTTTCAGCGAGTGTACGCCCATCCGGGTTAACAACGGCACATGCTCTACTGCCCGCAGATCTTTAGAGTTCAGAATATAAGTACCATGCATATCTTCATCAATTGCCATCAGTTCGCCCGGCCGCCCCTGTTCCTCCAGCAAAGCCGGGGTACTGATGGCTTTAAACTGCCCGGCATCGTCTTCTGTGGCAGCATGTACCTGATAAGGCCAGCGGCAGGCATTGGTACAGGCTCCCTGGTTCGGATCGCGCTTATTAATATAGCCCGACAACAGACACCGGCCGGAATACGCCATACACAGCGCACCATGTACAAACACTTCCAGTTCCATATCCGGCACTTGCTGGCGAATTTCGGCAATTTCTTCCAGTGCCAGTTCCCGCGATAAAATTACCCGCTCTACCCCTACCTGTTGCCAGAACTGCACAGCAGCCCAATTTACTGTGTTTGCCTGTACGGATAAATGCAACGGCATAGCCGGAAAATGCTGACGCAGCAGGTAAATCACCCCCGGATCAGACACAATAAGTGCATCCGGCTGCAATGCCACAACGGGTGCCATATCTTCGACAAAGCGGGTCAGTTTGCTGTTATGCGGTGCAATATTAACTACCACATAAAGTTTTTTACCCAAAGCATGAGCTTCCGCGATACCGGCAGCCAGTGTTTTTAAATCAAATTCATTATTTCGCACCCGCAGGCTGTATCGGGGCTGGCCGGCATATACCGCATCGGCACCATAGGCAAAGGCCAGCCGCATCGCTTTTAAACTACCGGCCGGAGAAAGTAATTCAGGTTTAAACATGGTTGTTCGCAAATATGACAGCAAGGGCGGCATTCTACCGCTGCAAACAGAACAGCTTTTGATCTGGAACAATTATGGCTGATTGTTTTGATGCTCTAACCGGTTCCGGCCCAGGTCATTGGCCGCAATTTTGTGTCATTTTCCGCACAAATAAAAAATCAAAATGTGTAAAAACCCGCACATCATTGCTGAACAATCTACCAGTAAAGATAATTTCTGGTTATTTTTCAAAAAGATAAAAAATGCAATTTGATGGCATAACTAATGCTGTCAACCTCCAGGCGTTCATACCGACCGCTACACAAAATCGATCCCAAAAGCGATAGAACAAAACAGGATCATCGGAGAAGAAATTATGATCAACAGTACCGCTCTGGCAGAGAGTCAACCTCGCCTGCCGTTTTATCGTCACCTCTATTTTCAGGTTATCGTCGCTATTATTGCCGGTATAATACTGGGTCACTTCTGGCCTTCGGTAGGCGAAGAACTGAAACCTCTGGGTGATGCCTTTATTAAACTGGTTAAAATGATTATCGCCCCGGTGATCTTTTTAACTGTCACCACCGGTATTGCCGGTATGAGTGATATGAAAAAAGTTGGCCGGGTAGCCGGTAAAGCGATGCTTTACTTTCTGGTATTTTCCACCCTCGCATTAATTATCGGCCTGATCGTGGCTAATGTCGTGCAGCCAGGTGCGGGTATGCATATTTCCCCGTCGTCGCTTGATGCCAATGCAGTTACCGGTTACGCGACTAAAGCGCATGAACAAACCATCACCGGTTTTCTGATGAACATTATTCCGTCAACCGTGATGGGTGCTTTTGCCAGTGGTGATATTCTGCAGGTACTGTTTTTCTCGGTACTGTTCGGTATCGCACTGGGTATTGTCGGGGATCACGGCAAACCTATCACCGACTTTATGCACGCGCTGATGTTCCCTATCTTCAAACTGGTTGCCATTCTGATGAAAGCCGCTCCTATCGGTGCTTTCGGGGCTATGGCCTTTACTATCGGTAAATATGGCATCTCGTCGGTGACTAATCTGGCAATGCTGATTATCACCTTCTATGTTACGTCGCTGTTGTTCGTACTGGTGGTACTGGGTGCCGTTGCCCGCTATAACGGTTTTTCAATTCTGGCGTTAATCCGCTATATCAAAGAAGAACTGCTGCTGGTACTGGGGACATCGTCTTCAGAAGCCGCCTTGCCCGGCCTGATGAACAAGATGGAAAAAGCCGGCTGTAAACGCTCTGTTGTCGGGCTGGTTATTCCAACCGGTTATTCGTTTAACCTTGACGGCACCAATATCTATATGACGCTGGCGGCGCTGTTTATTGCACAGGCAATGGATATTGAATTAACACTGGGTCAGCAAATCCTGCTGCTGTTAGTTGCCATGCTGAGTTCCAAAGGTGCGGCAGGTATTACCGGCGCCGGTTTTATCACTCTGGCAGCAACGCTTTCGGTAGTACCTTCAGTACCTCTGGCCGGTATGGCGCTGATTCTGGGTATCGATCGTTTTATGTCTGAATGTCGCGCCCTAACCAATTTTGTCGGTAATGCAGTCGCAACTCTGGTGGTCGCCCGTTGGGAAGGTGAACTGGATGAAGCCCAGCTACAGCGCGTTCTGAGCAGCAAAGAAGTGGCTGATATTGGCACCGTTGAGGTTGAACAACCGGTACAGTCAGTCTGATAGTCCGTGCTGGTCAGTTAAAGTTTCTACAGGAACCGGGTTGTTCACACCAACACGCCGTAAACCCATCCCTGGGGGCTCGGTTCCGCCCATCCAGGGCTTCAACGGTTGGCTTAGAACAACCCGGTTCCTGCTTAAATGACTGGCATTAGCCTGATAATCAGATTTTATTAAAAATAAGCCCCATAGTACAACGGGGCTTATTTTTATGATGCATCAGACAACCTTAGAATAGCGCTGTTGCCCTTGTTGCAGATAAGCATCAAAACAGGCACAAATACTACGTACCCATAACCTTCCGGCTGGCGTAACAATAATTTTCTCAGCGTATACTTCAACCAGACCATCTTCCATAAACGGTTTCAGTTTATCCAGTGCAGCAGAAAAATACTGCCAGAAGTGAGTAAGCTGCCACTTACGGCTGAATGCTTCAATATCAAGCTCAAAATGACAGATAAGCTGGGAAATCAGTGCTGCCCGCAGTTTATCATCCTCTGTCAGGCTAACTCCCCGCTCCACCGGTAACTGTAACTGTTCAATTGCCTGATAATATTCCGGTAAGTCTTTACTATTTTGCCACAGCACGCCCTGTACCTGACTGATAGATGACACCCCAAGGCCAATCAGGGCATCCTGCCCGGCTGTGGTGTACCCCTGAAAATTACGCTGTAACCGCCCTTGTTGCTGTGCCTGAGCCAGAGGATCAGAAACTCTGGCGAAATGATCCATACCTATAAACTGATATCCGGCTTCGCTGAAACGTTTAATTGCCATTTCAAGCAGTTGTAACTTTACGCTGGCAGCAGGCAGGCTGCTGTCCGGAATTTTACGCTGAGAAGCAAACCGCTCTGGTAAATGCGCATAACTGAACAAAGAAACCCGATCAGGATTTAATTTCACCACTTCATCCAGGGTATGCGTAAAACTTTCCGGTTGCTGATAGGGCAGGCCATATACCAGATCCAGATTTACAGAGCTGAAACCCAGCTCTTTGCTTAGCCTGACCAGCCGGTAAATCAGCTCGCTGTCCTGTACCCGGTTTATTGTAATCTGTACCTGCTGATCAAAGTCCTGTACGCCATAGCTGACCCGGTTAAAACCCAGCTGCCGTAAATGCCGCAGCTTTTCATCACTACAACTGCGGGGGTCAATTTCAATACTGATTTCTGCATCGGCCACAATAGTAAAGTGCTGATGCAATAGCGCCATTAGCCGGCTCAGTTGCTGTTCTGTCAGAAAAGTAGGCGTACCGCCACCCAGATGGATCTGGTTAATCTTTTTCTGTACCAGCAATGGCTGGTACAGTGCCATTTCCTTTGCCAGTGCATCCAGATAGGTATCGGCTTTATGCTGATGGCGGGTAATCACTTTATTACAACCACAGTAATAACAAAGCTTATGGCAAAACGGGATATGTAAATACAGGCTCAGGGTATCAGCACTAAGGTTTATGGCCTGTAACAGTTCGCTCCGTGCAAAGCCTGACTGCAACGCAAGCGCAGTTGGATAAGACGTATAACGGGGGCCATTAATGTTGTACTTTTTGATTAGCTGGGGATCCCAGTTTACCGCTGTCATAATTACTCGCAGAAGTGACTTTCTGATGGCCTGCATCATAGCGCCCTTCTTATCTGACACCTTGATCTGAAACAACCACCGGACAGAAACCGTAGCTGTACCACCCTAATTCTCATCCCGTAATACCTCTGGTATAGTAAGGTTTTTACTTTCAGGGAATGTATTAACTATGCAATGGCAGGTATTAACTTTTGCCGATTTAGACACTTATACACTTTATGCCATGCTACAGTTAAGAGTGGATGTATTTGTAGTCGAGCAACATTGTCCTTATCCGGAACTGGATAATAAAGACCTGCACCCCGCAACCCGCCATATTCTGCTGAAAAAGGGCGACAAAGTTATTGCCTATGCCAGAGTACTGGCCCCTGATGTCAGTTTTCCGGGATATCCCGGTATCGGCAGGGTATGTGTATCACAAACCGCGCGCCGGTTGGGGCTGGGCCAGACACTGGTCGAAAAAACCCTCACGGCGACCCGGGAGCTGTGGCCGGGAAAGGATATTCATATCTCAGCCCAATGCTATCTGCAGCAGTTTTATCAGAGTATGGGGTTCAGCCCTGCCAGTGAACAATATCTGGAAGATGATATTCCGCATCTGAAGATGATATGGTCTTACTGATAACCGATACAGATAGAGAGAGATAGATAATAAAAAGCCGCGAATAATCGCGGCTCAGGCAGTTCCTTTAGAACTGAACATTCACGCTTACCCAGAAGTTACGTGCCTTATCTTTGTTGTTGTAATGGTCAACATAAGAAGGTGCATAACCGCCTACACAAGTATTGCCACTTACACACTCGCTAAACACGGTATCATAAGTTGTGAAGTCCCGGTCAAACAGATTGTTAATGCGACCATTGAGGGTCACATTATCCAGCAGCTTATAGCTGGCTCCCAGGTGGAATACTTCATAGTCTTTGTAATAAAGTGCTTTATCCTGCTCAATATCCCAACTGCGGTAACGCTTGGAGCGGGATTCCAGAGTAAAGAAGATATTCAGCTTATCACTTGCCTGCCAGTCCACTGTGGCATTGGCCATATGCTTGGCACTGTTACCCAGCGGAAGACCGGCATTGGCACCACTTTTTTGCTCACTGTCAGTATAGGTGTAGTTAGCACGTAAACCAAAGTTGCTGAGGATCTGATAACGACCTGCAACTTCAGCGCCTTCCAGTACTACTTCATCGATATTGACGGTTTTGCTGCTGGTGGCATAACCGAAGTCTGCATATTCCCCTGTACCACTACACTCATAGGAAGTGCCTGTACCACAAGGCTGCGAAGCAATCTTATCTTCAAACTTATTACGGAACAGGGTAACGTTAAAGTTATGACGCTCAGTAGGATGCTGCCAATAAGCCGCTATCTCGGTGCTGACGCTGGTTTCCGGTTTCAGATCCGGATTACCAAACATAGGGCTTACCCCCTGACCACCGAAACCAATTACCCCGTCATAAAGCTGAGTCGTCTTCGGTGTTTTGTAACCGGTGCTAACGCCACCTTTGACAGTCCATTGATCATTTATAGTATAGTTACCATAAAGACGCGGGCTGACATGGTCACCAAATACCTGGTGATCGTCATAGCGTAAACCGGCAGTAATAGAGAACGGTTCAACTACATACCAGGTATCTTCAGCAAACAAAGACCACATATTGTGCTTCTGTACACCACCAGGCGTTCCGCTTTCCATACCAAATACACTATCTTCCAGCTCACCACGGATCACCTGGGTACCAATCACTGCAACGTGCTGGCCAGACAATTCAAACGGAATGTCTAATTTGGCATCCAGCGTATACTGGCTGCTTTCCAGTGTACGCTTAGGACGAGGCAGGAAGGCCTCTTCAGCCAGATCTTTACGCTGCTGCTCAGTCAGACCGGCGTAGTCTCCGGTAGCATCCCACATTTGCTGAAGCAGGTTACGTTCAGCCACACTGAACGGCAGAGTACGGCCATCATTATTGGTATCAACATAAGACAGAGAAATGAAACTATTACCGAAGTCCCATTTGCCTTCATGGGTCAGTGACCAGCTATCGCGGGTAAACTCCTGATTCGGACTATAACCAACCCGAGGTGCCACCCGGACCACACCATTAACATTGGCTGCAAGCCATATCGAATTAATGTTATCTACCGTACCGACCGGATATTCTTCCTCACCCTGGTCATTAATTTTGATCTTATTATCGTACTCCTGCTTCGAAAGATCATAATCCAGTGTCAGAGTCTGATTCTTAGCCGGCGTCCAGAGCAGGCTGATCCCTGCAGCTATATTGGTGTTATCAACAGTTTTACCACCACCACCAAAACCCAGAGAACGGACACGGGTTTCGCCGTTAGGATATTCCACTAAGGCATAAGTCGGGTTAGATTCCTGACGATCATACCAGCTGCCACGGGCACTTATATTCAGTACGCCCGGCAACAGGGCACCAGTAACGAAGAGATCTACCGTAGTATCGTCACCAAACTCAGATTTGGTTTCAATAGTACGGCTGACGGTAGCTGAAGCCACCCACTTGTCCAGCACTTTCTTGGTAATAATGTTAATTACACCACCCATAGCATCTGCACCATACAGTGTAGAAGCCGGGCCACGGATCACTTCAATCCGATCTATCGCATCCAGAGGAGGAATATGGTTAAACTGGTTACCACCAAAGCTGTTAGGATAAATATCACCGTGGTTATTCTGGCGTCTGCCGTTGATCAGAATCAGCGTGTAATCTGAGCCCATACCCCGCATAGAAATAGTACCCTGACCGGTTTTATCACGGGTTTCACCGATATCCACGCCTTCCAGATCCCGTACAGCGTCCAGTAACGTCATATAAGGGCGGGTGGTAAGCTCTTCCTGAGTAATAACAGAAATACTGGCCGGTGCATCCACCAGCTTTTGCTCAACCCCCGAAGCAGTTACAACAATAACTTCGATATCTTCTTTTACTGCAATATCTTCTGCTGCTGCAACATGAGATGCACTGAACGCAGTTGCAATAGCTATGGCAAGACAGGTACGGCGGTTGGGTAACATTATTTTTATCTCCTCATCTGCTGGCCCAGACCAGCATTTCTGCAATGCCAGCACTAACTTACTGACAGAATTATTATTGAAATCCTGCTAATG
>JARXRR010000007.1:0-84530 GCA_033792355.1 Chromatiaceae bacterium AAb-1
TCAGCAAGTATTGCTAATTGAAGCTTAAATGCTCTTTGATGTCTGGACATAAAAAGACCCCCAGTAATTGGAATGTCCAACTATTGGGGGTCACTTCACAGCAGAGGTTTTTTTATATCCGGCTGGTAGATAGCTGATAAAGCCCGGTAGTTTCAGAAAACTGCAAAGATCTTTTGTTACAGTGCTGGTTTTTTGAAGGATATATTATGCGTCTGCATTGTTGTTTATTGTTTATCGTACTGGCGGTGGCCGGATGCAGCGGGGCTGATAAACCGCAACCCCGCCATCAGCTGGCATTTCTGGCTGATGTGCATTTGCATGATATTCATGCCTGGCAACATACCGACAGTAAACCTGCCGATACGCCGGTATTTTTGCGCAGTATGTCGGCACAGCTGAATTCCACCCGGTTGTTTAACGAACAGTATTTTGCGTTTTTAACCACACTGACCCGGCTGGCCGAGCAAAATGTAAAGCTGGTGATTCTGCCAGGTGATTTTACTGATGATGGCCAGCCCGCCAATTTGCTGGCATTGCAGCGTATACTGCAACAGTTTGAACAGCAGCATGGTATGCGCTTTTTTCTGGCGCCGGGTAATCATGATCCGGTACGGCCGTGGCGTATTGCCGGCGGTAAACAAGACTATCTGGATAAAACCGGCCGCGAGTACGGTGCTTACAGCCATGATCACCCGGCCTGCCAGCAGCATAGCAGCGCACAGCAGTATGTTTATTGCGACGATGCCGTGGGCTTTGCCGGTTATGCTGAAATTCAGCAGATACTGGGTGCATTTGGCTTTAATGCCCGGCCGGATTATCACTACTTTGAAACACCCTTCAGCCGTTATGATACCGCAGGCTACAGCCTGACTGCCGCAGTTAGCGCTTCAGCTGCGGATAAGCGTCATTATTCATTGTGTATCCGCCAGCAGCACTGTATGACGCAGCCGGATCTAAGCTATCTGGCTGAACCTGAGCCGGGGTTATGGCTGCTGTCGATTGATGCCAATGTCTATCTGCCGCGCAGTGATGAATTAACTGCAGATAACCTGCAAGGTTCGTCTGATGCCGGTTATAACGCGGTGGTGAAATATAAACCCTTTCTGGTGGAGTGGATCCGTGATGTGGTGGCTCGGGCCAAAGCGCAGAATAAAACCCTGATCGCATTCAGCCACTTTCCGATGACCGGCTTTTACGACAATGCCGACAGCTTACTGGCCCAGTTTGCCGGGCGCGATACGTTTCAGCAGCACCGGCTGCCGCAGCCTGCCACGGTAGCTGCACTGGCTGCTACCGGCCTGACGCTGCATTTTGGCGGTCATATGCATATTAACGATACCGGCGTATACCGCAACGGTCAGCAGCATATTATCAATGTACAGGTGCCTTCGCTGGCGGCTTATCCGCCAGCCTACAAGCTGTTGGATATTTATGCGCCGGATAATATGGCGGTGCGCACCGTTACGGTTGAGCAGGTGCCGCAGTTTGATCAGTTGTTTCCGTATTATCAGCAGGAATGGCAGTATCTGTCGCAACATCAGCCGCAGCGGCTGTGGGATACCAGTATTTTAGCGGCACAGAATTATTATGAGTTTGCCAGGGAGCACCTGGCCGGGGTAGCCCGGCAGCGTTATATTCCGGGGGAATGGCCGGCTGAACAGCAGGCATTGCTAAGCAGTACCACCGGTGAGCAGTTACTGGCATTGTGCAGCAGTGACAGCGGGCTGATAGCTGCTGAGGATAAAACAGTGTGGCAGCAGTGGACGGCACAGGATCTGCTGATTGATTACTACCGGCTGGCTAATGCCGATGAGCTGGCCAGAGAGCGGGATATTTCTGCCACACGCTTGCAGCAATACCTGCTGCTGGCCAGCCACTGTACTTACCCTGAGCAACAAAAGGCTGAAACGTTCCGCGATAAAATTGCGGTACTGTTACAAGTCATAGTGCGGTACAGCCAGTCACAACCGGCAATAAATTTTCATATCGATCCGGTTAACGGCAAACTGACCCGATTATAATTGGCCTGTTCTGTTTGGCTGAAAGCTGCAATAAAAAAGCTTTAACCACTTCGTTAGTAAACATGTCAGGTAATTAACAGGCGGTAAACTTGAAAGCTGCCGCCTGTGGACGTACATTACAGGCTCTGACGTATCAGTTAACCCGGAACAGAGCATGAAACGACTTCCCAGCATTAAGCAGTTGCAATACCTGCTGGCATTACATGAACATCAGCATTTTGGCCGGGCGGCGGAAGCCTGTTATATCGGACAATCTACATTAAGTGCTGCCATTGCCAATTTAGAAGAAACCATGAATGCGCAGTTGCTGGAGCGCGATCATAAAACCTTTATTTTTACCCCGCTGGGCGAAGATGTGGTACGCCAGGCCCGCTACATTATTGAACAGTGTGAAGAACTGACCGATTTTGCCCGTTCACAGGGCAAGCCGATGGCCGGGCCTTTCCGGCTGGGGTGTATTCCGACGATCGCGCCTTTTGTCCTCAGTGATGTAATGCAGCTGTGCCGCGAACATTACCCCGATTTACAGCTGCTGCTGCGCGAAGATACCACTGATAATTCGCTGAGGGCCTTAGCCGAAGGGCGGCTGGATATGGTACTGCTGGCATTGCCATACGAAACCGGTGCTTTTCATACCGAAGTACTGGCAAAGGATCCATTCCGGCTGGTGCTGCATAAAGCCTGGCAGAACCGGGGCTTTAATCAGGATATCAGCCAGTGGCCGGATGAAAGTATTTTTCTGCTGGAGCGCGAACATTGCCTGACCGGCCATGCGGTAAAAGCCTGCGAACTGGAAGACAGCCGCAAGGTCAATCCGTTTTTCGCTACCAGTCTGCATACCTTAACCCAGATGGTTAACAATAAACTGGGGGTGACTTTTATGCCACAGATGGCAATTAACAGCGGTGTGCTGGATGGCACCGAGCTGGTCAGTCAGGTGGCAGCAAACGGCAACGCTTACCGCGATATTGGTGTGGCATGGCGGCCAACCTCTACCCGTGCCCGCAGCTACCGGCTGATGACAGAGATAATCAGCGAAGTATTACAACAGAAATGTGCTGCTTTTTGATAGAATAAGCGCTTTTTTACGCCACAGGCACATAATGTCAATCAATTAATCAGGAAATTTAACTGATTGAGGTTATGCGGTGTTTGTTTCAGGCTTTAGTAAAGAGGCGTTTATGCGCGTTGCTGATTTCAGTTTTGACTTACCCGAACAATTAATTGCCCGTTTTCCGCAGCCGGAACGTAGCGGCAGCCGCTTGCTGGCCATGCAGCGGCAAAGCGGCGAGCTGGGTCATTATATTTTCCGTGATATCGCACAAATGATTCAGCCCGACGATCTGCTGGTATTTAACAATACCAGAGTGATTCCGGCGCGATTATTCGGCCAGAAAATGTCAGGTGGCAAAGTAGAAGTACTGGCAGAGCGGATGCTGGACGATAAACGCTTTCTGGCACATATCCGCTCCAGCAAAGCGCCGAAAGTGGGCAGCCGCTTATTGCTGGAGGGCGATGCCGAAGTGGAAATGCTGCAACGTCATGGCGAATTGTTCGAGTTGCAGCTTTGTTCGGATGAAACAGTGCTCGGTATGCTGGAGCGGTTGGGTCATATGCCGCTGCCACCTTATATTGACCGGCCCGATACCGAAGAAGACAAAGCCCGTTATCAGACTGTTTATAACCAGAAACCGGGCGCAGTAGCTGCGCCAACCGCCGGGCTGCACTTTGATCAGCCTTTGCTGGATGCGCTGCAACAAAAAGGTGTGGAGTTTGCTTTTGTCACCCTGCACGTTGGCGCCGGTACTTTTCAGCCGGTGCGGGTTGATAATGTGCTGGAGCACAAAATGCACGCCGAATATATTGAAGTACCGCCAGAGGTTGTAGCTGCGGTGCAAGCCTGTAAAGCCCGTGGTGGCCGGGTGATTGCGGTGGGAACAACCTCGGTACGCTCACTGGAATCGGCAGCACAGCAGGGCGCGGGTAAGCTGATACCATACTATGGCGATACCCAGATTTTTATTTATCCGGGCTATCAGTTTAATGTGATAGACGCCCTGATTACCAACTTCCATTTGCCGGAATCGACACTGATTATGCTGGTATCTGCTTTTAGCAGCCGTGAAAATGTAATGAATGCATATCAGGCTGCAATCAAAGAGCAATACCGCTTTTTCTCCTATGGCGATGCGATGTTTATTGAGTAGCTCCAGGGGCTGCTGACCTTTATCACCTATGGATTGTAGTGGTATTGCAACTGAGCGATCAGAATCGTGTCGTCCAGATATTTGTAGACGATACGATGTTCATCGTTGATGCGTCTTGACCAGTAGCCGGCTAAACCGTGTTTTAACGGTTCCGGTTTGCCGATACCATCATACGGATTACGCTGAATATCTTTTATCAGGGTGTTAATCCGTTTCAGGATTTTTTTATCGGTGTTTTGCCAGTATAAATAGCTTTCCCAGGCACTGGTCGAAAAAGTCAGTTTCATTCACTCAGCTCACGTACTGTGCCTTTTCCTGCTTCCAGTTCTGCAATGGATTCCAGCAGTTTTCTGGCATTAGCGGGCGATCTCAGTAAATATGTGGTTTCTTCCATAGCCTGATAATCTTCTAACGACATCATTACCACCGGGGCTTCGTTCTTACGGGTAATAATAACCGGGGCATGATCATTACAGACTTTTGCCATAGTAGTAGCTAAGTTTGCCCGGGCTGCTGTGTAACTGATTGCGTCCATTTCTGTACTCCATTTTGTTCATGTACGTTTTATAGTACATGGTAAGCAAAAGTAACTTGTTCGTCAAATGCAGAAAATGTACTTTATTTGTGCAATAAGCCGGATCTGTAACTGTGGCATGCCCTCCATAAACTTTGCTGTTATAATGCGCCGCGTTTAGCCGGACTGTTTCTCTGGCGTATGAGGTAAAGTGTGAAATTTGAACTATTAACAACCGATGGTAAGGCCCGTCGTGGCCGGATGATTTTTGAGCGTGGTGTGGTGGAAACCCCTGCTTTTATGCCGGTAGGTACATACGGTACGGTAAAAGGTATGACACCGGAAGAACTGGCAGCCACCGGCGCCCAGATTTGTCTGGGGAATACCTTCCATTTAATGCTGCGCCCCGGTACGGAGATTATCCGTAAACATGGCGACCTGCACGATTTTATGCACTGGCATAAACCTATCCTGACCGACTCCGGTGGTTTTCAGGTATTCAGCCTCGGTGAACTGCGTAAAATTACTGAAGAAGGCGTAAAATTCCGCTCACCGCTTAACGGCGAAAAAATCATGCTGACGCCGGAACGCTCAATGGAGGTTCAGGCGGCGCTGGGTTCAGATATCGTGATGATATTTGACGAATGTACACCGTATCCGGCAACAGAGCAGCAGGCGAAAAAGTCGATGGAACTATCACTGCGCTGGGCAAAACGCAGTAAAGTGGCGCATGGTGATAATCCTTCTGCACTGTTTGGTATTATTCAGGGCGGTATGTACCCTCAGTTGCGTGATATTTCATTGCAGGCTCTGGAAGAAATCGGTTTTGATGGTTATGCGATTGGGGGGTTATCGGTCGGTGAACCTAAAGCCGATATGATTAATATTCTGAACCATACCACCGGCCAGATGCCGCAGCATAAACCCCGTTACCTGATGGGTGTGGGCAAGCCGGAAGATATTGTTGAGGCGGTACGCCGTGGCATAGATATGTTCGACTGCGTGATGCCAACCCGTAATGCCCGTAATGGTCATTTGTTTGTCAGTGATGGTGTGGTTAAAATCCGCAATGCGAAACATAAAGACGATATCGCACCACTGGACGAAAAATGTGACTGTTACACTTGTAAAAACTATTCCAGAGCATATCTACATCATCTGGATCGCTGTAATGAGATACTGGGTGCCAGATTGAACACCATTCATAACCTGCATCATTATCAGCAACTGATGCAGGGATTGCGCGATGCTATTGCCGCTGGTAACTTGGAGCAATTTGTCGCAGACTTTTATCAGGCGCGGGGGCTGGCAGTGCCAGAACCTGAGCCGGAAAAAACAGATAACATTTAAATACAATTAAGGGGAATACCATGAGTTTATTTATTAATAATGCCTATGCAGACGTAGCCGCAGGCCAGGGCGCAACCGGGGGTGGCTGGGATCTGATCATTATGCTGGTGGCATTTGGTCTGATTTTCTATTTCTTAATCTACCGTCCGCAGGCAAAGCGTGTAAAAGAACATCGTAACCTGATGTCAGCACTGGGCAAAGGTGACGAAGTGTTAACCCAGGGTGGCCTGGTTGGCCGGATCAGCAAAATTGCTGATGACAAAGATTTCGTAGTGCTGGCGCTGAACGATACTACTGAAGTAACAGTACAGAAATCGTCCATCGGTGCCGTATTACCTAAGGGTACGCTGAAGTCACTGTAACCAGAAAAGGAATAACTCCGTGTTAAACCAAAACAGTATCTGGCGATATGTGATGGTAATAGGCGTACTACTGGTTGCACTGGTATATGCCTTGCCTAACTTATACCCGGAAGATCCGGCACTGAATATCAGTGCCACCCGCGGTGGCGTGATTGCTGAAGAAACCCGTTTACAGCTGGAGAACAAGTTTTCAGAAGCGGGATTGGCAGCAAAATCGGTAGTACTGGAAAACGGTCAGGTGCTGGCGCGTTTCCAGAACACTGAGAGCCAGTTACAGGCGCGTGAAATCGCCGGAAACCTGCTGGGTAACAATTATATTATTGCATTGAACCTGGCTCCGGCCACACCAGCCTGGCTCAGCGCTATCGGTGCATCACCAATGAAGCTGGGCCTTGACCTGCGCGGTGGGGTGCATTTTCTGATGGCGGTGGACATGAAAGCCGCTATGGATAAAAACCTGAACGATATGGTACAGGCGTTCCGTAGCGACTTACGTGAAGATCGTATCCGTTACCGTTCAATTCAGGCCGATATTGAAAAAGGTCATGTACAGCTGTTATTCCGTACTAACGAAGAAAAAAATGCTGCCAGAGCAGCGTTGCTGAAGCGCGATCGCGAACTGGTATTTAACGATGGTGCGGCCGAAGGCAGCCTGCTCGTTACGATCAGCGAAGCTAAAGTGCGCGAAATTCGTGAATATGCACTGCAACAGAATATTACCATTATCCGTAACCGGGTAAATGAAATTGGTGTGGCAGAGCCGCTGGTTCAGCGCCAGGGCGCAGACCGGATTATCGTGCAGTTACCCGGTGTGCAGGATACTGCTCAGGCTAAGGAAATTCTGGGGGCAACGGCGACGCTGGAATTCCGTCTGGTCGATGATCAGGGTGATATCAATGCCGCATTGAATGGCAGGGTGCCGGCGGGTTCTGAACTGTATTACACCCGTGATGGCCGTCCGGTTCTGCTGGAAAAACGGGTTATGCTGACGGGTGAGCATATTACCGGAGCCAGCTCCAGCTATGATGAATACAGCCGTCCGCAGGTAAATATCTCACTGGATGCCAAAGGTGGTAATTTATTATCGAATTCTACCAGGGATGCGATTGGTCGTCGTATGGCGTCGGTATTTATCGAATATAAACCGGGCGATACGCTGGACGAACAGGGTAATCCGGTACTGGTAAAACACGAAGAAGTGATTAACGATGCGACAATTCAGGCACGTTTAGGCCGCAGCTTCCGGATTACCGGTATTGCTAACCCGGCAGAAGCGCAGAATCTGGCGCTGTTACTGCGTGCCGGTGCGCTGATTGCGCCAACCCAGATTATTGAAGAACGGACCATAGGCCCAAGCCTGGGGCAGGAAAATATCGATCTGGGTAAAGCCGCGATTTTATGGGGTATGGTATCAGTACTGGTGTTTATGGCGATTTACTATAAGGCCTTTGGTCTGGTTGCCAACGTAGCACTGATTGCCAACCTGATCCTGATTATCGGTGTGATGTCGATGATACCGGGGGCTACGCTGACATTGCCGGGTATGGCAGGTATTGTCCTGACACTGGGGATGGCGATTGACTCTAACGTACTGATCTTTGAAAGGATACGCGAAGAGCTGGAAGATGGCCGCTCTGTACAGCAGGCGATTCACTACGGTTATGAACGTGCCTTTGCCACTATTACCGATGCCAACATTACTACCTTACTGGTAGCGCTGATTCTGTTCAGTATTGGTTCCGGCCCGATAAAAGGTTTCGCTGTTACACTGACTATTGGTATTGTGACGTCGATCTTTACTGCGGTTATTATGGCGCGGGTGCTGGTTAACCTGTTCTGGGGTGGTCGTCGTTTACAGTCACTGCCGGTTTAAGGAGACAGAACATGAAGTTATTTAACTTTAAACAGCCGATAGCGTTTCTGAAATACAAATGGCCGGCGATGATTTTGTCTGGTTTGCTGATTATTGCCTCTTTCGTCAGTATGGGCGTAAAAGGCTTTAACTGGGGTCTGGATTTCACAGGTGGTACAGAAATTGAGGTCGGCTATAAGCAGTCGGCTGATCTGACGGTGGTACGCAGTGCACTGGAACAGCATGGTTTTGGCGATGCCGTGGTACTGTACTTCGGTTCCAGCCAGGATGTGTCTATCCGTATTGCACCGCGTGAAGGCGTACATCAGGATGATATCGTCAGGCAGGTTATGGCGGCACTGAAATTAACCCAGAGCGAGCCGGTTGAACTGCGTAAGGTTGAGTTTGTCGGGCCAAGCGTTGGTGCCGAACTGCGTGAGCAGGGCGGCCTGGCAATGCTGGCCGCCTTACTGGCCATCATGATTTATGTTGCCCTGCGGTTTGAGTGGCGCTTTTCAGTGGGAGCGGTAGTGGGTCTGGCCCATGACCTGATTATCACACTGGGGTTCTTCTCTTACTTCCAGTGGGAATTTAACCTGACCATTCTGGCGGCGATACTGGCGATGATAGGTTACTCTATCAACGATACTGTGGTGGTATTTGACCGGGTCAGGGAAAACTTCCGTAAAATGCGTGATGTATCGGTTTATGACACTATCAACGATGCCGTTACCGTAACCTTTAACCGTACCGTTATTACCTCTGGTTCAACCATGATGGTGCTGGTGGTGCTGTATTTCCAGGGCGGAGCCTTACTGGAAGGTTTCTCACTGGCATTGCTGCTGGGTATTGGTATTGGTACTTATTCTTCTATTTATATTGCCACCGGCGTTGCCGAATTGCTGGGGGTAAGCCGGGAAGACTTACTGCCCGAAGTGATAGAGAAAGAAGGCGAAAATACCAAGCCTTTACTGTAAATGATAAAAATGCCAGTCTCTGACTGTAATGTTGATCAGTTAAGCAGGAGTCAGCTTACTCTAAGCTAACCGTTGAAGGCATGGATGCCTGAACCGAGCCTCAAGGGAAGGGTTTACGGCGTGTTAGTGTGAGTAAGGTGATGGATGCTTTAACCTTAACTGACAAACATTAGGTCTTTGACTGGCATTTTTTTATTTGGGGAGAAGCTATTTATGAGTAAACAACATGCACCCGCTTTTCTGGCGCTGGTTAATCAGGCTAAGACCAGAATCCGTGAAATAACCATTGATGAACTGCAACAATACAATGAACCTTATGTATTGCTGGATACCCGAGAAGATCATGAATGGCTGAAAGGCCATCTGCCAGAGGCTATTCATCTGGGGAAAGGCATTATTGAACGTGATATAGAACAGACAGTACAGGATAAGCAGCAGGTTATTGTATTGTACTGTGGTGGTGGTTTCCGGTCGGCCTTATCAGCCGATGCGCTGCAACAGATGGGATATAAAAAAGTATTCAGTCTGGCCGGTGGCTACCGCGAATGGGTCGAAGCCGGTTTGCCACTGACAGTACCCAACTGATACGTTATGCGGTAAAGCTGCTGATGGCAGCTTTACCGCATCATTACGGCCATAGGCTCCGTTATATCACCGGCGATTATGGCAACTCGCCTTATTTATGGTGATTACTGATAGCAAAACGGTGCCGGATATCCTCTTCAAATGCCTCATTCACCAGGCCATTTTCATGTAAATATGTCAGAGCTCTTTCACCTGACGCAACCAAAGACCGGTTAGCCAGATTTTCCAGATGAGGCAATAATGTTTCAGGATGCTGGTCGAGCAATGCCTGTAATTTCTGGGCGTTTTTCTCTTTATAATGACGGTACAACGCTGTTACTTCATCATAAATTGATTGCTGAAACACCGGAGTGTCAAATTTATTCTGCATCAGGTCGATAATTATGACCGCTTTTCTGGCCATAATCATTTGAGTGCGATAATACTGTAGCTGTTCTTCCAGAAGCTCGTTTTCACTGCGCTTGCGACTGAAAATATTGTGCATTGTATTTGCCAGTTTATCGAAGATGTCTTTCCGATCGTAACATGCTTCAGGGTCGATATTGTTGTGCTGGGCATATTCGATTTTTTCCTGCTGCAGGCATAGCTTGCTATGTATTCTGCGGTAAGGACGCACACTGATTTCATTGTTGATAAACAGGCGCTTTAAGATAGACATTTCAATATGGCTCATCGCCAGATACAAGGATTGAACAAAAATGGTTCTGCCGTGTTGTTGTATCAGTTGTTGTCGTTCCGTCTCTGCTTCGGACAGTTTGTACTCTACCTGCGCCTGCAACTGCTGATACTGCTTTTCGTTGAAAAAACCTTTGGTTTTATGTTCCTGTAAACGTGAACGCTCCATCAACAGATAATAGATACCTAAATCGGCACGGTGCGCAGTTTCAAGTGGCTCAGTAGCATTAATGTTATAACGGCGCATTATTGGACCAATCAATGGCGCTTTAATAAACAGGGTTGCCAGAATACAACCAATGGTTAGCGCCAACAGAAAATCTCTTGGGGTATAGGGCAGACTCCATCCATCCAGGGTAAAGTCTTCAGGAATAACCAGAATGATAATAATGGATAATGCACCGCGTAAGCTTGCCCAGGCCAGGAGCTTGCGCCAGGAGGCCGGGATATTATCTTCTGCTTTACTCAGATTAAGTGGCACAATAACAGCGTAAACAGCAACAAAGCGGGTAAAGGCCACAATCAATACAGTAATGGCAATTGGTAGCCACAACTCAGTAAAATTGACACCTGAACTGGCAAATAATAAACCTGCCATCAGAAAAACCAGAGAGTTTACTACAAATGCCATATGCTCAATCAGCTTGCTAAGATATTCGTCTATCTTAGGCGCCAGAATATTGCGGGAATAATTACCCAGAAATAATGAGGCTGCGGTAGTAGCAATAATAGAGGATACGTGGAAATAGCCCAGGCTGTTAATCAGCTCAGTAATGATAAATACCAGGTGAGCAGAAATAACCAGCAGGGTAACGGTGACAAACTCATTATGTTTCGTAAAATGTACTGCCCGAGAGAACAGTGAAGCCATCAGTAAGCCTATCAGTACGCCGGAAACGAGCATAACAACAAATTCACTGATACCATGTAATATAGTGCTGCTGCCATAGAAACCATCTGTTGCTATAGCAAAAAATACAAAAAATAACGCAACAGCTGTACCGTCATTTAACAGGCTTTCACCTTCAAACAACATACCCAGTCTGCGTGGTACTTTGAATTCTTTAAATAAAGATAAAACAGCAACCGGATCAGTTGCTGAAATAATTGCGCCGAACATCAACGTCAGAATAAAAGGCACATTGATGCCGATTAACGGCAGGACATAGTATAGCAGTGTGCCGATCAGTACTGCTGAAATAGTGAGTGCTACTACGGCCAGCAGGGAGATGGCCCAGGCGTTATCAACCATCTTACGGATGTTCATGTTAAAGCCGGATTCGAAGATTAACACCGGCAGGAAAATGAAGAACAGCAACTCGGGGGTCAGCACCATTTCCCCGATGAATCCAAACACAGTTCTCAGATAAGGAAGATTAACAATAGGTACCAGCAACAACCCCACCAGTACCAGCAATACGGTATAAGGTAATTTAAAGCGTTTAGAGGCAAAAAATACTACTGTGGATAATGCAATTAATACAAATAATGCCAGAGTAGATGTCAGAGTCAGTACCATTACTAAAATTCTCCACTAAGCCATGAACAGGACAAACCAGGGATTATTTACTCAGTGTCTCTGATAAATGCGGTCGCATACCTTTCAGCATGCAAGCTAGTACTTTCGGGCTGGCCGCAACAATGTTACCGCTACGTAACTGGTTATTACCGCCGGTAAAATCACTTACCAGGCCGCCAGCTTCACGTATAATCAGCTCACCTGCGGCAATATCCCACGGTTTTAAACCAATTTCCCAGAAACCATCAAAACGGCCTGCTGCAACATAGGCTAAATCCAATGCCGCTGAACCGGTACGACGGATGTCAGCACAGTCAGCAAAAAAGCTGTTAAAAATTTTGCTGTAGCTGTCCATGTGGTGCTTGGCTTTAAACGGGAAACCGGTTGCCAGTACAGTACCGGACAGATCAGGATGGTTATTAACCCTGATCCGGGTGCCATTCAGCTGGGCGCCACGGCCACGGGATGCTGTGAATAATTCGCCGCGCAATGGATCAAATATTACTGCCTGATCCAGCTTACCATGCGCTTTCAGCGCAATAGATACTGCGAAGTGGGGAATACCTTTAATGAAGTTGGTGGTGCCGTCCAGCGGATCAATAATCCATTGATATTCGCTGTCGCTGTTACCGTAATCACCATGCTCTTCGCCAATAATACCGTGAGTAGGGAAGGATTTGCGCAGCACCTGGACAATAGCGTGTTCAGCTTCCTGATCAACATTGGTGACAAAGTCATTCGTGCCTTTTTGCTGTGGCTTTATCAGATCGAGCTGGCCAGTGGCTCTGGCAATAATATTACCGGCACTGCGAGCAGCGCGAACCGCGATGTTTAACATCGGATGCATAGTGATTACCTTATTTATAAAGAGCTGACAACGGACAAAGAGCGGCGCATATTCTAACTGCTTACCTGAAAAAGTAAAGCATCGCCGCTCTGTTGTATGAAAAATAACCGCATTTTTCTGTGTAGTGAAATTTAAGCCGGAAATACAGGTACAAGGTCAGCCCGCCTGGTTTAAAAGCGTCTGTTAAAATGCTATTTATAGTACTTACTGATCTGAATGTGTGGCGCAGGGTCGCCGGAGGAAACCATGAAACGTATGCTGATAGTTATGCTGGCCGGGGTAAGTTTGGTGCTGGCAGGATGCGGTGCGCTGCATACCAGCGTGGCGAAGCGTAATTTAGATGTTCAAACCAAAATGAGCGCCACGATTTTTCTGGATCCGGTAGAACCGGAGCAACGCACTATTTTTGTTGATATCCGCAATACTTCAGATAAGCCGGAATTTGATTTAAAGCCGCAGGTGGTTGCCAGCCTGCAGGCCCGTGGTTATCAGGTTATCGACAGCCCTTCACGCGCCAATTACTGGCTGCAGGCCAATGTGCTGCAGGTCGGGCGCACTAACGCCCGCGATGCAAATCAGGCGATGCGTGTAGGTTATGGCATGGCTGGTGGTGCGGTAACCGGCTACGCGATTCACCGCAGTACCGGCGGCTCCGGCAGTGGTGCCTGGGGAGCCGCCGCCGCAGGAGCGGTGGCAGGCACCATCTTTGATGCCCTGGTTGAAGATGTTTACTATACCGTCATTACCGATATTCAGATTATGGAGCGCTTTAACGGTATTGTGCGTGAGCGTTCAGAGCATCAGTTATTGCAGGGCGAAAGCGGCAGCACTACTTCCACCTATGCGCGCGAAACCGATATGCGCAAATATCAGAGCCGGGTCATCAGCTATGCCAATCAGGCTAACCTGAAATGGGAAGACGCATCACCTCTGTTGTCTCAGGGACTGTCCCGCTCGCTGGCAGGATTATTCTGATATGCGGTTGTGGGGTCTGATATTGTTAATGATGCCGTTGACCGGTTGTGTGGCACTGCACACCGGTGTGGCGAAAAGCAAGCTGGATGTACAGACCCGGATGACGCAAACCATTTACCTTGATCCGGTAGAGCCGGAGCAGCGTACCATCTTTATTGATATCCGCCAGACAGCAGCCGAATATCAGCTGCCGCTGGCAGACGATATCCGGAATTTTCTGCTGGGGCGGGGCTATCAGCTGGTGGATTCTCCGCAGGCGGCACAATACTGGTTACAGGTGAATGTACGGGCGGTGGTCAAAGAGCGGCCGGATGTAGTGTTATCCAACGAAGCTTATGCCATGACACCGCAGGAAATTCATGCCTTGCTGTATCCGGGCATGCTGCCGCCGGAAGATCCGGTTCCGTTGCAACAGCGCCAGCGCCGTGATCGCCATACCGCAGTATTTGTAGATACCGCCATAACAACTGATTTTGACAGTAAAGATGTTGCTAAGGCATTGGTGGTAATGGCTGTCTGGGCCGGTGCTGAATATCTTGGCAGTCAACTGGTGCAGGATAAATACTACACCATGCTGACGGATGTTCAGGTTGCAGAGCGGATCGACCCGGACAGCCCGGTACTGGTGGAAGAGACCAGCCATCATCAGTTGCTGCAGGGCGACAGCGGTGAGCTGGAACAACTGTGGCAACGGGCAACGGATCGCCGTAAATATCAGGTGCGGGTGGTCAGTTTTGCCAATAAAGCCAATCTTAAATGGCAGGATGCCGAACAACCGCTGCATCAGGGATTACTGCGTTCGCTGGCCGGGATTTTCTGAGCGGTTTTACTTCCAGTACTGCTCTACCGTAATCTGGCCGGGATCGCGCCTTAAATGTTTTTTCAAACCTTTGCTTTCGAGCACTGCCCTGGTCTGGACAATCATTTGCGGGTTGCCACACATCATGACCTGAGAGTCCTTATTCAGTTGCTGACCACAGGCCTGTTCCAGAGTGCCATCTTCGATTAACTGTGGAATTCTGTTACTGAGTGCCCCATTTACCCTTTCACGGGTAACCACCGGCTGGTAATGGAATTGTGCCGGGTATTGCTGCTGCCACTGCTGAATCAATGGCTGGTAAACCAGATCGGCGCCAGTTCTGACACTGTGAAGCAGTATAATTTTTGCAAACCGTTGCCAGGGTGCCGCTGTCCCCAGTATCGATAAAAATGGCCCGATACCGGTGCCACTGGAAATCAGCCATAGCGTGTTACCTGCCGGTATTTCGTCCAGAATAAAAAAACCGGTTGCCGGGTGGCTGACATGCAGCGTATCGCCGGGTTGTAACTGTTGCAGACGGGGGGACAATAAGCCTTCGGCGACGGTACTTACCAGAAACTCCTGCTCGTGGCTGCCGGGACTGTTAACCAGTGAGTAGGCGCGTTGTATCCGGCCTTCAGGGGTTTCCAGCGCCAGCCGGACAAATTGCCCGGCGATAAACGGGAAAGGGCCGGTACTGACTCTGAGGCTGAATAAGCGGTCATGCCAGCGGTGATTGCTGATAACGGTGCCATTTAACCACTGTGCCATCTGATACTCCCGCAATGTTATCGGCTGAACCTAAGCCTAGCGGAAATGTAGTTGTTTCTCAATCAGATTAAGGCAGCACAACCGTGCTGCCTTAAAACAACGATAGAGCGGGTTCAGCTGATCGCGATTTTACGGCTTGCCGGTGCTGAGTCGGCTTTCTTGGTGGCTTTGATCGTCAGTAAACCATCCTGAAAGCTGGCACTGATATCGCTTTCCTGTAAAGCATTACCCACAGTAAAGCTTCTGACCAGTTTGCCAAAACGCCGCTCCTGGCGGATAACTTTACCTTCTTTTTCTTCTTTATCTTCCTGTTTTACCTCGGCTTCCAATGTCAGGATGCCATGTTCCAGGGTGATATGGATATCTTCTTTGCTGACGCCAGGCAGCTCTGCCCGGATCAGGTAATGATCTTTATTATCTTTAATGTCGACTTTAGGACTGAAAAAACTACTGTTCTGACTTTTCCATACAGCAGGGGCAAAGAAATTATCAAACAGACTGTCAAAGTCGAACTGCGGGCGTGGTAACAGGCTCATGGTGCTCTCCTCTGAGTTAAGGTGTGACTGATTGCCTGATCAAAGATAGCACCGGACCTGATGATCTACTTGCGCTGGATCAAAAGAGATTTCGGTTGTTTGCCGTCTGGTATGGCGGACACTGCGCCATAAAACGTTATGGTTGTCATAAAATTGTCGTGATAGCACGGTATAAAAGGCGGCATTATGGAAAAGCATCTATATTTCTTACGCCATGCCACGGCTGAAGTGGTACGTCCCGGGCAACTGGATATTGATCGTTGCCTGATTGAAAAAGGGCGGTTGCAAGCCCGGCGGGTAGCTGATTTTATCGGCCGTCATGCTATTCATCCGCAGCAGGTACTGAGCAGCCCTTATCCCAGAGCAGTACAGACTGCGGCTATTGTCTGTAAAGATGCCGCCCTGCCCAGAGCTGAAGAAGTCAGCTGGCTGGCATTGGGTACAGACACTGAAACGATAATAACAGGATTACAGGCTTTACCCGGACACACCTTGCTGGTGGGACATGAACCTGATTTTTCACTTTTAATCAGCCGGTTACTGGGAAAAGAACATGCCGTGCTGAATATCCGCAAAGCATCCCTCACCTGCCTGGCCTGGCAGCCGGATGACGGCGGTTACCAACTGCAATGGCTGGTTCCATGCAAGTTTATGTAAAATCTGAAGTATGGGAAACGCTGTCTGGAACAGGAAGATGAAGACTTGTTTAAATCAGATGTTTCTCTGATGACTCTGGGCCTGAATTATCGCTTCTGATTCGGTTAAGAAAACAGGGGTATGTATTGCTAATACCAGTCAGTTAAGGTGAAAGCATCCATCCCCTTACTCACACTAACACGCCGTAAACCCATCCCTGGGGGCTCGATTCCGCCCATCCGGGGCTTCAACGGTTAGTTTAGAGTAAGCCGATTCCTGCTTAACTGATCGGCATTACATATATCGGCCCGGGCTTTTTTAACATCAGGTTATCCGCTTTATCCGCTTAATGACGGAAATGGCGGACGCCGGTAAATACCATTGCCATACCATGCTCATCAGCTGCGGCAATGACTTCAGCATCACGCATTGAGCCACCCGGCTGAATAACCGCCGTGATACCTGCTGCTGCGGCGGCATCGATACCGTCGCGGAACGGGAAGAAAGCATCAGATGCCATTACTGAGCCTTTTACTTCCAGTTTTTCGTCAGCAGCTTTAATACCGGCGATTTTAGCGCTGTACACCCGGCTCATCTGGCCTGCGCCAACACCGATAGTCATACTGTCTTTCACATAGACAATGGCATTGGATTTGACGAACTTCGCCACTTTCCAGCAGAACAGTAAATCTGTTAATTCCTGCTCAGTTGGCTGGCGTTTAGTCACCACTTTCAGATCGGATGCTGTAATTTTTGCCTGATCACGATCCTGTAGCAGAATGCCACCGTTGACCTGCTTGATATCCAGTGCTGCGGTTGTTGCTGCAAATTCACCACAAACCAGCAGCCGCACATTGGGCTTGCTGCCAACGACAGCGACTGCCGCATCAGACGCTGATGGTGCAATAATCACTTCAACAAACTGACGGCTGACAATTTCTCTGGCTGTGACGTCGTCCAGTTCGCGGTTAAAGGCAATAATGCCGCCGAAAGCGGAGGTTGGGTCAGTCTGATAAGCGCGGTTGTAGGCTTCCAGAATGGAGTTACCAATTGCGACACCACAAGGGTTAGCGTGTTTTACGATAACACAGGCCGGTTCTGCAAATTCTTTTACGCATTCCAGCGCGGCATCGGTATCGGCAATATTATTGTAAGACAGCGCCTTACCCTGTAACTGCTCAGCGGTAGACACCGAGGCTGCTGTCTGACCCGGCTGGACATAAAATGCTGCTTGCTGATGGCTGTTTTCGCCGTAACGTAAGTCCTGTTTTTTGACAAACTGGGCATTAAAGGTACGCGGAAACTTGCTGGCGGCTTCTGCCGGTGCATCATATGCTGGCAGCATAGTGCCAAAGTAGTTGGAAATCATGCCGTCGTACTGGGCGGTATGCTCAAATGCACTGATGGCTAAACTGAAACGGGTAGTGTGGGTGGTAGCGCCGCTGTTGGTCTGCATTTCTGCCAGTACCCGTTCGTAATCCGCAGCATTGACCACAATAGTGACATCTTTGTGGTTTTTAGCCGCGGCACGCACCATCGTCGGGCCGCCGATATCGATGTTTTCGATGGCATCTTCCAGCGTACAACCCGGCTTAGCTACGGTAGCCGCAAACGGATACAGGTTTACCACGACCAGATCGATAGGGCCAATGTTGTTCTCGGCCATAACCGCTTCGTCTGTGCCACGGCGTGCCAGAATACCACCGTGGATTTTCGGGTGCAGGGTTTTTACCCGACCGTCCATAATTTCAGGATGTCCGGTGTAATCAGATACTTCAATGACGGCGATGCCGCTTTCTGACAGTAATTTTGCGGTACCGCCGGTAGACAGTATTTCTACCTGTTGTGCTGCTAAGGCGCGGGCGAATTCTACAATGCCTGTTTTATCTGACACACTTAACAGTGCGCGACGGATAGGGCGAAGTGTCGTCATTGCTTAAACTCTCTTATCACTGAATTAAACTGATTTTAGTCTGCCCCCGGCAAGGGGAAACCGAAACATCCTGTTACAGAAATAAAAAAGCACCCGAAGGTGCTTTACAAGCAGGGTTTACCCTGCCTGGCATTAACTCATGCCGTATTGTTTTAATTTTTTACGCAGCGTACCGCGGTTGATGCCCATCAGGTTGGCGGCACGGGTCTGGTTACCACGGGTATATTTCATTACTTCTTCCAGTAATGGTCTTTCCAGTTCAGATAACACCAGTTCATACAGGTCGTTTACGTCCTGCCCGTTTAACTGTTGCAGGTAGTTGGCAACAGCTTTTTGTACGGCGTTGCTCAGTGCCTGTGGTTTTTCCTGAGTCTGTACATGGGCGTTAGTGATGAATGGCGAAGTAACGTTCTGATTAAACATTGCTTTTCTCTTATTTACGTTAGGTTGCTGCTAGTTTATGAAAATAATCATTTAACGTATCAAGCTGCTGTGATGCCTGCTCAATAGCGTTGAATTCACTACGAAAAATGCCGGGCACATCGTGCTCAGCTAAATACCATCCCACATGCTTACGGGCAATGCGCGGACCAAGATGCTCACCGTATAAACGGTGCAGGCCCTGAACATGCTCCAGCATAATTTGCTGAACTTCAGTAATGTCTGGTGCGGCCAGCTTTTCTCCGGTTGCCAGATAATGCACAACCTCGCGGAAAATCCAGGGGCGTCCCTGTGCTGCCCGTCCAATCATTATTGCATCAGCCCCGGTGTAATCCAGCACATAACGGGCTTTCTCCGGGCCGGTAATATCGCCGTTGGCCATTACCGGTATCGACACTTGCTGTTTAATTGCCCTGATGGTGTCGTATTCGGCTTCACCCTTATACATACAACTACGGGTTCTGCCGTGTACTGCCAAAGCCTGAATACCGTGGTCTTCAGCGATACGGGCAATCTGAACACCGTTGCGGTTTTCCGGATCCCAGCCGGTACGTATTTTCAGGGTTACAGGTACATTTACTGCTTTAACGACAGCGCGAATAATCTGCGTGACCAGTTCCGGATATTGCAATAACGCGGAACCTGCCAGTTTTTTATTCACTTTTTTTGCCGGGCAGCCCATGTTGATATCGATAATATCGGCACCAACAGAAACATTATATTGTGCGGCTTCAGCCATTTGCTGAGGATCCGCTCCGGCAATCTGTACTGAACGTATACCTGATTCCTGCAGGTGGCAGTTCATCCTGTTCTGCGATTTTTCGCTTTGCCATACCAACGGATTACTCGACAGCATTTCAGATACCGCCAGAGCAGCACCAAAACGCCGACAAAGTTCTCTGAAAGCGTAATCGGTTACTCCGGCCATCGGAGCGCAAATTACGCTGTTCGCTAACTGGTATGGACCTATGCGCACCACTGAATCCAAAGGCTCCCTCTCAAGGGGCGCTAAGTTTACGGATTTTTTGCCCTAAAGCAAAGGCTATTATTTAAGCAAAATAGTAAATTTATTGGATATAGCTGTCTTGACAATCGCTAAGCGGCTGAAAAATGGTGTGTTCCTATAACAGGTTAGCTGCGTTTTATGGCGCTAAGCCGTACCCATTCTTCCTGTACTGCTACCGGATCAAAATCAAATTCTGCGGCATAAGCCGCTATTACACTGTCGGCCTGGCTTTCCAGAATACCGGACAGGGCGAGTAAACCGCCGGGACGCACATAGCTGCTGATAACCGGTGCCAGTTCTGCCAGAGGCCCGGCCAGAATATTGGCCACTACGACATCAGCCTGTAATGCCGGCTGGTTTTGCGGCAGATAGAGCTCTATCTGGCTGGCGACACCGTTACGCGCTGCATTAGCGGTGCTGGCTTCAATTGCCTGTGGGTCGATATCAATGCCGATAACCCGCTTTGCTCCCAGTTTCAGGGCGGCAATGCCCAGAATGCCAGAGCCGCAGCCAAAATCGACTACGGTTTGATCTGGCTGAATATGAGCATCCAGCCATTGCATACACAGCGCTGTGGTGGGGTGGGTGCCGGTACCAAATGCCAGCCCGGGATCGAGCAGTACATTGACGGCGTCCGGTTCCGGAATGTCGCGCCAGCTGGGACAAACCCACAGCCGGTTACCGAACTTAATCGGATGGAAGTTATCCATCCATTCACGTTCCCAGTCTTTGTCTTCCAGTTGTTCCAGTTTGTAATCGCAGCCGTTTTTAAACAGCGCGACTTTTTCCAGGTTAGCAATTACTTTGTCCATCGGGTGTTCAGCATCGAACAGACCAACCACAATGGTTTTTGCCCAGTAAATCACTTCGCCCGGCATAGGTTCGTAAATAGGCGTATCCTGCGCGTCAACAAAACTGACGGCCTGAGCTCCCCAACCTTGCAGCATATCACTGACCTGTTCGGCTTTTTCTTCTGAGGTGGTAATACGAAGTTGTATCCAGGGCATAACGGTTTCCGTAGCTGAAATTTGCGGTATTTTACACCTATTTCGCTGCAATGCGTGAGTGATGGCAAACAGCGGAAAATAAAAAAGGAACAGATTTATCTGTTCCTTTTTTTGCTTAACTGGTTAAGTATTAATGAATACCCAGCTTTTTCTCCAGGTAGTGGATATTGGTGCCACCCTTACAGAATTCTGCGTCGGTCATAATATCTTTGTGTAGCGGGATATTGGTTTTAATACCTGCTACCAGTAATTCGTCCAGCGCGTTACGCATTCTGGCAATCGCGATATCCCGCGTTTCACCGTAAGTAATTAACTTACCAACCATTGAATCATAATTTGGCGGTACGGTGTAATCGGCATAGATATGCGAATCCCAGCGGATACCATTACCACCGGCAGGGTGGAAACGGGTGATTTTGCCCGGAGACGGAATAAAGGTAACCGGATCTTCCGCATTAATACGGCATTCCACCGCATGGCCGCGAATGACGATATCTTCCTGCTTCAGCGTCAGCGGCATACCTGAGGCAATGCGCAGCTGTTCCTTAATCAGATCAACACCGGTAATCATTTCGGTAACCGGGTGTTCCACCTGAATACGGGTATTCATTTCAATAAAGAAGAACTCGCCGTTTTCATACAGGAACTCGAACGTACCGGCACCACGGTAATTCATCACCTTACAGGCTTCAACACAGCGGCCACCGATAAAAGCGCGTTGCTCAGCAGTAATACCCGGCGCCGGCGCTTCTTCCACCACTTTCTGGTGACGACGCTGCATAGAGCAGTCACGTTCACCCAGATGGATAGCATTGCCCTGACCGTCTGCCAGTACCTGCACTTCGATATGGCGTGGGTTTTCCAGGAATTTTTCCATGTAAACCATATCGTTACCGAAGGCAGCTTTTGCTTCTGCTTTGGTCATTTCGACGGAGCTGATCAGTTCTTCTTCAGAACGGACCACCCGCATACCACGACCACCGCCACCGCCGGCAGCTTTAACGATAATCGGGTAACCGATACGTCTGGCAGTGGCTTTATTAATGTCAGCATCGTCGCCAACAGCACCGTCAGAGCCTGGAACACACGGCACACCGGCTTTTTTCATCGCTTCGATAGCAGATACTTTATCACCCATCAGCCGGATAGATTCCGGACGGGGGCCGATAAAGATCAGGCCGCTTTCTTCTACCTGCTGGGCAAAATCGGCGTTTTCAGCCAGAAAACCATAACCCGGGTGAATAGCCTGGGCATCCGTTACTTCCGCCGCCGCAATCAGCGCCGGAATATTCAGGTAACTTTTGGGTGAAGGTGCAGGGCCGATACAGATAGTTTCATCTGCCAGCAGCACATGCTTCAGGTTGCGGTCGACAGTTGAGTGCACTGCCACTGTCTGAATACCGAGTTCTTTGCAGGCGCGCAGAATGCGCAGTGCAATTTCTCCCCGGTTGGCAATCAGTACTTTTTTTAGCATCAGTCTGCCTTATTGTTATTCGACGATAAATAGTGGCTGGTCAAATTCTACCGGCTCACCGTTTTCAACCAGAATTTCTTTTACCACGCCAGCTTTATCAGACTGGATCTGGTTCATCATTTTCATGGCTTCAACGATACATAAAGTATCGCCAACTTTCACGCTCTGGCCTACTTCAACAAAGGCTTTAGAGGTTGGAGAAGCTGCACGGTAGAAGCTGCCTACCATCGGAGAACGAACTATGTGGCCACTGACGGCAACCGGCACCACTTCAGCGGGTGCTGCCGCAGCAACTGGTGCCGCAGCAGGTGCTGCTGGTGCCGGGGCACCATACTGAATAGGGGCAAAATGCTGGGCAGGGCCATTGCGGCTGATACGTACCGACTCTTCACCTTCGGTGATTTCAAGCTCAGAAATGCCTGATTCTTCAAGTAATTCGATAAGTTTTTTAATTTTTCTGATATCCATTTTTCCAGCCTGATTATTAAGTTAATTGTGTGTGGATGCCTTTAATGAAGATACTGCAGCGTCCAGTGCATAGTGATAACCTCTGGCTCCCAGGCCACAAATTACCCCTTTCGCAATATCTGATAAATATGAATGCTTCCGGAAAGGTTCCCGGGCATGCACGTTTGATAAATGAACTTCAATAAATGGAATAGCGACAGCCAGTAAGGCATCTCTGATTGCGATACTGGTGTGAGTGTAAGCGCCGGGGTTGATCAGAATAAAATCCTGCTTGCCAAGGCTTTGCTGAATAGCTGTTACCAATTCGTGTTCAGCATTTGACTGAAAATGTGACAGTTCGACACTCTGTTTTGCTGCCTGTTCCGTTAATTCAGAAACAATATCCGCTAAAGTTGCAGTTCCATAAACGGCAGGCTCACGGGCTCCCAGCATGTTAAGGTTGGGGCCGTTTAACAACAAAATCCGCAAATGTGATGCCATCTGAGCTGTTTTCCTGCTAAATGTTATGAATATGCATTATCTTGCCAAAACCCGGCAAGAAAAGCATCTGTTTCTTATCATGCAGTGGTTTATCGGACGATTGCATCCCTGTTTGCGGCTTATTATAGTGAAATCGTGACAAATGGCAGCAAAATACTGGTCTTATCAGCAGTGAGGGGGCCTTTGCAGCAGGGAAGATATTACGCTACCCTTGCTGCAGCAGGCATCTGGCTTATTTTATCAGTTTTTGTAAATGTTCGGCAAAAGGACCGGCAGCCATAAAACCTGTCACTCTTGCCGTGGTGAGTTCGGTGCCATCAGGAGAAAAGAACAGCAGTGTCGGCAAGCCAAGTACCTGAAAGTGGTCCAGCAATTGCTGGTCAGTTCTGCTCATTTTCGTTACATCTACCTTAATTAACTGCATTTGCTGAAAATAATGCTGCACTTCCGGTTTGGGAAAGGTCAGGTGCTCGAATTCTTTACAGGCAATACACCAGTCAGCGTAGAGATCCACCATGGTATATTTTTGCTGTTGCCCGGCAAGTTGTACCTGTTGTTGCAGTTCTTCCAGCGAACTGACCGTAATAAAGTGCCCCGGTGTAATAGCGGATGTTTGCGCTGATAGATTATTGACTGCGGCAGGTTGCCAGATTTGCCAGCCCAGCCAGAGCGCCACAACCAGTAACAGCTGGCCGGTAATCGCCAGTATGGCTTTGGCATTAATGTTCTGCAGCTGAAACAACAGACGGTACAGCGCAAAAACTACCGCCAGCAGCAATACCGCGGTGCAGAGTAAGATAATCCAGCCGGGTAGCAGGCGCTCCAGTAACAACAATGGCACTGCCAGTAACAGGAAGCCAAAGGCTATTTTGATACTGTTCATCCAGTTACCGGCTTTGGGCAGCAGTTTGCCACCGGAACTGCCCAGCAACAGCAAAGGCAGCCCCATACCCATACTCAGAATATATAAGGTCAGCGCGCCCAGCAGTAAATCGCCGCTCTGGGCAACATATAACAGGGCACCCGACAGTGGTGCGGTAGTACAGGGAGAGGCAATCAGTCCGGACAGGGCGCCCATAATAAAAGCCCCTTTTAATGAACCACCCTGTTGTCTGTTGCTCAGGGAACTGATTTTTTCCTGCCAGCGGGCGGGCAGGGTAAAATTAAACAGACCGAACATAGCCAGTGCCAGCACAATAAACATCACACTGGCGCTGATCAGAATTGCCGGATGTTGCAGATAAGCCTGAAACTGTACGCCCAGGCTGGCGACCACCAGCCCTAAGGCAGAATAGGTCAGGGCCATACCCTGCACATAGGTAAAAGACAGGGTAAACGCCCGTTTGGTGGACAGGGTTTTCTGCCCGACGATAATACTGGTCAGGATCGGATACATCGGAAACACACAAGGAGTAAACGCCAGCCCCAGCCCCAGCAGGAAGAACATACCGAGTGTTGCCAGCGTCGCGCCTGATGTCAGCTTGTCTGCCAGCGTATGCTGGGCAGATACCGGCAGATCATTCTCCTGCTGCTGCGCTGCGGTGGCTGGTTTGATGAGCGGCACTTCCAGGGTTTGCGGCGGATAACATAAGCCTGCTTCAGCACAGCCCATGTATTGTATGCGCAGTTGGGCATCGTCGCCGATATCGCTCAGTGGAATACGCAAGGTTAACTGATGGTAGTAAACCTCAGTAACACCAAAGAATTCGTCTTCTGTCTCTATTGCCGCCGGATAGGACGGATGCGAAAAACTGACAGCAATACCGCCAAGCTTAATTTTGTCTTTATAGAGATAGTAGCCATCGGCAATATTCCAGCTGACGATTAATTGCTGGTCCTGTTGTACAAAGTCGAACCGGAAAGCCTGTTCCACAGGTAAAAAGGTATCATTTTGCAGCAGGCTGTTGAGAACGGAGTTACCGGCGTTAGCCAGCGAACACCAGAATAGAAATGGCAATAGCAAGAGTTTATACATCTGCAGCAATGACCTCTTTGTTTACAGACTCTGGTACTGACAGGCTTACAGTATACGGAGGTTATTGCCGGAGGGAAAATAAAGAATTTTTTATAAAGTACCCCTTGGGTTTTTCCGGATATTGCCCCATATAACGAGCACACAATTTAACACCCCATGTTAAAACATAAATTGCTTCAGGAGATAGAGCATGAATATTCGTCCATTACATGATCGTGTCATCATTAAACGCTTAGAAGCTGAAAGTAAATCAGCTGGTGGCATCGTTCTGACAGGCGCTTCAGCCGAGAAATCAACTCGTGGTGAAGTTGTCGCTGTCGGCAATGGCCGTATTTTAGACAATGGTGAAGTTAAGCCGCTGGATGTAAAAGTTGGCGATAAAGTGCTGTTTGGCTCTTATGTCGAACGCACTGAAAAGGTAGACGGTCAGGAGTACGTTATCACTAAAGAAGATAACATCTTAGGCGTAATTCTGGACTGATAACTTACCGTATTGTTTAACTTTCATTGAATTTCACTGAATTAAGGATTTAGAAAATGGCTGCAAAAGACGTACGTTTTGGCGATGAAGCCCGTAATAAAATGCTTAAAGGCGTTAATGTGCTGGCAAATGCTGTCCGGGTAACACTTGGTCCTAAAGGCCGTAATGTTATTCTGGACAAATCTTTTGGCGCACCTTTAATCACTAAAGATGGTGTATCTGTTGCCAAGGAAATCGAACTGGAAGACAAGTTCGAGAACATGGGCGCACAGATGGTAAAAGAAGTTGCGTCTAAAGCTAACGACGAAGCAGGTGACGGTACTACCACTGCAACTGTACTGGCTCAGAACATCATCAACGAAGGTGTTAAAGCCGTTGCTGCCGGTATGAATCCGATGGATTTAAAACGTGGTATCGACAAAGCTGTGATTGCTGCGGTTGCCGAATTAAAAACCTTGTCCCAGCCTTGCACTGACAGTAAAGCGATTGCCCAGGTAGGTACTATCTCTGCAAACTCTGATACAGAAATCGGTACTATCATTGCCGATGCAATGGATAAAGTAGGCAAGGAAGGCGTAATCACTGTTGAAGAAGGCCAGGGCTTAGCCAACGAGCTGGACGTGGTTGAAGGCATGCAGTTTGACCGCGGTTACCTGTCTCCTTACTTTATCAATAATCAGGAAGCCGGCCAGGTTGAACTGGATAACCCGTATATCCTGACCGTAGACAAGAAAATTTCTAACATCCGTGAGCTGTTACCGGTGCTGGAAGGCGTGGCCAAATCAGGTAAGCCTTTACTGTTAATTGCTGAAGATGTTGAAGGTGAAGCACTGGCTACGCTGGTGGTAAACAACATGCGCGGTATCGTGAAGATTTCTGCGGTTAAAGCACCAGGTTTCGGTGATCGCCGTAAAGCCATGTTACAGGACATCGCGGTATTAACCGGCGGTACAGTGATTTCTGAAGAAATCGGCCTGGAACTGGAAAAAGCATCGCTGGAAGATTTAGGTACTGCAAAACGCATTGTGATCACTAAAGATAACACCACTATTATTGATGGTGCCGGTGAGCAGGCTGCTATCGATGGTCGTGTTAAGCAAATTCGCCAGCAAATTGAAGAAGCAACGTCTGACTACGACAAAGAAAAACTGCAGGAGCGTCTGGCTAAACTGGCTGGCGGTGTAGCAGTGATCAAAGTTGGCGCTGCAACTGAAATTGAAATGAAAGAGAAAAAACACCGCGTAGAAGATGCCCTGCACGCTACCCGTGCTGCGGTAGAAGAAGGCGTAGTGCCTGGCGGTGGTGTTGCTCTGGTGCGTGTTGCCGCTAAGCTGGTCAACCTGACCGGTGACAACGAAGATCAGAACCACGGTATCAAGATTGCACTGCGCGCGATGGAATCTCCGCTGCGTCAGATCGTCAGCAATGCCGGTGAAGAGCCTTCAGTTGTGGTGAACAAAGTTAAAGATGGTTCCGGCAACTACGGTTATAACGCTGCAACAGACGTGTACGGCGATATGCTGGAAATGGGTATTCTGGATCCAACCAAAGTAACCCGTTCTGCGCTGCAATTTGCGGCTTCTGTAGGTTCTCTGATGATCACTACCGAAGCGATGGTAACTGAATTACCAAAGCCTGACGCACCAGCTGCACCGGATATGGGCGGCATGGGCGGTATGGGAATGATGTAATTCCTGCTGCCGAATAGCCTGAACTGTTCTGAAACGAAACAGTAAATGCTGACAGGGCCTGATTCCGGTATTCAACCGGAGTCAGGCTTTTTAATTTGAGCTAATCAGCTTTTTAATTCTCTGATGAATTGAGCCGCATTTTTGCATCTTTGGTCAGGAAACATCCCCGCTTTTCAAATACCACAAAAGTTTTTCGCCGCCGGCTTTACCGGTAATGCAGAGTTTATGCATCAGGGCCCCCGCTACAGGGTGATACGAAAAAATCACTGTATCAGACCGGCTAACAGCATAGCTATTCGCTTTTCGATGTGGCAAATTAAGCTCCATTACAACAAAATGACGTTCAAAATAATTATAAGGAAGGGAAATGGAAGGCTTTATTAGTGCGCTGAACAGCATTATCTGGAGCCCGGCGCTGATTTATCTGTGCCTTGGTGCTGGTTTGTTTTATTCGATCCTGACGCGATTTGCCCAGGTTCGCCACTTCAGGGAAATGTGCAGACTGCTGTTAAATAACAGCGAGTCTGACAAAGGTATCTCTTCATTTCAGGCATTGGCAGTGTCATTATCCGGCCGGGTTGGGGTGGGCAATATTGCCGGTGTGGCTGCTGCTATCGGTTTTGGCGGCCCGGGTGCGGTGTTCTGGATGTGGGTCGTGGCATTTTTAGGTGCCAGCACCGCTTATGCTGAATCTACCCTGGGGCAAATCTATAAAGTGGAAGAAAACGGCCAGTATCGTGGCGGCCCGGCATACTATTTTGAGCGTTGTCTGGGCTGGCGCTGGCTGGGTATTTTATTTGCCATCTCCGCTATCATCGGCTGCGGTATTTTCTTACCGGGAGTACAGGCCAATGCGGTAGGTAACGCAGTAACGCAAATCTTTGGTGACGGTAATATGGTGGTCACCAGTTTTGGTGAAGTAGGCACTTATAAGCTGATTGCCCTGGCGGTAATTTTAATGGTACTGGCGTTTATTATCTTTGGTGGCATTAAGCGTATTGCACACTTTACCCAGATTGTGGTGCCGTTTATGGCATTGGGTTACATTGTGCTGGCACTGATAGTGGTATTTCTTAATCTGGATAAAGTACTTGGTGTATTCACCCTGATATTCAGCGATGCCTTTACCGCACAGGCGGGCTTTGGTGCCGCTATCGGCTGGGGCGTAAAACGCGGTATTTATTCTAACGAAGCCGGCCAGGGTACAGGCCCGCATGCAGCGGCGGCTGCTGAGGTTGACCATCCATCGCAGCAGGGGCTGGTTCAGGCGTTTTCAATCTATGTAGATACGCTGTTTGTCTGTACCGCTACCGCGCTGATGATCTTAATTACCCAGCAATACAATGTGCAGGGTGAATTACCTGCCGGTCAGTTTATTGTACAGAACGTGGATGCTGCTACTGAAATTGGTTCTGCTGCCTTTACCCAGTTGGCATTGCTTCAGGTGTTTGGTCACTTTGGCCAGGTTTTTGTTGGCCTGGCACTGTTCTTCTTCGCGTTTACCACAATACTGGCGTACTACTACATTACTGAAACCAATGTGGCGTACCTGAATCGGATCTTCAATAACAAGCTGCCTCCTGTGGTATTTAAATTACTGCTGATGTTTATGGTGGCTTACGGCACAGTAAACAGTGCGGGTTATATCTGGAACATCGGAGATATTGGCGTAGGTTTAATGGCCTGGGTTAACGTGCTGGGTATTCTGGTTATTTTCTTTATGTACAAGCCAACCATGCGCTGTCTGCGTGACTATGAAGAGCAGAAAAAGAGCGGTGGCCCGATTACCTTTGATCCGGTAAAACTGGGGATTAAAAATGCTACCTTCTGGGAGAAGAAGCTGGCAAAACAGCAGCAGGAGCAAAAGTAACGAATAGCAAAATTCAGATAATGTCTGGGTTAAGCACCGGACTGTGAATTAAGCATTAACAGGGCCTGATCCCGGTACTCAACCGGATCAGGCTTTTTAGTTGGGGTGGCAAAACAATTCCGTGTATTTCCGGGAAATAAGATACACTTTAATACAAATTGACAGCTGTGATATGGGAACAGTTGCTCTATATTAGGAGTCATAAATACGCCTGGTTAATCTCTGTACTGCCAGGATCTGAATGCAGCATTATTGTGAGAGGTTATTATGCGTCATACCGTCATATTATTATTAAGCAGCCTGCTGGCAATGCCTGCTGTTGCCGAGATTGCCGCCGCAGAAGCCGAGGTCACATTTAAGGAACCGGAAAAATATACTGATATCCGTCCTGCCGCTGACACCAGGGCCAGATTTCAGGAGCGGGTGCTAAAGCAGTTTGAGGGTTTTTTTAAGGATATGGCTACCCAGTTACCAGAGGGCTATAAATGGCAGGTAACGGTTACCGATATTGATTTGGCCGGTGATGTTGATCCTTTTATCGGGCGGACAGGTCAGCCGATCCGGGTGGTAAAGGATATTTACTCTCCGGCTGTCCGTTTCAGTTATACCTTACATGATGCCACTGGTACTGAGGTTGCAGCAGGTGATGAGCGGTTGCGCGATATGAGTTTTATGCAGCGGACTTCCACGCTTAGCAGAAATACTGAATTTGAATATGAAAAGCGGATGCTGAATGAGTGGTTCAGCAAAAACCTGTTACCTAAGGTTAAGGTGCAGGCGGATCCGGAAGATCACAGTCATCACTGATATATTTTGCGGCACTTTTTACTACACTCTTTACTGCCTTTTGGCTGCCCTGGGCGGATGCCGGGGCAACTTGTCTTTGCTGGTAATGTATCAGATACGGATGGCGACTTAGTTTTTGGTCAGTACCTGACGGAAGTCTGACAGCGTCTGATGCAGCAGCTTCAGCTGTTCCACAATTTTCTGCAGGGTTGCGGTATTAAACTGCTGGCTTTGCCGGATAGCCGCAATTTGTTCGGCGGTTTCTGAGAGGTAGGGCATAAAGCGGTTACTGCTTACCTGAAACTGTCCATTGGCGGGAAAAATACTCTGATGCTTAGCCTGGCCTTGCTGCTGTAAATTATCCAGCAGGGCGTCGGCATCAACGGCTTTGCGGTAGAGTTCTTTTAAATTGGTATCAAGCTGATTAAGTAGTTGTTCCATGACTAAATCTGACGGGAAAAGTAAAACGCTATTATGCCATATTAATTTCTCTGACAGGATTCCTTTTATAAGTGCGTTGTTATATTATAGCGTTTTGTTTCAGTGTGGTTCAGAGAGTCAGCTACCGTGTCAGCCAATGTCAGAAATTTGTTCGATAAAGTAGGCATTACGATAACATCACTATGTGCAATTCATTGCATTATGGTGCCGGTATTATTGCCGGTGTTACCGCTGCTTGGGCTGACCGCAATGCATAACCATGCATTTGAAGGCATTGTTCTGCTGATTACCATGATCCTGGGCTTTATTACGCTGTTTGTTGGTTTTCACCGTTACCATCGTAAAATTTACCCGTTTTATTCACTGTTTCTGGGTGGTTTTATCTACTGGCAGAAAGATGCCTGGGGCCATGAATACGAACATTTTATTCTGATAGTGGGTGCGGCGCTGGTTGTGATGGCGCATATTATGAATATGCGGTTATGTAACCGTTGCCACGACTGCCAGGACGAGCATCACCCTGCTTCTTAAGCTGTAGTCTTTTGCCATGCCCGGCTGCGTGCCGGGTAATTGGTAAAAATGCCTGAAACGCCCAGCTTTTTCATCCGCTGAATATCATCCTGTTCATCTACGGTATAAACGTAAATCTCCAGATTGCGTGCTCTGGCATCGTTAACAAAAGCCTGATTGATAAAGCCAACATCACAGTTTACGGAATAAGCGCCCAGTCTTGCGGCAAAAGCAGCGTAATCAAGCGGCAGACCGGCAGTAAGTGCGCCCAGTTTCAAGTCAGGTTTTTCCTGTTTTAACCGGGCCAGCAGATGATGGTTAAAAGACGAGATCAGTAATCTGCTGCTGTCCTTACCCTGAGCTTCCTGCTCTGCCAGTAACTGTAATAACGGGGCTACCGTATTATTGCCTTTCAGCTCGATATTTAACCACAATCCGGCGGGCAGCCTGTCCAGTACTTCGCGCAATAACGGGATTGCCTGACCTTGTCCGGCGTCCAGTTGCAGCAGCTTGGGTAAGGCATAATCATAAATGCTGCCCTGACCATTTGTCGTCCGGTTCAGATGGTGGTCATGAATGACAATAAGTTCGTTATCAATCGCAAACACATCAATTTCAATGGCGTCAGCACCCTGAGAAATGGCCTGTTCAATGGCAAGCAGGGTATTTTCCGGGTATTCGCCGCTGGCACCGCGGTGCGCAATAATCTGCATCGTTTTTCTCAGTACTGCATCTTATTCGCTTGCCAGAGACGCAAAAGGCGTTCCCATACGGGTAACTGTGCCGGGCTGTTGATCCGGCAGAAACTCCAGTACTTCAGCCGGGAATGCCAGTACCACGGTTGAACCCAGTTTGAAGCGGCCCATTTCTGCCCCTTTTTCCAGATGTACTGCATTAGCGCCTGTCGCCGGATATTGCCAGCTGAAAACCTGCTTGCCTGCCGGAGGGGTTACCGTACCTGCCCACACGGTTTCAATACTGGCAACAATAGTGGCACCAACCAGCACCAGGGCGAAGGGCCCGTGTTCGGTATCGAAAATAGTCACAACCCGTTCGTTTCTGGCAAATAAATCCGGCACATTTTCAGCGGTCAGCGGGTTTACAGAGAATAATTCGCCCGGTATATAAATCATTTCACGCAGTGTGCCGCTAAGCGGCATATGGATACGGTGGTAATCTTTTGGTGCCAGATAAACGGTGGCAAATTTACCACCAGTAAACGGAGCTGCGGTTTCTGGTTTGCCGCCAAGCAGGCTTTGCAGCGAGTAATTATGGTTTTTAGCCTGCACCAGTTGTCCGTCGATAATATCGCCCAGCTGGCTGATAGTACCATCAACCGGATGGGTGATAACTTTACTGTCGGTGGTTAGCGGGCGGATGCCATCTTTCAGGGCCCTGGTGAAAAAATCATTAAAGCTGGCATAGGCGGTTGGGGATTCGGCCCGGGCTTCGGTCATGTCGATACGATAAGCTTTAATAAACAGTTTAATAAATAAGTGGCTGAACCAGCCCAGTTCTGCGGCGGCAAGTTTGCCAACCAGTCGTGATAACAGATGCTTTGGCATCAGGTACTGCAGGGTAATTTTCAGTTTGTCCATAGCATATTGCCCGTAGTAAAAGTATTAAAAATGGTTAGGTTTGTCCTGTTGCATGCTGGTCAGTATTTTAAGGTAGCTGTCGTAGCGTGCAGCACTTATTTCACCTTCCTGCACCGCATGCTGTACGGCGCATCCCGGATCGCTGATATGTTTGCAATCCCGGAATTTACAGCGCCCCAGCCAGGGGGTGAATTCTGTAAACCCTTGTGTTACCTGCTCCGGGGTCAGATGCCATAAGGCAAATTCCCTGATCCCGGGAGAATCGATTAAATCTCCGCCGTCCGGCAAATGGTATAACCGCGATACCGTGGTGGTATGCTGCCCCAGACCTGAAATATCTGATACCTGCCGGGTCGTAATATTAAGCTCCGGCATCAGGCTGTTCATCAATGATGATTTACCAACCCCTGACTGTCCGACAAAAATACTGGTGCCATTACCAAGTTGCCGGCGTATTTGATCCAGACCTGCTCCGGTTTTTGTGCTGGCCAGTATAAATGGATAACCAATGCGCTGGTAGAGCTGCATTTGCTGCTCCAGTTCAGCCAACTGTTCGCTGTTTAACAAATCGGTTTTATTAATGACCAGCAGCGGCTTAATCCGGGTAATTTCTGCGGCAACCAGATAGCGGTCAATAATATTCAGTGACAGGCTGGGCAGAATAGCAGACACAATAATCATTAAATCTATATTGGCGGCTACCGGTTTGAGGCCATCGTAAAAGTCTGGTCGCAGCAGTACTGAATGCCGATCTTCCACTGCTTCGACTACGCCTTCTGCACCGCCGGATTGTTGTCTGGCTTTGCGCCATAGTACGTAATCACCGGTAACAACAGAGCTGATAGTGCGCCGCAGGTTACAACGGCTGATATTACCTTCGCTGTCTTCGATATCGGCATGCTGGCCAAAACGACTCAGCACCCGGCCACGTTCCGGCGCCAGCAGCAAGTCATCATCCCACTGCCGGGATTCTGGCTGTTGTTGTTTCTGCAATCGCTTTTGCTCATTCTGGGCAATACGCTGATGCTGGCGTTTTGTCAGGTGCTTTTTTTTAGTCACTAAGTTGTTTGCCGTTTTTCCGTAAAGGGTGCTATTACTGTGTAGCCAAGGGCGTGTATGATACCTGCAATCTGTAAACTAACAAAGTAGCAAAGGATAGTAAGAGCTGATGGCGTTAAGCGAAAATAATTTAATCTGGCTGGATCTGGAAATGACCGGTCTGGAACCTAAAACAGATGTGATTCTGGAAATCGCGACTATTGTGACAGACAGTGAGCTGAATATTCTGGCGGAAGGGCCGGTTTTTGCTATTCATCAGCCGGACAGTGTGCTGGATAATATGAATGAATGGTGTATTGAACAACATGGTAAAAGCGGTTTAACGGCGCGTTGCCGGGCCAGCGATATCACACTGGCAGAAGCTGAGCGTCAGACGATTGAGTTTTTAAAGCAGTATGTTCCGGCGGGTAAATCGCCAATGTGCGGTAATAGTATCGGGCAGGATCGGCGTTTTCTGGTGGAATATGCTCCGGCACTGGAAGCCTTTTTTCATTACCGCAATCTGGATGTCAGTACGGTTAAAGAACTGGCCAAACGCTGGAATCCTGAAGTGACGAAAAAAGTACAGAAAAGCGGCAGCCACCTGGCGCTGGACGATATTCGGGAATCAATTGCTGAATTAACAACCTATCGCACACATTTTTTCAGATTACCGTAATAAAGTGCTTGCTTTAGCGTACTGATTTTGTAAAATGCGCACCACTTGGCTGATGCAGTACAAAATCAGTTAAGCTTGGCACTTCAATGCGGGTATAGCTCAGCTGGTAGAGCGCGACCTTGCCAAGGTCGAGGTCACGAGTTCGAACCTCGTTACCCGCTCCAATTCTTGTTTATTCAAACACTTAGATTCTGTTTATAGCTGATTTATCTTCTTCATATCGATGCAATATCTGACTGGTGGCTGCCTTGCGAAGCTCAGCAGACAGTATGGGATCTTTTACTGTACGCGACAGTATTAACGCACCGACCAGAGTAGCCAGTGTGGCCATTGCCTGTTGCCTTTTCTGTTGCGGCGTGTTGCCGGTAACGCATTGCTGGAGTACCTGCAGGAAGGCTTCCATACCATCTGAGAATACCTGATGCAATTCCGGAGAATGCTGTCTGGCAACATCGCTGCCCAGGGCCGCAAATGCACAACCCTGGGCCGGATTATGGTGATGCTCATCAGATAAATAGAAACGGGTGAGTTGCTCAAGCGTGTCAGGGGAAGCCTGAGCTGCAATATTTTCCCACCGCTGTAATGTGTCTGATAATGCGGTATGGCTGGCGTGCACGGCCAGATCCTGCTTTGAGTCGAATTGCCCGTAGAAACCGCCGCGGGTTAACCCTGCTGCCTGCATTAATTCATTCAGTCCTATGCCGTTAAAGCCTTTCTCCCGGAAAAGCTGACTGGCTGTTTCAATAACACGCTCCCGGTTTGCAGTAGCCTGGGCTCTTGTTACTTTCATGTCTCTGTCCTCTTTTTATCGCTTGACATATTTTATATGTTGATCAACATTTAAGTCAATTTATGTCGGTCAACATATAAAAGGGGAAATTTATGAATATTGCAGGGGCTGATCTTGCTGAGCAGGCAAACAGCACGTTTCGGTTAAGTGGCTGGCTGGTATGTTTACTGGCGAGCCTGGCCGCAATAGGTACGTTATCAACAAACATTATTCTGCCTTCTTTTCCGGCAATGGGTATAGCACTGGATGTACCAACACCTCAGATGGGGTTACTGTTGTCAGTGTTTTTTATTGTACTGGCAGCAGGTCAACTGGTTGTGGGTCCTTTATCGGATTGCTATGGACGTAGCCGGCTGGTGGTCAGCGGATTAGCGGTTTTTATTGCAGGAAGTCTGCTGTGTGCTATGGCTGAAACATTTGAAGTACTGCTTGCCGGGCGGATTATTCAGGCGGCAGGGGTTTGTGCGGCGGTTGTGCTGTCACGGGCTATTGCCCGGGATCTGTTTGACGGAGAAGTATTAGCCAGGGTGTTATCAATAACTATGGTGGCAATGGCAGCTGCACCGGGGTTTTCGCCGTTACTGGGTGGGGCACTGGATGCCGGATTTGGCTGGCGGGTCACTTTTGTTTTTGTCGCTGTACTGGGGGCTCTGCTGGCCGGATGTTATCTGCTGGTGATTGGCGAAACACATCAGCCGGAACGACGTTCTGTATATACAGGGGCAATGGTCATACGTGCTTATGCGGCTTTACTGGCGGATACCCGTTTTATTTTACCGGCTATGGCTGGCAGCCTGATCATGGGAGGTCTCTATGCGTTTTTTTCTGCAACGCCGGGGATACTGATGGGCAGCTTAGGGTTGCTGCCTTTACAGGTGGGAATATTTTTTGCTGCAACTGTGGTGGTGGTTTTTGCCGCCGGAATTTCGGCGCCACGACTGGCACATAAATGGGGGATCGCAAGGGTGATATCTGCCGGGATTGTAATTGCTCTGGCCGGAGGGGCGGGCCTGTTGTTGCAGAGTACACCGGATTTACCCGGCTTTATCTTGTCAATGGCAATATTCCTGTTCGGAATGGGGCTGGTTAATCCTCTGACGATTGCTATGGCAATGCATCCGTTTGGTTCTCAGGCCGGGCAGGCTTCAGCCCTGGTAGGTTTTTTACAAATGGCATGTGCAGCCATTGCCACGGTGTTTACCTCTTTATTTCCCCTGAGGGCTGTTGATGCTCTTGCGGTGGTTATTATTGGCGGGAGCCTGCTTTCCCTGCTGATATTTCTTCCTTATCTGTTCAGCTGTTCAAAGGCCGGGCAGGCAGAGGCAGGGACATGAGGGGAGCTGAAAAGCGGGTATCTTTTGCATGTGGTTAAGTTAAACGCAGCCATGCTGTTAAAGCATGGCTGGCGTACCATGTTTATTCTTTAATAAAATTCAGCAGATCCTGATTCAGGCGATCCTTGTGAGTATCGGTCAGGCCATGCGGAGCACCCGGATAGACAATCAGTTTTGCATCTTTTATTAACCTGGCAGAAGCTTTACCTGAAATATCAATAGGTACAATCTGGTCGTCGTCGCCATGAATAACCAGGGTTGGAATATTGAAACGTTTCAGATCTTCGGTAAAGTCAGTAGCTGAGAATGCCTTGATAGAATCATAAGTGTTTTTATGACCGCCCATCATGCCCTGCATCCAGAAAGTGTTGATCAGTCCTTGTGATGGTGTGGCTCCCGGCCGGTTAAAGCCAAAGAATGGTCCTGAGGCGATATCCAGGTACAGCTGAGAGCGGTTTTCCAGCGAAGCCTGACGAAGGCCGTCAAAAACGTCAGCCGGTACTCCGTCCGGATTGGCAGGTGTTTTTAACATTAAAGGCGGTACAGCACTGACCAGTACCGCTTTGCTGACACGTTCAGTACCATGACGGCCAATATAGCGGCTGACTTCCCCGCCACCGGTTGAGAAGCCAACCAGTACCGCATTCTGCAGGTCTAATGTGGCAATGACCGTTGCCAGATCATCGGCGTAGTGATCCATATCATTGCCGTCCCAGGGCTGGCTTGAACGGCCATGACCACGGCGATCATGCGCAATTACCCGATAGCCGTTTGAGGCCAGAAAGATCATCTGCGCTTCCCAGCTGTCAGAACTCAGTGGCCAGCCGTGGCTGAAAACAACAGGCTGGCCGCTGCCCCAGTCTTTATAATAAATCTGGGTGCCGTCCTGCATCGTGATATAGCTGGTGCTTTTGGTTACGGCAGCAGGCAGGTTGGCAGATGCCGCCGGAACCTGAGCTGCATCTGCTGCGACACAAACTGCTGTTGCAGCAGCAAATAAAGTAGCAATAATAGTGCGGGTTAATACTTTCATCTTTTATCTCCTTGGGTTGGGTAGTGTCTGGTGACAGGAGTTACTTTAGCGCTATCAATAAAACTATTGGTGATGTAAAGTATTGAAAATTTGATTCAGAGTATTTTTTATGTTTGACCGGCTGGAAGTTCTGCTAAAACACTTTTCTGTCAGTGCTGATATGTTTCATGCCGGAGCGCTGTGCGGTATCAACGATATTGGCTTTGAAGATGGTAGCGGCCAGTTACATCTGGTCCGGCAGGGAACCGTAGCGGTCAGCCACAGCGGCAGAACCGTTATACAGGTGACGGAACCCTCATTATTACTGTATCCGAGGCCGCTGCCGCATCGTTTTATCAGCGATCAGGAACAGGGAGCCGACTTTACCTGTGCCCGTTTATTTTTTGATGGCGGAGTTGCAAATCCTATTGCTGCAACGTTACCTGCTTTTATTTGTCTGCCGCTGTCTGAAGTGACAGGAGCTGAAGGGGTGCTGGAATTACTGTTTGAAGAAGCCTTTTTGCAGCGTTGTGGTCGCCGGGCACTGGTTAACCGCTTGTTTGAAGTGGTTCTTATTCAGATCCTGCGGCATCTGATGGAAAGCGGGCAGATTAAAACCGGTATGCTGGCCGGTATGGCGCATCCGCAATTACGTTATGCGCTGGTGGCAATGCATAAACAGCCTGCGGTGCTGTGGTCACTGGAAATGCTGGCTGACAACGCCGGTATGTCGCGTAGTGTTTTTGCTAATACTTTTCGTGATACGGTAGGCTGTACACCGGGTATTTATCTGCAACGCTGGAGAATCGCGCTGGCGCAGCAGGCTTTAAAACGGGGCCAGCCGCTTAAAATTATTGCGATTGATGTTGGATATGGCAGTGAAGCCGCGCTTTCCCGGGCTTTTAAAGCCCAGACCGGATTATCACCAAGAGAATGGAAACAGCAGCTGCAACAGCAGTAATTCAGGCATCTCTTGGTAGTCCTTTTTGCACAATTCTGACCAGCCTTTCCGTGCCTCTGGGTAATAATGACTGCTGTTGCCAGCATTTACGTTTCTGCTGTTCCAGTGCCCAGTGTATATGTTCTGCGACCAGTTCAGATGCCGCCGTCAGCTGTTGCTGTAGCACATTAATAATTTCTGCTGAGTAAGGGGCATTGCCAAGCGCCACAGCAATATTACGTTGCCAGCGTTCATAACCTATACGGCGGATGGCGCTGCCTTCGGTATATTTTAGAAAAGCTGCTTCATCCCAGCCAAACAGATGCAGCAGATCGTTATCCTGCCATACTGTCCGCCGCTGAAAATCGGCCTCGATACTGAGCGGGGCATGGCGGTTTTCCGGACAAACCAACTGGCAGTCATCGCAGCCATAAATGCGGTTGCCGATCAGCGAACGGAATTCTTCAGGAATAGCGCCTTTTAGTTCTATCGTCAGATAGGAAATACAGCGTCTGGCATCGACAGTATAAGGTGCAACTATTGCCTGCGTCGGGCAACTGGTAATGCAGGCGACACAACTGCCGCAGTCGCCGTTATGGGGCTGGTCAACCGGTAGCGGAATATTAATCAGCAGTTCGCCCAGGAAGAACCAGGAACCGGCCTGCTGATTTAAAATCAGCGAGTGTTTACCGGTCCAGCCGATACCGGCTTTCTGAGCCAGCGGGCGTTCCATTACCGGGGCTGAGTCGGTAAAGGGGCGGTAAACCAGCTCCGGTACTTGGGTAGCTATTTTTTCCGCCAGTTGCCTGAGGCGATTGCGTAATAATTTGTGATAATCCCGCCCCAGTGCATACCGGCTGATATAGGCTTTGGATGGATCGGCGAGATTAGTGGCAAAGCCGGCGGCTTCCGGCAGGTAATTGATACCGGCACTGATAACCCGCAGGGTTCCGGGCAGCAGTTCTGCCGGTCTGGCGCGCATCATGCCATGCTCGGCCATATACTGCATTTCACCGTGATAGCCTTGATTCAGCCATGCCTGCAACCGGGGTTCTTCGGCTGTCAGATCCGTATCAGTAATGCCAATATGAGTAAAACCAAGCTCTTTTGCCCATATTTTGAGCTGTGCAACCAGTGCTGAATAATCTGTACTCATAATCGTAATATGGAACGAAGATAATATAATGTAACATATTGTGGAGCAGGCTGTCTGGTCGTATTGAACTAACTTCTGCTTTGTAGTATCGAACAGGCGATAATAAATAACAGAACTGCTGGTTCCGGCCGTGGAACCTTTGTTAACATAGCGGTTTTACTGATATACAACCGTAACCTATACAACGGTAACCAGAGTACAGATGCCGGATATTCAGAACATTAGCATACAAATTACCCTGAATAATGAACAGGATACATTTAATCTGGCCGCCCGGCTGGCCGCTGTATTACACGGCGGAGAGGTGGTTTTTTTACGGGGGCAGCTCGGTGCCGGTAAAACGACATTCAGCCGTGGAATACTGACCGCACTGGGGCATACCGGTAATGTAAAAAGCCCGACTTATACGCTGGTTGAGCCTTATAGCCTGCCTGATATTACGGTTTACCATTTTGACTTATACCGGCTGGCCGATCCGGAAGAACTGGAATTTATGGGGATTCGTGATTACTTTAATGATTCCAGCCTCTGTTTGATTGAGTGGCCGGAACAGGGACACGGTTATTTACCTGAACCGGATCTCGACATACACTTGAGCTCAGGGAATGAGCAACAGCGTGTTGCAGATATCACAGCAGCTACAGCTCACGGAATTGCGATTATTCATGCTTTACAAGATGACAAAAATTAAGAACCTCCTGATTTTCTGCTTGTTACTGGCTAGCGGGTTGCTCGCTATAACGGCCTATGCCAGTACTAATCAGGTGCAGGGTATCCGTATCTGGCCATCGCCGGAAAGTACCAGGGTAGTATTTGATCTGGCTGCCGCACCAAAGTACAACAGCTTCTCGCTTGAGAATCCCCAGCGGCTGGTGATTGATTTATCTGATACCCAGGGCGCTGCGTCTTTACCACCGATCAGCGGTGCTTCTGATCTGATTAAAGAGATCCGCAGCAGCGGCGACAAAAATACTGTCCGTATTGTGCTGGATCTGGCGAAGAAATCTGAAGCAACAATTTTTGCATTAACGCCCACACCTCCTTATGGTCACCGGCTGGTCGTCGATCTGGCAGATAACAACCGGGCGGCCCAGCCTGCGCCTCCGCCAGCTGTCCGCGCATCACGGGACATCATTATTGCTATTGATGCCGGTCACGGCGGAGAGGACCCAGGCTCTGTCGGCCCCGGAGGAACTTATGAAAAACACCTTACATTGCCTATTTCAAGGCGTCTGGCAGAGCTGATTAATAAAGAGCCGGGTATGAAAGCGGTTATGGTCCGTACCGGTGATTATTATCTGCATGTAAACCGTCGTACTGATGTCGCCCGTAGCCTGCAGGCAGATCTGCTGGTGTCTATCCATGCCGATGCCTTTACTTCGCCACAGCCAAGAGGCGCATCGGTCTGGGTGTTGTCACTGCGCCGGGCAACTACTGAGGTTGGCCGGATGCTGGAGCAGACCGAGCGCCACTCGGAATTACTGGGAGGCGTAGGCGAAGTCATTAAAGATTCGGCAAACGAGCGCTATCTGGCCCAGACGGTGCTGGATTTGTCGATGAATCACTCGATGGTGACAGCGTATCAGGCGGCTAATCATATTCTTAAAGAACTGGGCAGGGTGTCCCGTCTGCATAAAGATCAGCCGCAGGCTGCCAGCCTGGGCGTACTGAAAGCGCCGGATATTCCTTCGGTACTGGTGGAAATCGGTTTTATTTCCAATCCTCAGGAAGAAAAACTGCTTAAATCCACCTCGCATCAGGCTAAGCTGGCGCAGTCTCTTTTTACCGCCCTGAAACGGCATTTCGAGCAAAGCCCTCCTGCCGATTCATTATTTGCCCAGCGCCGCGGGCGTGAACACAAAGTGCAGGCGGGTGAGTCTCTGTCTGTTGTCGCGCAGCGTTATAATGTGTCGGTTGATGCGTTGCGTACTCATAATCAGCTGACCAGTGACAGTATTCGCATCGGTCAGGTGCTGCGGATCCCGTAACATGACAATCAGAATTTTACCGCCGCAACTGGCTAACCAGATTGCGGCGGGTGAAGTGGTCGAACGGCCGGCTTCAGTCGTCAAGGAACTGGTCGAAAACAGCCTGGATGCCGGTGCAACCCGTATTGATATTGAAATCGAAAAAGGCGGCAGCAAGCTGATACGGGTGCGCGATAACGGCAGTGGTGTGGCAGAGCATGAGCTTGTGTTGGCACTGAGCCGCCATGCTACCAGCAAAATTGCAGATTTATCTGATCTGGAAAGCATTACCAGCCTGGGGTTTCGTGGCGAAGCACTGGCCAGTATCAGTTCCGTATCCCGTTTAACTCTGACTTCACGCCCTGAAACACAGGAAGCGGCATGGCAGGCCAGTGCGGCAGGCCGTGATATGGAGGTTGAGGTTAAACCGGCAGCACATCCTGTCGGCACCAGCATTGAAGTGGTGGATTTATTTTTTAACACTCCGGCCAGACGCAAATTTCTGCGGACCGACAAAACAGAATTTGCCCATATTGATGAATTGGTAAAACGGCTGGCACTCAGCCGGTACGATGTCAGCTGGACATTAACCCATAACGGGCAGCAGCTGCGCAGATTAAAAGCGGCTGAGACCGGGCCGCAACAACTGAAGCGGGTCGCGGCATTATGTGGCCGCCAGTTTGCTGATAAAGCCGCTTATATTGAAAACAGCTATGGTGATGTGCGGTTATGGGGCTGGTTATTGCATCCGGATGCCTGTGGTGCCCAGCCGGGCTGTCAGTATAGCTATGTCAACGGACGGATGATGCGGGATAAACTGCTGAATCATGCGATCCGTCAGGCTTATGGAGAGCTATTGCTGCCAGAGCAGCAACCGGCGTTTGTACTTTATCTGGAGCTTGATCCGCGGCAGGTTGATGTCAATGTGCATCCGGCCAAGCATGAGGTGCGTTTTCATCAGGCCCGTCTGGTGCATGACTTTGTTGTTTCAGCACTGAGTGATGCGTTACAGCAACTGGTAGCTGAAGTTCAGCCAAAAATGGAGTCAGCCCGGCCATTACCGTTGCCTGACACGGCAGCAGCGGCATATCAGGTTAATGAACAAAAGGCATGGCCTGTTTTATCACCTACCGAACGAAACAGTGGCTATCGCCCGGCAGTACCTGAGCGGGCTTCTGCCGGTGCCGTAAAACAGCAGCTGTCTTATCTGGCACAGCAGCATGACGCTGTGGCAGCAGATAAAAGTGCCAGTCTGCCTGCAACCGGTACAGCAGTATCACAGCCGGGGCAGGAATACTTAATTGCCGCTAACCGTTATCTACTACAAGCTGCCGGGCATCAGATTATGCTGATTGATCTGGCGTTAACTGCTGCCCGCAGCTGGCACCAAAAGGGCAGCTCTGCCGCACCTTTACTGATGCCGCTGCGCATTGCCCTGAATGCAGAAGAAAAGCAGCAGTGGCTGGCCTGCGCAGAGGCAATTACACATTATGGTTTTAACATTTTACTGCAAAACGACACTGCTATTATCAGGGCTGTACCAGAGTGGCTGAGACAAACGGCATTAAGTCAGTGGTTACCCCGGGGGGGCAGTTTATTGGCTGGTGACCTGGCAGGCTGTGAGACATTGCTGATTATGCTGCTGGACAATAACTGGCTGGCAGCAGAGACATTGGTAACCCGTTTTAGTGACATACTTACTGCACCGGGTGAATGGGTTGCTGTACCGCTGCAACTTACCGATACGCTGGCCCGGTTTTCAGATGCGGCAACAGTATGAGCAAAGCCTTACCGGTTATTTTTATTATGGGGCCAACAGCCTCCGGGAAAACCGCGCTGGCAGTTGAACTGCTAAAGCATATGCCCGCAGAGCTGATTAGCGTGGACAGTGCGCTGATCTACCGGGGAATGGATATCGGTACGGCTAAACCCGGCAGTGATGAATTAACACTGGCACCGCATTATCTGATTGATATTCTGGATCCGTCACAGGCTTACTCAGCGGCAGACTTCAGGCAGGATGCGTTACAACTGATTGAGCAAATTCAGCAGCGGGGTAGAATACCAATATTGGTTGGTGGCACTATGCTGTATTTTAAGGCGTTGCTGGAAGGTATTTCACCATTGCCTGAAGCCGACGCTGCGATCCGGCAACAGCTGGAGCAGGAAGCATCGCGTGACGGCTGGGCAGCAATGCACCGGCAACTGGCACAGATAGATCCGGTTTCAGCCCGGCGTATTCACCCGAATGATCCGCAACGCATAAACCGTGCGCTGGAGGTATACCGGATTTCCGGTAAAACCCTGACTGAATTAACCGCAGATAAAGGGGAACCTTTTCCGTATAAAGTACACCAATTCGCTATTGCTCCGTCAGAGCGGACCGTATTGCACCAGCGTATTGCGGATCGTTTTCAGCTGATGTTAGATGCAGGTTTTGAAGATGAAGTCAGGTTGTTAAAAAACAGAATTGATTTACACGCGGATTTACCCTCAATCCGCTGTGTGGGATACCGGCAAATGTGGGATTATCTGGAGGGTGTTACCAGCTATGAGCAGATGAAAGAGCGGGGTATTGCCGCTACCCGTCAACTGGCAAAACGCCAGCTGACATGGTTACGCAGCTGGCCTGATCTCGTCTGGCTGAAAAGTGAAGCTGAGACAGCAGAAAACTTGCAAGCCGTTTTATCTTCGCTAAGCTAAAAGAGTGGTAAAAAATCTGATTTAACAACTTGAAATAAAAAAAATAATACATATATACAGCACACTAATAAAAAAAGGAAAGCGGCACATGGCAAAGGGCCAATCTTTACAAGACCCATTTTTAAATACTCTTAGACGGGAACGTATCCCGGTTTCTATCTATCTGGTTAATGGGATTAAACTGCAGGGTCAAATCGAGTCTTTTGATCAGTTCGTAATTTTACTGAAAAATACTGTAAGTCAGATGGTATATAAGCATGCCATTTCGACCGTTGTGCCGGCACGCGCTGTCAACACTATGGTAGCCCATAGCGGTGGTCAGGACGAAAATGAGGAAACTGAATAATACAGGGGTTTCGCTTGTCTGATACAAAAGTGTTAACTGAACAAGCGATCCTTGTGCATGTCAGCTTTCCTCAGGAACATGTCAGCGAAGATTTGCAGGAACTGAAGCTGTTATCGGCTTCTGCAGAAGCGCATTGCCTGCATGTTATTACTGCCAGCCGCCGGTCACCTGATGCCAGATATTTTGTTGGTGAAGGTAAAGCCCAGGAAATTACTGATGCTGTTGCAGCATCAGAAGCCAGTGTGGTGATTTTTAATCATGCGCTGACACCTGCCCAGACCCGTAATCTGGAACGGTTATGTCAATGCCGGGTGATAGATCGCACGACGCTGATACTGGATATTTTTGCCCAGCGGGCCCGGACTTATGAAGGTAAACTTCAGGTCGAACTGGCGCAGTTGCAGCATTTGGCATCCCGGCTGGTCAGAGGCTGGGATAACGCAGAGCGGCAAAAAGGTGGTATTGGTTTACGCGGGCCCGGCGAAACCAGGCTGGAAACTGACCGGCGGCTGTTGCGCGAGCGTGTCCGGGCATTACAGCAACGTATCGGTAAAATCTCCCGTCAGCGTGAGCAGGGAAGACGTGCCCGTTTACGCTCAGATACTCCGGTAGTATCTGTTGTTGGTTATACCAATGCCGGAAAATCCACCTTATTTAATCGTCTTACCCGTGCGGATGTTTATGCCGCAGATCAGTTGTTTGCCACACTGGATCCTACGTTGCGCAGAGTCAGTATTGCGGGTGTGGGTACTGTAGTACTGGCGGATACTGTCGGTTTTATCCGTCATTTGCCGCATGACCTGGTTGCGGCTTTTAAGTCTACCTTGCAGGAAACCCGTGATGCCGATTTACAGCTGCATGTAATTGATGCCTCTGATCCCCGGCGTGATGACAATATCCTGCAGGTAGCTGAAGTTTTGCGCGACATTGACGCAGACCACCTGCCACAGTTATTGGTATTTAATAAAATTGATCAGGCCGGTCTGGAACCCCGTATTGAATACAACGAGCAGGGAATGCCACAGGCCGTATATGTGTCTGCTTTACACGACAACGGGCTGCAACTGTTGCAGCAGGCGATTGGCATATTGCTGTCAGAGCAACATATACAGCTGACACTGAGTCTGCCACCGGCCGAAGCCGCCTGGCGGGCTTATTTATATGAGCGGCAGTTTATCCGGCAGGAACTGTTTGATGATGAAGGTAATTGTCTGCTGAAAGTGCATTTACCGGAGCAACATTGGATGCGTTTAGTAAAACAGAGTAAGGGGCTGCTGGAAAACTATATCGTCAGCGCCGCAGTTTTTTGATACATTAACCCGAAATCATAATCTGAGATGGAGTGAAGCATGGCTTGGAATGAGCCGGGCAACAATGGCAAGAATAACGATCCCTGGAAACAGGGAGGACGTAATCAGGGCCCGCCCGATTTAGATGAAGTATTCCGTAATCTGGGGAAAAAGTTTGGCGGAATTTTTGGTGGTGGCAATAAATCCTCATCTGGTGGTAGTGGCGCATCTGCGGCACTGTTGCTGGTATTGATTGTTGCTGCCCTGGTATGGGCATTCAGCGGTTTTTACACCATTAAAGATGCGGAGCGCGGTGTTATTCTGCGTTTTGGTCAGTACCACACTGAGGTTACTGCGGGTATTCACTGGAAACCGACCTTTATTGATACGGTTACACCGGTAAACGTGCAGGAAGTTCGCTCACTGAGGACTGACGGCTTTATGCTGACGCAGGATCAGAACCTGGTGCGCGTAACGTTTGAAATTCAGTACCGTGTTTATAATGCCCGTGAATATCTGTTCTCAGTAATAGATGCAGACCGCAGCCTGTTGCAGGCCACCGATGCTGCGCTGCGCTATGTTATCGGTCATTCCATTATGGATGATGTGCTGACCCGTGGACGGGAAGTGGTTCGCCAGAACACCCGTCAGGAACTGGAAAGCATTATCCTGCCATACAAAATGGGATTGGCGCTGGTAGATGTTAACTTCCGTGATGCAAGACCACCGGAAGAAGTCCGTGATGCCTTTGATGATGCTATTGCAGCTCAGGAAGATCAGGAACGTTTTGTAAAAGAAGCTGAAGCCTACGCCCGTGAAATTGAACCGCGTGCCCGTGGTCAGGTAAACCGCGTTATGCAGGAAGCCGAAGCTTACAAGCAGCAAATTGTTCTGAAAGCCCAGGGTGAAGTTGCACGTTTTGAACGCCTGCTGCCTGAATATCTGGCTGCACCGCAGGTTACCCGTGATCGTCTGTATCTTGAAACAATGGAGCAGGTATACAGCAATACATCAAAAGTACTGGTTGATGTGAAAAATGGCAATAACATCATGTATCTGCCGCTGGATAAAATGCTGAATCAGGGCAGTGGCTCTGCTACAACAGCACCGGCAAGCAGCTTACCGGTATTGCCACCACCACGTAGTAATACTGACAGCAATTTGCCTCGTCAGGACGCACGTGGCAGCAACACCCGTAGTGGAAGAGGATAAGCCATGAAGAACTTTATTATTGCTTTGTTAGTACTTGTTGCAATTATCTTCATTTCGGCCTTATTTGTGGTTCCGGAAGGGCAGCGTGGTATTGTGATTCAGTTTGGTAAAATTCAGCGTGATGCCGAAGGTAAAGTTGTCGTTTACGAACCTGGATTACACTTTAAATTACCGGTAATCGAAACTGTGCGTAAACTGGATGCCCGGGTGCAGACGCTGGACGATGCAGCGGATCGCTTTGTTACCGCAGAAAAGAAAGACTTACTGGTAGATAGCTACGTAAAATGGCGTATCAGGGATTTCGGCGCTTACTTCCTGTCAACCGGTGGTAACACCACGCAGGCTGAGGTGTTGCTGAAACAGTACATCAATAACGGTTTAAGAACCGAGTTTGGTACCCGTACTATTCAGGAAATTGTATCAGGTGAACGTACACAGCTGATGCAAAGTGCCCTGACTCAGGCCGGTAGTGCCGCTAATGAACTGGGAATCGAAGTGATTGACGTACGGGTTAAGCAAATTAACCTGCCGGAAGAAATCAGTATTTCTATTTTCGCCCGGATGCGTGCAGAACGTCAGGCCGTAGCAAGAGAGCACCGTTCCCGTGGTATGGAAGAATCGGAAATAATCCGTGCTGATGTCGATGCCCGGGTAACGGTTATGGTGGCTGATGCCGAGCGTAACTCCAGAACCGTACGCGGTGAAGGGGATGCTCTGGCGGCCAAAGTATATGCTGATACGTACAGCCGTAATGCCGAGTTCTACTCATTTGTCCGCAGCCTTGAAGCGTACCGTAACAGCTTTAAAGGTAAAGAAGACATACTGGTGATACAGCCGGATAATGATTTCTTTAAATATATGAAGTCGGATAAAGTACAACCGTAATTGTAATGTGTTGCAAAAGGCCCGTAAGGGCCTTTTTTATCGCTGAAACAGCTACAGCAGGAGAGTGTCATGTATCAACAATTCTACCAGCGCTTTTTACAGGCCAATAAAGGAAAGCAACATTTTGCCTGTCATTCTCACCATTACTGGCCGGACGTTACCCGTGATGCGATGCTGGAATACTGGGATGATACCGCCCGCCTGGCAGATGATAAATGGCACTACCTGTTTACCGAAAAAATTCCGCAAACCCAGCAACTGATAGCAGACATACTGCACCTGCCACACCCTGAACAACTGGTGTTTGCTCCTAATACCCATGAGCTGGTAATGCGCTTGTTAAGCTGTCTGGACTGGCAGAAACCTGTACGGATCCTGACCACTGACAGCGAATTTCATAGCTTTCAGCGGCAGGTAAAGCGACTGGAAGAGCTTGATAACATTACTGTGGACTATGTTGCCACAGAACCTTTCCACAGTTTTGAACGTCGCTTTATTCAGGCTGTACAGCAACAACAGTACGATCTGGTGTTCTGCAGTCAGGTATTTTTCAATTCTGGTATGGCAATTACTGATTTAACACAGTTTGTCGGTTCTGTGGCGCAATACCATGACGGGATGATTGCTATTGATGGCTATCATGCCTTTATGGCCCTGCCGACAGATTTATCCGCTATTGCTGAGCGCATTTTTTATCTGGCCGGCAGTTATAAATATGCCCAGGGTGGCGAAGGCTGTTGTTTTATGGCTGTACCGCTTGATGCGCAACACCGTCCGTTATACACCGGCTGGTTTGCTGAGTTTGGCACCCTGGCTGCTGAAAAATCCGCATTGGTGCTTTACAGCGAAGATGGCTATCGCTTTGCCGGTGCCACTATGGACTTCAGCCCGCTGTATCGTCTACAGGCGGTACTGACTCTGTTTAAGCAACAGGGCATTACTGTCGGGCGTATTCATCATTACGTACAGCAATTACAGCAACATTTTCTGCAACAGCTGGAACGCCAGCAGCATCCGTTACTGAATGCCCGCAATCTGCTGCTTCATGACAGCGGACATCATGGCCATTTTCTGACTTTCCGGCTGGGCTCTGCCAGCGAGGCCGCTGAACTGGCAGCATATCTGAAACGTAATGGTATAGAGACCGATTACCGGGGTGAGCGGCTGCGATTTGGCTTTGCTCTGTACCACAATGCCGCAGATTATGATTTATCCTGTTTGCAGCATTTTTTATAAGCATCGGCAAAATAATGAAGGCTGATATTCACAATATCAGCGTATTCTGATTCATCAGATAGCCGTCAGAATAAAAAAGCAGCTTTTTTTCATTCTGACGGCTGAACTTTAGTTGCCGATTTGATAGAATTCCCGCCTAATTTTTCCCATGATGTAGGAACCATGGCCAAAAACGTTGTTGTGCTCGGCACCCAATGGGGTGACGAAGGTAAAGGTAAAATTGTTGATTTATTAACTGATAAAGCCAGCTATGTTGTTCGCTATCAGGGCGGACACAACGCAGGGCATACACTGGTTATCGGTGGTGAAAAAACCGTTTTACACTTAATTCCGTCAGGTATTCTGCGTGAAAACGTAAAGTGTGTGATCGGTAATGGTGTGGTGTTGTCTCCGGAAGCCTTCCTGAAAGAAATGACTATGCTGGAACAACGTGGCGTGCCGGTACGTGAGCGGTTAGTGCTCAGCGAAGCCTGTCCGTTAATTCTGCCTTTCCATGTTGCACTGGATGTTGAGCGCGAAAAAGCCCGTGGCAGCAAAGCCATTGGTACAACCGGCCGTGGTATTGGTCCTGCTTATGAAGACAAAGTTGCCCGTCGTGGTTTACGGGTGGGTGATTTATTTAACCCTGAACTGTTTGCCGAGAAACTGAAAGTTCTGATGGAACTGCATAACTTTACGTTAACGCAGTACTATAAGGTTGATGCTGTTGACTACCAGAAAACACTGGATGATGCATTGTCGATGGCTGATTTGCTGAAATCTATGGTGGTTGATGTCACTGACTTACTGGATAAAGCCCGTAAGAATGGTCAGCTTATTATGTTTGAAGGTGCGCAGGGAACCTTACTGGATATTGACCACGGTACTTATCCTTATGTAACGTCTTCAAACACTACCGCTGGTGGCGTGGCAACCGGGTGTGGTTTTGGCCCGCGTTATATCGATTATGTTTTAGGTATTGTCAAAGCCTATACCACCCGTGTTGGTGCCGGTCCGTTTCCAACGGAATTAGATTGCGAAATTGGCGAGCACCTTGGCGTTAAAGGGCATGAATTCGGTGCTACCACCGGACGTAAACGTCGTACCGGCTGGTTTGATGCGGTTGCTGTGCGTCGTGCAGTGCAACTGAACAGTATTTCAGGTTTCTGCCTGACCAAGCTGGATGTGCTGGACGGCCTGGAAACAATCAGCATCTGTACCGGTTATAAAAATGCCGCCGGTGAAATCTCTGATGTGCCACCACTGGCTGCTGAAGGTTATGACCAGGTTACGCCGGTATTTGAAGAAATGCCGGGCTGGCAGGAAAGCACCTTTGGTGTACAGCAACTGGAACAATTACCACAAGCTGCCCGTAACTATATTCAACGGCTGGAAGAAATTACAGGTATTCCTGTTGATATTATTTCTACCGGTCCGGATCGTGTTCAAACGATCGTACTGCGTCATCCATTTGCATAAATCTGCATTAGAATGCCGCTTAAAGCGTAATACCGAATCAGTCAAGTAAGAATAGGCTTGTTCTAAGCCAACCGTTGAAGCCCCGGACGGGCGGAACCGAGCCTACAGGGACGTATTTACGGCGTGTTGGCGTGAACAAGCCGATTCTTACAGCTCGTTAACTGACAAGCATACGCTTAAAGCGGCATTTTTCTTCTATACTGTGTTTGTAGTTTCCGCAAGGCTTACCCAGAATGTCATATCGTCAGGGCAACGCATGGCAGAAACTGGTTCAGAATTTGCACAGACTGCCGATAATACCGTTACTGACAATTTTATGGCACACACAATGAAATCAATGTTACTGGCTGGCGTGATGTCACTCGCCTTATTCAGCATGTTTGCTGATGCACAGGAACTGGAAGCTGTACAGCTTTATACCCAGGACGAACTGCTGAAACTGATTAAAACCAACAGCCACCTGAAACAGGTAAAAGCAGATGATTGCCAGTTGGTGCAGGATATTGAAGCCCGTGCCGATATTATGAAATTACCTGCATATCAGTTCTTGTATGGCGATATGCTGGCTTACGGCGTGTGTGTGCCGCGCAATGTCGAACGGGGCTGGGACTTAATGCTGCAGGCGGCCGGTCAGGGCCTGCCGGAAGGGCTGGAACAGGTTGGGCGCTATTATCATATCGGTCGCTTTGTGCAGCAGGATTACCATAAAGCTATTGTTTACCTGCGGGAAGCTTCAGCAGTAGGGAATCAGAAAGCACAGATCCGGCTGGCAGAAATGCTGATTGCCGGGCATGGCAGCCCGGTTGATTTTGAACAAAGTTACCGCTGGCTGCATCACACGGTAACGGCCGATCCGGCCACACATAAAAAAATACAGCAACTGCTTAGCCAACTGGCGCAGAAAATGCCGCCAAAAGTGGTTGCTAATGCCAGCAGGCCAGTAAGGTGAAATACATACTCTTTATCTGGCAGCACTGGTACACTGAATAAAACAGAAGGAATAAAAGATAACTTAATGACGGTAAATGATCCGAATCTTGCGCGTGAGCAGGAAAAATACGAAAATCCTATCCCCAGCCGGGAATATATTCTCGAGCATATCCAGCAGCGGCAACAGCCAGCCTACTTCGATGAATTAGTTACCGAGCTGGAGCTGACTGACGATGATGCCATTTTTGCCCTGAAAAAGCGCTTACGGGCGATGGAACGTGATGGCCAGCTGATTTATACCAAAAACCGGCGTTATGGCCTGATTGATAATATGGATCTGGTAAAAGGCACTGTGCTTGGGCACCGTGAAGGTTTTGGTTTTCTGAAACTGGAACAAGGTGGACCAGACTGGTTTATCCCCAATTTTGAAATGCAGCGTTTGCTGCATGGCGACAAGGTGCTGGCCACGGCGCAAGGTGTTAACAGCAAAGACAAAACCGAAGCCCGTGTTGTACGGGTACTGGAGCCTCGTAGTGAGCCAATTGTTGGCCGCTACTATAAAGATTTCGCCTTAGGCGTGGTAGTACCGGATGACCCGCGTATAACGCAGGATATTGTGATCCCGGATGGCGAGCAGGGCGCAGCGCGCCATGGTCAGGTAGTACTGGTAGAGATTACCCAGCGGCCATCAAAGCGGGTTAATGCCGTAGGCAAGATTACTGAAGTGCTGGGTGAGCATATGGCTCCGGGCATGGAAATTGAAATTGCCATTCGTAACCATCAACTGCCGCATGAATTTTCCGATGCCGTGCTGAAACAGGTGGCAAAATATGGCGAAGAAGTACCGGCAGCGGCAAAACAAGGCCGGGTGGATTTAACCCAACTGGGTTTACTTACCATAGACGGTGAAGATGCGCGCGATTTTGATGATGCTGTCTATGCCGAAGCCAAAGACAACGGCGGCTGGCGCCTGTGGGTGGCTATTGCCGATGTCAGCGCCTATGTACTGCCTGATACACCGCTGGATAAAAGTGCGCTGGAGCGTGGTAACTCCGTGTATTTTCCGGATCATGTCGTACCGATGTTGCCGGAGGCGTTATCCAATGGCCTGTGTTCGTTAAACCCGCATACCGACCGGTTATGTCTGGTGGCGGATATGCATATCAGTGCCGGCGGTAAACTGGACAGCTATCAGTTTTATGAAGCGGTAATGCATTCCAGTGCCCGCTTAACCTATAACAAGGTGCATAAAATATTGCAGGGCGATCCTGAACTGCGTCAGCAATACGCTGCTAACCTGACCAATATCGAAACACTGAACAGCCTGTATAAAAAGCTGGCCGAAGTACGCGGCCAGCGCGGTGCGATAGAATTTGAAACGGTAGAAACCCGGTTTATTTTTAACAGTCACCGCAAAATTGAACAGATTGTGCCGGTGCACCGGGTTGAGTCGCATAAGATCATTGAAGAATGCATGATCATGGCCAATGTGGCCGCCGCGCGCTTTATTGAAAAGCACGAAGCCCACACCCTGTTCCGCGTACACGAACGGCCTGATGCCGATCGCTTTGATAACTTCCGCCGCTTTTTAGCTGAGCTGGGTATTGAAGCTGATTTATCGGCTGAACCTACACCACTGGAACTTACCCAAACCCTGGAAAAAATTGGCGACAGACCGGATCGTGAGCTGATTGAAACCACCATGCTGCGTTCAATGAAACAGGCAGTATACCAGGGGGATAATCAGGGGCACTTTGGTCTGGCACTGGAAGCCTATGCCCACTTTACCTCGCCAATCCGCCGCTACCCCGATTTAGTGCTGCATCGTGGCATTAAAGCCTTGCTGGCAAAGCAAAACCAGCAGGTAACAGGTGCCCGTGCCTACACTGAAGCAGAGATTACGCCACTGGGTGAGCAATGCTCAATGACAGAACGCCGCGCCGATGACGCCACCCGTGAAGTCGCCGACTGGCTGAAATGCGAGTATATGCAGGACCATCTGGGGTCGGAGTTTGATGGCGTGGTTTCCACTGTGACCAGCTTTGGCCTGTTTGTGCGCTTAACCGAGTTGTATATCGAGGGGCTGGTGCATGTTACCTCACTGCAAAACGACTACTACCATTTCGATGCCGAGCGCCATACGTTAAGTGGTGAGCACGGCAAGGTGGTATACCGCATGGGCGACCTGCTCAAAGTTAAAGTGGCAGCGGTTAACCTTGAAGCCCGCAAAATTGATTTAGTGCTGGTCGGCGAGCCGAAACGTGTTGTCAATAAAGCGGATATTAAGGCGTCAAAGCAGGCAGCAACGGGCAAGGGCGCAAAACGTGGCAGTGGCAAAACGGGTGCCCCGGCCAAAGCGGCAGAGCCCAAGCCTAAAGGTGCCCGTAATATTACCGCGCGTAAAAAACCACGGCGCAAAGCAAAATAAGTGCTTTGCGCTGCAAGGTTTAACAAACTAAGGTAAACTGCCGGCCAATTTTCAGCTAAGGCATTAAGGGTTAACGATGAGCGCAGATCTGGTATTTGGTATTCACGCGGTAGGAGCATTGCTGCAACGGGCACCGCAGGATGTACTGGAATTGTTTGTGATGAAAGATCGCGACGACAAGCGCATGCAGCCGTTAATCCAGCAAGCCCGTCAGAATGGTGTGTCGGTACAGTTTTGTAACCGCAAAACGCTGGACGATATGGTTGGTGGCCAGCATCAGGGCATTATTGCCAAAGCCCGCCTGCAAAGCAGCGGCACAGAAGCCGATTTGGCTGCCATTGTTGAAGGTAAAGACAAGCCGTTTATTTTAATTCTGGACGGCGTAACCGATCCGCATAATTTAGGCGCCATTTTACGCAGCGCCGATGCTGCCGGGGTGCATGCGGTAGTCGCACCGAAAGATCGTTCCGTAAAACTGACTTCAGTAGTACGTAAAGTGGCCTGCGGTGCCGCCGAAAGCGTGCCTTTTATTACCGTAACCAATCTGGCCAGAACTCTGCGTCAGCTGCAGGATGCCGGGATCTGGGTGGTAGGTACGGCCGGTGAAACGGAGAAAACAGTCTATCAGTCAGACTTTAAAGGCCCTCTGGCATTGGTATTGGGTGCCGAAGGCGAAGGACTGCGTCGTCTGACCCGCGAGACCTGCGATGAACTGGTGAAGATCCCGATGTTTGGTACTGTCTCCAGCCTGAACGTGTCAGTCGCTGCCGGGATTTGTTTGTTTGAGGCAGTACGCCAGCGTCAATAGCCTTTGTTACAGCCACTTATTCACGTTGTGGCTGTTATTCCGCTTGTTATTTACCTGCTAACCCCGTAAAATACGCGGCCTTCGACCATACACAATGTTCCTTGCCTCTATGCGGGTCTGGTCGAGCCCACCCGAGGCTTACTAACCGTAAGGAGCTCCAATGCGTCATTACGAAATCGTTTTTATGGTTCACCCTGATCAGAGTGAACAGGTGCCTGGCATGATCGAGCGTTACACCGGCGCGATCAAAGAGGCGGGTGGTACTATTCACCGTCTGGAAGACTGGGGTCGTCGTCAACTGGCTTACCCTATCCAGAAGCTGCATAAAGCGCACTATGTGCTGCTGAACGTAGAAGCACCACAAACCGTGATTGATGAGCTGGAAACTAACTTCCGCTACAACGACGCGGTATTACGTAACCTGATTATGCGCACTAACGGTGCTGTAGTTGAGCCATCTCCAATGGCGAAGGTTCGTGAAGAACGTCGTGAACGTGCTCCTCGTGAAACTGAAGAGCAGGTAGCAAACGAAGAGTAAGTTGCTGATGGACAATTACACAGTGCTTCATGGCATGATTTGCCGTCATCCTGAACACAGTGAAAGTCCGGCGGGAATACCGCACACTGTACTGGTTATCGAACATCGCAGCATGCAACAGGAAGCCGGGTTAAACCGTCAGGCTTATGTCAGAATGCAGATTGTAATGAGTGGTATAGACTTACAGCAACAGGCTCGGGAATTGAAGTCAGGGCAGTATATAAAAGTTACAGGTTTTTTAAACCGGCATCAGAGCCGTAATGGCCAGGCCAGACTTGTATTACACGCCCGGCAGATTGAACAAATAAGTTAGGAGACAGGTAAATGTCACGTTTTTTCCGTCGCCGTAAATTCTGCCGTTTTTCTGCAGAAGGCATTCAAGAAATTGATTACAAAGATACCGCTATTCTGAAAAACTATGTGACAGAAAGCGGCAAAATTGTACCTAGCCGTATTACTGGTACCAGCGCTAAGTATCAGCGTCAGTTAGCACGTGCTATCAAGCGCGCTCGTTATCTGGCTCTGCTGCCATACAGCGATTCACACAGCTAATACAGAAGGGGTATAACAATGGATATTATTCTGTTGGACAAAGTCGCTAATCTGGGTGGCTTAGGTGACAACGTAAATGTTAAAGCGGGTTATGCACGTAACTTCTTATTCCCTCAGGGCAAAGCAGTTCCGGCGACCAAAGCAAACATTGAAAAATTTGAACAGCGTCGTGCTGAGCTGGAAGCGAAATTAGCGGCTGATTTAGCTACTGCTAACGAGCGTGCTGCTAAAGTTGCTGCACTGTCAGAAGTAACTATCGTTTCTAAAGCCGGTGACGAAGGTAAACTGTTCGGTTCTGTTGGTACTCGCGACATTGCTGATGCAGTAACCGAAGCTGGTGTTAAAGTTTCTAAAGCTGAAGTTAAATTACCAAACGGTACTTTACGTGAAACTGGCGAGTTTGAAATCGATCTGCAGTTACACGCTGAAGTGATTGCAACGGTTAAAGTTGTAATTATCGCTGAAGCTTAAGAGCTGACATGCTTTGCAAAATGCCCTGATCATTCAGGGCATTTTCTTTTGTGCCATAAAATTTTCTGACTCTTTACTTCTTATTCTGTGCCCGGCAGGGTAGCATTACAGAGTGAGAGCTAATAAACCGGATGTTATGAGTAGCGTAAAAGATAAGCAGGTTGCAGCGGTAAAAATGCCGCCCCATTCCATCGAGGCAGAACAATCTGTACTGGGTGGCCTGATGCTGGATAACGAAGCCTGGGATCGGGTTTCAGAAAAAGTGGTAGAGCAGGATTTTTACCTGCGGGCTCACCGGTTTATTTTCAGGGCAATGCTGCGCCTGGCTGAACTGAATCAGCCTATCGATTTAATTACAGTATCGGAAATGCTGGAGGCCAACCAGCAACTGGATGATACCGGTGGTTTTGCCTATCTTGGCGAAATTGCCAAGAATACTCCCAGCGCGGCGAATATTCTGGCTTATGCCGGAATCGTGCGCGAACGTGCCGTAGTACGCGATATGATTGCTGTAGCGCATGATATCGCCGATGCCGGTTATGATCCGCAGGGGCGTAACAGTGCCGAATTACTGGATTTTGCCGAAACCAAAGTATTTAAAATTGCCGAGCAACGCGCCAATGCCAACGAAGGGCCGGAGCCGGTTAATACTATTCTGGCCAAAACCATTGAAAAAATTGATGCGTTGTTCCGCACCCCACATGATGGCGTGACCGGTGTATCCACCGGCTATGTCGATCTGGATAAAATGACTAGTGGCCTGCAACCCTCTGATTTAATTATTGTTGCTGCCCGACCTTCGATGGGCAAAACAACCTTTGCCATGAACCTGTGTGAACATGCGGCAATTACCAGCGACAAGCCAGTACTGATTTTCAGTTTAGAGATGCCATCTGAGCAGATTATGATGAGGATGCTGGCATCTTTAGGGCGTATTAATCAAACCAAAATCCGTACCGGCCAGCTGGAAGATGAAGACTGGGCCAGGCTGTCGTCAGCGATAGAGCTGCTGAATGCCAAAGGTAAAATGTATATCGATGATGCATCAGGCCTGACACCAACCGAAGTTCGCTCCAGAGCACGCCGGGTTGCCCGCGAGCATGGCGGATTAAGCATGATCATGGTCGATTACCTGCAATTAATGACCGTACCGGGGATGAGTGAGAACCGGACACTGGAAATTGCTGAAATTTCCCGGTCATTAAAAGCACTGGCAAAAGAATTAAAAGTACCGGTGGTTGCATTGTCGCAGCTGAACCGCTCACTGGAACAACGGGCAGATAAACGGCCGGTGAACTCCGACTTACGGGAATCGGGTTCTATCGAGCAGGATGCCGACTTAATTATGTTTATCTACCGTGACGAGGTTTATCACGACGACAGTGCCGACAAAGGCACTGCGGAAATTATTATCGGTAAGCAGCGTAACGGCCCGATTGGCCGGGTGCGGTTAACCTTTCACGGCCATTACTCGCGTTTTGACAACTATGCCGGCAGTACCCGGTTTGAGGATGAATATTGATGTTCCGCCGTCCTCAGGCCCGGATCGATCTGGCTGCGTTGCAGCATAATTTTGAGCAGGTACAGAAAATTGCTCCGCACAGTAAAATTATGGCGGTGTTAAAGGCCAATGCCTATGGACATGGCATGTTACAGGTTGCCGGGCAGTTAAAATCAGCAAATGCTTTTGGGGTGGCCCGTATCGACGAAGCCCTTAGCCTGAGGGCCGGTGGTGTGGTAAAGCCTATCGTATTGCTGGAAGGATTTTTTCACGCAGATGAATTACCACAGATTGTCGCCAGTAATCTGCAAATCGTTGTGCACCAGATGGAACAGGTTCAGGCTTTACTTAATGCGCAACTGGATTCGCCAGTGCGGGTATGGCTGAAAATTGACAGCGGCATGCACCGGCTGGGACTGAATGAGACTGAATTTCCTCAAGCCTGGCAGTTATTATCTCAAAGCCCCAATGTAGTACAACCGATGCGGTTAATGAGCCACTTTGCCTGCGCTGATGAACGTAATTCCGGTATTACAGAGCAACAACTGACTTGCTTTAACCAACTGACTGCCAATATTGATGCTGAAGTTGCTTTAGCTAATTCAGCCGCCATTCTGGCATGGCCAAAAACCAGAACCGAATGGGTCAGACCGGGGCTGATGTTATACGGTGTATCTCCGGTAGCAGGGCAACGGGCTGCTCAGTATGGTTTAAAGCCGGTAATGACATTAAGCAGCAGTGTTATTGCTGTACGCAGTGTCAGGCAAGGCGATAAAGTGGGCTATGGTGCCAGCTGGTGCGCACCGGCAGATACCCGCTTGGCAGTGGTGGCGATAGGTTATGGCGACGGTTATCCCAGAGCTGCCGGTAATATAGCCTCGGTGCTGATAAACCAGCAGCGTTACCCTGTTGTGGGGCGGGTTTCCATGGATATGCTGACAGTAGATATTGGCGTTGCTGATATTAACGTAGGTGATCAAGTGATTCTGTGGGGCGGGGATTTACCGGTAGAAGAAATCGCAGAGCAGATCAACACCATTCCCTATGAACTGTTATGTAATATTACCAGCCGGGTGCAGTTTAGTTATATTAATGCAGGCTGATGCTCAGTATCGTTGATTATCAGCAGGTTTTAGCTCATGGCATAACCGAAAACAGTTTATATATAATTACAGCGGCTGCTAGCCGCCTGCTGCCTGAATCGCAGTGGATTCCGGCAATTTTTGTTATTTAATTATTTAATATAGTGTGTTGGGTTATGAAACCTGATGAATCCCGATGAATCATCAAAAAAAGTGGGATTTAACAGTAACGGAGTATGCTGGAACGGCAGCTTGTAAAGCTATTGGGGACAATTAAACCTATACCGCCCTGAAAGGCAGTATAGGAATGTATCAGCAGAAAAGTGTTTAAGCCGGAGACTGACTATTCGTCAAAACTGACTTCAATATGCACTTTGCCGAATTCTGAATCAAAAGGCATCAGAATTTTCGGGCCTTCAGATTTATGGGTTATGGTATGTCCTTTACCTGAAACAACCACTGGTGTTGCCATGGTAAATTCGTAGCCTTTTTCACCCAGAATACGCTTGGCACCACCTGTTACCATATTGGTGATCTCGCCAACCATATCGGTTACATCATTGTTGATGCCTTTCGGACGCTCGCCCAGCATGCGGAACATAATTTCCAGCGCCAGGGATTCTTCGAAAGTAATAGAGAAAGAGCCTTTTACCTTCGAGCCGACCATACCGATCAGGCCGGATACATCGCCACGGGCAATTTCATCTTTTTTAATTTTAGGCTGGCCAGGAGTAACTGTTGTATTCGCCATGGTGCCCAGTACATTTACAAGAGAAGATAGAAACGGATTTACAAATTCAACATTCATCTGACATGCCCATCAATTAAACCGGAATACAGCACTAAACTTGTTCAAGATTAGGCGTTTCTCTACATATTAACAATAAACCTTATTGTTTCTATAAGGTTTATACTACCGCTATTGCGCACTCTTTACAAAAACCATGAGCTTCGATGGTCTGGTGTTGTACCACAAAGCCCTGTGACGCTGCCTGGCTGATAAGTTCCTGCTGTAACAGCCCGGAATGCAGCTCGGTAACACTGCCGCAACGATCACAAATCAATAACTGTGCCGGGTGATGTTGCTCAAAATGGTGGCACAGCATAAACGCATTACTTGATTCAATTTTATGAATAAAGCCCTGCTCGGTCAGGAATTCCAGCGCCCGGTAAATAGTCGCAGGTTTAGCACTGGATTCTGTTATTTTCAGCTGCTCAAGCAACTCATAAGCACCAATACCACCATTAGTATCGGCCAGTAACCGGAAAACCTTTTCCCGGATCGTGGTAAAACGCGCACCATTATGTTCACAAATACGACGCGCACGCTCTACCAGAGATTCAGTCGACATACTTTTATCTCCTGTCAGCACTGTGCTGCAGTGTAACATATCGGCAGTTAACTGCCATGCCTGAAGTTTTTCAGACAGAAAATATCTTTTACCGTTTACCGGCCGTAAAAATAACCCCAATTTTGTGCCATCAGCTAACTGGTATATAATCGCCAGCCTTTTAAATAACCTGAGTTACCGATGGAACACCGCTTTCCATAGCCCCGATGCTGGAAAGGCCATCTGCTACCCGCTAAAGCCGAAACTCGTAATCAGGTTTTTTGTCTCCATAGAGCCCGGTATGCAGTTTATTCATCAGTGTTTTCAGCGTATCAATCATGAAGTATTTGAATTTTTCCTGTCCAAGGGTTCGGTCATAGACATTGGTTGGTAAAAAACGTTTCATCTCATCATGGAACGCCTGACTGGTAACTATGGCTTCGAGTGATTTGATACGGGATTCCAGCAACTCTTTGTAATCCGGAATTTTGTAATCTGCTATTTTTTTGCGAACCAGCTCAGCATCAAGGCTTGCCCCTTGTTGCAGTAACCATACCAAATCCCACAGATCCCGGTGGCGAACATACCTTTGTGTTGCTGGCAATGAGACCAGTTTATCGGCCATGACCTCGTTTAGGGTTTCTGTGAATACCAGAGTATCTTCATAACCGTCTGGCAGAAAATCATAATTCCTGCGAAGCGGCAGGGCGGTTTTGGTATAAGCCGGAATATTGGCTACTTCGATTTTTACCCGTTGCCGGGGTATGCTTTTTTGCCCTGGTGCTGTCGTAATTGCGATCTGCCATTTGCTGATCCGAAGCTCGGCATATTCGGCATGCTGTTTCAGTGAATCCGGCTCTTTGACTGTCACCTCAAGTCCATAACGCTGGCCGATGTATTCTTCAATACAGTTTTTCATCGCAATCAACTGAGCCGAGGAGAAATCTGTTCCTCCGGCAAAATCCAAATCTTCACTGAAACGATTGCCACCATAACAAAGACGCAACGAAGTTCCGCCCTGAAAAACCAGTTCATTCAGTAATCCCGCCTGATCAAGGCAATACAAAATGTCGTAGTGCAGCAGTTCTTTTTCAATTACTGGCCGCATAGCTGTAACTTCGCTCTGTTGCATAGCCAGGGCCACAAGCTGATTGAAATCGGCCGGATTAATCTTCATTCAGCATGTCCTTTTCTACCAGGTGGATATTTCTGCCGACTCGTTTTTGATCCCGCCAGGCGGCCTGCTTTGTTGCCATCCGAAGTGGCCGCTCTACGTTTCTGATGCTCTGAATAATCTCATTGACCGGCCTTTTGGTGTGGGTAAACTCAATAGTACCGTAGTTGGTTTTATATTCACCCTTTCTGCCGGTTGTCATCACGGTCAGGCGATCAATCGGGATCTGCGAGATCGCGCCATATTCAGACAGGGCAGATTCCAGACTGACGTAGTTGTATTCACCACGCCGCAGCGTTTTGGCGATAATCTCCAGTGTCTCCAGACCTTTTTTGTGATGTGATAAAGCGTAGAGGTAAACACCTCTGCCGACTCGCTCCAGAATACTCTGTTTCACCAGCCGGCTCAGGCTGGCATGGAAGGTTCGCTTACTGTCTTCCGGAAAGACTTTCTCCAAATCTCTGTGGCTGAATACATAGCGCCCTTGCTGGTCGAGCTGGTTTAACCTTTGGATAGCAGTTGTCTGGTTCATACCGCAGCTTACCTCATCAAAATTACTACTTTTAAGTAGTATAGGTGTCCACTTGATAATGATCAATCTGTCAAGTGGACTGTTATACAGCAGTAAAGTTGTTTTTGTGTGTATTTATATTTGGCGATGCAGATTATGAATACTCAATTCCTGATACCTGACTACCTGCAAAATACAGCGATTCGCGATATACTGGCAGCTGATTTTCACTTTTACTGACGTAGCTGCAGCCATCCGGAAACACCAGAACGATGACCGACAAACAAAGCCATACCCATCTTATTCCAGACTTTGCTGCAGAACCTGCCAAAAGAGTGATTAATCACCGCTTTTCCATAGCCCCGATGCTTGACTGGACAGATCGGCATTGCCGTTATTTTCACCGTCTGATGACACGCCATAGTGTGTTGTACACCGAAATGGTGACGACCGGAGCTTTGCTGCATGGGCAGGGGGATTATCTGGCATTTAATGCTGAAGAGCAGCCTGTGGTATTACAGCTTGGTGGTTCTGTACCGGCGGAGATGGCCCGTTGTGCACAACTGGCAGAGCAGCGGGGTTATCATCAGATAAATATTAATGTCGGTTGCCCGTCAGACCGGGTACAGAATGGCATGTTCGGGGCCTGCCTGATGTCGCAGCCTGGGCTGGTAGCCGATTGTGTTAAAGCGATGCAGGATGTGGTCAGTATTCCGGTAACGGTAAAAACCCGTATCGGTATTGACGATTCTGACAGCTACCAGTTTTTACAGGATTTTGTGGCAGCGATGGCGGATGCGGGTTGCGGGCAGTTGATTATTCATGCCCGTAAAGCCTGGCTGAAAGGGCTGAGCCCGAAAGAAAACCGGGAAATCCCGCCGCTGGATTATCCCAGAGTGTATCAGCTGAAACATGATTTCCCCCTACTGCATATTTCGCTTAATGGCGGTATTACATCACTGGATGACGCCGTAACGCATCTGGAACAGCTGGATGGCGTAATGGTTGGCCGTGAGGCTTATCATAATCCTTATTTTCTGAGTCAGGTTGATAATCTGATCTATGATGATTGCCGCCCGGTACTGAGCAGACATCAGGTGGTCGAGGCGATGCTGCCCTATATTGAGCAGCAAAGGCAGCAGGGAGCCAGATTATGGCATATTGCCCGCCATATGCTGGGGTTGTTTCAGGGCATGCCCGGAGCCAGACAATGGCGGCGCTTTTTAAGTGAAAATGCCACGGCAAATGATGCCGGACCGGAATTATTGCTGCAGGCAATGCAGTCGGTGTCCCGCAGCGACTGATGTGGTCTGTTTGACTATTCATATCAACAGAAAGACTAATTGTTAGTCTATTTTACTGTTTCTGCTATTTTCAGCGAGCCGAGATATTTATTTTATCCTTTTAAATTAACTGGTTAGTGTTTTTTACGGTCTGGCATGACACTTGTAATCCAGTGGTCTGTACAGATGTCGTAATCAATTTGAGGAGAAAAATAATGGCAATACATGATACAGATCGCTGGTATCGCTCTGCGGCTTTTCGTAAGGTTTCCGGCGTATGTGCCGGTATGGCCGGATATTATCAGCAACCGCGCTGGCTAATACGGCTGCTGGCGGTTATTCTGTTGTTAATGTTTCCGCTGGCAACTATTGTTGCTTACTTTGTCGCGGCAGTGATATTACCACAGCGATAGCGCTGTTTTGTCGCAGCTGTTACAGGATGTTAACTCCAGGGTTCTGGTGTAAGATAGCGGAATAACCAGAAGGAGAATCGTTATGCGTTTTATCTTTACCTTGCTTGCTTTTGTAACGCTGTCATTTTGTACACTGGCTTCAGCCGGACAGGATATCGTATTTACCGAGGCTCAGGTAAGGGTTCCTATGCCGGGCCGGACGGTAACGGCAGGATACCTTACACTGACCAATCACGGACATGACACCGCCAGTCTGGTTGTGGTAGAAAGCCCGGCTTTTCAGCGGATAGAACTGCACCAGCATGTGCACCATGACGGTATGATGCACATGGAGCAGATTAAACAGATTGATATTGCTACACATTCCAGCGTACAACTGAAACCAGGCGGTTTACATCTGATGCTGTTTGAACCGGCAAAGCCGCTTGTTGCAGGGGAAACGGTGGCACTGACATTTCGCTTTGCAGACAATCAGACATTTACCATTGATGTTCCTCTGGTAAACGTTCCTAAGCGTTAGGGAGCCATTATGGAGCAACGTAAGCTGATAATAGCCGGAACGCTGTTTGTTGTTTTTCTGATGTATGCCACGGGCTGGTGGGTCAGCCGTGAGCCTGATGTCATGTTTAATGAAATTGAACAAAGCCGCAGTGCTCTGGAGCAGGACTATGCAGCAGGATACAGCACCGTCACGGCGCTGATCAGGGTAGGTGAAACGCTGTTGGATAAACCGGGCGGCTACCTGTCGAATGATATTATGCCGCCGTTCAGTTTGCTGGATAACATGCCGGCATGGGAGTTTGGCGTACTGGAAATGTCGCGTGATTTGGCACTGGCGCTACGTAAGGATTTCAGCCGCTCACAATCGCAGTCTTCTGAAAATGCCTACCTCAAAATTGCCCAACCGCAGTTTAATATCGACCATCGTAGCTGGGCGATTCCCAGTGCTGAATCAGAATATCGCAAAGCCATTGCCCAGTTATCTTTATACCGGAACGCCCTGCTTGACCCTTCCCGTTCAGACAGCCGTTTTTATGCCCGGGCCGATAACCTGCGGGACTGGCTGAAAGCAGTAGAAAAACGGCTGGGCAGTTATTCACAGCGCCTTAGTGCCAGTGTCGGCCGGGCGGGGATTTATACCGGGGCCACCGGCGATGCCGAAGCACAGCAGTCAGATGTTTCCGGCATGGTAAAAACCAGTTGGTGGAAAATTGATGATGAATTTTATGAAGCACGAGGGGCAACCTGGGCCCTGCTGCATTTTCTGAAAGCAGTTGAAGTAGACTTTGCTGACGTGTTACAACGTAAAAATGCTCTGGTCAGTCTGCGGCAGATTATCCGTGAGCTGGAAGCAACACAGCAGGCTATCTGGAGTCCGATGATTCTGAATGGTAGTGGTTTTGGCCTGCTGGCAAACCATAGTCTGGTAATGGCAAATTATATTTCAAGAGCCAATGCCGCATTAATTGATTTATCTGAATTATTAACACAAGGGTAAATAGCAATGAAAAAACAAGCACTGATGTTGTCGCTGGGCGGTTTGTTACTGACCAGTGCTGTGCAGGCAGATACCTTATTAGGTGTTTATGTTGGCGGGGATGTATGGCGCACCCAGACTGAAGGTGGATTTGCTAACAGCGACCAGCTGCAGCAATTTGGTTTTGATGATAAAAGCCAGGCGTCGTTTTATGTAGCACTGGAACATCCGATCCCACTGTTGCCCAATATCCGCATCCAGCATAACAAACTGGAATCCCAGGGTGTGACCACGCTCAATAGCACCTTTACCTTTGATGATCAGGTTTTTGCGGCAGATACTACGGTGGCGAACCGGGTTGACCTGTCTAACACCGATTATGTACTTTACTATGAAATTCTGGACAACAGCCTGGTTTCACTGGACTTTGGTATAAATGCAAAGCATGTTAAAGGCTCGGTAGATGTGGCAGAGCAAGGTGTTAACGGCCTGAGCGCTTCACATAGTGCTTCGCAGTTTGTACCAATGATTTATACCTCTGCAATTGTCGGGCTGCCATTTACCGGACTGGATGTGTTTGCCCAGGGTAGCTATGCGGCGCTGGACGACAATCGTATTTATGATATTCAGGCCGGGCTGGCATATAAGCTGATTGATAATCTGGTGGTGGATATGCGGATAAAAGTCGGCTATCGGGCAGTTAACCTGAAACTGGACGATATCGACGATTTATATACCGATCTTGATTTTAAAGGTGTATTTGCCGGTATCGAACTTCATTTCTGATTACTGTGATTCGGACAGCTGACCGCAGGGTATAGCTGTCCGTTTTAATCTGGTTAATGGCTTGTGACATCTTGAAAATAGTTTTATAGTTATTGCAGTTATTTTATCGGTGCAGGCCTGATTTTGGCACATTATTTCAGACAGTTACTCTTACCTGTAGTGCTGGTGTCTGTGGCAATGCTGTGTGTCACTGTACTCTGGTATCAACATGAAGCTGAATTACAAAGAAAGTTGCAAATCCAGCAACTGTCAGCGGCATTGCAGATTAGCCTGCGTCCTTATCTGAGCAATGCCGGTGCAGATCAACTGCAAGCCCATCTTAAAAATGCCCAATATGCCAGTTTATTGCCGGTACAGGCGATAGCTATTTATGATCAGCGGGGCGAGATTATTGCGGCAACTTCAGATACCGAGTCACTGAAAAAGTATCAGCCGCCGCTGCCACTGAATAACTTTACCCTGATGGAAACTGAGCACCACCAGCTGGTTGCTGTTCAGCCGCTGGCGGCATTACCGGCTGCTTTCAGTTTCTACTATGAACCGGCCAGAGTGGCTGAGAATTACTATTTACTGATGGTACTGAGTAAAGAGTCGCAGTACAGTTTCTGGCTGGTGCCCGCAGGCTCGGTATCATTGCTTGGCGTGGTGGTGCTGCTTATCGTGCATGCCATGCTGCGGCGGGTTATGTTACGGCAGCATACGGATATCAGTCTGTTATCTCATAAGCTGCAACAATTGCAGCATGGGCAGCTTGACAGCCGGATCAGTGAAGAACTGGTTGCAGAGTTTCAGCCATTAAAGCAGAGCTTTAACGCGCTGGCTGAACAGAAAGAAACCGATCTTAATTTACTGAACCGTAAGCTTAGCGAACAGCAACAACGGCTGATGACATATCAGGAAGAACAGAATCAGGCCCGGCAGCAGTTGTCGAATGTAACACAGAACCTGCATTCAGCCAGTCTGACACTGGAAAGCTGGCTGAAAAACTGTCAGGTATTACTACAGCAATCATCATTGTCTGAGTCCGAAATCCTGCGTTTGCTGCAAAGCCAGATTACGCTGGCGCAACAACAACTGGCTCAGGCTCTTCCTGCAAGCGATATTATCGATCCGGTCAGCTGGTTTTCTCAGCAACTGTCAGGATTACAGGGTATGTTATCGCCGGTAATACAGGATGTTAATCTGATTGAAGGTGCTGATAACCCGCTAAGTCAGCTTCATTTTCCTGAAGTCCTGTTATCCCAGTTATTACAGGCACTGTTGCAGGTAAGTATACAGCAGCAAGGCGTCTCGGAACTGACACTACGCTTTATTACTGACAATACGTCTGAACCTGCGGCACTGCGTCTGAGTATTACCACCAACGGGCAGGGCATGCCCGCCCGGACCCGGCAATTATTACAGTCTGCTGATACCACCGATTTACAGTGGTATGAAGCCGATATAGCCGTGGCGGCGGTACTGGCAAAGCGGTTGTCAGCACAGGTGCATATTCAGTCGCTGGACGGGCTGGGTTGTACTTTTCAGATAAATATTCCGGTGAGTATGAAACCTGTTGCAGCCCGCACGGATTTACAGCATCTGTTGGTGTTTGATGCTGACCAGCAACGACTGTCAGAGCGTAAAACAGGTTTGAGCGCAATGGCCATGCAGTGTGTGTTTTGCAGTGACATTAAAGAGCTGGAATTGCGTAGCAAGCAGTTTCTTTATGATGCCATTATCATCTTTCTGCCAGATGTCAGCACCATCCCGTTACTGCAACCATTATTAAATAAGCTGGCAATACAGGCACCGATGCAGTGCTATGCCAGAATTGCTGACTACAGCGAATGGGAAAGGGCATTGCCTAATATTCCGGTAAAGGTGCTGTTCTGCCTGGCGCAGGTATATCAACTGGTGCATGAACCACCGCATTTTCATCCGGTTATTCTGGTAGTGGATGATAATACAACCAACCTTGCTTTTGTTAAGGCATTATTGAAGAACCACCCGGTTCAGGTTGTCACGGCGGCATCAGCCACCGAAGCTATGCTGGTAAGCCGGCAACGGCGCTTTGATCTGGTGCTGCTGGATATTCAGTTACCGGACCTGCCGGGAACCGATGTCGCCAGACATTTACGTCAGATGCCGGAGTACCGTGATATTCCGATTCTGGCATTTACCGCTCATGCCCTGAATGAGGAGATTGCCGCTTTCTATGAAGCCGGTATGGATGACGTCATTCTTAAACCACTGGAGCCATCAAAGTTACCGGATATTCTGAAATGGTGTAAAAAGGCGGTTCAGTGAAAGTCCATCACGTCAGATAATAATTGTTTTAAAGCCGTCAGATATATCTGATTTGGCTGTGCGGCAAGTAATGGCAGCAATTCAGCCCCCATAGGCGTATATTTATAATATTGCAATACTACCCCTTTACTGTTGGGAGTACAGTTGAGACTCAGCTGCTGATATTGCCAGTTCAGTTGCTGTGACGGGTTCAGTTCTCCGCTTTCAATTTCAGAATTATGTAGCAGGCCAATATCCATCAGGCTGAGGATTTGGGGGTAAGTCAGCCCGAACTGGCTCAGATTAAGCATTGCCTTGCTGCGGCCGGTCAGCCATTGCCATAACGAAGGTTTGCGCAGATAACCGAAATAGATACGGGCACTGAACTCCTGACGCGAGCGGCAACTGAGATTAGCCGCCAGTTGTAAGGCAAGGGCTTCCTTGTAACTCATCTGTTTGAGGGTTAGCAGTGTTTTCAGCGAAAACTTACCGGGCGAGGCGATTTCCCCGGCCAGAATTTTAGCCCATAGCTGCTGCATATTACGGTTTGAGATATTCAGCACCAGTTCGCAGAATTGCTGAAACCAGTCGGGATCAACTTCTTGCTGCGATACATGCTCGGGGCAGTAATCCAGTGCCAGTAACATGATACTTTCAAGATTCTGTTGCTGTTTTTCTTTCTGGATCTGCAGACGGCGCTCCGCCCGCTGGGCAATATTCATATCTGACGGGGCATTAAGGGTAATACCGGAGCGGGCAGCAAGCTGCTGATGCTTGCTGCTAAAAGCACTACTGTCGGCAGCGGCTTTTTCTGTCGTTTGCTCGGGCGGGTGAATAGAAGTACCCAGCTGTGATTTTGCCAGTTTCAGCAAACGTTGCTGGCCTGAAACAGAGGAAATTTTGCTCATTTTCAAATAAGACGCAGCATCATCCAAAAAGTGCATTATCTTGGCACTTTGTGGCAGTGACAGCAAGTTCTGCTGATATTGCCCGCTTCGCTGAATCATTCTGTACTGGTATAACGGGTGTACTATTTTTAGTTAGGGAGTGTTTCTTCATGGTTTTATTTGTTGCATAAAATAAAATTTGTTTTAACTTAGATATATAGGCGCCTGGTTGTATGTATAGCCAGCAGGAAATAATGCAGGCCGGACCGCCCCGGAATATATTGTTCGACCATGTATATTTAACTGAAATTACCAAAAAGGCTGAATAATGGTGTCGAAAGAAACAGATGAGGATTTTCTGTTTTTAGCAGAAGATGAGCAGAACTTACCGGACAAGGAACAAACTCTCGGTGAGTGGCATCTGCTGATTGTTGACGACGATGAAGAAATTCATACCGTTACCCGGTTGGCGTTAAGCGATTTAAATGTTCTCGGCAAACAGCTGGTTTTTCATCATGCCTATTCAGGCAGGGAAGCCATCAATTTTCTGAGACAACGTACGGATATTGCGCTGGTATTACTGGATGTGGTGATGGAGTCTGATGATGCCGGGCTTAAAGTGGTCAAGCAGATCCGTAATGAACTGGGACTGGAAGAAATCCGCATTGTACTGCGTACCGGGCAACCGGGATATGCCCCGGAAGAAAGCGTTATTAAAGAATACGATATCAATGACTACAAAACCAAAACAGAGCTGACGCGCAGTAAGCTGGTTACTTCAATCATTGCTTCTATCCGTTCTTACCAGCAAATCAGAACGATTAACCAGAACCGCCGTGGCCTGCAAAAAATTATTAATGCGGGTGCTAACCTGCTGGAACAGCATTCATTGCATGAGTTTTCCGAAGGGGTGGTAACCCAGATTTCATCACTGATCGGGTTAGATGCCGAAGGTGTCCTGTGTGCACAGATAGAAGACGACGGCAGTGCCAGTGAGAATGTCTATGTGCTTGGTGCCGCCGGCCACTATGCGCCTTATATCAAATGCCAGTTAGATCGCCTTGATAATCCGCGTATTATTCAGCAGATAACACAATGCCTGCGTAACCGGCAGCACATCTTTACTGAGCTTGATACCGTGCTCTATCTGGGAAATGATCAGCATTGTGCGGCGGTTTATATTGAAACCAACCGGCCAATAGAAGACCTTGATCGTCAGTTGATAGAAGTTTTTCTGAGTAATATTTCGGTGGGATATGAGAATGTTGCGCTGTTTCAGCAACTGAAACATGCTGCTTATATCGATCCGTTAACCAAAACCCCTAACCGTAATGAATTTACCCAGATATTACAGGATACCCGCCGCTTTGATGGTGACCAGAAAGTTGCAGTACTGATCGATATTGACCATTTTTCTGATGTGAATGACGGTTTAGGCCAGGATGTCGGCAATGAACTGCTGATTGCCGTAACCCTGCGCCTAATCAAAAATTTCGGGGCCTCGGCCCAGTTGGGCAGGATCGGTGCTGACGTATTTGGTCTGGTCGGGCCGGAGTCTGAATTAACGCCAGAGCGGCTGGAATGTGTATTCAGCGAGCCTTTTCTGGCATTTGAACATTCAATACAGGTCAGCGTTACCTTTGGGTTATGCCGTTTAAAAGATTCGGCAGAGCAGGGGCTGACCATTTTAAAGCATGTGTATATTGCGCTGAATAAAGCCAAGAAAAACATTGCCCAGAATTACGAGTATTACCGGGCAGAAATGGAAGATGAAATGGCTGAGCGGCTGGCAATGTTACGTATGCTGCGTAACGACTTTGCCCTGGACCGGTTGCAGCTATGGTATCAGCCACAGATCTCACTGACAGACCAGCGGGTGGTGGGGATGGAAGCCTTACTGCGCTGGCCGCAGGGGGGCGGGCGTTTTATTTCGCCGGCGGTATTTATTCCTCTGGCTGAATATTCCGGCCTGATTATTGAAATCGGCAACTGGGTGCTGGAGCAGGCTTGTCAGCAAATTAATCTGCTGGAAAAGCAGGGGTTTCCTGATCTGAAAATTGCGGTAAATGTGTCGATGCCACAATTCCGGAACTACCACTTTGTACAATCGGTTATTCACTGTGTAAAGCGTTACAACATCAAGCCTGAACTGCTGGAACTGGAAATTACCGAATCGGTGGTGATGGACGACCCCAAAATTATTATTGATGCCCTGTTACAGCTGAAAAGTGTCGGGATTAGGGTTGCCATAGATGATTTCGGGATTGGTTTCTCGTCGCTGAGTTATCTGCAGCAACTGCCGCTGGACAGAATCAAAGTTGATAAAACCTTTATTCACGGAGTTACTAACCCAGCCACTGCGGTAATTGCAGAAACTATTATTAATCTGGGGAAACGTCTTGGCTTATCCACTATTGCTGAGGGGGTTGAGAATAAAGCACAGGAACAGGCTGTGACCGCAATGGGGTGTGATGAAGCGCAGGGTTTCCTTTACGCCAAACCTATGCCGCCAGCCGAATTATTACGTTTCCTGAAACAGCCCCTGCCTTCAATTAGAGATGCTTAATGCTGTAATCACTAAGAGGCTATTCTGAATCTGTTTGTCAGTGCTTATATCTTTGGAGAGTGAGTATTAACAGGAGTAACAGATGGCAACCGTAACCGCCAGCGTCACCACCACCAGAGCCAGAGATTATATGCGTAAGCTTTGTATTCACTGGAGCCACCGTTTTGAAGTGTCATTTGATGAAAAAGCCGGATCAATACAGTTTGGTGACGGCAAGCAAGCCTTATTGCAAGTGCAGGATAACGCACTGCTTGTTACAGTATCTTCAGCCGACGAAGCCGGATTAAGCAAACTGGCAGATGTGGTGGCAGAGCATATCAGCCGCTATGCGCAGAAAGAGTCATTGCAGTTTGTCTGGAATAACGCCGATTAGTAAGGGGTACAGCACAGCTACTTTGTCGTTGCTGTGCTGAGAATACAGATTATTGCTTGTTCGCACGCTCAAATGAGGTCACAATTTCTGCTTTAGCGGCAGCAGCATCGCCCCAGCCGTTCACTTTTACCCATTTGCCTGGTTCCAGCTCTTTGTAGCGTTCAAAGAAATGCTGAATTTGCTTTTTCAGCAGTTCAGGCACATCTCCGATATCGTTAATGTGATCATACAGCTTGGTCAGCTTGCTGACAGGAACCGCGATAACTTTCGCATCTTCGCCTGATTCGTCAGACATATGCAGCACACCAACCGGACGACACTTAATAACGGCACCTGGTACCAGCGGATAAGGTGTTGGCACTAACACATCTACCGGATCACCATCCAGCGACAACGTGTGATTTACAAAACCATAGTTACATGGATAGAACATTGGCGTTGCCATGAAGCGGTCAACCCAGACTGTGCCGGTTTCTTTATCTACTTCATATTTGATTGGGTCGGCATTTGCCGGAATTTCAATAATGACGTTAATTTCTTCTGGCAGGTTTTTTCCTGCTGCTACATCGCTTAAGCTCATCGCCCGTTCCTTAATTGTTAGTCTGGTGCCGCTATTATAACGTATAACGACAGCCGTAAAAATGGCTATTGCTGATGGTAACCAATACAGGTTTCCACCTCATGTTTTGAACCCAGAATTACTGCTACCCGCTGGTGAATATCCGTTGGCTGGATTTCCATAATCCGCTGATATCCGGTTGAACTGGCTCCGCCCGCCTGTTCTATCAGAAAGCTCATCGGATTGGCCTCATACATTAGTCGTAGTTTATCTGGCTTGGAGGGATCTCTGGTGTCAGTCGGGTAAGCAAAAATACCGCCACGGCACAGTATACGGTGTACATCGCCTACCATTGCGGCAATCCAGCGCATGTTGTAGTTTTTACCGCGGGTGCCTTCCTTGCCTTTCAGTAAGTCGGCAATATAGCGTTGCATGGCAGGTTGCCAGTAACGCTGGTTAGACATATTAATAGCAAATTCTGCGGTGTATTTGGGTAAGACTGCCTGATCTTCGGTCAGCAGGAAGCCACCATAGGTTTTATCCAGCGTATAAAGGCGGGTGCCTTTTCCGGTCGTCAGGGCCAGCATGGTTGAAGGGCCATACAGAACATAACCTGCAGTCAGCTGTGCTGTTCCGGGTTGCAGAAACATCGTGGCGTCATCCGGTGCTTTATCTGCCGGGGCCGGTAAAATGGAAAAAATGGTACCGATAAGGCTGTTAATATCGGTATTGGATGAACCATCCAGCGGATCAAAAGTGACCAGATATTGCCCGGAAGGGTTACCCGGCACTATGGTATCTTCTTCTTCTGAACTGATCGCTTTTACTACGCCGGTTTCAAGAATGACTTCTTTCAGCAGTTCATTGGCAATAATATCCAGTTTTTTCTGGGTTTCCCCTTGAATATTCTCACCCAGGGTAGAACCTAATACTCCAGCCAGTTCACCCTGACTTACCCGGAATGAAATTTCCCGGCAGGCGGCGAGTATGGTTTTGATTAAGGAAATTAAGTCACTATCGACTCCGTCCTGTTGCAGTACTGGCGATATGCGGCGCATATGATTAATCCTTTCTGAGTTTTTTATGCTGTAGGGCTAAGGGCCAGCACTATTTTAAAGAAATTATCGGCAAATTGCAGTTTTGATCGCAGTCTGCCCGGCTTTTGTTACAATAATCGCAGTTATTTATCAGGAAATGCTATGCACATTCATATTTTAGGTATTTGCGGCACTTTTATGGGCGGTATTGCGGCAATTGCCAAAACGCTTGGACATCAGGTTACAGGCGCCGATGCCAATGTATATCCGCCAATGAGTACGCAACTGGAACAGCTGGGTATCGTACTTACTCAGGGCTATGACCCGGCTCAGTTTGAACCAGCACCCGATTTAGTGATTATAGGCAATGCGCTTTCCCGCACCAATCCGGCAGTAGAATATGTGCTGAATAATAATCTGCATTACTGTTCCGGGCCGCAATGGCTGGCCGATCAGGTATTGCAGGATCGGTGGGTGCTGGCTGTTGCCGGTACTCATGGAAAAACCACCACCAGCAGCATGCTGGCATGGATTCTGGAATACGCCGGTTTAAAACCAGGGTTTCTGATTGGCGGTATTCCGCAGAATTTTGATTGCTCTGCCAGATTGGGCGAAACCCCGTTTTTTGTCATTGAAGCTGACGAATATGACACAGCATTTTTTGATAAACGCTCTAAATTTGTACATTACCGGCCACGCACTTTAGTGATCAATAACCTTGAATATGATCATGCAGATATTTTCCCGGATCTGGCGGCTATTCAGCGGCAGTTTCATCATTTACTACGTACTGTACCGTCTCAGGGGCTGGTACTGTCACCGGAAGCGATACCGGCAGTAGCAGAAACACTGGCAATGGGCTGCTGGAGTGAGCGTCAGAGCTATGGTCAGTGCTATGGTACAGACTGGCAAAGCACATTACAGGTTGCTGATGGCAGCGTGTTTGATGTCTTTTTTCAGCAGCAGTTGCTGGGTACTGTCAGCTGGCAGCTGAACGGCCAGCACAATACGGATAATGCGGTGATGGCAATTGCCGCTGCCCGTCATGTCGGTGTGCCACCGGCGGTTGCGATAGCAGCCCTGCAACAGTTTGTGGCGCCGAAAAGGCGTATGGAATTAAAAGCCGATATTGCCGGTATCTGTATTTATGATGACTTTGCCCATCATCCCACTGCCATTGCCACAGCATTACAGGGTATCAGGGCAAAAGCCGGGCAACAACGGGTGCTTGCTGTGCTGGAACCGCGTTCCAACACCATGCGTCTTGGCGTACATAAAGCCGCTTTACCACAGGCACTGCTGAGTGCCGATCAGGTTTACCTGTATGAACCGGCCAATGCCGGCTGGTCACTGGCAGAGCTTGCCGGCAAGCTGCATCCTGCCGGTAAGTTATCGCATGATATTACTGAGCTGGTCGCATTACTGACAGCAGATGCCAGACCGGGTGATACCATCGTCATTATGAGCAATGGCGGTTTCGGTAATATTCACAATCAACTGATTACTGCCTTGCAGCAGAAGTGGAGCCTTTGATGAAAGCGGCTACCGGATTAGCGGAAGTAACACTGGCATTTACCGGAGCATCCGGTGCCATTTATGGCTGGCGTTTACTGGAGTTGCTGCTGCAACAACAGATTAGGGTGCATGTGCTGATTTCCAGCGCGGCCAGAGTGGTATTTGCCACCGAACACAATATTCAGCTGGCAGCTTCGCCTGATAAATGCACGCAGCAGCTGAGCGGGCATTTCGGCTGTAGTGAAGATTTACTTACCGTCTATGGCAAAGATGACTGGTTTTCACCGGTGGCATCGGGATCTGCTGCGCCACGCCGGATGGTGATTTGCCCCTGTTCGACCGGTACTTTGTCCGCGATTGCCTGTGGTGCCAGCGATAACCTGATTGAACGGGCTGCCGATGTGGTCATAAAAGAAGGTGGCAAACTGATTATTGTGCCGCGGGAGAGCCCGCTCAGCGCCATTCATCTGGAAAACATGCTTAAACTGGCCCGGCTTGGCGTAACGATTATGCCTGCGGCACCAGGGTTTTATCATCAGCCACAGCAAATCAGTGATCTGGTTGATTTTATGGTGGCCCGTATTCTGGATCATCTGGCATTACCGCAACAGCTTGTTTCACGCTGGGGCTATCAGGGGGAAAATAAGTGACTCTGGCATTAGATATCAGACAATTATGCAAAGTATATAAAAGCGGTACTACGGCACTTAGCGGTATCGATTTACAGGTAAAAAAAGGCGATTTTTTTGCCTTACTTGGCCCCAACGGGGCCGGAAAAAGCACCTCAATCGGTATTATCAGTTCGCTGGTCAACAAAACCAGCGGTACGGTAAAAGTGTTTGGTTTTGATATTGATACCCAGTTGGAAGACGCTAAAAGCTGCCTCGGACTGGTGCCGCAGGAGTTTAACTTCAACCAGTTTGAAACCGTATTGCAGGTAGTGGTTAATCAGGCCGGCTACTACGGTGTGCCGAAAAAACTGGCACTGGAGCGGGCTGAAAAATATCTGGCTCAGCTCGGATTATGGGACAAACGCCATCAGCGTTCGCGCGAGCTTTCCGGTGGTATGAAGCGCCGGCTGATGATTGCCAGAGCTTTGATGCATGAACCGGAATTACTGATTCTGGACGAACCTACTGCCGGGGTGGATATCGAACTGCGCCGCTCGATGTGGGAGTTTCTGCGAAATATTAACCAGCAGGGCGTGACGATTATTCTGACCACCCATTATCTGGAAGAAGCCGAAACGCTGTGCCGCAATATCGCTATTATCGACAACGGCCAGATTATTGAAAATACCAGCATGAAGGCGCTGCTTGGCAAGCTGACCAGGGAAACCTTTATACTGGATATGGCTCAGGTGCCTGATTCCCTGCAACTGGAAGGCTTTAACTGGCGCCGGCTGGATGAGCACAGTATTGAAGTGGATGTCGAGAAAAGCCAGGGGCTTAATCCGATTTTCACCCAGTTGGCAGCGCAGCAGGTTTCGGTATTATCGATGCGTAATAAAGCCAACCGGCTGGAAGAGTTGTTTGTCAGTCTGGTCGAAAATGGCCGGGGAGAAATCGTATGATGAAAGCCAGTTACCTGATTGCACTGAAAAGTATTCTGGACAAAGAAACCAACCGCTTTCTGCGGATCTGGATCCAGACCCTGCTACCACCAGCTATTACTATGGCGTTGTATTTCGTTATTTTTGGCAGCCTGATCGGCTCGCGTATCGGTAATATGGGCAACTTCAGTTATATGGAGTTTATTGTACCGGGGCTGATTATGATGTCAGTGATTACTAACTCCTATACTAATGTGGCATCGTCATTCTTCAGTGCCAAGTTTCAGCGCAATGTTGAAGAACTGCTGGTTGCGCCGGTGCCGAATTACATTATTGTGCTGGGCTATGTTGGCGGTGGTATGGCACGGGGCATACTGGTGGGTTTAATTGTTACCGTGCTGTCGCTGTTTTTTGTCACCATTCAGATCCATAACCTGTTTATTATTATGCTGACAGTGGTGCTGACCTCAATGCTGTTCTCACTGGGGGGATTAATTAATGCTGTTTATGCCAGAAACTTTGATGATATCAGCATTATTCCTACCTTTGTGCTGACGCCGCTGACTTACCTTGGCGGGGTATTCTATTCGCTGAGCCTGCTGCCCGATTTCTGGCAGCAGGTAGCAAAACTGAACCCTGTGGTATATATGGTTAATGCGTTCCGCTATGGTTTTCTGGGTGAAAGTGACGTCAGCTTATGGCTGGCACTGATTGTGGTAGTGACTTTTATTGTGGTGTTATTCAGCTACGCAATGTATCTGATTAATCGCGGAATTGGCCTCAGAAGCTAAATTTTTGCAGACATTTTCCGGTAGTTACAGTAAAGTTAGCCCCTTTTTCATAGTCTGATTCAGGGGCAGCAACCAAGCCCGCAGAGTATTGATGTATGACTGAACCGATAAAACGGCAGGCCGAAGCTTCAGAAGAAGCTTTATGGCGAATCTTCACTGTGCCTGAAGCACCTGATTCCACTCTCAGTATTATTGAACAGAATTTATCTCAGAACCTGGCCGGGTTTCTGCGCGGTAGTATTGTCGCGCTGGAAAAACCACTCTGGCAGATAGAGCGTGATTTTCAGGCCCATAAAATTCCGGCCGCGCCAAGTTTTGTGTCTGATTATGCCGAAAGTATGATGCAGAAACTGGTGGCGCATTCGGTGCATACCGCCTCTCCCAGTTTTATCGGGCATATGACTTCAGCTTTACCTTACTTTGTACTGCCGCTTTCCAAAATGATGGTGGGGCTGAATCAGAATCTGGTGAAGATTGAAACCTCCAAAGCCTTTACCCCGCTGGAACGTCAGGTTATCGGTATGGTTCACCATATGGTGTACGGTGAGGGGGAAGGCTTCTACAAAAAATGGATGCACAGTGCTAACCATTCGCTGGGCGCATTTTGCTCTGGCGGTACTATCGGTAACATTACCGCTTTGTGGATTGCCCGTAACCGCTTATTACGAGCCGATGGCGACTTTAAAGGCATAAACCGTGAAGGCTTGTTCCGTGCTTTAAAACACTATGGTTACGATGGGCTGGCGATAGTGGTATCTGAGCGTGGCCATTATTCACTGGGTAAAGCTGCCGACCTACTGGGCATTGGCCGCGACTATATTGTTACGGTTAAAACCGATGCCAACAATAAAGTCGATGTGGCACAGATGCGTGACACCATCGAAGATCTGCACGCCCGTAATATCAAAGTGATGGCAATTGTTGGAGCAGCAGGTACTACTGAAACCGGTAGTATCGACCCGTTACACCAGCTGGCGGATCTGGCAGAAGAATTTCAGTGTCACTTCCATGTGGACGCGGCCTGGGGCGGTGCAACCCTGATGTCAGAAAAATACCGCCACCTGCTGGCCGGTATTGAACGGGCAGATTCCGTAACCATTGATGCACATAAGCAAATGTATGTGCCGATGGGCGCAGGTATGGTGGTGTTTAAACACCCGTCTTCGGCGCATGCCATAGAGCATCATGCCGAATATATTCTGCGTAAGGGCTCAAAAGACCTCGGCAGCCAGACGCTGGAAGGTTCCCGCCCCGGTATGGCGATGCTGGTTCATGCCTGTTTGCAGGTGATCGGGCGCGATGGTTATGAAATTCTGATTAACCGCAGCCTGGAGAAAGCCCGCTATTTCGCCACGCTGATTAAGCATAATATTGATTTTGAACTGATCAGCGAACCTGAGCTGTGTATTCTGACCTACCGTTATGTGCCGGCTGTGGTGCAGCAGGCGATGGCAAAAGCGGCACCGGAGCAATTGCGGCAGTTTAATGATTTACTCAATGGCCTGACCCGGTTTATTCAGAAACGGCAGCGTGAAGAAGGCAAGTCATTTGTCTCACGTACCCGTTTAACCCCTGAACGTTATAGCCGGCAGGAAACCAGTGTTTTCAGGGTGGTACTGGCTAACCCGCTGACGACAGATCAGATCCTGCATGATGTACTGGTAGAGCAGGTGCAGATTGCACAGCAGGATAAAGAGTTTTATCCGAAGCTGCTGAAACTGGCAAAAGAGCAGATATAACACAATGCCGGATACCGGCATTGTTTCAGAACAGGCTGATTGCTACCCAGTACAGCGCCAGCAGGCTGAACACCGCGGCTAAACCGTAACAAACGATTTTAGGCACCATACTGTGAGCCAGTTTTAAATCATGCAGGCCGTGATGGATACGGTGGGCGGCATGAAACAGCGGCAGACAGATGGCAGCTCCGGCAATTGCAATGCCGCCAAGTCCCCACAGGTTGCCGAACATTAACTGGTGAACTCGCTGGTATGACAGCATACCGGCATCAATCAGCCCCAGCGGGTACAGAATTGCCAGTGACAGTATCAGCCCCGGTATAACGACGGCAAAGCAAACTCCACCGGCACTGAACAGTGCCCACCACACCGGTTCGTCTGAGCGCTTAAGTGGCGTGTTCATATCATACCTCCAATAATCACCAGCAACAGCAAGGCTGTAAATACGGTGCCTGCCCATTGTGCTGCTATCATCAGTGACGCCGGCAGGGTTTTGCCGGCAATACGGATGGGCATAACCCGGGGGAACAGTTCGAAAAAGGTTTTGGCGTGATATAAGCTGGCAATTAAAGCCAGCAGATTCAGCGCCACCACCAGCGGATGGCGCATAAACATCAGCCATTGCTGCCAGCATGCTTCGCCCTGTGTCAGGCTGAATAAAGCACCGAGCAGGCAACCGCAGAAAAATAATAATGGCAGTACGGTAGCTTCACGCAGCATATAACGGCTGTAGTAATGATGTTTCAGCCACCAGTTGCGGGATAATTCCGGTTTATAAGACATAGCAACAGCCTCTGGTTATGGCCTGAACATACTGATTACAAAATCAGTGGCTGAGGCAACTTTGCCCTGATTGACGGCAGCCGCCGGATCAACCCCTTTCGGGCAGACGGTGGAACAAAAACCAACAAAAGTACACCCCCAGACACCTTCCGGCCGGTTTAATTGTGGCATACGCTGTGCTGTGCCAGCGTCACGGCTGTCCATATTATAGCGTTGGGCCAGTGTTAACGCGGCAGGGCCCAGAAACTCCGGGTTAAGGCCAAATTGCGGGCAGGCGGAATAACATAAACCGCAGTTGATGCAACCGGCAAATTGCTGATATTTTACCATCTGGGCCGGCGTCTGTTTCATCGGTTTATCACCGGGGGTATCTTTACCGGCAATCAGATAGGGCTTAACCGCGTTCAGGTGTTGCAGAAATACCGACATATCGACAATTAAGTCTTTTTCTATTGCGAAATGCGCCAGCGGTTCAATCAGCAGGCCTTTGGGATAGTCGCGCAGAAAGGTTTTGCAGCCCAGTTTGGGAATGCCATTAATCATAACACCGCATGAACCACAAATTGCCATCCGGCATGACCAGCGGTAACTCAGGCTGCCATCGAGCTGTTCTTTGATGTAATTCAGGGCATCCAGTACCGAAGTGCTGTCGTCATAAGGCACCTGATAGCTGATAACATAGGGTTCGCTGTGTAGTTCCGGCCGGTAGCGCTGTACCGACACATCAAGTAATCTTGCTGGCATCAGTGTTTATCCTGTTGGGGTGCTGCTGAGCCATAAAGGCGTTCAGCCGGTGGCAGCAGGCTGGTATCAACCGCCTGCCAGTCAATAATGGGGCCGCTTTCCGGCCGGAAATGTACCAGACTGTGCTGTAAAAAGTGCTGATCGTCACGGGTGGTAAAGCCGGTATCCAGCCGCTGGTGGGCACCACGCGACTCTTTACGCTGTAACGCTGCCAGACACATGGTTTCTGCCACGTCCAGGCTGAATCCCAGCTCAATACAGTGCAGCAGTTCGGTATTAAAGCAACGGCCTTTATCCTGTACTCCCAGCTGCCTGTAGCGCTGTTTCAGCTGACGGATTTGTTCCAGGCATTGCTCCATACCCTGTCCGGTACGGTAAATACCGCAACCGCTTTCCATTGCCTGTACCAGCTCCTGCCGCAGTACGGACCAGCGCTCCTGACCTTCTGAGGCCAGCAGTGCTGACAGCTGCTGTTCGGAAGCGGAGATTTGCGGTGTAAGCTGTGAATGTCCGGCAAAATCCGGAGTATTCAGTGCCAGAGCTGCTGCCTGTTCACCGGCAACCCGGCCAAATACCAGCAGCTCGGTCAGTGAGTTAGAACCCAGCCGGTTAGCGCCATGCAGGCCAACCGAAGCACATTCACCTACGGCAAACAGCCCGGACAGGCTGGTCTGGGTATTAATATCGGTAGTAATGCCGCCCATAGTGTAATGTGCGGCCGGGCGTACCGGTATCGGCTGATGCACCGGATCGACATTAACATAAGACTTGGCCAGCTCGCAGATAAACGGCAGGCGCTCCAGAATATACTGCTGCCCCAGATGGCGCAGATCCAGATGTACTACATCACCCTGCGGATGGCTGATGGTGCGGCCTTGTTGTTGCTCATGCCAGAAGGCCTGTGACAGCTTATCGCGTGGTCCCAGCTCCATATATTTGTTCTGTGGTTTGCCCAGAGCGGTTTCCGGGCCTAAACCGTAATCCTGTAAATAGCGGTAACCGTCTTTATTCAGCAGAATGGCACCTTCGCCACGACAGGCTTCCGTAATCAGAATACCGGTGCCTGGCAGGCCGGTCGGGTGATACTGTACAAACTCCATATCGCGCAGCGTCACGCCTTTACGGTAAGCCAGTGCCATGCCATCACCGGTAACAATGCCGCCGTTGGTATTAAACTGGAATACCCGGCCTGCACCACCGGTTGCCAGAATAACGGCTTTGGCACGAATGACCACCAGTTCGCCCGTTAGCAGATGCAGGGCAATTACGCCGGCTATCCGGTTTTCATCTGTCAGCAGATCCAGTACAAAATATTCGTCCAGCCGCTGAATATTCGGGTATTTCAGTGACGTCTGGAACAGGGTATGCAGCAGGTGAAAGCCGGTTTTATCTGCGGCAAACCAGGTACGCTCGGTTTTCATGCCGCCAAAACGGCGCACCTGGATATCGCCGTCGGTTTTACGGCTCCACGGGCAGCCCCAGTGCTCCAGCTGTACCAGTTCGCGGTAGGCATTTTTTACAAAAAAATCCACCACCTGTTGCTCTGCCAGCCAGTCAGCACCTGCTACAGTATCCTGAAAATGCGCGTCGAAGCTGTCTTTGCTGAGGGTTACTGCAGCGGCTCCGCCTTCTGCCGCAACGGTATGAGAACGCATCGGATACACTTTCGACAACAGCGTAATCTTCAGTTGTGAGCTTTGCTCTGCAGCAGCAATAGCACTGCGTAACCCGGCGCCACCGCCGCCGACTATGACAATATCTGTATCCAGCTGCTGCATAATATTACCCCTGTACCGGTGAAGATAAGCCTGCCCAGAATAATCCGGCGGCCAGTAAAAGCGGATATAAATGGCAATGCAGCACATTCATTCCAAGATAAGGTGTCAGCCGGTCTGGCTGTTCTGCATAACGCCGGATACCGGCAACCAGTCCGGGAACCGGCAGCAGGCTAAGCAGTGCCAGCAAAGTATGAGGCGGCAGCCAGTTCAGGCTGATCCCCAGTATTAACAACAGATAACTGGCAGTCAGAAAACCAAAGTAAATATGGCTGCTGCGGGTACGGCCGAGAATAATCGGAAAATGACGGCGTCCGAATTGTCTGTCGGCTTCAACATCCGGAAACTGATTCAGCAGCAACAGGTTACTGACCAGCAGGCAGATAATGGCAGACAGCAGCCAGCCGCTGTAACTCAGTGAGTGGCTGAATACCAGAATAGCCCCGGCGGTCATCAGCAAACCGAACCCAATACCTGGTGCCAGCAGACAGATAAAAGCCCAGCGGTTGACATACTGGGTATAACCATAAATCAGCAATACACCGGGAATACCCAGCAACAATAATCGCCAGCCCTGTACATAGCTTAACCATAATCCGCCACCAATAACGATTAGCAGTGTTGCCACAGCCAGTGCCAATGCCGCCTGGCTGCCGCCAGGGTTAGCCACCAGCGTACCGGTGCCACCGCTGAATGGCGTTTTACGGGTAACGAAATCCAGCCCGGAGCGAAAATCAAAATATTCATTAAAGGCATTAACACTGATATGGGCAGCCATGGCAATAATCATCACCAGTGTAAAATCGGCAGACGATATAGCCCCGGTCTGATACCAACTGAATGTGGCAGCCAGCACAATACAACAAAGCGTCAAAGTAAGAAAATTGGGGCGGGACACACCTAACAATACTTTAAGCACCAGATACTCCTGTAACATTAATGTGTTAAGAGTATAACCATTTTTAATGACAGGTATTGATCCAGTTCCGGTTTTCTTAAAGCGGTTACCATTTATCAGTAAGTTGTACTATTCTGAATGCGCAATCTCACATATTAGTATCACGTATCAGTCAGTAATTAAGGATGAGCTATGGCAGGACAAGGTTCCGGCGGTAATGTTATTGCCGCATTATGTAATATTTTTATTCCCGGCCTGGGACAACTGGTGCAGGGACGTATTCTGCCTGCATTCCTGTTCTTTGTAATCGTATTTGCCTGTTATGCCTTATGGTGGTTGATTATTCCTGCTGTTATTGGCGGTATATTCCATTTATGGGCCATTATTGACGCGGCGAGATACCGCTGAGGAACTTACCGATGCGTACCCTGTTAGTGCCGGCTGTTAGAATTTCAGAATATTAAGCAGGATATTCAGGATATTGAAGTACTGTTGCAGGAAATGAATACTGCGATAATGCAGTCACCCCGGTTTATTCAAAGCCTGCAAAGTTAACATTCGCAGGCATTCATTATATTAAAACTGGTTTTCAGACTGAGCCTGAGCTAAGTCCTGCGCCGCCTGCTGTGCGGCATATTGATTGTTTACGGCAGCTTCGGTAACGGCATGCTCAGAGCAGGAACGATCCATTTTAGAAAACAGTTCATTAGCCAGTACAAAATTGGCACTCAGCAATAATGCTGCGATTAGTGTTACTTTTTTCATGGCACCTCCGGAAACTCCGGTTTTCTACAACATGTCAGAAATATTGCAGATACCATGCCAATATAAAAAGTATATATTTTTCAATCAGATATAAATTATTGCCACAAGAGCTTACTGTTCAGTGTCGCTATTTGGAATCACCTCTGGGGTAATATTCTTAT
>JARXRR010000181.1:0-383 GCA_033792355.1 Chromatiaceae bacterium AAb-1
GAGTGGGGGCATTAATAAGTATTTTGCTATTAATGTCCCTAGTGATATTGAAATACAGAATGTTTCTGATCTCTTGGATGGAGGAGAGGAAATAGGAATACTTGATATTGATTACCCATCTATTAGGCATAGCTAAGTTTTTACTAAATAATTGTTTCTAATGTTATACTAGGTGAAAAGAACCCACAGCAGTTTGTGTGATCGAATGGTGGAATTCAAAACCCCGCTGGAGCGGGGTTTGGTGAATATGGTGAAAGGCAATCATTTAAACGGTTACCTACATCTAGAAAGGTTACTAATCCAGATCATGTTATGAGCAAGGTATACCCATGAAAACATTTATTCTGATATTTTTATACCTTACTAGTCTGGACAGCTTTGCC
>JARXRR010000071.1:0-15950 GCA_033792355.1 Chromatiaceae bacterium AAb-1
ATAAAAACTCTGCTAATGTACCTTCTATCGGTCAAATCACAAAATATGTCTTCAATGTTTTAAAGAGTTTATATCATCCCGATATCTTTCTTTTCAGCTATCGGGCCAGAGTAATAACAGAGTGATTCAGGGCTAAGAGGCCCGCATTCCCTCCCGGGCAAAATCAATAAAGCATTTCAAGGCATAAGGCACCTGCCGGCGGCTGGGATAGTACAGAAACAACCCCGGATAATAAGGGCACCAGTCTTCCAGTACCCGCTGCAGGCGACCAGCGGCAATATCGGCTTCAACCATTTTTTCAAACACAAATGCCAGCCCGCTGCCCAGCAGAGCGGCATCCACTGCCAGCCGCATATCGCTCAGCGTCAGGTGGCCTTCCGGCGAAACCAGCAGCTCGGTGCCACCTTTTTCAAAATCCCACTTGTAAATGCTGCTACTGGGGAAACGCTGGGCAATCATCGGCAACCCTTGCAGTTGTTCCGGGTGAGCCGGTATACCATGCTGTTCAAAAAATGCCGGAGTTGCTACCACCGCAGAGCGCAGCGGCCGGCTTATCGCTGTGGCAATCATATCCTGTGCCAGATGCTCACCAAAGCGCACGCCGGCATCAAAACCCTGCGACACCATATCTACCAGTGCATCATTGGCGCCAATTTCAATAGTGACTTCCGGGTTGGCTACCATAAAACCGGCAACAATCGGCAGCAATACCATCTGAGCACTGGGCAAGCCGGAGTTAATCCGTAATGCGCCATAGGGCCGGCCGCTGAAATAGCTTAAATCCTCCAGCGCATCGTCAATATCACGGAATGCCGGTTGCACGCGTTTCAGTAGTTTTTCGCCGGCATCAGTCAGCGATACGCTTCTGGTGGTGCGGTTAAACAACCGGACATTCAGGCGTTCTTCCAGCATCCGCATTGAATAACTGACAGCAGACGGAGATACCGCCAGTTCTGCTGCTGCCCTGGTAAAGCTTTTATGTTTGGCAATCAGTACAAACACCATCAGGTCATTCGGGGTTACGGTTTTCATTTATAAATTCTCTTTATAAGTGCATCAAAAAATATAGCCATTATCAGAACAATAACTCAAGGCTAAAGTAAAGCCAGCAGTAACTTTAATTCAAAGGCTACATAACTATGTTTCAGGAGCAGAAAATGAAATGCTACCAATACTTAATTGCTGTTTCTGTCATTGTTTTGATCGTGGCAGCATCCTCGGTCTGTAGTGCCAGAACTGAAGGCAGCCAGACTTCAGCCCCCACAGCGTTTTCCACCCAGGTACAGCGTGTACAGCTGCTGAAACTACCGGTCTGGACCGAGTATTCCGGCCGGCTGGAAGCTATTGAGCAAGCTGAAATCCGCTCCCGGGTTTCCGGACCTGTAACCACTATTTACTTTACCGAAGGTACTATAGTGCAACAGGGTGAGCCTTTACTGCTGATTGATCCGGCCCCCTATCAGGCCAGAGTCAGAGCAGCCCGGGCCAGTGTTGATGCGGCTGAAGTTCAGGCCAGAAGAACAGAGATGGAATGGCAACGCGGCACCGTCCTGTTTCAAAGCCAGCTGCTCAGCCAGCAGCAAATGGATGAACTGAGCTTTCGCCGGCAGGAAGCCGCCGCCGGCCTTAGCAGTGCCAGAGCCGAACTGGAAAGCCGTCAGTTAGAGTTGCAGTACACCACTGTGCGGGCGCCGATCAGCGGTCGCATTGGTGCCCGCCGGGTTACAACCGGCAACCTGATTGAAACAGGCCCTGCATCGCCGGTACTGGCAGTTATTACCGCGCTGGACCCGATTTATGCCAGCTTTGATGTTGATGATAAATTTGTCAGTCAATTGCTGCCGCTGGCCTATGGGACCAGCCAGCAACAGCTGAATATTCAGCTGCAGCATAACGATCGGTTACTGGATGGCAGCCTACAGCTGGTCGACAACCAGCTTGACAGCCGCACCGGTACGCTGCGGGTCAGGGCCAGGTTCAGCAATACCGATAACCAGTTGCTGGCCGGTCAGTTTGTACGGATCAGGCTGGCTTTTGCTACTGAGCAACCACAGCTGGCTATTGACCCCAGAGCCGTAGGCACTAACCAGAACCAGCGATTTGTGATGACGCTGAACCACGACAATCAGGCGGTCTACACCACGGTAGAGCTGGGTGCACAGGTAGACGGCAAGCAGATTATCCGGCACGGCCTGAAGCAGGGCGACAGAGTCATTGTCCATGCTGATAACCGGATCAGACCCGGCACCTTAATTAACCCGCAGTACCAACCAGATACTGACCATCTGACCAGCACTGAGGGCTGACATTATGAACCTGATTAACTTCTTTATCAGCCGCCCAATCTTTGCCAGTGTGTTTTCACTGCTGATCCTGATTGGCGGCATATTATCACTGCCACAATTACCGGTAGCAGAGTACCCTGAAGTCGTGCCGCCAACCATTGTGGTCAGCGCCCGTTTTCCCGGAGCCAGCCCCGATGTTATCGCCCAGACCGTCGCCGCGCCGCTGGAAGAAAATATCAACGGGATCGAAAATTTACTTTATATGAGCAGTATGGCTACATCCGATGGCCTGCTGACTCTGACCCTGACTTTTAAGCTTGGCATGGATCCGAATCTGGCCCTGCAGTTAACCCAGAACCGGGTACTACAGGCAGAATCCCGTTTGCCGGAGGATGTAAGGCGGCTGGGGCTATCGGTGGTGAAAAGCACACCGGATTTAACCATCACAGTACATCTGTACTCGCCGGACGACCGCTATGATATGGCCTACCTGTCCAACTATGCCATTCTGAATATCAGGGATCGTATTACCCGGATTGAAGGCGTCGGTAATGTGCAACTGCGGGGAGCCGGTGAATACGCCATGCGTATCTGGCTGGATCCATACAAGCTGGCTGAGCGCCAGCTGTCAGCTCAGGAGGTAATCAACGCCATCAGACAGGAAAACCTGCAGGCTGCCAGCGGCATGATAGGCGGTGCTCCCACCCTGGCGGAAATTACCACTCAGATGGCGATCAGTGTGCGCGGCAGGCTGGAGAATGAACAGGAATTTGGTGACATTATTGTGCAGGCCAGCCCATCAGGTGGTATCACCCGGTTGCGCGACGTTGCCAGAATAGAGCTGGGAGCCGCAGAATACGCTTCCAGAGCACTGATTGACGGCAAGCCTGCCGCTGCAATGCTGGTGTTGCAGGCTCCGGGTTCCAATACGGTAGAAATCGGCCGTCAGGTCAGAGCGTTAATGACTGAACTGAAACGTGACATGCCGGAAGGTGTCGATTACCGCATTGCCTTTGATCCCACCCAGTTTGTTACTGCTTCCATCGATGCTGTAGTGGTAACACTGCTGGAAGCCACAGTGCTGGTGGTACTGGTGGTCATTCTTTTTCTGCAAACCTGGCGGGCCTCGCTGATCCCATTGTTGGCGGTGCCGGTTTCTATTGTCGGTACTTTTGGCGTAATGTGGTTGCTGGGCTACTCGGTTAATACCCTGACACTGTTTGGGTTGGTGTTGGCTATCGGCATAGTGGTCGACGACGCTATCGTCGTGGTAGAAAATGTTGAACGCAATATTGCACTGGGGCACAGCCCGAAAGCCGCATCTTATCTGGCCATGAAAGAAGTGGCCGGTCCGATCATTGCTATTTCACTCGTGCTGTGTGCGGTCTTTGTGCCACTGGCTTTTGCTTCCGGCCTGACAGGTCAGTTTAACCGGCAATTTGCCATGACGATTGCTATTTCAACAGTGATTTCTGCTATTAACTCGCTGACATTATCTCCGGCCCTGTCAGCCTTGCTGTTACAACCCCACGGCGCCAGGCCGGACAAGGTGAGCAGGGCAATTAACCGGGTCCTGGGGAGCTTCTTCCGTCGTTTTAACCTGTTGTTTAACCGCGGCAGCGACGCTTATGGTAACAGCCTTGGCTGGCTGGCCGGGCATAAATCGGCCTTTCTGTTGATTTACCTGCTACTGGCTGCCATCACCTTTGGTTTATTCCGGCAACTACCTGCTGGCTTTGTGCCCCCCCAGGACAGAGGTTACCTGATTTCAGCAGTACAATTGCCTGACGGTGCCACACTGGACAGAACCGAGCAGGTAATGCGGCAGATGAGTGAACTGGCCGGTGCCGATCCTGGCGTAGCAGCGACTCTGGCTTTCCCGGGTCTGTCGATCAGTGGTTTTACCAACAGTTCTAATGCCGGCATTCTGTTTACGCCATTACGGGATTTTGCAGAACGTAACAACCCGGAAATGACGGCCCAGGCCATTGCCGAACGGCTAAGAGCACAATATGCCGGCCTGTACCAGGCCAGAGTAGTGGTGTTTGCACCGCCACCCGTTCGTGGTCTGGGCACTACCGGTGGTTTCAGGCTGCAACTGGAGGATAAGGCCGCTCTGGGGTACAACGCACTGGATCAGGCAACCAGAGATTTTATTGCCGCAGCCCGGCACAGGCCTGAACTGAGCACCCTGTTTACTACCTTTCAAATCAACGTACCGCAATTGCACGCAGAGGTGGACAGAACCCGGGCCAGACAGCTGGATGTTGCCATCCCGGATATCTTTAATACATTACAGACTTACCTTGGCAGTGCCTATGTTAACGACTTTAACCGCTTCGGGCGCACTTACACGGTGCGGGCGCAGGCCGATGCCCGGTTCAGGGCCACAGTCAGTGATGTAAACGCACTACAGGTTAAATCACAAAGCGGCGATATGATCCCGCTGGCTTCCCTGATCCAGCTGACTGACAGCTTCGGTCCTGAGCGGGTGATGCGTTATAACGGTTTCCCCAGTTCCGATATCAGCGGTTCGGCAGCTGAAGGTTATTCCAGCGGCCAGGCCAGGGCAGCTATTGAGCAACTTGCAGAAGAGATACTTCCATCCGGTATAGGTTTTGAATGGACCGATCTGACCTATCAGGAAATACTGGCAGGTAACTCCGGCCTGTGGCTGTTTGCGCTGTCGGTGCTGCTGGTCTATCTGGTACTTTCTGCCCTGTACGAAAACCTGCTGCTGCCATTATCAATATTGCTGATCGTACCAATGGCCGTTTTATCGGCGTTAACCGGCATCTGGCTGACAGACGGTGACATTAACGTCTTCACCCAGATTGGGCTGGTAGTACTGGTAGGATTATCGGCCAAAAATGCCATTCTGATCGTCGAGTTTGCCAGCCAGCTGGAGAAAAACGGTCAGACCCCACTACAGGCCGTAATGGCAGCCTGTCGCCTGAGATTAAGGCCGATACTGATGACCTCGATGGCATTTATTATCGGTGTTACACCACTGTTGCTATCAACCGGACCAGGCTTTGAGCTGCGTCAGCAAATGGGCGTTACTGTCTTTGCCGGTATGCTGGGGGTAACGGTCTTCGGTTTAATTCTGACACCGCTGTTCTATCTGATGTTACGCAAGGCTGTTGATCGCCTGAGTTCAGTAAAGGAGATACCTGATGTTTAACTTTAATTTACACCGCCCAACACGGTTATTTTTTGGTAAAGGGCAAATAGCCTGTATTGCTGATGAAATCCCCCCAAATGCCCGGCTAATGATTACTTTTGGCGGGGGCAGTATAAAAGCAAATGGCGTACTGGAGCAGGTACACCAGGCTCTGGGCGGGCGCTTCTTTATTGAGTTTGGCGGGATTGAGCCTAACCCTTCTTTCAATACCTTAATGAAAGCTGTTGAACGGGCACGCAAAGAAAACATAGATTTTATACTGGCTGTTGGTGGCGGCTCTGTTATTGACGGCACCAAATTTATTGCGGCAGCCCTGCGCTATGAAGGAGATGCCTGGGATATTCTGGCAAAAAGACAGAGGCTGGTATTTGATGCAGTGCCTTTTGGCTGCGTACTGACATTGCCGGCTACAGGCTCTGAATTTAATGAAGGTGCTGTAATCAGCCGGCCTGAAACCGGTGATAAACTGGACTTTCATTCCTCCGCAGTGATGCCACGTTTTTCCATTCTGGATCCTGCAACCACCTATAGTTTACCGGCCCGCCAGATTGCCAACGGTGTTGTTGATGCCTTTGTGCATACGACTGAACAGTATCTGACCTACCCGGTTAATGCAAAGGTGCAGGACCGTTTTGCCGAAGGAATACTGCAAACGCTGATTGAAGAAGGCCCGGTGGCATTGCAGCAACCTGAAAATTATGAAGTCAGGGCCAATATTATGTGGGCAGCCACGATGGCGCTAAGCGGATATATAGGATCCGGAGTACCTCAGGACTGGGCTTCCCATATGATTGGTCATGAACTGACAGCAATGTACGGAATTGATCATGCGCAAAGTCTGGCAATTGTTGTCCCGTCTTTATTGCATTTCATGCGCCATGAGAAAAAAGCCAAATTACTGCAATATGCAGAACGTGTCTGGAACATTAACAGTGGCACTGAAGAGCAACGCATACAGGCAGCTATTCAGGCTACCAGCGACTTCTTTGAACAGATGGGAATGCCAACCCGTTTTTCAGGTTATCAGTTGGATGGAACACGGTTTACCGAAATAATCGAAAAGTTACGGGAACATGGTATGACAGCATTAGGAGAGCATCGCAGCATTACACTGGAAGTCAGCCGCAACATACTAGAGCAGGCACTTTAAAGATCTGATGAAAACTGGCATTTCAGGTAATGGTGCCAGTGTACCAATAAACTGAAGCAATAATGTAAGGAGTTATGCTATGTCCAGAACATGGTTTATCAGTGGCGTCAGCCTTTATTTATAAATCATACTTCAAAGTAAATGAAAAATTATGCTCATTATCAGAACAATAAAGCTGGTCTACAGTAAAGATGTCCTGAAACGGCACTGCTGAAAGCAGCGCTGCTCAGCATAAAACATCATTCACTTTTAAGGAGACACACAATGCGTACTTGGCTTATTACTGGTGCTTCAAGAGGTTTTGGCACCCTGATCACAGAGAAAATTCTGAACGCCGGTGAACAAGTGATTGCCACCGCCAGAAAACCGGAAACCCTGACAGAGCGTTTCGGACAGCATCCGAACTTGCTGGCAGTAAAACTGGATGTTAACAGCGCGGAAGATGCCGCCCACGCCGCAGCTGCAGGATTTAAACGCTTTGGCCGGATCGATATACTGGTAAATAATGCCGGTTACGGCCTGCTGGGAGCTGTGGAAGAAGCCAGCGAAACTGAAACCGAAAACCTGTTCAGAACCAATGTCTTTGGCGTACTGAATGTTACCAATGCGGTATTACCACTGATGCGTCAACAAAACAGCGGTCATATTATCAACATATCCTCTATCGGCGCGGTACAGGCTTATGTTGGCTGGGGTGTTTATGGCGCTACCAAATTTGCCGTAGAAGGAATTACCGAAGCACTGGCCCAGGAACTGGCGCCACTTGGTATTTATGCCACTGTAGTACAACCCGGGTTCTTCAGAACCGACTTTCTGGATGAACAGTCGCTGGTACGCAGTAACCGGCAGATTGCCGACTACCACCAAACTGCAGGGGCGATGAGAAATTTTGCCGATGATTATAACCATGCCCAACCGGGAGATCCGGTAAAGTTTGCTGAAGCCATTTACCAGTTGGCCCAGGCTGAAAAACCACCGGTAAGGTTACCTCTTGGCAGCGATACTGTCGCCAGGGTACATGAAAAAACCGGACAGGTACTGGCTGAACTTGAACAATGGTTACCGCTGTCGCTGTCTACTGACTTAACTGCAGTCTGAATTATTCTCTGCCAGAAAAAAGGGAGCAGCACCGGCTGCTCCCTTTGCTGTTTTATCCTGTCATCATCTTGTAATCAGATAACAACCCGGCTCCGGCACTGCTGAAACCGCTCGCATCACAAAACAGCCAGATGCTTATGCTGCTAATTTCTGCTCAGGGCAATGGAGTGATGATTAGCCGGTAAAGCTGCAATGGTTGCCCCTGGCTTTGCAAGCGCAGGCTGTTATTACCAGCCTGCAAATTTGCCTCTGCCAGCACCAGTTGCTGCCAGCCACTTTGCCGCGTGGCCTGTAATATTGCCGGGGTCAGTGGCTGCTGGTTCAGCGTTAATAATACCTCTGCACCCGGCTGGGTAAGCATCACTTCAGCACTGATCCGGTAATTACCGGCCTGCCCGGCACTAAAACTGTAATGTAACCATTCTCCGGCAGCCAGCCGGCTGACATAATAATCATCCAGTTGTGTTGACCTGCTGATATCCACCCCGTCATTACGGTAAACCATGCCCTGATTCCAGCGGTTATCGGCGGTAGCGGGGCTGCCGCTGTAATTGGCCGCCAGCTCAGAGTAATAACCCCGCAGCTGGCCACCCAAATCATAATCCACCGCTTTAATGTCGCCGCCGCTGGCGGTTATATGATGCGGCTTAAATGGCTGACGGCTGTTGCGGTGCGGTTGCTGCAACATAGCATCGACAACATCCGGGTGCTGCAGGTTTTGTTCAAACCGGACATCATGCCGGGCCAGCGTCATCAGTGCCTGATAAACCTGCTCAGCGCCGGGTTTTTCAGCGCGGCCATGCAGGTATTGCACCAGTTGCAGATAACCGCTGTTTGGCTGGATCTGTAGTGGATTATTCAGCCGGATTTTTTTTAACGGCCAGAACGCCCAGCCAATGCCATGAGATTCAGCCAGCGCAATGGCTTCGCTGAACCACTGATTGGAATTTTCGCCTGACTCACCCAGCCACAGCGGGATCTGATATTTATCGCGCAGGGTAAGCATGCCAGCGATGCTCTCTGTGGTATTTTCATTCCAGTATTTATGAAAGCTCAGCACCAGATTATCGTCCCACGGCGGCATAATGCCATTGTAGTTATTACCCCAGCAGTTACCGGACAAAAAGATAATATGGTTTTTATCTGCCTGACGGATAGCGCGGGTAATATCAACCATCAACTGGCGCAACGGCTGGTTCTGCTGTTCCTGACAACCGTGCCGGTCATCTGCTGTACTGAAGCCCCAGTTCGGTTCATTCAGAATGTCATAGCCGCCAATCCAGGGTTCATCGGCATAGCGGCCGGCCAGCTTCTGCCACAGCGCAATAGTTTTCTGGCGGTTGGCGTCACTCTGCCACAGTGACGGTTGAGAAGGATCCCGGTCAGAAATCGCCAGATCATTGCCCTGACCACCCGGTGCAGCATGCAAATCCAGAATCAGATAGATACGGTTGGCTTTCGCCCATTGCAGCAATTGATCCGTCATCTCAAAGCCGGTATCCAGCCAGGTATGCTGTCCAGGCACCGGCTCCTGTTCCACCGGCAGCGTAAACAGGTTGTAATGCAGCGGCAGCCGTACCGAGTTATAGCCCCAGCTGGCCATGGCATCAATATCGGCTTTGGTAATAAAGTTCTGCAACCAAGCCTGATAAAATTCTGCTGTTTTTTCCGGCCCGATTAACTCGCTGAACGCAGCCCTGATTTTATGCTGTGGTCCCAGATTGCCAAGCTCCAGCATATAGCCCTCTTGCAGCATCCAGCCACCCAGCCCCATACCACGCAGTATTACCGGCTGATTATCCGCATCAACAATGCGGCTACCTTCTGCCCGCAGAAAACCGGTTGCCCCGGCATGCAGCGTACAGCCCAGCAGTATCACCAACAGTAAAAATTGCCACCTTTGTCGCATAGTTCCCCCGTTTTCCGTTAAATATTATGCTTTCTGATATACGGAACAACTTATAAGGTAGCATGAAAAACCCGCAATGTAAGCGCTTACAAAAATAAGCAATAAATGAATGCCGGAACAACCGATGCCGCTCACCTCAGGTAAACGGCATCTGGCAGGGAAGGAATTACTCAGTCCGGATTTTGTCAGTCCGGTATTTTGCTGATGATCAGCGCAGCATTAACGCCACCGAAGCCAAAACCATTACAGAGGGCGTGCCGTACTGTGTGGGCTCTGGCCTGATTGGGAACAAAATCCAGATCCTGCATCGTGTCATCCACCTGTTCCAGATTCAGGGTTGGCGGCAGCATATCGTTTATTACCGCCAGCGCGGTAAAAATGCTTTCCACCCCACCGGCTGCACCCAGCAGATGACCGATAGCAGATTTGGTGGATGACACCGGAATACCGGGCAACTGACTGCCAAACACATTACGCAGGCTTGCCACCTCAGCCTGATCCCCCACAGGAGTGGAAGTGGCATGGGCATTCACATAGTGAATATCCTGAGGTTGCAGGCCGGCCATTGTCAGCGCCCGGCGCATGGCCGCAGCGGCTCCGGCACCATCTTCCGGCCCGGAAGTAATATGATAGGCATCGCTGCTGGTGCCATAACCGCTGATTACCGCCAGCGGTTTAGCTCCGCGGGCCAGCGCATGTTCCAGGGTTTCAATCACCAGCAAACCCGCCCCTTCCCCCATTACAAAACCGTTGCGGGCCGCATCAAACGGACGGGAAGCCGTTTCCGGATTGTCAGCCTGGGTCGATAAGGCCTTCAGGGCGTTAAAACTGGCCAGAGACAGCGGATCCACACAGGATTCTGTACCACCGACCAGTGCAACCTTTGCCTCACCGCTGCGGATCAGCCGCATACCATCGCCAATCGCCTGCACACCGGCAGCACAGGCGGTTACCGGGCTGCCCAGCGGCCCTTTGAAACCATAACGGATAGACAGGTTACCCGCCGCCAGATTAGCCAGGAAAGCCGGCACCGTAAAAGGCGATAATTTACGGTAACCGCGGCTGTCGAGCGTTTTCTGCGCCTGAGTAATGGTAGTAAAGCCACCAATGCCAGTGCCGATAATAGTAGCGGTAGCCTGCTGTTCCTCCTCAGTTTGCGGAACCCAGCCAGCCTGAGCCAATGCCTCTGCTGCTGCGGCCAGCGCATAAACCGTAAAGGGGTCCAGTTTTTTGCGCTCTTTGGGTTCGACTATGGCATCAATATCCAGCCCGGCTGCGGCATCCTGTTCTTTTACCGGCACCAATCCGGCAATTTTGACCGGAAAATCGCTGGTATCAAAGCGATCGATAAAACCCACTCCGGACTGACCAGCTGTCAGCCGTTGCCAGACTGTCTTGACACCACAACCCAGAGGGCTGACTATACCCATACCTGTTATAACAATCGGTGAACTCATCGGATCCTCTGTCACGTTGCCTGATTAGCTAATAATGCTAACGCCGGATACCATATGATCAAGGTAATATTCAACAGCGGAAAAGAAGGATAACAGCCTATGCCTTACGCCAGGGATCATAAGTTCAAATCCCGTGCCCGGATACTGCAGTCCGCTACTGAACTGTTTTTCCGCCACGGTTTTGAACAGGTTTCCATCAACCAGATTATGAAAGAAGCCCGGATGACTCACGGGGCCTTCTATGCCCATTTTGATTCCAAAGAAGCACTGTATTCAGCATCTTTTCTGGAAACCCTGAAAGACAGTGGTCGTTCCCGTCTGGTAAAAACACCTCTGTCAGTCAAAAAACTGATTGCGCTGGCGGCAAATTACTGGGGATTACGCCAGCTCGGCAGCCAGAAACCCGGCCCTGAAACCGTATTGTTTAATGAAATCGGTAATAATAATGTCCGTATCCGCGCTCTGTTCCAGAGCTCCTACGAACACCTGTGCAAAATGCTGGAAACCCGTATTATTGCCCTCAACCGCCTGCGCAAGGCACAGGACACGCCAAACCTGATCCGTGATAAAGCCAGAGCTATCCTGGCTTCGCTGGTCGGGGCCGTTACAATTGCCAGAGTGATTGATGACGAAGAAGAACGGCGTAGTATTCTGAATGCTGCCCAGCAACAGATCCTGACCATGCTGGGCGCCCCCCAGCATAACAGGCTGGAGCAGGATGAAGCCTGATTGCTGCCCGAGAATCAGGCAAGCGGTTAAGAATATCGTTCTACCATTCCTTCCGGCTATGCTGCCATGCTGCATCTGACAACAGTAACAGGAGCTACAGCATGTCAGATACTCAGCAAAAAACCTGGTTTATTACCGGTGCCGCCCGTGGGTTAGGGCAACAGATTGCCAATGCCGCACTGGCAGCAGGCGATAACGTAGTGGTTACCGGGCGCAACCTCAGCAAACTACAGACCGCATACCCACAATATCAGCGGTTGCTGGTACTGCAACTGGATGTCTGCAATACACAACAGGCAGAACAGAGCGTAAAAACTGCCTTTGAACATTTTGGCAGCCTGGATGTACTGGTAAATAATGCCGGCTACGGCCAGCTGGGGTTATTCGAGGAAATTGCTGCCCATCATATTCCGCAACAGTTTGATACTAACCTGTTTGGATTGATGGCGGTAACCCGCGCCGCCCTGCCTTATATGCGCCAGCAACGCAGCGGCCAGATTTACAATATTTCCTCTATCGGCGGAGCATTAGGCTTTGAAGCGGCATCCGTTTACTGCGCCACCAAATTTGCCGTAGAAGGTTTTTCGGAAAGCCTGGCACCGGAAGTAAAGCAGTTTGGTATCAGCGTCACTATTGTGCAGCCGGGCTTTTTCCGTACCGACTTTCTGGATGACAGTTCGGTCCGTTATGGCGACCTGCAACTGGCAGACTACCAGGCTTATTCAGAACAGGTAAATGGCTTTTACAAACAGCATAACCATCAGCAGGCCGGCGATCCGGCAAAGCTGGGGCTGGCTCTGGTACAGCTGAGCAGGGCAGACAACCGCCCGCAGAGATTTGCTGCAGGTTCAGATGCCTTGCAGTATCTGGGCAATGCATACCAGGCCAGATTGCAGGAATTACAGCAATGGGCAGAGTTATCAGCCAGCACCGATATCAGCAGTTAAACGGCATACAACAAAGGAACCAGCTCATGTTAACCAGAAAAGCGTTATATCTGTTCACTACTCTGGTTGCCAGCGTCAGCTTGCATGCTGGCAGTGCAGAATCAGCTAACGCTCAGGAAGCAGAAAAAATGACAACACCACCCCATCAATATACGGGCATGTGGGTAACAGCTGATGGTTATATCCGTCATCAGTTATTGGCTAACGGGCGTTACACTGAACAACGCGGCAACCGGAAAAACGCCTATCAGGGTGATTACCGGATCACCGGCAATCATATTGAATACCGGGACGATACCGGCTTTACTGCAGATGGCGACTTTATTGACGGTGTTTTACACCATGCAGGTATGATCCTCTACAGGAAAGAGCCGGAAATACAACACAGATGACAGATTTTACAGAACGCGCCAGCGAATTAGTCCGGCTGATGCAGAAGCACTATGCTGCTGACGGCATCCACCAGACCCTGATTCCGCGCCTGTCGGTTATTCGTTCATCTTCACCAACCGAGCCGGTGCATGCCGTACATCAGCCAGCAGTGTGTATTGTGGTGCAGGGTGCTAAAAAAGTGATGCTGGGCGAACAGATTTTTAATTATGACGTTGCCCGTTATCTGGTCATTTCTGTCGATGCACCTATTTCCGGCCAGATTACTCAGGCCAGCCCGGACGAACCCTATTTATGCCTGCGGCTGGATCTGGATTTAAAAATCCTCGGAGAGCTGTTACTGGATATGCCAGCTCCGCCAAAACAGCACAATAGCACGGTATATCGCGGAGTCGGGATCAGCCAGGCATCGCCCAGATTACTGGATGCCGCAATCAGATTATTTTCACTGCTGGATAAGCCCGATGGTATAGCTATTCTGGCCCCGCTGGCAGAGAAAGAAATTATGTACTGGCTGGTTAAAGGCGAACAGGGTGCCGCACTACAGCAACTGAGTAATGCTGACAGCCGGCTGAGCCAGATCAGCAAAGCGATTCAGCACATTAAAACCACCTTTAAACAACCGTTCAATATAGATGAACTGCTTACTCTGTGCTGTATGAGCTCGGCCAGTTTTTTCCAGCATTTCAAGGCCGTCACCAATATGACCCCTCTGCAATACCAGAAGCAGCTGCGTTTGCAGGAAGCACGACGGTTAATGGTACTCAGTGAACGGGATATCACCAGCGCCGGATACGAAGTGGGTTATGAAAGCCAGTCGCAGTTTAACCGTGAATATCACCGGCTGTTTGGCCGCTCACCTACGGAAGATATTTCAGAAATACGGGAGCTAACCTGACATTCCGTATGCGAAAACAAAGCCCCTGAAAAATCAGGGGCTCTGGTGTTAAGTAGTGACATCGGTTACCGCGTCTGCCGTTGGTTCCGGTAATACAATTCCGACAGTAATAATCCGCTTACCAACCATTTCTCTGATACACAACGTTACGTCACCGATAACAAGATTACTACCTGGCGCCGCCTGATCTGCCAGTTTATCCCGTAGTACTGAATCCAGAGAAGCTGTGGCATCAGCAGTCAGGGAAATTCCATAAGAATGCTGAACATCCTCGATTCTGGTACTTCCTTTTAGCTTCAGCTCAGTCTCAGGTAATTCATGCCCTGTACTCTCGGCCATTCCGGAAAACACAACATCAACAAAACCACGGACGTCCGGTTTTAACACTATAAACAGATGATCCCCGGCTTTCAGCAAAGTGGAACCCCGCGGTGGAATAACTTCGCTGCCTCTGGTGATCATTGCGACTACCGTGCCATCCGGCAGGGCAAGCTGCGATAAACGACGATCTACAGCACGGGAAGATTCACCGAGACGATATTCAACAATATCAGCGTCTACCTCACCCAGCGCGGTAATTTCCAGAGTAGCAGCCGGAGTAACAGGTGGCGGTTCAATCAACCCCAGCCGGCGGGCAACCAGTGGCAGAGTCGACCCCTGAACCGTAGCAGATATTAGCACCACAAAGAACACCACACTAAAAATCAGATTGGCATCCGGCAGTCCGTACATCAATGGATAAATTGCCAGAATAATCGGCACTGAGCCACGTAAGCCAACCCAGGACACCAGTGTAATTTCACGGATATTGAAGCCAAAGAATTTCAGTACGGGAATAACCGACAATGGCCGTGCAATCAGCACCAGCACCAATGCAATCAATAACCCCTGTAGCCATACATCCATCAGGGTCGATGGTTTGATCAGTAATCCCAGTATCACAAACATGGTGATTTGCCCCAGCCAGGCTAAACCGTCATGAAACAGGAACGTACTACGCTGAAACACAAACCGGCTGTTACCAATGACCACCCCGGCGATGAAAATTGCCAGAAACCCGCTACCTCCCAGGTTTGCTGCAACACCAAATGCCAGTAAACCAAAAGCGGCAACCATCACCGGGTATAAACCGGAACTCATCAGTTCAATACGATTAATAACCTTCACAGATAACCAGCCAGCTGCCAGGCCAATCACAGTACCGATACCCATTTGTTTGATAAACAGCATTAACAATCCGGTACCGGGCTCCAGTCCGTTTACCATAACTTCCAGTAAACCAACTGTCAGAAAGATTGCCATAGGATCGTTAGTGGCACTTTCCACTTCCAATGTGGATTTCAGCCGTGGATTAATGTAAATACCGGCATTGCGCAATAATGAGAATACCGCGGCAGCATCGGTTGAACCAACAATAGCGCCAATCAGCAAACCATAGAATAATGGCACATCCAGAATATAGGCAGCGGCAATGCCTGTAATTGCTGCAGTAACAAATACACCAAGAGTAGCCAGTATAGAAGCGGGTTTCCACACCTGCTTAATCGATGACATTGGAGTTTGCAGGCCGCCATCGAATAAAATAACCGCCAGGGCTAATGAACCGAGTGCATGGGCAATCTGGGCATTATCAAAAGCAATGCCGCCAATCCCCTCTTCCCCTGCCAGCATCCCCACCATCAGAAACAGCACTAATACCGGTAAACCAAGCCGGGCGGATAACTTACTCGATAAAATCCCAAATACCACCAGCATCGAGGCCAGCAGAATCATCTGATCAATAACAAACATGTATAAGCTTCTCTTCAGGAGGCCACATCAGAAAATCACTGCTTTACAGTATGTGTAACCTTATTATCACTAAATATCTGTAGTCAGGATATTAATACACTAAACAAATAAC
>JARXRR010000180.1:0-386 GCA_033792355.1 Chromatiaceae bacterium AAb-1
CCGCACCAGCTGTCGGGGTCTGCCAGGGCCACCCCGACCATCCCCGGTGCCCTTGAGCCTAACGCCGACATCGCATTGTACAGGTGGGTAAAGCCCACCGCACCGGCATTCAAGGCCTGAAGGGTAGTGTCGCTGTCGGCATCCGAATGCCCCAGGAAGACCTTCACCCCCAGTTGGGTCAATGTCCGGATATCCTCCGGGGATACCGTCTCCGGTGCCACCGTCAGCAGTTTGATGCCCACATCCGTCCGCCGGTACAATTGCCACTCCGCGTCCGATAGCGGGCGGATATGCCGGGGCGGGTGAATGCCCCGTTTGGGCAGGGATAAGTGCGGCCCTTCAAAGTGCACCCCGATAATCCCCGGCTCATGGTGGGCTATCGCATC
>JARXRR010000044.1:0-31431 GCA_033792355.1 Chromatiaceae bacterium AAb-1
CTTGGTCTTAATTATGCTATTAATTATGAAAAAGTAACTAAAACGACAAAAGGGAAGTGTCTTTCTAATACATATAAGCAAGAGTCTTATTTATGGTCAGGGAGGGGGGATGTTTTTTCAGAAAATGTTGACTCTGCAATAAATATTTGCCTTGAAAATAACGAGAACCTTCTTGCTAATATTATAAGATCCTATAAGGTCAGATTCTTTATTCAGAATAATAACTTTGAAGATGCTTACGATTATTATCTCTCTTATAAAGATGAAGTAATAAGCACCCAATATCCTTTACTTATAGCAGAGTTCCAGGCTCTTGCATCACAAATCTACCTTTATAAAAAAGACTACGATACAGCCAGAACATTATCGTTAGAGGCAATACAACTGGTTAATGTTAATGACTCAAATTTACCGCTGATTACTGCTTATGAGTCTCTGTATCTGATTGCCAAATCTCAGGAGAACTATCAAGAAGCGCTGAGTTTCTATGAAAAATTCAGCTCTGCAAAGATTGCATATCATGACATCAAGACCCAGCAACAATTAGCCTATTACCTGGCAAGAGGTGAAATAGAGGTCAAAAATCAGAGAATAGAGCTGCTGGATAAAGATAATGAACTGCTTTACCTGCAGCAGAATATTTACCGGAATGAAGCTAAAAATGGCCGCATTATTATGGGACTTTTCTCTGTTCTGCTGATTGTTCTTGCCATATTTTCCTATCGGGGCCTTATTGGCCGGAAACGATTTAAGATTATGGCTGAATTTGATCTGCTTACCGGTATCAGTAACCGTTACCATTTTAATAATCAGGCAAAAGTAGCGCTGGAGTTCTGTGAAAATAACAGTAAACCAGTGGCGCTGATTCTGTTTGATCTGGATAATTTTAAAGCTATTAATGATGAATTTGGTCATGCCACCGGCGACTGGGCTTTACAGCAGATAGTTAATATCTGCAAAAACTTTATGCGTAATAATGACGTATTTGGCCGTATCGGTGGTGAGGAATTTGCAGTTTTATTACCCAGCTGTCAGGCTGATAAAGCCGTTTTGCTGGCTGAAATTTGCCATGACGCTATTACAGGTATTGATACCGTATCTTCAGGGCACATCTTTACATTAAAAGCCAGTTTTGGCGTAAGCTCTTCTGATATATCAGGTTATTTATTAAAGCAATTACTGGCCGACGCTGATGCCGCTATGTATAAAGCCAAGCAATCAGTACAGGATAAGGTAGTGGCTTTTAACTAAACGCTTTCGGTTGGTGCTGCTAGCTGGTATAAAAGGCATCATCATGAAGCAAGAGAGAGCTGATGTAGCAATGAAGCAGCAATTATCCGATTCCGGAGATTTTCTTCAGTTAACCCTGGAACATCCGGATGGTCTTCACCCATTTAATCTGGAGGTTAATAACCTGTCGGTGGAAATATGGGATACCGGTGTTATTTGTTTTGAGCCCCGGTCTCCCGGGCTGAATGATATTGTCTTATCCTGTGGCATTCACGGTAATGAAACTGCACCTATAGAAATTTGTGCCGAACTGGTCAAGGATATTTTGCTTGGCAAATTACCGCTGAAACACCGTCTGCTGGTCCTGTTTGGCAATCCTCCGGCAATTAATCAATCCTGCCGGGAAGTTACAGAGAATCTGAACCGGTTGTTTTCCGGGCATCACAGTAAAGGTTCCGGGCTGGTTAATGCTGAGCGTAAACGGGCAAAGGCATTGGAAGAATATGTCACCCGCTTTTATCAGCGGGCAGGTGATACAACGCAAGTTATCCGTAACCGCTTTTTATATGATCTGCATACTGCGATCAGAGGTTCGCGATTTGAAAAATTTGCGGTTTATCCTTTTTTGCATGGTAAACCCTGGCAACGCTCTCAGTTTGAATTTTTACTTGCCTGCGAAGTTGATACCGTATTACTGATGCAAACGCCTGCAACAACGTTCAGCTACTATGCTTCGGCAGTACATGGTGCTGAGGCTTTTACCATTGAGTTAGGAAAAGTTCGTCCTTTCGGTCAAAACGATATGAGCCGCTTTAAACAGGTACGCGAAACGCTGAGGGCTTTTATCTGTCAGCAACCCATTGCGACGAAACCATTTAATGAAACGGATTTCCATATCTATGAAGTTTTCCGGGCAATTGTAAAACAAACTCAGGATTTTAAATTGCATTTTGCCGAGGATGTTGAAAATTTCACCTGTTACCCTAAAGGCACTTTGCTGGCTACTGATGGTGATACTGAATACCGGGTGGAACGTGAAGGCGAAGCTCTTATTTTTCCTAATGCAAAAGTTGCTGTAGGGCAACGGGCGATGCTGATGGTGATACCGAGAAGTGTTGCTGATAACCTGCATTAATGGACCAGGGCTATGCTGGCTTCAGCTCTGGTCAGTAAATATAACCTGACGGCTTTTCCTCTTACTCTTCCGGGCTCTATACTTCATTTTGTTGCAATGCAGTTTACGTAAAGGTAAAGTTGCGCATAAATAATAAAAAGCAAATCCTGCACATAGCGCAGATTATGGCAGGAACATCGGCCGCTTTTGGCAATAAGCAAGGCGGCAGTAACAAAGTTATCCACGAGTAACAACCAAGAGATACTCTATGACTAACCCAAACAATGCCACCATTACTACGGTACATAAGGCAGTTTTTACTGAAAAAAATGCTTTAGCAATACCGACGTTATGTATTCTGAAAGACGATGGCAGTCTGTACAACGGGGCGCAGGCACCAAAGCTCACTAAAGAAGAAGCGCTGAAAATATACGATACCATGGTGTTTATCCGGGTACTTGATGAACGGATGCTGGCGGCTCAACGTCAGGGACGGATCAGCTTTTATATGCAATGCCTTGGTGAAGAGGCGGCAACCGTTGGCAGTGCTGCAGCGCTGGATAATGCCGATATGATTATGGCGCAATACCGTGAACAGGGTGCCTTGCGTTATCGCGGGTTTACACTGGAACAGTTTATGAACCAGTTATTCTCGAACGAAAAAGACCTGGGAAAAGGTCGCCAGATGCCGGTGCATTATGGTTCAAAAGATATTTATTACATGACAATTTCATCACCGCTGGGTACGCAAATTCCTCAGGCCAGTGGTTATGCTTATGCACAGAAACTGCGTGGACTCGACAATATTACATTGTGTTATTTTGGTGAAGGTGCGGCATCCGAAGGTGATTTTCACGCCGGGCTGAATATGGCCGCAGTTCATAAAGCGCCGGTGGTTTTTTTCTGCCGTAATAACGGTTATGCCATTTCTACTCCGGCCAATGAACAATTTGTCGGTGATGGTATAGCTTGCCGCGCTGTCGGTTATGGTATGAAAGCTTTACGGGTTGATGGTGCTGACGTGCTGGCGGTTTATCAGGCAACGCAGATGGCCAGAGAGTATGCACTGCAACATAGTGAGCCTGTTCTGATTGAATCAATTGCCTATCGTCTTGGGGCGCATTCATCATCTGATGATCCTTCCGGTTATCGCTCAAAAGAAGAAGAGGAAATCTGGCGGCGCAATGATCCGGTTTCACGTTTTCGTCTGTGGTTACAAAATCAGGGCTGGCTGGATGAAGCCGAAGATAAAGTTAAAACAGAAGCACTGCGTACAGAAATACTGGAAGCATTGAAAGCGGCAGAAAAAATAGCCAAACCGGGTATTGAGCATCTTATTTCTGATGTCTATGCAGCACCCATTCCTTTGCTGGAACAGCAGCTTGAGCAATTAAAAACACATATCAGGAAATATCCGCAGGCTTATCCTGTAACCTCAGGGAGACTTGATTAATGGCAAAAATGAATATGTTGCAGGCCATTAATAATGCGCTTGATCTGGCTATGGCTAAAGATGACAGTGTTGTCTGCTTTGGCGAGGATGTCGGGTATTTTGGTGGTGTGTTCCGGGCAACCAGCAAACTGCAGGAAAAATACGGCAAGGCCCGCTGTTTCAATACGCCTTTAACCGAGCAGGGTATTGCAGGCTTTGCAAATGGCATGGCTGCACAGGGCATGAAACCGGTAGCTGAAATCCAGTTTGCAGACTATATCTTTCCGGCATTTGATCAAATCGTCAATGAAACTGCGAAGTTTCGCTATCGCTCCGGCAATGAGTTTAATGTTGGTGGTCTGGTTTTCCGTACACCTTATGGTGGTGGTATTGCGGGCGGCCATTATCACAGTCAGTCACCAGAGGCGTATTTTGCTCATACTGCCGGGCTGAAAGTGGTTGTACCCCGTGATCCTTATCAGGCGAAAGGATTGCTGCTGGCAGCGATTAATTGTCCTGATCCGGTTATCTTCTTTGAACCTAAAAAATTATACCGTGCTTCAACAGGCGAGGTTCCGGAAGATTATTACGAACTGCCTATTGGGCAGGCCGAAGTGCTGAAAGAAGGTAAAGATATTACTTTAGTGGCCTGGGGGGCTCAGGTTGAAATTATCCAGAAAGCAGCTGAAATGGCAGAGCAGGATGGTATTTCATGTGAAATTATTGACTTACGCAGCATACTACCGTGGGATGCTGATACCGTAACGCAATCTGTGCTGAAAACCGGCCGCCTGGTCATTAACCACGAAGCGCCTTTAACCGGCGGTTTTGCCGGTGAAATCGCTGCTACTATTCAACATCGTTGTTTCCTGTATCTGGAGAGCCCTATCGAGCGGGTTTGCGGACTGGACACACCTTACCCGCTGGCACTGGAAAAAGAATATGTGGCTGATCATCTGAAAACCTATGAAGCGATCAAACGCTCAGTAAATTTCTGACCGGAGGCAGCAATGAAAAAAGATTTTATTCTGCCGGATATCGGCGAAGGCATTGTTGAATGCGAAATAGTGGACTGGCTGGTGCAGGAAGGCGAGCATATTAAAGAAGATCAGCCGGTGTGTGATGTGATGACCGATAAGGCACTGGTGCAGATCCCGGCGGTGCATGATGGTATTGTCAGCCGTTTATATTATCAGAAAGGTGATATTGCTAAGGTTCATCAGCCACTGTTTGAGATGGAACTGCCAGAAAGCAGCAGTAATGAAGCGGTTACCGGAAAAGTTGCCGAAACAGCTTCAAATACCACAGTGACCGAAGATTTTATTCTGCCGGATATCGGCGAAGGTATTGTTGAATGTGAAATAGTGGACTGGCTGGTGCAGGAAGGCGAGCATATTAAAGAAGATCAGCCGGTATGTGATGTGATGACCGACAAAGCACTGGTGCAGATCCCGGCGAAGCATTCGGGTACAGTTACCAGGCTGTATTATGCAAAAGGAGATATTGCCAGTGTCCATAAACCTTTGTTTGCAATGAGTATACAAGGGCATGCGCCAGTAACAGCTACTGTCAGTTCAGGTGATGTACCACCGAAGGCTGAAGCACAGAAGATAACTGCTGCCGTAACTTCTGCCAGCCAGAAAGCGGTTGCCAGCCCGGCGGTACGCCGTTTAGCCAGGGAATTAAATATTGATTTGACTGAGGTGGCGGGTAGTGGTGATAAGGGGCGTGTTTTTAAGCAGGATGTCACTGCTTTTGCTGCGGCTAAAAACCAGCCACAGACAGCAGAAAAATCCTGCACTGTAACTAAAGGCTCTGCTGCGACATCTTCAGCAACATCAGAGGTTGACAGGGTTGAACCAATAAAAGGCATCAAAGCGGCGATGGCCAGACAGATGGCTGATTCAGTTAATACCATTCCGCATTTTACCTATTGCGAAGAAATTGATTTAACGGACCTGATAACCCTGCGCCAGCGTTTAAAAGAGCAATATGCGGCGCAAGGGATTAAACTGACCATGATGCCATTCTTTATCAAGGCGTTATCGCTGGCGATTAAGCAGTTTCCGATTATGAACAGTCAGGTTAATGCTGATTGCACAGAACTGACTTATCGTGCTGATCATAATATCGGGATCGCTGTTGATTCTAAAATTGGTTTACTGGTACCTAATGTCAAAGGTTGTCAGCAGCTGTCTATCGTCGATATCGCTGCCGAATTAACCCGTTTGACTGACGCTGCCCGCGATGGCCGGGTAAGCCCGGCAGATCTTAAAGGCGGTACTATCACCATTTCGAATATTGGTGCAATTGGCGGTACGGTAGCAACACCAATTATTAATAAACCGGAAGTAGCAATTGTGGCATTAGGCAAAGTGCAGGCTTTACCACGTTTTAACGGTAATGGTGAAGTTGAAGCCCGGCAACTGATGCAGATCAGCTGGTCAGGCGATCACCGGGTAATTGATGGTGGCACTATTGCCCGTTTTACCAATTTGTGGAAGCAATACCTGGAGCAGCCAGATAGTATGCTGCTGGCTATGTCTTAAAATACCAGCATAAAACCTGATGCCCCGGTAGTGTTACCATTGCCGGGGCATTTTTATTGCACATTCTGCTTATACTCTATTGATTAGCCCGCAGTCATTGTTAAGAATGGTGTAAGTAGTTAAGTGAGATATAAGGAGTGACAGGCGGTATGCTCAAAAAACTGTTCCAGTGTATTGATGAAAAAGACACCGTAGCCTTTATCGATTTTCTGGCCCCGGATGGGGTTTTCCGGTTTGGTAATCAGCCTGCTGTCAGTGGTAAGGAGCATATAACGGGCTATATTACTGCATTTTTTGATTCAATTCGCGCAATTAAACATGATGTTGTTGATTCATGGCAGATTGATAACACCATAATTTGTCAGGGGTTTGTTACTTACACCTACCATGATGGCAATACATTAACCGTTCCTTTTGCCAATATACTCAAATGTTCGGGTAATAAGATCCACGAATATCTGATTTTTGTAGATAACAAACTCTGATGCAGGAACGTAACTTACGTAATTTTTATATTCCGGAAGAACAGTCAGTTTATCTGCTGAATGCCAATGATGCCAAAAAACTGAAAGACTGGGTGGCATTGTGTATTCATGAGCTGGAAAAACTGGGATATAAAAATATCGAACTGATTGGTAAAGGCGCTTATGGTTTTGCTTTTGCCGGTCAGGGAATTGATGGTGAGTCCTGCGTCTTTAAGTTTTCCAGAATAAATTTACCACAGCATATACAGGAACGTCTGGCTGATGAAGCTTATATGCTGTCGCAGATCGTTCACCCGGCCATACCCCGTTATATTACTTATCAGGTGATCAGGAAACAGGGCATTCTGATGATGGGTCGGGCTGCCGGGATTGATCTGGAGCAATACAGCCTGCAGACAGGTCGTTTGCCTGTGCGGTTACTGATCGATATTGCCGTGCAACTGGCAGAACTGTTGCAAATATTGCGTACTTATCACAAAGCCGGGGAAGCGGCTCCTGTCGTGCACGGCGATATTAAACCGTCCAATCTGGTATATGATGCCCAAAGCGGCCGTATCAGCTTAATTGACTGGGGTTCTTCCGTATTTGCCCAGCTTGATGCCCAGGGGCAATATATTTCCAATAATGTGATGCAACTGATGTCAGCCGATTTGCAACATTCCAATGCCAGAATGGGGGATGTGTATTTTATCGGGCCGGAACAACGTACCGGGCAGCTATCCAGCCCCAGATTTGACGAGCAGGGGGTGGCCAGTACGCTTTATGCACTGGCATCCGGGCAGTCCTGCCGTTTTGGCTGTAAAGCCATTCCTGCCCGCAGCTTAGGGTTGCCAGTGGAGTTTGCCACTATGCTGGACAGTATGCTGTCGGACGATATTCAGCTGCGCCAGCAGGCCGGCGATTATTTTCTGAAGCATATGCCAAGGCTGCGTCATCTTAACCTGCCTGATCTGCCGCTATTTACCGATGAACCATTATTGCCGGTATGGGTCAGCCCGAATTTCCGGGAACTGGATACGGTGGTCTATTCATCCCGTAAGTCTTTTTTGCGGGAACATAACGAAGAACAGCAAATAGCGTATGTTGACGATGTGCAGCTTGACCGATATTACAAGCATTATCTGGAAGGGATGGGCGAAACTGAAAAAGCGTTTGTTGCTGCGGTAAGTCGTTTAGCCCGTTATCCGGTAGTCGGTGGCCTGGCGGTACACTGGCAACCTGGAGGAATATATGTCGATTCCAGCCTTAATCTTTATAATCACAACCAGGCCAGGGCATTTTCTCTGGCGGTGAACAATGTGGTTACCCTGGCCAGGGCTATCGGTAAGGTCGGCACATTCAAAGCCTGCCTGTTTAATGCCCGTAATACCCTGCATTTCAGCCGGGAGAGTACTTCCCAGCCTTTTTGTGCAACGGATGATATGCAGATCCCGTATCAGCTTGCTCCGGTACTCAGCAACGAAGATGCCAGTAAACAGCATTCTTATTTTGAAGATGGTAAAGATCCGGATGAACAGCTGGTGCTGCCTGATGCCATTATGGATGATATTGCCCGGCTTAACCTGATCAGACACACCGGTTGTATTATCTTCGAGGTTACGCCACTTTATATGAAAATTCACAGCTATTACCGCTTACTGGACCCGGCGGCCGAAACACTGTTCAGCCAGCTGTTAAAGAATATCCTGTCAAAAGTATCGTTGATTACCGGGGAAGGGGTTGGTGGTTTTATGAAGCTGCCCTATAAGGATACCCGCCATTTCAGCCATCAGCCCCAGGTTGCGGCACGGTATTATCCGGCTAACCCGCTTACGGCAGAGATTTCCCATCTGTAGTACAAGCTTTAGACAAAAAGACAGAATTTACTGTAAAACCCGCGGTATGGAACGAAAACTTTCAACTGAAAAGGTTTAATTTCTGCTGCAAAACAAGTAATGTAGGAGACTCATTAGTTTGAGCAGAATTTTCAGATGGCGAGTGGGAAAACCGCATTATATAGCCTGTTATTACAACAGAGCCGTTCTTTAATTGAACAGGAAACCGATCTTATTGCCAATATGGCAAATCTGAGTGCTTTACTTTTTAATAACCTGCCGGATTTAAACTGGGCGGGTTTTTATATTATGCGTGACGGAGAGCTGGTGCTGGGGCCATTTCAGGGGCAGGTGGCCTGTGTCCGTATTCCGGTAGGTAAAGGGGTCTGCGGAACTGCCGTGGCTACCGGTGAGATTCAGCTGGTCACAGATGTACATGAATTTCCGGGACATATTGCCTGCGATGCTGCCAGTAATTCAGAAATTGTGCTGCCGGTTCGCTTTAAAGATGAAATTATTGCGGTATTGGATATAGACAGCCCATTGCTGGCGCGTTTTGATGCAGAAGACCAGCAGGGGCTTGCTGCAATAGTCAGTGTATTTGAACAACATCTGGCAGCGCTATCGTGAAAGCATTGTATTCTGTGCATGATTATTTGCTCAGTGTGAGTGAAGTGGGCGACTGGGATGGTGAAGAAGAAATTGTTGCAGATCGCATAAATGCGATCTTTCATGCCGTCTGGGATATTCTGCCCGATGATATTGAATCCGAGCATATTGAATTTTTGTTGCCGCGATTATGGGATGAGTTGCGGGGCGATACGGTTCTGCTTGAAGCAGAGGAAGAAGAGCTGATTGATTGGGCCATTATTTATGTGCGGAATCAATTAGAGGAAGGTATGCCTGAACTGCATACTGATGATGAAGAAGAGTGAACCTTTTAATGACAACCCCGATTGATGAACATGTCAAACCTACTAATGTGAAAGAATTGCTGGCTTATCTGGCAAACAAGTTTCCGCTGTGTTTCAGCCTGCAAGGGGAAGCCAGACCGCTGAAAGTCGGTATTTTTCAGGATCTGGCTGAAAGACTGAAAGACGACGACAACGTCAGCAAAACGCAATTACGGCAGGCTTTAAGAGTTTATACTTCAAGCTGGCGTTATCTTGAGGCAACAAAAGCCGGTGTTGCCCGTATTGATCTGGACGGGACGGCCGGAGAGCTGATTGATCAGCAGCAGGCAGAACATGCCAGCATTACACTGGAACAAAGCAAGGCTAAAGCGGCTGAAGTCCGTAAAGCGAAGTTGCAGGAAGCACGGGCCAGACAACAGACAGATAAAAAGCCGCCTTACAAAAAAAATCCGAACAAAACATCTGCATCCCCCTCTAAGAAAACTGATATTAAGAATAACACCAGCAAACCGGTCTCAAAACCTGCTGTCAAAGAATTACCTCCGTTGCAATCTTTAACCTCTACTGAGATTAAAACGGGAGATAAAGTGCTGGTAAAACTGGGACAGGCTCCAATGCTGGCAACTGTTCTGGAAGTACATCGTGAAGATGTGACAGTACAATTGGGTTCTGGTATGGTGGTTAAAACCCGTCAGGACAGTCTGTATCAGGCCTGACCCAAACAGAGTAGCGTATGAAGAAACTATCAGTATTTTTTGCTGCAGCATTGCTGGCGGCCAGCGTGCAGGCTGCATCCGTATCGGTGCAGGTTGCAACCGAACAGAATTTACCTGTTCTGGCTCAGGAATCTCAGCATGCAACGGCCACTAAGCGCATTACGTCTTATTTTACCCGCGGGCATTATGTGCCGGTAAAACTGGATGAAGAGTTTTCAGTAAAAGTCTTTAATACTTATCTGAAAAATCTCGACTATTACCGTAATGTTCTGCTGGAGTCAGAGGTTGAGGTTTTTGCCAAAAACCGTAATAACTTCTCTGCGGCAATACAGAAAGGTGATCTGACGTTTGCCTTTGATATGTTTAACCAGACCATGAAGCGCCGTTCAGAACGTTTTGATTATGCGGTAGCGTTACTGGATAAAGAGTTTGATTTCTCCGCAGATGATTCTTATCACTATGACAGGGAACAAGCTGACTGGCCGAAAGATACTGCAGAGCTTGATGAACTATGGCGGCAAAGAGTTAAATTTGATGCGCTTAACCTGAAACTGACAGGTAAAAACGACGAAGAAATTAAAACGTTGCTGACCAAGCGTTACCGCAATACCCAGAAGCGTCTGGCACAAACGCAGAGTGAAGATGTCTTTCAGCTGATTATGAATTCGTTTGCCAGAACGATTGAAGCCCATACCTCTTATCTTTCTCCCCGTAATGCAGATCGTTTTCAGCAGGAAATGAATTTATCTCTGGAAGGTATCGGGGCCGTGTTACGTGCTGATGACGACTATACCGTTATTCAGAGCCTGGTACCGGGTGGTCCGGCAGATCTGACGCAGAAACTGAAACCCAAAGACAGAATTATTGGTGTTGCGCAGGATAAAGAAGACTTTGTTGATGTGATTGGCTGGCGGCTGGATGATGTTGTCGATTTAATCAAAGGCCCCAAGGGGAGTACTGTACGTTTACAGGTACTTGCTGGCAGCGACATCGGCACCAGTCAGGCGCAGGTAATCACCATTGTCAGAGATAAGATACGCCTTGAAGATCGCGCAGCCAAAGCTGAAATTCTGGAGCCCAAGCTGACTAAGCTGGATCAGAAAATCGGCGTTATCAATATTCCGGGGTTCTATAATAATCTGGCGGAAGATGTCAGAAAGCTGCTGGCAGAGCTTTCTGAGAAAAAAGTTGATGGCATTATTATCGATTTACGCGGTAATGGTGGTGGTTCTTTACAGGAAGCTACCTTATTAACCGGGCTGTTTATTGATAAAGGCCCTGTTGTTCAAATCCGGGAAGGTAACGGCAAAGTATCTGTTTCCCAGGATAATGACGGTATCAGTTACTACGATGGTCCGCTGACAGTAATAGTGGATCGCTACAGTGCTTCTGCATCTGAAATTTTTGCGGCAGCTATGCAGGATTACGGACGGGCACTGATTGTAGGCGAACAAACTTTCGGTAAAGGCACCGTACAGCAGCACCGGGGTATTGGCCGCATTTACGATATGTTTGAAAGCCAGCTGGGCAGTGTGCAATATACCATTGCCAAGTTCTATCGTATTAATGGTGGCAGCACACAGCATAAAGGCGTTATTCCGGACATTCTGTTCCCCAGTGCGATTGACCCGTCTGAATGGGGAGAAAGCAAGGAAGAATATGCTTTACCGTGGGATTCTATTGCTGCAGCCGGCTACCGTTCTGTAAATGACTTACGCCCTTATATTCCTCTGTTGCAAGAAAAACACCAGGCCAGAATTGCAAACGATCAGGAATTTGCATATCTGCAGGAAGATATTGCGGAATACAGAGAGCATATCAGCGATAAAACCATTTCATTGAAAGAGTCTGAGCGTATTGCTAAACGCGATGAAGCAAAGGCTAAAGAATTAAAACGCATTAATGAGCGGCTGACACGCTTTGAATTACCAGCAATTGAAACTGCTGATGATGCGCCAGAGTTTCTGGAGAAGCTGGATCCTTTTCTGGAAGAAACTGCAAATATCACAGCAGATTTATTATTGCTGAACAAGACAGCTAAAAATTAATAAATTGCTGGTTATAAAAAGGGCGGTATTAGACCGCCTTTTCTATGATTATATAAATAAAACATAATAATTATAAAAGGTTACTTATGTCAGGAACACACCAATCCGTTCATGGACTTTGGTCCAGCCGTATGGCATTTATTCTTGCGGCCACCGGTGCTGCTGTTGGTCTTGGAAATATCTGGAAGTTTCCTTATATGATGGGGCAGAACGGTGGCGGGGCCTTTGTGCTGGTTTACCTGTTTTGTATTTTATTGATAGGTATCCCGGTTATGATGGCCGAAGTGATGATCGGACGGCGGGGACGGCAAAGTCCCGGATATTCAGTTAAAGCACTGGCCATAGAAGCCAAAGCCAGTACTAAGTGGCAGATTGCAGGCTGGAGCGGTCTGGTTGCCAGTTATCTCATTCTGTCATTTTATGCTGTTATTGCCGGTTGGGCACTGTCTTATGTTTTTAAGGGTGTTGCTGGAGAGTTCGATAGCCTGACTGCTGAATCTTCTGCAACACTTTTCGGTACATTTATTTCTGATTCTGCTGCTTTACTGTTCTGGTCAACATTGATTTTACTGGCTACGGTTCTGGTTGTAGGTAAAGGCGTACATAAAGGGCTGGAAAAAGCCGTTAGTTACCTGATGCCCGCACTCTTTTTGCTGGTAATCGTTATGGCGGTCTACGCCGCATTTAACGGTGCTTTTGCCCAGGCTGCCGATTTTATGTTCCGGCCTGATTTTTCAAAGCTGACCATGAATGGTGTATTACTGGCATTAGGTCATGCGTTTTTCAGCCTGAGCCTGGCCTCGGGAGCAATGATTATTTACGGGGCTTATCTCCCCTCTGATATTTCTATCGCTAAAACCTCGTTATGCATTGCATTAATTGATACGACAGTTGCTTTGCTGGCGGGTATCGCTATCTATCCGCTGGTATTTGGTTATGGCCTGGAGCCGGGGGAGGGGCCGGGACTAATATTTGTTACGCTGCCAATAGCTTTCGGGGAAATGCCTTTCGGAGCATTATTTGGCACGTTATTTTTTATTATGCTGGGCTTTGCTGCCTTTACCTCTGCTATTGCAATGATTGAGTCAACGGTGGCATGGTTGGTTGAATCTAAAGGTTTCAGTCGCTGGATGGCAACTATTTTGTCTGGTTGTTCTCTGTGGTTTGTGAGCCTGTTGACGGTATATTCTTTTACCGGCGCATCCTGGACGCAGTTTGAAATAACCGTTCTTGGTAAGACGATTCATAATTTCTTTGAAGCTATAGATTATTTGACATCTGCAATCATGTTACCTCTGGGCGGTTTGCTGATTGCGCTGTTTGCCGGCTGGGTAATGAAGCAACAGGTTACTCAGGAAGAACTCCGGATTCGTTCTGCAGGTTACTTTCTGTGGCGTTTTGGCATCCGGTGGTTCACACCTGTCGCTATTATAGCTGTTTTCCTGAACCTGATCGGTATTATTTAAGTGCCCGGTTAAACTGAATTCCAGAGACATATTTATGCAAAATCAAGTTAAAGCGCCAAGCTTTTTAGATGCCTCTCTGCCATTACTGGTATTGATTGTTTTGCTTTCAATATCCGTTTATTTATTTTCTGACGATTCCTCATTTGGCCCGAATCAGATCGCATTATTTATTGCCACTGCCGTTGCTGCGGTTATTGGCCTGAAAAATGGTTACCGCTGGCAGGATATTGAAAGCTCAATGGTAAAAGGAATATCGCTGTCATTAAATGCGGTATTGATTTTATTTTCTGTCGGGGCATTAATTGGTACCTGGTTGTTGTCAGGGACTGTGCCTTCGTTAATTTATTATGGTCTGCAGTTACTTAACCCGGGATGGTTCTATGCAGCAAGTTGCCTGATTTGCTGTATTGTGTCTATGAGTATTGGCAGTTCATGGACAACTGCTGCCACTATTGGGGTTGCTCTGATCGGAGTGGCTACCGGCCTTGGATTATCCCCGGTGATAGCCGCCGGAGCCATAGTATCCGGAGCCTATTTTGGTGATAAAATATCTCCTTTGAGTGAAACAACAAACCTGGCGCCAGCGGTTGTCGGTGTTGAGTTGTTTGAACATATCCGCCATTTAATGTGGACCACTATTCCCAGTATTACCCTGGCTATCGTCTTGTTTGCCATTATCGGCTTAAATACGGATGTAAATGTCGATTCTCAGCATATTGCAGAAATCAGTGGAGTGTTACAGCAGAACTTTAATATCAGCTGGATATCGCTGGTGCCATTGTTTGTCCTGCTGTTTATGGCGGTAAAGAAAGTACCGGCTTTTCCTACGGTTTTCCTCGGAGCATTGCTGGGTGGGGTATGGGCTTTATTGTTTCAGCAAAGCCTGATTGTCCGGCTGATTGATACTGATTTACCGGTGATACTGGGCAGTATCAAACTGGTCTGGAGTACACTGGCATCTGGTTTAGTGATGGATACCGGTAACCAGGATCTGGATAAACTGCTCAGTGGTGGTGGTATGGTCAGTATGCTGAATACCGTCTGGCTGATTTTCTCTGCCATGATGTTTGGAGCGGTGATTGAAAAAATCGGCTTGCTGCGTAAATTCGTACAGGGGATTCTGCACTATGCCCGTAGTACGGGCTCTTTAATTACCAGTACCATCGCTACCTGTTTTGCCACTAATATTCTGACGGCTGATCAATATATGTCTATTGTAATGCCGGGCCGGATGTATAAAGAAGAGTATGAACGGCGGGGGCTGGCTCCGGTAAATTTATCCAGAACTCTGGAAGACGGCGGTACTATTACCAGCCCGCTGATCCCCTGGAATACGTGCGGAGCTTACATGCATGGCGTACTACAGGTTAATCCGCTGGATTATGCCGTATATGCCTTTTTTAACTGGATCAACCCGTTGCTGGCGATTATCTATGCTTATCTGGGGATTAAGATTTTACGCTTAACCCCGCCGGAATCGGTCAGGTCGCAGCTTGATGCGAACAACGTCTGAACCGGAGCCTGAACATTGTTCAGGCTTTTTTATCCTGATAGTGAATTAAAAGTTTAGGAGAGTACTGAATGTCTGTGGCAGGTACTGAGCGTACAGTAAAACGTTTATCTGATTATTGTTCTCCCGATTTTTCCATAGAAAAGCTGCATTTAACCTTCGAGCTGGATCCGGAAGCAACCAAAGTTACGGCTCAGATGACAGTGCAGCGCCAGCGCTCCGAAAAAGCGCTTATGCTGGACGGGCAGCAACTGAAGCTGCTATCTGTCAGTATTGATGGTTATTTGCTGTTATCAGAGCAATATCAGCAAACTGAAGATATGCTGATTATTAATGATGTTCCCGCACAATTCGAACTGCAACTGGTAACCGAAATTAATCCGGCGGCAAATACGATGCTTGAAGGCCTGTATCTGGCCAGTGGGGCATTCTGTACACAATGCGAAGCTGAGGGCTTTCGCCGTATCACTTATTATCCGGACCGGCCCGATGTACTGGCGGTGTATACCACCACGATTATTGCCGATAAAACCCGCTATCCGTATCTGTTATCCAATGGCAATAAGATCAGTGAAAAACAGCTGGATAACGGTTTTACTGAAGTCACCTGGCATGATCCTTTTCCTAAACCCTGTTATCTGTTTGCGCTGGTCGCCGGTGATTTTGATTTGCTTACCGATGAGTTTATCACCGCATCGGGCAGGGCTGTTAAGCTGGAACTTTATGTAGATAAAGGAAACCTGCCGCGGGCAGGTTTTGCCATGGATTCATTAAAACGGGCCATGCGCTGGGATGAACAGCGTTTTAATCTGGAATATGATCTGGATATTTACATGGTGGTGGCTGTTGATTTCTTTAATATGGGAGCAATGGAAAACAAAGGATTAAATGTTTTCAACAGCAAATATGTGCTGGCCGATGAAAAAACCGCCACCGATAAAGATTATTTCAATATCGAATCAATTATCGGGCATGAATACTTCCATAACTGGACAGGTAACAGGGTAACGTGCCGTGACTGGTTTCAGCTGAGCCTGAAAGAGGGGCTGACCGTGTTTCGTGATCAGGAATTCAGTGCCGATATGTCTTCTGCCACCCTGAACCGGATTGATGCGGTAAAAGTAATCCGGACCGCGCAGTTTGCAGAAGATGCCGGCCCGATGGCACATCCTATCAGACCGGAACAAGTGCTTGAAATGAATAACTTCTATACCGTTACTGTCTATGATAAAGGCGCAGAAGTTATCCGCATGCTGCAAACCATTCTGGGAAGAAATGGCTTTAACCGCGGGATCAGTCTTTACCTGAAACGGCATGACGGTCAGGCAGTAACCTGTGATGACTTTGTTAAGGCAATGGAAGATGCCAACCAGACCGACCTGAGCCAGTTCAGGTTATGGTACAGCCAGTCGGGGACACCGGAACTGACAGTCTCGAAGCAATATCATGCTGCTACAGAAGAGTTAATCCTGACGTTGCGGCAATATACGCCGCCAACGTCAGATCAGACTGAAAAAAAGCCATTGCTTATCCCGGTAAAGATCCAGCTGTTATCAGAAGATAAACAGGTAAATCAACGTGAACTGCTGTTACTGAATCAGGCTGAGCAGCAGTTTGTATTTCAGGGAGTAAAAGCCTCACCGGTGCTGGTATTACTGGAAGATTTTTCAGCTCCGGTAAAACTGCTGCACCAGTATTGTGAGCAGGATTTATTACTGATAGCCGCCCAGGCCGAAAATGGTTTTGCCCGCTGGGATGCCATGCAGCAGTTATGGAGCCAGCAGGTCAGGGCATCTATCGACACCGGTAGTCAACCGATATTGTCTGACAGCCTGACGGCTTTATTACGCAATTGGTTAAATAATCCGCTGGCAGATCTTGCGCTTACTGCCGAGTTACTCCGGTTACCGGATTTTGACACTCTGGCTGAGCAGTACCAGCAGATCCCGGTAGAGGGTATTCTGCAATGTCTGAGTGGTTATCGTCAGTTACTTGCCACAACACTGGCAAAAGAGTTTGCAGACTGCTATCAGCGTTTACTGCCTGAACCTTATCGCTATGATGAAGCGGCAACCGCCAGACGATTGCTGCGTAATACCTGTCTCTATTATCTGGCCGCTTTACCGGCAGGTGAGGCGCTGTTAACACAGCAATACCAGCAAGCTGATAATATGACAGATACGATAGCAGTACTGACTGCCTGTCAGCAGGTAAATCCGGGTTTATTCGGGCAGTTTACCGCTGATTTTGCATCTGCCTGGCAGCATGACACACTGGTGATGGATAAGTGTTTTTCCCTGGTGGCCACAGAACCATCTGAACAGGTTTTTGAGCGTATTGCGGCAATGGAAACAAATCCATTATTCAGCTGGAAAAACCCTAACCGGGTTCGTGCGCTGTATGGCGCTTTCAGTACGCGTAACCCGCAACAATTCCATCGCAAAGATGGCAGGGGTTATCAGTTATTGGCCGATGTTGTGCTGAAAATGGATAAGCTTAATCCACAGGTGGCGGCCCGTCTGATCACGCCTCTGTTATCCTGGAAGCGTTTTACAGCAGAACATCAGATAATGATGAAGCAGGTACTGCAGCAGATTGCAGAAACGCCAAAGCTCAGCAATGATGTGTATGAGAAGGTCAACCGAAGCCTTAAATAAAGATGCGCTATTATTATTTCAGTGCCAGCCTGACCCCGGAGCAATGCCAGGGGTTTTATCAGGGGCTGGTAAAATATGTGATTGTAACAGCAGATAATGGTGAAAGGGTGCAGCTGCCTTTCCGCCATTTTCTGCCATTTATCAGTATGACCGGGATCAGGGGAAGGTTCCGGCTCAGTCTGGATAACCATGCAAATTTTCTGGCACTCGATAAAATTAATTAGAGTTTATACTTTAAACGGTAGCTTAAAGTGAAAACTTGTATTTTTTCAGGCTTTGACCTTTAATTTCATTAGCTTATGTCAGGTTATCTTCATTTTGTATCTGAAGGTTAAACTAAGGCAGGTAAAACAGGGTGAAAATAACGATCAGGCCCTGAAAAAATTAATAAAAATCAAAGGATTTACGTAAGGTCAGACCTTGCTTACCTACTAAAATGATGTAATCATTTTAGTAATGAGAGCTGGCAAAGAAACAGCCGGCACCGCAGATAACTAAAAAAAATAAAACAAATACCTGTTAGGACAGGGGGGAGATAACAAGATGAATAAAAGGTCATTAACCTTTACCAGACATCCTCTGGCGCTGGGTGTTGCATCCGCGCTGTTTGTCTTGTCTGCGCCATTGCAGGCTGCAAATTTCAGTTGGGGTGATGTTAATATCACTTTCGACTCTACGTTTTCTTATGGTGGCAGCTGGCGAACTGAAAATCGTGACTGGAACACCATCAGTATTGTGAACCATCCCCGTTTTGACTGGGAGGGTTATGATGCCGCCACAAATAATATTTATTTACCATCGCAAATCTGGCAACAACCGGGCTCTTACTCAAGTAACGGTGATGCCGGTAACCTGAATTATGATAAAGGTGATATGTTCAGCAGCATGTTTAAAGGCGTGCATGAATTATCAATTACCAAAGATAATCTGGGGTTCTTCAGCCGCTTTATGTATTTCTATGATTTTGCGCTGATGGATCAAAAAACCGCTTATACCAACCCATTATCGGGTGAACGGGTAGATCCTTGCAGTGATAAAGATGCCCGTAAACTGGCCTGTAAGGATATCCGCTTACTGGATGCCTATATTTACGGTAATTTCAGCTTTAACGATGGTATGAACCCGGTTAGTATCCGGGTTGGTCAGCAAGTTCTGAGCTGGGGTGAAAGCACCTATATACCTCACGGTATCAATGCCACACCTGTGGATGTTGGTATCTTACGTTCTCCCGGTGCCGATTTAAAAGAAGCCTACATTCCGGTTGGAATGGTTGCACTGAATATCGGCCTGACGGATAACCTGTCTACCGAAATCTTCTATCAATACGGCTGGGAAAACAGCTACCTGCCTCCTCCGGGAACATATTTTTCTACCAATGACTTTGCCGGACATGGTGGTCATGCCCAAAACGTACAGTTAGGTTTTGCCGGTAACCCGGATATTGATCTGGCTTTCTTGCTGGATAACCTTAATGGTCTGGGCCAGGCACTGGCAACCGGGGCTATTACGGTGGCACAGGCTTCTCAGCTGTATATGGCCTATCCAACTAAGGTGACTTTACGCCCTTATGGTAATGCCGGTGAAATCAAACCTGAAAATGGCGGACAGTACGGGATAAAGTTTGAATACTTTGCCCCAAATCTGGGTGATACCGAGTTTGCGGTTTATTACATGAATTATCACAGCCGTACGCCGGTTATTTCAGGTATTGCGTCCGATTTCCGGGCTGAAGCCATTGGTGCCGATCTACAATGGTTAGCCGCTAATGCCGGTGGTATCACCAAATATAATGTCGATCAGTTACAGGCTTTTTCAAAAGCACTGATTGAATACCCGGAAGATATCAAACTGTATGGTTTCAGTTTTAATACCAACCTGGGAACCACTTCTGTAGCCGGTGAAATAGCTTATCGTCAGGATGAACCGTTGCAAATCGACGATGTTGAAATTCTGTATGCCGGTATGCCGGAACAACTGGCTAATGCGGGTTTACGCCCTGATCTGGCCGGTATTTCCCAATTAGGCCGTTGTTATGACGATGGCCGTTGCAATGGCAGTAAAGTACAGCCAGGAACGCAGGCCAGAGGTTATATACTGGCAGATACTATTCAGGCCCAGATGACCTTTACTCACTTATTCGGACCGGCCCTGTGGTCAGATAACCTGACAATGCTGGCCGAAGTAGGGGGTATCCGTATTAATAATATGCCGTCGCAGGATGTGCTGAGGTTAAACGGTCCGGGTACAGACCGCAGTGGCGCTCCATTACTGGGGCTTGATGATAGCGGCAATCTGATTAATAAGGATGGCCTGCATACCGGATTATCTAACGGTGCTGAAACCAACCCGTTTCCAACAGCTTCTGCCTGGGGTTACCGGATCATGGCAAAAGCAGACTATAACAACGTATTCGCAGGTGTAAACCTGTCACAGCGTGTTGTTTTTGCACATGACGTAAATGGTATTACACCCGATCCGCTATTTATGTTTGTTGAAGACAGAAAATCACTGGCTTATGCCATCAGCTTTGATTACCTGAATAAATGGTCCGGAGAGCTGTCTTACAACGTGTTCTGGGGAGGTCAGGGTACAACAAATAATATTGCTGACCGCGACTTTATCTCTTTCAATATTAAATACTCTATTTAAGGGACGAGACCTATGATGAAAAAACTCACCCTGTTATCTTCTGCTTTAGCGCTGGTTTTCAGTTGTTCAGCCCTGGCGAAGATTACGCCTGAACAGGCCGCCCGTTTAGGAAATGATCTTACTCCGCTGGGAGCTGAAAAAGCAGGTAACGCTGATGGTTCCATCCCTGCATGGGATGGTGGTATTAAGGCTGCTCCTGCTGGTTATAAGCCAGGTGATCACCATCCTGATCCATTTTCTGGCGATAAGGTACTGTTCACCATCGATAAATCTAATGTGAACCAATACCGTGATTTGCTGAGCCCGGGTCAGATTAAACTGTTTGAAACCTATCCTGATACTTACAAAATGAATGTATATCAGACCCGTCGTACCGCGTCTTTCCCGCAGTATGTTTATGATGCAACCAAGAAAATTGCAACACAGGCTGAACTGGTAGAAGGTGGTAACGGTATTATTAATGCGGCAATCGGTATTCCTTTCCCAATTCCTGAAACTGGTCTGGAAGCGGTGTGGAACCACCTGCTGCGTTACCGTGGTGTAGCTGCAACCCGTAACGGTGGTCAGGCTGCGCCAACAGCAAATGGCAGTTACACCCTTATTGGGTTCGATGAACAAATTATGTTCAAATATTCTGAGCCTAATGCCACACCTGATGCATTACAGGCCGAAAATATTCTGTTCCGTTTTAAACAAAGCGTAACTACACCCGCCCGGCTGGCAGGTACGGCGTTACTGGTTCATGAAACAATGGATCAGGTAAAAACACCGCGTCAGGCCTGGACATATAACACCGGGCAGCGCCGGGTTCGCCGTGCGCCTAACGTAGCCTATGATGCACCGGGTACAGCATCTGACGGATTACGTACCACAGATGATTTCGATATGTTTAACGGTTCACCGGATCGCTATAACTGGAAATTAGTGGGCAAGAAAGAAATGTTCATCCCGTATAACAGTTATAAACTGCATAGTAACCAACTGAAATACTCTGACATTCTGATGGCCGGGCATATCAACCCTGAGCATGTGCGTTTTGAAAAACACCGGGTATGGGTGGTTGAAGCAACGTTGAAAGACGGAATGCGCCATGTCTATGGCAAGCGTGTTTTCTTTATTGATGAAGATAGCTGGCAAATCCATATTGCAGATCTTTATGATAACCGGGGAGAATTATACCGGGTGGCTGAAGCACATGGCCTGAATTATTATGAAGTACCTACCCACTGGAGTACGCTGGAAGTTTACTATGATCTGAATTCCCGCCGTTATATTGCGTTAGGGCTGGATAACGAAGATCGGATGTATGACTTCTCGGTTACCCTCAGTGATAACGATTTCACTCCTGCGGCGTTACGCAGAGAAGGAACACGTTAATTAAGCGTCAAAGTGGCGGTTGGCTGATGCCAACCGTTTTTTTTCATAGCGTAGCTGAGCTGTAACCCGAATATGTTTAATAAAATCTTTATCCTGAGTTTCTTTATCTGCGGGGCAGGTTTTGCTGTTAACGCAGAAACCGAAAATCGTCCGGAACCTAAACCGGCTTATATCATGCCTTTGGCCAAGTCATCGCTACTAACGGATATCATTGCAATCAATGAGCATTTTCTGGTTGCAGTAGGAGCGCGCGGGCATATTTTATTAAGCCACGATGGTACAACATGGCAACAAACAGCAACCCCGCTACAGTCACAACTGACATCGGTATTTTTTATTTCCGGGCAAAAGGGTTGGGCTGTCGGGCACGATTCTGCCATCCTTAACACTACCGATGCCGGGCAAAGCTGGCATATCCAGCAGTTCAAACCCGATCCATCCACAGATAAGCCGTTGTTTGATATTTATTTTAAAAATGAAAATGAAGGTATTGCCATCGGAGCCTATGGTGCTTTCTATCGTACGACCGATGGCGGGCAACACTGGGAAGAAGAATTTCATATCGAGCTGGTGTCTGAAGAAGATCAGGAATACCTGCTGGAGCTACAGGAGACAGATCCTGAAAGCTACTTAATTGAGCGCTCGTCTGTATTACCGCATTTTAACCGCCTTTATGAAGAAGGTGGTTCGCTTTATATCGTAGGAGAAGCCGGATTTATCGCTCACAGTGAGGATTTTGGATACAGCTGGAATACTTTTGAGCCGTTTTATAATGGTTCTCTGTTCGATATCAACAAAACACCGGATAACCACCTGATTGTTGTTGGTTTACGGGGGCATGTGTTCCGTAGTACTGACGACGGTGAAAGCTGGCAGCAGGTCAGTATTGCTGAACAGGCTACGTTAAACAGCGTGTTTACAGATCAGCAGGGACGTATTTTCATTACCGGTAATGCCGGTACTTTACTGGTTAGCCAGGATGATGGCATCAGCTTTAAAAACTTTTCAGAAGCAGACGGTAAGGCTATTACTAATGGCACTGTCAGCAATGGGCAGCTGATTCTGGTGACAGAAATTGGTATTAAACATAAAGCTATAACGAAGTCAGAATAACATGAGTATAAACCGTTTCGTTAACAAATTTGAATATGCATTGTTCCGGCAACGTGTTGCTGTTCTTGTGGTATTTCTGCTGGCAACAGTATTTCTGCTGTTACAGGCAACTCAGATCAAGCTGGATGCTGGTTTTACTAAAAATATCCCGCTAAAACATGAGTATATGCAAACCTATCTGCAGCATGCAGAAGATTTTGGCGGGGCCAATAATATCCTGATTGCCATCTGCGATGCCAGCGGCGATATTTTTAATCCCGGTTTTTTCAGTACATTGCAAAAAACACATGATGAGCTGACTTTTATACCTGGTGTGGATCGGGTGCAGGTAAAGTCGTTGTTCAGCCCCAGTACCCGCTTTATTGAAGTCGTGGAAGATGGTTTTGCCGGCGGGCCGGTTATTCCGGCAGATTTTGTGCCCAATCAGGCCGGGCTGGCTAAAGTAAAAGAAAACGTTGAAAAAGCCGGTATTGTCGGCCGTATGGTGGCTGACGATTACAGCTGTGCCATGATTACCGCCCAATTGCTGGATATTGACCCCGGTACAGGCCAGAAGCTTGATACCATTACTTTTGCCGCGGCACTTGAAAAAGATATCCGTGAAAAATATCAGACCGATACTATCAGCATTCATATCATCGGTTTCGCCAAAATGGTCGGTGATGTTGCCGATGGCGCGAAAGGGGTGCTGATTTTCTTTGCTATTACCATTGCGGTAACGGCGGTGATGGTTTTCTTCTTTTGTCATTCCGTGATGCTGACATTACTGCCGATTATCTGTTCGCTGATCGGCGTGGTCTGGCAGGTCGGGCTGTTGTCAGTATTGGGTTTTGGTATTGATCCAATGTCAATTCTGGTGCCATTCCTGGTGTTTGCGATTGGGGTCAGCCACGGTGTGCAGATGATTAACTCGGCAGGTAAGCGGGTTGCCGGAGGAATGAATGCCAAAACAGCAGCACAAGCCAGTTTCCGTAAGTTATTACTGCCAGGTGGTGTAGCCTTAATTTCAGACAGTATCGGTTTTCTGACCTTATTAATTATTGAAATTGGGGTTATCCGCGAGTTGGCGATAACCGCCAGTCTGGGTGTTGCGGTTATTATTCTGACAAACCTGATTTTATTACCGGTATTAATCTCGTTTATCAGATTCAGTGAATCCTATAAAAAACGGGTATCGCAACCGTCGGTCACTGCTGAGAAAGTCTGGTTTGCTTTATCTGTATTCACCACCAGAAAGTATGCCGCTATTGTATTGCTGATTACTGCCGCCCTGTTTGTGTTTGGGTATCTGCAAAGCCAGCACCTGAAAATTGGTGATCTGCATGCCGGAGCGCCTTCCTTGCATGAAGACTCCCGTTACAATCAGGATACCTTCCTGATTACCGATCGTTTTGCTATCTCGGTTGATTACCTGAACGTAATGGTCGAAAGCCAGTCCAGTGCCTGTACTGAGCATGACATCATGGATCGGATAGATCAGTTCCAGTGGCTGATGGAGAACGTAGAAGGTGTGCAGTCTGCGGTGTCACTGGCGTCTGTATCAAAGTCAATTAATGCTGCCTTTAACGAAGGCAATGTTAAATGGCGGGTTCTGCCCAGAAATACCCAGAGTCTGGTGCAGGCATCTTCACGGGTTGAAACCAGTACCGGGCTATTGAATGCTGACTGCTCTGTCATGCCGGTGATTCTGTTTCTGGAGGATCATAAAGCTGAAACCATAGAGCGGGTGGTTGATGCCGCTAAAAAATATGGTGCAGAATTGGGTGATGAGCAAACCCGGTTTAAACTGGCTTCCGGGCCGGCAGGTGTGATGGCGGCAACAAATGAGGCAGTTTCAGCGGCTCAGCAACCGATGATGTGGTATGTCTATGCCGTGGTAATTGTTGCCTGTCTGCTGAGCTTCCGTTCGGTCAGGGCGACAGTCGCAGTAATTGTTCCGCTTTATGTCGTGTCGGTACTGGCTACGGCACTGATGACCAGTCTGCAGATTGGGCTGACAGTATCCACATTGCCGGTTATTGCTCTTGGCGTTGGTATCGGCGTTGACTACGGTATTTATATGCTTTCTAACATGAGCCAGATGCTGCGTGACGGAGTGCCATTACGTCAGGCTTATTTTGAAGCATTGAAAGAAAGGGGCAGTGCAGTATTGCTTACCGGTATTACGCTGGCGATCGGTGTCAGTACCTGGGCATTCTCAGCATTGAAATTCCAGGTTGATATGGGAATTCTGCTGACATTTATGTTTATCGTTAACATGCTTGGTGCAATAGTGGTATTACCTGCACTGGCTGCTTTTTTCTGGCGGAAAAATTAGTCACTTTTTCTGCATGATTAAACACGAAAATGGCCGTAAGGCCGTTTTCTGTTTATAACAGCTGCATAAGTTATCAGAATCCTTAAAAATCACTGGTTTAACCAGCGTAAAAGCCAGAAATAGTACTCGAAAAGCGCTACAATAGGGACTAAACTGCGCAGCTGACATGATAGTGTACGTTAACAAGGTCCTGCAGTTCGTGGCAGTGATTGATAAAAGGATACAAAAATGGCACTGATAGACGGTCAACCCTCTGTATTACTCCAAAATGTAAGTAAACTCATTCACCAGAAAGTAAAGGATCAGGTTTCCCTGATCGAGAAATTTGCTTTCACTCTGTATGGCAATATGTCCAATGAAGACCTGGTCGGACGTAACGACAGCGATTTATACGGAGCTGCGTTAAGTCTCTGGCAGACATTTAACGGCCATGTTTCGGCCGCATCTGAAATCCGGGTATTTAATCCGGAAATTGCCAGACACGGCTGGGAGTCAAAACACACCATTGTTGAGATTGTAGTGCAGGATATGCCGTTTCTGGTTGACTCAGTCCGTATGGCGTTAAACCGCCAGAACATCACTGCACATTTACTGTTGCATTATCCACTGCAAACTGTCCGTGACAACAAAGGTAATATTACCGAATTCTTTAAACTGGGCAGTAAGCAGCAGGCCAGTACCCAGCAAACTGTTTTCCATATTGAAATAGACCGTATTACCGATAAGGCAGATATTGATGCCCTGACCGAAGAACTGCATTCTGTAATGGAAGATGTTTCACTGGCGGTACAGGACTGGCAGCCGGCTAAGGCAAAATTACAGCAAGTGATCAAAGCCTTACCGGAACAGGCCGGTAAAGCTTCTGCCGCCGAAATAAAAGAAACCACAGAATTTCTGTCCTGGCTGGCAAAAGATAACTTTACCTTACTGGGATATCGTGAATACAGCATCACTCCGGTAACCGGTGATTACAAAATATCAGGTGTGGATGAAACATCGCTGGGAATGATGCGTCGTTCTGAACCCAGAGATTTACTGTTATCTGAATTACCGGACAGCGGTCGTAAACAAGCCCTGGGGCCCTCGCTGCTGGTACTGACCAAAGCCAATAATAAATCCCGTGTTCACCGCCCGGCGTATATCGATTATATCGGTGTGAAAAAATTTGATGCCAAAGGCAATGTTATTGGTGAGGATCGCTTTATCGGCCTGTACTCTTCAACGCTGTATAACAATAGCGCCGCAGATATTCCTCTACTGAAAGAGAAACTGGCAAAGGTGATGGAAAAGTCAGAGTTTGCGGCTGGCACCCATGCTTATAAAGCTTTGCTGAATATTCTGGAAACTTATCCACGCGATGAACTGATTCAGGCAACCGCTGAAGAACTGCTGGAAGTTTCCAAAGGTGTACTGCAAATGCAGGAACGGGATATGACCCGCCTGTTTATGCGTAAAGACGCGTTCGGACGTTTTGTTACCGCTATGGTGTATGTACCGCGTGAACGTTATAACACCCAACTGCGTAAAGAAACCCAGAAAGTTCTGCAACAGGCGTTAGGTACTGCTGAACCCGTTGAGTTTACTACCTATTTCTCTGAATCTGTGCTGGCACGTACTCATTATCTGGTCCGTCTCAGCGATAGTCATGTCGAGTATAACGTGAAAGATATCGAACGTAATTTAATTGAAGCGGCCCGGACCTGGGAAGACAAACTTGAAAGCGCACTGCTTGGTGCTTATGGCGAATCGAGAGGGCGCGAATTACTGCGTAAATATGTCAATGCCTTCCCGCGCAGCTACAAAGAAGAAATGCTGCCAAACGATGCACTGGTAGATATTGGCAAGCTGGAAGCGCTGAATGATGAAAACCGGCTGGAAATGCTGTTTTACCGGCCGCAGGAAGAAAAAGCCGACAGTAAGGCTGTTCGTCTGAATCTGTTCCATAAAGATCATCCTATTCACCTGTCCGATGTTCTGCCGATGCTGGAAAACTTCGGCTTACGGGTAATAGGTGAAACACCATACGCCGTCAAATGCGCTGATGGTTCGGTAGGCTGGATCCTGAATTTTGCCATGGAACTGAACTGTGCCTTGCCGGCGGATTTTGAAGCAGCGCAGCAATCGTTCCAGGAATCTTTTGCCAGAGTATGGCAGGGTTCACTGGAAGATGACGGCTTTAACCGCCTGATTCTGGGAGCGGGCCTGTCAGGTCGTGAGGCATCTTTACTGCGTGCCTATGCTAAATATAAGCGTCAGATTGGCGGAACGTTCAGCCAGTCTTATGTTGAAAATACACTTGCCCGCTACACTGAACTGGCAAACCTGCTGGTGCAACTGTTCAATAAAAAATTCTCGCCCAAGGCACGTACCACACCAAAAGTGATTGAGAAACTGGAAGAACAGATTATTACCCAGCTGGACCAGGTTGCCAACCTTGATGATGATCGTATCATCCGCCGTTTCATTGATATGATCAATGCGACTTTGCGTACCAACTACTTCCAGAAAGACGGTCAGGGCAATGATAAACCCTATATTTCATTTAAGATGAAATCAGACCTGATCCCGGATATGCCGTTACCATTACCGGCTTTTGAAGTTTTTGTGTATTCACCAAGAGTGGAAGGGGTACATCTGCGCTTTGGTAAAGTAGCCCGTGGTGGTTTACGCTGGTCTGATCGCCGGGAAGATTTCAGAACAGAAGTACTGGGGCTGGTAAAAGCACAACAGGTTAAAAACACCGTTATCGTACCTGCCGGCGCCAAAGGTGGTTTTGTCTGTAAGAAGCTGCCTGAAACCGGAGGGCGTGAAGCTTTTCTGAATGAAGGCAAAGATTGTTACCGCACCTTTATCCGTGGATTACTGGATATCACCGACAATATTGTGCAGGGTGCTATTGTCGCGCCGGCTGATGTGGTGCGTCTTGATGAAGATGATCCTTATCTGGTGGTGGCTGCTGACAAAGGTACTGCATCATTTTCTGATATTGCTAACAGCATTTCAGAAGAATACAGCTTCTGGCTGGGGGATGCCTTTGCGTCAGGTGGTTCCAATGGTTATGACCATAAAAAAATGGGCATTACCGCCAGAGGTGGCTGGGAATCGGTGAAACGTCACTTCCGGGAAATTGGCATTGACTGCCAGACTACTGACTTTACCTGTGTTGCTATCGGCGATATGGCCGGTGACGTATTTGGTAATGGTATGTTGCTGTCTAAGCATATCCGCTTACAGGCTGCATTCAACCATATGCATATCTTTATCGATCCGACGCCTGATGCCGCGAAAACCTGGCCGGAACGTGAGCGCCTGTTTAATCTGCCAACGTCGACCTGGGATGATTTTGATAAGTCACTGATTTCTGAAGGCGGTGGCGTATTCTCCCGTAGTGCGAAATCTATCAAGCTTTCTCCCCAGATGAAAGACATGCTGGGAACAACCAAAGCCAGCATGACACCAAACGAGTTGATCCGTGAATGTCTGATGATGCCGGTCGATCTGTTGTGGAACGGTGGTATCGGTACTTATATCAAAGCCAGCACAGAAAGCCATGCAGAAGTAGGCGATCGTGGCTCAGAACCGGTACGGATTAATGGTAAAGACTTAAAAGCGAAAATCTTCGGCGAAGGCGGCAATCTGGGAGCCACTCAGCGCGGTCGTATTGAATATGCGATCCATGGCGGCCGCATCAATACTGATTTTGTGGATAACGTTGGTGGTGTAACCTGTTCAGATAACGAAGTGAATATCAAAATTCTGCTTAATGCCTTGGTAACGGCTGGCGATCTGACGCTTAAACAACGTAACAAACTGTTGTTTGATATGACTGATGATGTTGCGGCTATCGTAATCAGAGATTGTTATCAGCAGACCGAAAGTATCAGTATTTCTTCATTGCTGGGTGCGGATCAACTGAAAGAATATACCCGTTTTATCCATGCCCTGGAAAAAGACGGCAAGCTGAACCGTGAACTGGAATTCCTGCCATCAGACGATGAGCTGGCTGATCGCATGGCAAAAAATCAGGGGCTGACCCGTCCTGAGCTGTCTATTCTGACCGCTTACGGCAAAATGGTGCTGAAAGAGCGCCTGGTACTGCCTGAAATTTACGAGAACCCCTATTTCAAACGCCAGTTGTTTGCGGCATTCCCTAAAATGCTGCAAGACAAATATGCTGCTGAAATGGAAAAACACCCACTGAAAGCTGAAATTATCGCCACCAAGCTGGCCAATATGCTGGTCAATGAAATGGGGCCTAATTTTGCCCAGCGCATGCTGGAAGAAACCGGTGCCGGTGTGGGTGAGGTTATATTATGTTATGCCATTGCCCGTGAGCTGCTGAATATTCAGACAATCTGGCAAAAACTGCAACAGCTGGATAATAAAATCCCGGCCGAACTGCAAAGCAAACAGCTGCTACGCCTCAGACGTACCTTGCGCCGTGCTACCCGCTGGTTCCTGCGCCACAGAAACAAAGCAATGGATATCCAGCAGACTATCGCTTTCTTCAAACCTGCCTATACAGAAATTTCAGCCAATCTGCTGTCTTATCTGGCAGAAACCGAAGTCAGCCAGTTACAGCAGCAACAGCTGGAACTGGAAGAGCAGGGTGTTCCGGCAGACGTAGCCGGTTATCTGTCACAACTGAGTACCGTTTTCTCGGTGATGGATATTGCCCAGGTCGCCGATGCAGAAAAAACACCTCTGCCAATGGTGGCAGAAATCTACTTCAAGCTGGGTGATAAGCTGGACTTACACTGGTTCCTGGAGCAGATTACCCAGCAACCGGTTACCAACCACTGGCAGGCTCTGGCCCGTGCATCTTACCGGGAAGAGCTGGACTGGCAGCAACGCTCACTGGCCGCGGTCATTGTGCGCAGCTGCGGTTCAGCCTGTGTTGCGGATGATATTATCAGCAGCTGGATTACCGAACATGATGCGTTGCTGGAGCGGTGGCGTCAGATGCTGGCAGAATTTAAAACAACGAAAAATCATGAGTTTGCCAAGTTTTCGGTGGCATTGCGTGAATTAATGTTGTTAAGTCATCATTGTGACCCTGTAAAATAATCCGTTAACTCGTTACAATACCCCGGCTGGCCCGGGGTATTTTTTTGCAGTCCCGGCAGAGATTCAGAAGGCATAATATGTTCTATCAATTCGCTCAGAAAATGATGTTTGCCTGTGATGCTGAATGGTCACACCATTTTGCCCTTGGCAGTTTAAAACGGTTAGCCCATAGCCCGCTGTCAGGACTATGGCAGCAAACGTTGCCGCATAAACCTGTTAATGTTGCCGGGATCCATTTTGATAATCCGGTCGGGCTTGCCGCCGGGCTGGATAAAAATGCCGACTGCATCGATGCTTTCGGCCAGATGGGTTTTGGTTTTATCGAAGTTGGAACCGTAACCCCCAGGCCACAGGAAGGTAATCCTAAACCCCGGTTATTCCGTTTACCCCAGGCCCAGGCCATTATTAATCGTATGGGATTTAATAATAAAGGGGTAGATTACCTTGTTGATAAGGTGAAGAAATCCACCTATCAGGGGGTGCTTGGCATCAATATCGGAAAAAATAAAGATACGCCCAATGAACGTGGCAAAGACGATTATGTACTGTGTATGCAGAAAGTGTATGCTCATGCCAGTTACATTACCGTCAATATTTCTTCTCCCAATACCCCGGGGCTGCGTGATTTACAGTTTGGAGACGCTTTACTTGATTTGTTGAAAACCGTAAAAAACGAACAACTGGATCTGCAGGCCCGTTACGATAAATATGTGCCGATTTTTGTTAAAATTGCACCGGATATGGATCTGACCGCAATTCAGCAGGTAGCTGAAGCACTGCTGAAAAGTAAGATGGATGGCGCTGTTGCAACCAATACCACTTTAGACCGTTCACTGGTGCAGGGCATACCCCATGCTAACGAATCCGGCGGGCTGAGTGGTTTACCGGTACGGCATCGCAGTACTGAAGTGCTGAAGCAACTCAGGGCAGTGACCGGCCCGGCATTTCCGATTATCGGAGTTGGTGGCATTGA
>JARXRR010000065.1:0-18863 GCA_033792355.1 Chromatiaceae bacterium AAb-1
CTGCCAAGCAGATAAGGCTGAACGGCCTGCCAACTGAAAGCATAAAGATCAAATGAGAAAGTGCCGAAAATCAGGTAGCTGATTTTTCTATATAATTTTTGTTTTAATAACACTTATAGTGACTTATTTACGTCAAGTAGCGTTAACTTATATAAGTTTGTCTTTGCTGTCAAAACCAATTTCAAAGCTTATCAGAAGTTCTTTCAGTTTTTGCGGCGTCACAAAGCGCAGGTGGCTGTGCGGTGGTATGCCGTCTGTTGCCAGAAAGATAGCGTCGTATGATGGCAGTAATAATTGATGTAAAAATACCGTGAAATCCTGCAAGGTCAGGGCTGTCAGCGCTGCGGCAACTTTTTCATTCAGGCATACGTGGTAGTCACGCTGGCCGATTGCCAGCCAGTAGCGTTTAGCGCGGGCACCTAGGCTGTTGTCACGTTCTTTTATCTGAGACAGTAAGCCCAGTTTTATTTCGTGAAATTCTTCCGGCGTTAAGTTTTCGGTGTCGGCCAGAAAGCCCCGGAAAAACATGACTGTCGACTGATACAAAGGCTCGCAGCGGGTATCCGGCGACTGGATATAAAAAGCCATGCCGGGCAGGGTATTTACCGGTACGTAACCGGTTCCTACCAGATAGCCCAGTTGCTGCTCGGTTCGCAGCTGGTGAAAATATTGCGGCGACATAACATGATTTGCCAGCATAAACTTAGCCATTGACTCCGGCGTTTTGTCGCGGGCGGGCAGGTAAATAACCAGCGCATGATCATTGTGATCGGTATCGACATGCATCCACACCGGCCCCTGATCCAGCATGCTGTAGGTTAGGGGGCTGAGTTCGGTGCCTGATGAATCGTTATGATGCAGCCATTGCTGTAGCAACTGCTGTAAAGTGCGGGCTTCATAGGCATGCCAGTTACCGATAATCAGGCTTTCTATATGCACCCGCTGGAATAATTGCTGGCTGAACCGGCAGAAATCACTGAACGTCAGCGCGTCAAGAGCCGCTGCCAGATGTTCAATTTCCGGGTTTTGTGGTTGCAGTAAGGCCGAGAGCTGGCTGAACAGCCGGGCCACCGGTTTATTTTTGCTGCTGTTCAGCCAGTGGCGGCACAGTTGTCGTTTCAGTTCGTTGAAGCGCTCTTCCTGAAATTGCTGCTGTGTCAGCTGTTGCAGCAGATCCTGCAATAAATGCAGCTGATTGGCGGTCAGTCCGCAGGTATGCAGGCTGAAGCCTTGTTTCTGAACATGCAGATGGTAGCTGAGGTTAGCCGTCGTGGCAGCGTAAAGCCGCTGGTTAATCTGATCCTGAAACAGTTCTGTCCACAGCCGGGTGGCCGCCAGTTGCAGGTTGTCTGTAATGCTGTTTGGCAACGTAAACTGGATAAAAATATGGCCTTTGGGGCTGTTAAAGTCAGTATCGGCCTTATACCACAGGGTCAGATGCGGATCCTGATATAACCGTTCTGTCTGTGGCATATGTTGTTCTGGTGCCAGCAGGGTTAATTCATCTTCCAGATAAGGATTCCGTGGTGGTAATTGTTGCCCTGCTGCCGGGGTAAGGCTGGTCAGTTGCTGTAATAATGCTGCCGGTAACTGCTCGATGCTGTAAGGCGTATGATACCACCGGGCCTGTTTGTCGGTTTTAACGCCGGGGGCTATCAGCATCAGGCGCAGGTTATCCGGCCGGAACAGCGCCAGAATCTGTTGGTAGAGTGATTCCGGCGGCAATTCCATCCGGTAGTCGCCCCAGATAATATCTTCCGGAGGATAGTGCTGCATATTTACCGCCAGATGACTGGCCGTTTGTAAAGCCGTAGCGGGTTCCTGATACAGAAAAGACCACGATAACAGTTTCTGGCGTTCAGCAAACAGCGCTTGCGGTAATGGCTGTTGTTTTAACAAGGCCAGTTGCCGGAACAGGGTGGTTAAAATGGTATCGCGCTCTGCCAGTCCCTTGTCTGTCAGTTCAAAGGCAATGGTAAAATCTTTATAGTTGCTGCCATCAATACCGCCACCGGCACTGAGCTGATTTGCCAGCCCCTGCTGTTTCAGTATGCTGAGCAGCGAACCGTCGCCTTCGTCTCCGAGCAGATGGGCGATAAAACTGACAACCTTGTATTGATACCAGGGCTGAATATCCGGCAGGGCGAAACTGGCGACCAGTTTGCAGGTATCTTTATGCGGCCGGATATTAAGCTGTAATGCCTTATGTTCAGGTAAATAGAGTGGTGGGGCCAGGGGCGGTTTGGCTGGCAGGTGATCTGACAGGGCATTAAAGTATTTTTCGGCAAACTGTTGTAACTTTTTTACCGGTAATGAAGATACCAGCACCAGTGTCATACGGCTGGTGCTGTACTGTTGCTTATAAAATTGCTGCACTGCCTGTTGCAGTGTTGCATCGTCGGTATCCTTCAGGGTTGACAGATTACCAACCGAAAATTTGGTAAAGGGGTGCTCAGGGTTAATGGTTTCTTTATGTACCTGATAAATCCGGCGGCTGTCGTCTTTCAGTTTGAGTGAGAATTCGGCTTCTATGGCGTGGCGTTCTTTTTCAATATAGTCGGCATGGAATAATGGCTGACTGAGCATGTCGGCAAAGCGGGCCAGTCCCTGCTCAAAAAAGCGGGTATCAATATCAAAGAAGAAGTTACTGTGCTCTGTGCCGGTCCAGGCGTTATTGCTGCCGCCATGATGATTAATAAAATGCTGCCAGGCACCGGCTTCGGGATAACGGGCAGAGCCCAGAAACAGCATATGCTCCAGAAAATGGGCCAGCCCCTGACGGTCACAGGGATCATCAAAATGGCCGACATTAACTGTCAGTGCTGCCGCGCTTTTTTCGCTGTCAGCCTGATGCACCAGCAGTACCGGTAAACCATTGTCCAGTTTCAGATAATGGTAGTGACGCGGATCATTGGGGCTTTGCAGTATCTGAACGTTTTCCACTTGTTTTCTCTTTAAATTTTGCTATTTCCGGCGAAGTTATCGCCTTTGTCATAGCTTTTAGTAATAACCAGATTATGTCTTATGCGTTATTGGCAGTTACTCTTCGCGACAACTTTCATTATCATAGCGCACAATTTTTACCCAGCGTTATTGTTGTTATCGGTCTCTGATTAACTGCAAGGACTTACTAAGCTGTATGGTGTTTTATTAATGGTGAATTTAGTTATCATGCGTCACGGAGATGCTGAACCTCTTTCGTCGCAGGATAGTCAGCGTCAGCTTACCACACGGGGTAAGCAGGAAGTGACACAAATGGCGTGCTGGCTGCAAAAACACTACGCAGCGTTTGACTGGATCTGGTCCAGTCCTTATTTGCGCACACAGCAAACGGCTCAGCTAATGTTAGCTAAACAGGCACCATTTAGCCAATGTGAAATTGTACCGGAGCTGGTGCCTGACGGCGAAGCGACAAGATTTCACGATTATCTGGATGCCCGGTTGTCAGAAAAGCCGAACGCCAGGATTATGGTGATATCGCATATGCCGCTGGTCAGTTTTCTGGTGGAAAGCTTTACGTTGCCGGGGCAAATGCCGATATTTGCTACCGCAGGGCTGGCGTGTCTGGACTATAAACCCGGAAAGCCCGGTATTTTACTGGAACAACAATCGCCACAGGAACTGGCATTGCTGCATTACTGATTCAGTTTCAGCAGCAATAACAGGGCGCCATGTTTGCCCCAGCTGCGTGGTGCAGTATGAAATGCCCGGACATTCGGGTGCTGGATCAGCCAGTTAGGTACTTTATGGGCCAGAATGCCCAATCCTTTGCCGTGTACCACACAGGCGCAGTTGAAATGTTGTTTTTCACAATAGGCCAGTAACGCTGCCAGCTCTGTCTGGGCCTCCTGCTTTGTCATACCGTGTAAATCCAGTACCACCTGCGGCTGAAATTCACCGCGTTTCAGCCTGCCGGATAAATGAGGGTCATCTCCGGGCTGAACATACGACTGGCTGCCACCGTCACTGATAAAGCCTTCGAATTCGTCAGAAAAACAGAATAAATTTTCATCAGTCTGCTCTGCCTGTGCTGCTGAGCGGGTTTTTCGCTTGCCCGTTGTTACAACTGGCGGTATCTTGTCCTGCTGAATAGGGCGGGTGCCCATTACCGATTCACGGAACAGTTGACTGTCTTCTTCAGAGATTCTGATCCCGGAATGTTTTGCGTTCTTGTGCATGTGCGCAAGTTTATACAATCTTATTTATGAATACAAAGAGCTTAGCAATCATCATGTCTGATCATGCCGCCCCTTTTTTTACCGCCACCCAGGTGACAGAAGCCATTGCAGAACTTAACACTGTCCATGACTGGTTGCGCTGGGCTGTCAGCCGTTTTAACGAAACCGGTGTTTATCTGGGGCACGGTACAGACAATCCGTGGGACGAAGCGGCGATATTGCTGGCGCATGTCTTGTATTTACCTCCGCTGACAGATGAAAAGCTGTTTCAGGTCCGGTTGACGACCAGTGAAAAGCAAATGTTTGCTGATTTACTGCAAAAACGCATTGTCGGGCGGATCCCGGCAGCTTATCTGACACAACAGGCCTATTTTGCCGGTTTGCCTTTTTATGTCGACGAGCGGGTGCTGGTGCCGCGCTCACCGATTGCCGAGCTGATCCTGGATAAATTTACCGCTCAGCTTAAAGGCCGCACACCACAGCGGATTCTTGATTTATGTACCGGTTCCGGCTGCATTGCAATTGCCTGCGCCTATGCTTTCCCTGAAGCCGAAGTGGATGCTGTGGATATCAGTGCTGATGCGCTTGAGGTTGCTTCCCTGAATATTGAAGAGCATCAGCTGCAACAGCGGGTATTTCCTGTTTTGTCGGATGGTTACGATGCTCTGACCGGGATGCAGTACGATTTAATTGTAACTAATCCGCCCTATGTTGATGCAGAAGATATGGCGGATTTACCGGATGAGTATCGGCATGAACCCGAGCTTGGGCTGGCATCCGGCGATGATGGCCTGCAATTAACCCGCCGCATTCTGCGTGATGCTGCTGCCCATCTGACAGACAATGGCCTGCTGATTTGTGAAGTAGGCAACAGCATGGTGCATTTACAGCATTTATATCCGGATGTGCCCTTTAACTGGCTGGAATTTAAAGCCGGTGGCACCGGTGTATTTGCCATCGGCAAGTTGGATCTGATCAAAACCCAGCATCTATTTGAGGAGTAATCAATGGCAGGTAACAGCATAGGTCAGTTATTTCGTGTTACCACGTTTGGCGAAAGCCACGGCCCGGCTCTGGGTGGCATCGTAGATGGCTGTCCGCCAGGTCTGGAACTGACAGCCGCAGATATTCAGTACGAGCTTGATCGCCGTAAACCGGGCACATCACGTTACACCACCGCCCGGCGTGAAGACGATGCGGTCAGAATTTTATCCGGGGTGTTTGAAAATACCACCACCGGTACGCCAATCGGTTTACTAATTGAAAATACCGATCAGCGGTCACAGGATTATTCAGACATTAAAGAGCAGTTCCGTCCCGGCCATGCTGATTACACCTACTGGCATAAATACGGGATCCGGGATTACAGAGGTGGTGGCCGTTCTTCTGCCAGGGAAACCGCGATCCGGGTGGCCGCAGGAGCTATTGCCAAAAAATATCTGCGGCAGGCTTTCGGTATTGAGATCCGGGGTTATCTGGCACAGCTTGGCCCGGTAAAAATGGAGCAGCTGAACTGGGACGAAGTTAACAATAATGCCTTTTTCTGCCCGGACCCCACTAAGCTGGATGCGCTGGATGAATATATGCGCCAGCTGAAAAAAGACGGTGATTCTGTCGGTGCCAGAGTCAATGTGGTCGCCAGCAGTGTTCCTGTCGGCTGGGGGGAGCCGGTGTTTGACCGGCTGGATGCGGATATTGCCCATGCGATGATGAGCATTAATGCGGTAAAAGCGGTTGAAATTGGTGATGGTTTTGCAGTGGTGGAACAACGCGGCTCCAGCCACCGTGATGAGCTAACCCCGCAGGGGTTTACCGCTAATCATGCCGGTGGGGTGCTGGGCGGTATTTCCAGCGGGCAGGATATTCAGGTCAGTATTGCATTAAAACCGACGTCCAGTATCAGCATTGCCGGTAAAAGCATTAACCGCAGTGGTGAACCGGTTGAGCTGGTTACAAAAGGCCGCCATGACCCTTGTGTTGGGATCCGCGCTGTACCTATTGCTGAAGCGATGCTGGCGATTGTACTGCTGGACCATTTTCTGCGTCACCGGGCCCAGAATCAGGATGTGGAGGTTACTACTCCTGATATCGCCCGGCAGAACCGCTGACGCTATGGCGGTAATTGCTCCCCGGCCAGCCCTGGGGCTGGCCTATTTTACTTATTTCGGTGTACTGGGGATTTTTGTTCCCTACCTTGGGTTATTTCTGGATGGCCGGGGCCTGAATTCGCAGGATATCGGCCTGATGATGGCGATTGTTACCGCTACCCGGATTGTCGGCCCCAGTGTGTGGGCCTGGCGGGCAGATCGTTCAGGCAGACCGCTACAGATAATGCGTACCGGTGCGATACTGGCTTGTCTTGGCTGGCTTTGCAGTTTTGTTGATCAGGGCTTCTGGCTGCTGCTGGCAGGGCTGGCACTATTTACCTTTTGCTGGACGGCTATTCTGCCACAACTGGAAGTATCCGCTTTTCATTTTCTTGATGATAACACCCAGGCCTATAGCAGGATCCGCACCAGCGGCAGTGTCGGTTATATTTTGCTGGTGTTGCTCGGGGGCTGGTTATCAGAACATTATGGCAGCAACTTTCTGCCGGGGGCGGCGCTGGCTTTCCTGTTACTGCTGTTGGGCAGTTTGTTTCTGTTACCGGATTTTTCACTGCGCAACACTGCTGATGAACCCCGGCCAGCATTTAAGTACTTTCTGAAACAGAGCCTGTTCTGGCGTTTTATGGGGGCAACCTTTCTGTTGCAGATGAGTTTTGCCCCTTTCTATGTGTTTTTCACCCTTTACTGCCGTGATTTAGGCTACAGCGGTACGCAGACCGGTTTGCTGATTGGTCTGGCGGTGCTGGCAGAAATTGTGGCATTTTATTTTGCCGGTTCTATTCTGAAAAACCGCAGTTATCGTCTGTTACTGAGCTGCTGTTATGGCCTGACGGCCATCCGTTGGCTGATGGTGGCAGAATTGGGTGGTTCCGGCTGGTGGCTGGCATGCAGTATGCTGTTTCATGCCGCAAGTTTTGCCATTGCGCACAGCTGTGCCATGCAGTTTGTGCAGGGGTATTTTCCCAGAGCTTTGCGCAGCCGGGGGCAGGCATTGTATGCCGGGGTTATTTTCGGTGGCGGCGGAGCTGTCGGGGCTTATGTTGCCGGGGTGGTATGGCAGGATGGCGCCGGGGCAACCACTGCGTTTGAACTGGCGGCAACTATGGCTTTTGCTGCAATGCTGCTGGCACTGACCCTGCCGGCCAGAGTCAGCAGGTAAATTAAGAAGGTTTGGTATTATGGCAAGTGTATTCCGTTTAGGATTAATTATTAATCCACTGGCGGGGTTAGGTGGCAGTGTGGGACTGAAAGGCAGTGATGGTATGGCAGAGCAGGCCATTGCCCGCGGAGCTGTACCACAGGCACAGCAACGGGTGCTGACGGCTCTGACAGAATTATTACCTTACAGGGATCGCCTGCTGATTTATACCGTTGCCAGCAGTATGGGGGAAGATGTCTGTCAGCAACTGGGGCTGAATTATCGTCTGTGCTACAACCCGCCTGCAACGCTGACGACCGCGCAGGATACCGAACAGGCTGCCATAGCTCTGGCCGCCGCAGGTATTGATTTACTGCTATTTGCCGGTGGTGATGGTACTGCCCGCAATGTCTGTACGGCAGTTAGCGGACAAACAATAGTGCTGGGAATTCCTGCCGGTGTGAAAATTCACTCCGGTGTTTATGCTATTTCTCCTGCGGCAGCCGGGAAACTGGTGGCTAAGCTGGTGGCGGGTGAGCTGGTTTCATTGCAGGAAGCTGCGGTGATGGATATTGATGAAGAGGCATTTCGTCTGGGGCAGGTAAAAGCCCGGCGTTTTGGGGAAATGCGGATCCCGGCGCAGCTACGATATGTGCAAAGTGTTAAAATGTCCGGTCGTGAATCTGAAGAACTGGTGCTGGATGATCTGGCCGCTTATGTTGTCGGCATGATGGAAGACGATGTGCGCTATGTGATGGGGTCCGGCTCTACCGTTGCTGCGGTAATGGCTGAACTTGGGCTTGAAAACACCCTGCTGGGTGTTGATGTGGTGGAAAACGGAGCCGTGATTGCCCGTGATGTTACTGCGGCCCGGTTGCTTGAACTGGTGCAGGATTATCCGGCTAAGCTGGTGATTACCCTGATTGGCGGGCAGGGCCATGTGTTTGGCCGGGGCAATCAGCAATTGTCTCCGGCAGTGATCCGGGCTGTAGGGCGGGATAATATTCTGCTGCTGGCTACCAAAACCAAATTGCAGCAGTTGGAAGGGCGGCCGTTACTGGCTGACACCGGCGATGCGGCACTTGATATACAGTTGCAGGGGTTGCTGCCCGTGCTGACTGGATATAATGATTATGTAATGTATCGGTTAGGATACGAGGATGAAGTCTGAAATGAACGAACTACAGCAAAAACCGGAAATCTATATTAATGGTGTAGCGGCCTATTTTGATCAACTGGTGCCGGTGGCAACGGATGATCAGTTATTCGCTTCCGGTTATCTGCGGGGGCATTTTGACCTTGCTGTTGGTTCGCTGGAAGTCACCGGCGATGATTTTGAAAAAAACGATATTCTGCAACAGGTTGAACAAAGCCTGCAGCAGGCGATTGACAACGGAGAACTGACTCCGGATGATCAGCAAATCGTGGGCGAGCTGTGGCAGCATATACAGCGCATTCCTGCCTGACAGCAAGACTTTGCCGCTGCTTTGGTATACTATAAGCGGCGATTTTAATTCCTGAACCTTTAGGGTTCAGCCAAATGAAAGTGGAACTCATGTCAGATAAATATACAACTCTGGAACAGCACGCAAGCTACGGTATTGGTTTACAGATGGGCCAGCAGCTGGCCGATAATCCTTTTGACGGATTAGATATTGATGCGGTTGCTGCCGGTGTAGTTGCGGCTTATAGCGAGCAGGCTCCTGAAGTAACGGAACAACAGATTAACGCTGCATTTGCGGTAATCCGCGAGCGGATGGAAGAAGCTCAACAGGAAAAAGCCCGTTTACTGGCTGAAGCCGGTGAAGCGTTTCTGGCTGAAAATGCCAAACGTTCTGAAGTAACGGTAACGGAATCTGGCCTGCAGTATGAAATTCTGGTGGCTGCTGAAGGTGACAAACCAACCCGTTCATCTACCGTTCGTACTCATTACCACGGTACACTGATCGATGGCACTGTGTTTGACAGTTCCTATCAGCGTGGTGAACCGGCAGAGTTCCCGGTATCGGGTGTTATTGCCGGCTGGACAGAAGCATTACAGTTAATGTCTCCGGGCGCTAAACTGCGTTTATATATTCCGCATAACCTGGCTTATGGCGAGCGCGGAGCCGGTAATGCGATTGCTCCTTACAGCACACTGGTATTTGATGTGGAATTACTCGACATTCTGTAAGTTTTCAGATGAAAACCTGCTGCGGCAGGTTTTTTTGTATCCGGTAAACAGCAAGTGCATATGAACAATGATAATAAAAAAAGATGATCTGACCGGCAGCGATATTATTGCGTTGCTTAATGAACATTTACAGGATATGTATCTGACATCGCCGCCTGAAAGTGTGCATGCGCTGGATCTGGATGGTTTACGCCAGCCGGATGTCACCTTCTGGAGTATCTGGCAGGACGATAGGCTGGCAGGATGTGTTGCATTGAAGATGCTGGATAGCGAACATGCAGAAATTAAATCTATGCGTAGTGCTACAGCTTTCCGGGGGCAGGGTGTTGGTGTCCGCCTGATGCAGCATCTGCTGCAAGAAGCGGTTAAGCAGAACTATAAAAAGCTGAGTCTGGAAACGGGATCGATGGCGTATTTTGAGCCTGCCCGCAAATTATATGAAAAATATGGTTTTGTTTACTGCGCGCCTTTTGCTGATTATCGGGAAGATCCGAACAGCGTATTTATGACTAAAACGTTGTAAAAGGGCAGGAATGCCGGCAGATAAATACCGTAAACCCGCCACGGAGTTTTGCGAGCAACAGACACTGACTACCATGCTGCTGTATGGAGGCTGATATGAAAAACAACGCATCGTTAACAAATATACTGAATATTGAGCTTCCTGTGATACAGGCACCGATGGCCGGGGCTCAGGGCAGCGATATGGCAATAGCTGTATCTGAAGCCGGAGGTCTGGGCTCTTTACCCTGTGCCATGCTGACGATTGATGGTATGCAGCAGGCATTATCTGCTATTGAAGCCCGTACTGACAAACCGATCAATGTTAACTTCTTCTGTCATCGTCTGCCGCGTATTGATTTACAACGCCAGCAGCAGTGGCTGGAAAAGCTGACGCCATATTACCGTGAATACGGTATTGATCCTGCATCAGTAAGTTTTGTGGCCGGCCGGGCGGCGTTTAACCGGCAAATGGCTGATGCAATTGCCGGATTCCGGCCACAGGTCGTCAGTTTTCATTTTGGTTTACCGGAGGCCGCCTTACTTGAACAGGTAAAAAGCTGGGGCGCCAAAGTGGTGTCTTCTGCCACAACAGTTGCTGAGGCAATATGGCTGGAACAGCACGGTGCCGATATTATTATTGCCCAGGGGCTGGAAGCCGGAGGCCACAGGGGGCATTTTCTGTCTGACGATTTGAACCAGCAACTGCCACTAGCTGATTTACTACCACGGGTATTACAGGTGGTTAATCTGCCGGTGGTTGCCGCCGGTGGTATTGGCAGCGCAGCAGATGTTGCCAGGGCTATATCACTTGGCGCGGCAGGTGTTCAGGTTGGTACGGCCTATTTACTGTGTCAGGAGTCTTTAATCAGCGATGTGCATCGGGCGGCTTTAACTGGCCCGCAGGCAACAGAAACAGCATTGACTAATCTGTTTACCGGCAGACCGGCCAGAGGGATTATAAACCGTTTTATGCAGGAGTCCGGACCACTGAACGACAGTGTTCCCGATTTCCCATTGGCAACTTCGGCTGTTATGCCATTACGCAGTGCTGCGGAAAAACAGCAACGCGGTGATTTTTCTCCGTTGTGGGCAGGTCAGAATACTACCGGCTGCAAAGCTGTTTCTGCTGCCCGGTTAACCAGAGAGCTGGCTGCGGCACTACGTTAACTTTAGCCGCAGCCGCTGAAGTTAACGGTAGGGGTTTTTACTGATCCTTACCGGTTGCGACAGCAAAATTAACGCCGCTATGACGGCATAACCCCATAATATTGCCCAGCTCCAGAACGACATGGATTTATCCAGGAACTGCCAACTGGTGTCACCGCAACTGCCGGTTGGTTCAAATACTGATGGCAGCCATTTGTCCAGCGGCATCCAGTGTGGAAACTCAGCAAACAATGCACAGCTGAAAAAGCCGCCATCCTGCATCAGCTGTTCTATTGCCAGTAAATCTGCCGCCTGGGAAATACCAATAACCGATGCTGCCAGCCAGCCAGCGACTGCCAGCAGGCGGAGAAAGGGTATTCCGGCAAACAGGAACCCTGCCAGTCCGGCGACGGCGATACCGGCAAAGGCTGCCCGGATATAGATGCATTTGATGCAAGGCTGCAAATTCATTTCGTATTGAAAGTACAGCGCAATGCCAAGTAATAATAAGGCCGAAAGCGATAATAAAGCCCAGGGCCAGCGTTTCAGAGATAAAGCTTTGATTTTCTGTAACATTATGCGTCCGGTATTTTAGAAAGGTTTTGATGGTTCTTTAAGCTAATCTAAGTGATTTGAACAAAATAAACAACCAGTTAGCTTAATAACACTGCTAATTTCAGAGTGTAGCTTGTTAACTGCTTTGGCTCTGGTACAATCTGTGCCAATTTTCTCTGAATAAAAACGACGGATTGATCCGCATGAGCAACCTGATTAAAGCGCAAAGCCCGGCGGGTTTTGCCGAAGAATATATTGTCGACTCTATCTGGAATGGTAAATTTGCCCCGGGTTCTATTTTACCGGCCGAACGGGAATTATCAGAACTTATTGGTGTAACCCGTACTACTTTACGTGAAGTATTACAGCGATTAGCCCGTGACGGCTGGCTGACTATCCAGCATGGTAAGCCGACCAAAGTAAATAATTTCTGGGAAACCTCAGGTTTAAATATTCTTGAAACTCTGGCCCGGCTGGATGAAGAGCGGATGCCTGATCTGGTGGATGAGCTGTTATCTGCCCGTACCAATATCAGTGCTATCTATATCCGTGGTGCAATAAAAACACATCAGCAAAAGGCCATTGATATTTTTGCCGGGGCGGCTGCACTGGAAGACACCGCCGAAGCGTTTGCTGAATTTGATTATAATCTGAACCATGAACTGGCACTGCATTCATCCAACCGGATTTATGTTCTGATCCTGAATGGCTTCCGTGGTTTGTATAACAAAATAGCCCGTTTTTATTTTTCTCAGCCGGCATCCCGTGAACTGGCCAGAAAATACTATTGCCAGCTGAAAGAATATGCTGAAGCCGGTAAACACAACGAAGTTATACAGATAGTACGCCGGTATGGGCAGGAAAGCGGTAAAGTATGGATGGAAATGCGGCCGCAAATTCCTAAAGATCTGGTTGAATAACAGGGTTAACCTATAACCGCCTCCGGGCGGTTTATTTTTATCTGCCGGTTGGCTCTTGTTCTGTATGCCAGCTCTGTTTATTATAAAAAGGAATAACATATTCCTTGCAGATATATAAGTGGATGTTACCCATGTCAGCCATACCATCTCGTCAGACAGAAATTTATCTTGATAATAATGCGACAACACCGGTATTGCCATGTGCTGCCAGTGCTGTCATGCATTATATGCAAAGAAATTATGGCAATCCCAGCAGCAGCCATAGCACCGGTATTAAAGCCAAGGCTGAACTGGAAACGACCCGTAGTCTGGCCAGACAGCTGATAGGTGCCAGTTCCGGCGAGATTGTCTTTACCTCTGGCGCCACCGAAGGTATTCAGACCTCTATTGTTTCCGCATTACTGGCAGCCAGGGATAAAGGGCAAACAGGACCGGAAACGCTGCTGTTATATGGCGCCACAGAGCATAAAGCGGTTCCGGAAAGCCTGAAACAGTGGAACCGGGTGCTACAGGTGAATGCCACAGTACTGGCGATTCCGGTGGATAAAGACGGCATCCTCGATTATCAGTTTATCCGGGATAAATTACCTGCCGCCACCATGATTTGTACGATGGCAGCCAATAATGAAACCGGGGTAAAGCAGGATCTGGTGGCGCTTGAGCAGTTAATTCGTGCAGCAAACCCGGCGGTTTACTGGATGGTTGATTGTGTACAGGCGCTGGGCAAAATGAAGCTGGAAATTGCAGCCACCAGTATCGATTATGCACCATTCAGTGGTCATAAACTGTATGCACCAAAAGGCATTGGTTTTCTGTACGTCAGAAAAGGTTCGCCTTATCAGCCTTTTATTGCCGGTGGCGGACAGGAGAGTGGTTTGCGTTCCGGCACGGAAAACCTGCCGGGCATTGCGGCATTGCATGCTATTTTCAGTGAACTGGCTAAGGCTGAGGGCTCTGTTTTTCAACCTGAAGCAGTATTGTGGCAATACCGTACAGCGTTACTGGCTGCATTGCGGAGTGTTTTTCCGGAACTGGTGCTTAACAGTGATACTCCCTGGATTGTCCCGACAACGATTAATTTCTCAGTACCGGGTTTTTACAGCAAAGATATTATGGATTTGTTTGATGCCGCCGGTATCCGGGTAAGTTCCGGTTCGGCCTGCAGTTCAAAAATTCCCGGTAGCTTTGTGCTGGATGCAATGGGGCTGGAATTGTGGCGCAGCCAGGGGGCTATCCGTTTATCTTTCGGCCCGGCCATGACGATGCCGGAATGCCAGGCTGCATGTGACGCTATTCGTGCGCTGGCCGCAGTAGTGCATAAACACTGCCTGGTACTGAGTGATGCAGCTGTGGTCGCTGAGGCGAATATTGACGGTATTATTCAGCTGAAACATGAAGATATGTGCAGTTATCTGGTCATTTGTGCTGACAGCCACAGTGCGGTGGTAATCGATCCGGTATTACCGCTGGCAAACCGGATTGCCAATATTATTCAGGGACAGCAGCTACAGTTACAGGCCATTGTGGATACTCATCTGCATCAGGATCATCAGTCAGCCAGGGAAACATTAAGCCAGTTATTAGCAGATAACCTGCCTGTGGTTGCCACTGACAACCTTGGCTGGCCATTACAGCATGCCCGGATTATTGCCGGGCAGTACCGGCTGACGTATCACGATACGCCCGGACACAGCCCTGATGCCCGGAGCTATTTACTCTATCGTGGCGGGCAGTTACTGACAGTCTTTGTCGGTGATTTGCTGCTGCCGGGGGGCGTGGGGCGTACTGATCTGGATGGTGGTTCTGCCGCACAGTTGCAGCATAGCATCCGGTTGCTGGCGTCTGAAGTACCTGCAGGACTGTTGCTGTTATCAAGCCATGATTATGCCCAACGCTTTTTTACCACCTTTGCACTGGCCCAGCAGGAACAACCTGAACTGAAAGCTATTCTGGCCGGTGAGCCTGCTGAGCGCTGGCAGGAGCAGCTGAATCAGCAGACCATGGTATTACAGCAGCTTAGCGGGCATTTATGCGGACTGGTCGAAGTGTCTTTTTCTGATGCTTCCGGCATTGTGGCGGTTGAAGAGCTGGATACTTTCCTGCAGCAACATCCTGCTGTACAGGTTATCGATGTCCGTGAACCTTACGAGCAAAGTGCCGGTTCCCTCAGAACCTATTTCCCTGCCAGGGTTACGGTTAGTGAAGTACCGCTGTCCCGGCTGAGTGATGCGCTGGTTAACCACCGTTTGCAACCGGAGCAGCCGTTACTGCTGGTATGCCGCTCCGGCAACCGGAGTTTACTGGCCTGTAAGGTGCTGAATCGTGCGGGATTTAACCAGGTATATAACCTGAAAGGCGGAATGGCGTTACTAAGCTGAGTGGCTCAGTATGGCTTAAATAGATGTTTCTATAAATTAGAATGTAATTTGTGATTTATTGTGGTTTTCATCCTAAAAACTGATGTTAAAATGACCGAACCTGATGAAAGAGGAAATACAATGAAAACCGTATTATTTATCAACAGTTCTATTCGTGGCGCAGACAGCCATTCTGCACAACTGGCACAGCAGTTTCTGGCCGGATTACCTGAAAACAGTTATAAGCTTAACACCATTGATCTGGGCAAAAATTCGCTGGATCACCTCGATATGAATGAAATGGTTGCCTGGATGACACCGGCAGAGCAACGTACTGCTGAGCAACAGGCACTGGCGGCTATCTCCGATAATATTATTGAGCAGATAAAAGCAGCAGACGTAATTCTGGTTGGCGTACCTATGTACAATTTTGCCATTCCTTCACAGTTAAAAGCGTTTTTAGACCGCGTGGCCCGTGCCGGTGTTACTTTTAAATACACTGAGCAGGGAGCTGTAGGATTACTGGAAAATAAACCTGTTGTTATTCTGGCAGCGCGTGGCGGCTTGTATCAGGGAACCCCTGCTGACAGCCAGACACCGTTCCTGACCACCTTTTTCAACTTTGTCGGATTAAGCGATTTACATTTTGTTTATGCAGAAGGTCTGGCTATGGGTGAAGAGGCGGTAACTAAAGCTCTGACAGCCGCAAAAGCCAGCCTGGCAGAGTTGAGCAGTAATATTGCAGCATAAAGTATAAAAAGCCGGCGAATGAAGCTAATGCCAGTCAATTAAGCAGGAATCAGCTTACTCTAAGCTAACCGTTGAAGGCATGGATGCCTGAACCGAGCCTACAGGGATGTATTTACGGCGTGTTAGTGTGAGTAAGGTGATGGATGCTTTAACCTTAACTGACCGTCATTAACAGAAGCCGGTTTTTTATGGGCTTATCTTATTTAATATGGCATCAGGCGCATAGGGTTGCGTTCGTTATCGCAGCTTTGTATAACAGTGCTGAAATTAACAAAAATAAGTCAATCCACTATGAACAGACCTTCCTATAAAATGCTGGCGCTGGCGTTAAGTTCCGTGCTGTTATTCAGTACACCTGTTACAGCGAAACCAGAGTCTCAGACTTACACCCTGGATACCGTTGCGGTAAGTCAGGTATTTGCATCTAATCCTGATATTCAGCTGACGATGGAACAGATTATGGCTGATCCTGACTGGCTTGGCCGCCAGCCGGAAACTGCTTTCTGGAGTGCCGACAGCAAACATATTTATTACCAGCGTAAACGTGAAGGTAATGAACTGCGTGACTGGTATCAGCAAAGCGTTAGCTCCGGTGGCAATGCTGCCCGGGTTGCTTTAGCTGATATGCATACTATGGGCGCCAGCCAGGTGGTATACAGTGCTGATCGTTCATTACAGGCATATTTGTTTGAAGGTAATGTGTTTGTAAAACAACTGGCCACCGGTCAGCTGACACAAATTACCCGCAGCAACACCGCATACTATGAGCCGCAGTTCCTGCTGGATGGGCGTCTGGCATACCGTGAAGGCTGGACCTATCTGGTAACGGATTTACAAACCGGCCTGACAACAGAGTTATTCAGCCTGAAAACAGAAGATGCCCCGAAAGCCCCGGTGGTGCCTGCCGGTTATCTGGCACAGGAACAGCATAAGCTGATCGAATTCGTTGCATTGCAGCATAAAAACCAGCTTGACCGTCATCAGGCAAAAGAGCAGTTAGCTCAGGAAAATACCAGCCTGGCGCCTAAGGCATTATATTTTGGTAAAGATCAGCAGATTGTAGCGGCCAGTTTATCGCCGAAGGCTGATTACGTACTGGTATCCGTGCGTAAGAGTAGCAAGCGTAATGATAAAGACGTTATGCCAAACTACATTACCGCCACCGGTGATATTGCGGCTCAGCCGGTACGTGCCAGGGTAAACGATTTTAAACCGGAACCTCAGACTATCTATCTGGTTGATTTAACTGCCGGCACTCAGCACAAATTAAACTATGCTGCTTTGCCGGGCTATAACGAAGATGTTCTGGCAGACGTAAAAGCTGAAAATGCCAGTGCAAAAGGTGAAAGGTATAAAAGCGAGAAAGTGATCCGCGATATTGGCTTAATGACCGACTGGTACTGGAGCCAGAGTGCGATGCGCTGGCATTCATCCGGTAATCAGGTGGCGTTAATGCTGAAAGCCTTTGATAACAAAGACCGCTGGATTGCAACGGTTGACCTTGCTAAAAAGCAATTAGTGCCGCAGCACCGTCTGCATGATAAAGCCTGGATTAACTACTCATTTAACGACTACGGCTGGCTGCATAACAGCGAAACACTGTATTACCTGTCAGAAGAAAGCGGCTATTCACACCTGTACACCAAGCCGGTTAAAGGCAAAGCTAAAAAACTGACTGCCGGTACTTTTGAAGTCAGTAATCCGGTATTAACCAGTAACGACAGCCATATCTACTTTAAAGCGAATGTGTCACATCCCGGTATTTATGAAGTGTATCGGGTGGCGCTGGATAATGCCCGGACAGAGCAACTGACCAGCCTGGGCGGTGCAACGGATTTTGTCCTGTCGCCGGACGGGCAGCAACTGCTGTTACGTTATTCAACCAATCTGTTACCGGAAGAACTGTATGTCGCAAAAGCGGAAGCCGGAGCAACGGTGACCCGTTTAACGGATACGGTTTCCGAGCAGTTTAAATCTCTGCCGCTGGTTGCGCCGCAGATTGTGGCGGTGCCGTCATCTCATGGCACACATCCGGTCTTTTCCAAAGTGTATCTGCCAGAAAATTATCAGCAGGGCGAAAAACGCCGGGCGGTTATTTTTAATCATGGCGCCGGTTATTTACAGAACAGCGATTTAGGCTGGTCTGGCTATTTCCGTGAATTCCTGTTCCATAATTTACTGGTGCAAAAAGGCTATGTGGTAATGGATATGGATTACCGGGCATCAAAAGGTTATGGCCGCGACTGGCGTACAGCCATTTACCGTCAGATGGGAACACCAGAAATAGAAGATCTGGTTGATGGTGTAAACTGGCTGGCAGAGCATGCCAATGTTGATCGCAACCGTATCGGTACTTATGGTGGTTCGTACGGTGGTTTTATGACCTTTATGGCACTGTTTAAAGAGCCTGATCTGTTTAAAGCCGGTGCTGCACTGCGTCCGGTCGGAGACTGGGCTTATTATAACCATCCGTATACCTCTAATATCCTGAATACGCCGGCGATTGATCCAATTGCTTATGAGCGCAGTTCGCCAATTTACTTTACTCAGGGTCTGAAAAACCAGTTACTGATTAATGCTCCTATGGTTGATGACAATGTGTTCTTCCAGGATGTGGTCAGAGTGGTGCAACGCCTGATTGAACAGGAAAATATTAACTTTGAAACGGCGATTTATCCGGTAGAGCCGCATGGTTTCCGCCAGCCAAGCAGTTGGCTGGATGAATACCGCCGCATCTTCAGGTTGTTTGAGCAGAATCTGTAGCATCACTTCACCTTACAAAGGGTTGTTTAATACAGCCCTTTTTTTTCCAGGTTTATCTTCGTTTATGTTTTCTTTCAGCAACTGTTCCTGTGCTATTGCATTATTCCTGAATCTTTAAGTTAGAAAACTCTTAAATTAACTTTTGGTTAAATTTTATCTTTTCCTGTAACGTTAAGGGTTGTAAAATTATGTGGTAATTTGTTTGGTAACCAATGTTGCACTTGTGTATTGGGAGAGGTAAATAACATGAGCACAATCGGATGGCGCAGGG
>JARXRR010000109.1:0-5207 GCA_033792355.1 Chromatiaceae bacterium AAb-1
CATAAAATTAGTGTTCAAGATAACGATGATGCTAACTGATAGCAAGACAGGATCTGAAATAAGATGCAGGGTATTTGATTATTTGTTCATTTTATAAACTTTTTAGTATTTAATTGAACCGATTAGAGTCATTAGTGCTCAATAAAAACTCAGCTACCGTTTCACCGGAGATGCTTGATGAAATTAATAAATATGCTGTTGGGCAGTTTGCTGTTAACAGCCATTAGCACAGAAGCAAGGCAGCAGAGTCAACAGGGAAGTGGCGTTCCGGTACATACTGCAATAGTTAAGGAACAAAATGTACCGGTCTGGATCCGTGGTATTGGTCAGGTCAAACCATTACAAAGTGTTGAGATTAAACCACAGACCAACGGTATCCTGGAGCAGATACTCGTCAGTGAAGGGCAGTTAGTAAAAAAAGGGGAAGTGGTAGCACGGCTTGATGACAGGGCCATTAATGCTGCTCTTGAACAATCCGGAGCACAGGCTGCGATGGTAAAGGTACAGTTGGAGATTGCCCGGCGTGATCTTAACCGCTATCAGAATCTGCGTCAGGAACAGGTAGTTTCACAGCAGCTGTTTGAACAACAGGAAGCAATAACCCGCCAACTGGAAGCCGAATTAAAGAGCCTTGAAGCCAATATCCGGGCTCAGCAGGTCCAGTTGTCTTATACCCGCTTGTTATCGCCTGTTGAAGGGCAGGTTGGTATCCGTAATGTTGATACCGGAAATTATGTATCTGTTGCCAGTAACCAGAGTTTGTTTTCTATTGTTCAGCTGGACCCGATAAGTGTGGAGGCTTTTTTACCCCAGAACCGGCTCCCTGAGTTACACCGGCTGATGCAGAACGTTCGCCAGCAACATCGTGTGCCGGTACAGGCGTTTATGCAGGATGGGGGAGTACTGTTAGCAGAGGGGGAGCTGGTGGTGGTGGATAACCAGGTTACCACCGGCTCCGGATCTGTCAGGATAAAAGCTGACTTTGTAAATTCAAATCATATGCTATGGCCAGGGCAATCTGTGGTAATTGCACTGCAAAGTCAGTTATTGGATAACGCGCTTACCATTCCGGCCAAAGCTGTACAACAAGGGCCATCCGGAACCTTTGTCTGGCTGGAGCGGGACGGAATTGCCGAAACGGCAGAAATTAATGTGGTACTTAAAGAGCGGGATTATACGGTAGTCACCGGGCTGGACGCCGGACAGGTGGTTATTATTGATGGCCAGAGTCGTTTAACACCGGGAGCGGCCCTGAGAATTATTAATTCACAGGGGACAGCTGAATGAAGAGCCGGAATATTTATGCCTGGTGTATGAACCATCCTATTGGCACGGTGCTGCTGACGTTTGCGCTGGTTATGCTTGGAATTCTGGCGTTTCCCCGATTGTCGGTGGCACCTTTACCTGAAGCGGATTTTCCAACGATTCAGATTTCAGCACGACTGCCGGGAGCCAGTGCTGAAACGATGGCGTCTTCAGTGGCAACCCCTTTAGAGGTAGCATTAAGTTCTGTGCCGGGTATTACTGAAATGACATCAACCAGTGCATTGGGCTCCGTCAGTATTACGCTGCAATTTACGCTGGAAAAAGATATTGATGCGGCGGCCCAGGAAGTTCAGGCGGCAATTAATACCGCGGCTGGCCGCTTACCTGATATGCCTAACTTACCAACCTGGCGTAAAGTGAATCCGGCTGACAGTCCGGTGCTGATTGTTGGTGTAACTTCCGCCACATTATCACGAATTGAGGTCAGTGATCTGGCTGAAACTGTTCTTGCCCGGCAGGTAAGTCAGATTGATGGAGTAGGAGAGGTTTTTATTGGGGGGCAGCAAAAACCGGCTATACGGATCCAGGTTAAACCAGAAGTCCTTAGTGCCACAGGGTTAACACTGGCAGATATCCGGGAATCATTGCAAAAAGCCAGCGTAAATTTACCAAAAGGGGCTTTGTTTGGCAGTGATCGGGTTTCGACCTTATCGGTCAATGATCAGCTATTTACTACTGATGAATACAATAATCTGATTGTCAGTTACCGCAATGGTATCCCCGTGTATTTACGGGATGTGGCAACGGTAAAGCTGGGAGCAGAAAATGATTTTGTTCAGACCTGGCCAAATGGAGAATCCGGGGTTGCGCTAATTATCCGGCGTCAGCCCGGGGCAAATATTGTTGCCACGGCAGACAGGATACGTGAGGCATTGCCACAATTGGCAGCGGCGTTACCGGCGGATATAAAAGTTGAAGTTTTTAATGATCGAACCAGAACAATCCGGGCTTCTTTGCATGAAGTGGAGCTGACGCTGGCAATTGCCGTTGTACTGGTGATTGGAGTAATGGCTTTTTTCCTGAAACAATGGTCGGCAACGCTGATTGTTGCAACTGTGCTGGGCGTTTCTTTAATCGCCACCTGTGCCTTCATGTATATTGCCGGTTTTAGTCTGAATAACCTGACATTGGTTGCCATTGTGATTGCTGTGGGGTTTATTGTTGATGATGCCATTGTGGTTATTGAAAACATCCACCGACACCTTGAAGCAGGTGAAAGCAAGCGGGTTGCTGCCTTAAAAGGCGCTGAAGAAATTGGTTTCACGGTTATTTCAATCAGCGTATCGCTGGTTGCTGCTTTTATTCCATTATTATTTATGGGCGGAATAATAGGGCGGTTATTTCTGGAGTTCTCACTGACAGCAACCGCTGCTATCCTGATTTCTGTGGTGGTGTGTTTAACGCTGGCGCCAACTCTGGCGTCTTTATTTATGGATAAAGCCCCGAAACATGATCCGGATAATCCTGACTTTTTTGAACGAATGGTAAAGCATTACGATAATATCCTGAGTTGGGCACTGGATCATCCCCGTACCATGTTAGTGGTCTTTTTCCTGACTATTGCTGGCAGTATTGGCAGTTTCATTATGATTCCAAAAGGTTTTTTCCCACTGCAGGATACGGGTTTTGTAATAGGCAGTACTCAGGCATCTTCCGATATTTCTTATGACGATATGGTAAAAAAACACCTGCAGATGGCTGAAATTCTGCAAAAAGATCCGGATATTACCGGCTTTAATCATGCAGTTGGTGGTGGAAATTCCATTGGTTCCGGACAAGTCTGGATAGTATTAAGCGATCCTGATGCCCGTAGTGCTACTGCCAGCGATATTATTAACCGGTTAAGGCCGCAGTTTGCAAATATTCCGGGGGTTCAGGTATTTTTACGGGCCGCACAGGATATTAATTTAGGATCCGGTCCGTCACGGGCACACTATCAATACGTCCTGAAAGCGCTGAACAGTAATGAACTGGCACACTGGACAGACGCGCTGACTGCTCAGCTCAGGCAAAACCCAATGTTCACAGACCTGTCAAACGATCTGCAATGGGATGCCAATATTATACGGCTGGAACTGGATCGCCAGGAAGCAGCCCGTTTAGGATTCTCTGCCGCTGATTTAGATCAGGCATTATATGATGCCTTTGGTCAGCGTCAGATTAACGAATACCAGACTGAAACCAATCAGTATAAAGTAATACTGGAAATCAGCCCCAGCCAGCGGGGAACAACAGAAAGTCTGAATTATTTTCAGATGCGTTCTCCGGTTACCGGCCAGATGGTTCCGTTGCTGAGTTTTGCCAAAGTATTACCGGCCACCAGCGGGCCGGTTGTTATTGCACATCATGGGTTACAACCTGCTGCAAATATTTCTTTTAATCTGGCTGACAAAGTTGCCTTAGGAAATGCCGTTCAGGCACTGGAGCAGGCCAGAGCTGATCTTAATATGCCTGCGTCTGTTATCGGCTTGTTTCAGGGCGCGGCCCAGGCTTTCCAGGAATCGTTGGCTACCCAGCCATTACTGATTTTTACAGCCTTACTGTCGGTTTATATTATTCTGGGCGTTCTATATGAGAGTTTTGTACATCCACTGACTATTTTATCAACCTTACCTTCAGCAGCTATTGGTGCCATTCTGTTGTTGTGGTTATGGCAGCTGGATTTTTCGATTATGGCACTTATTGGCATTACCAAATTCTGCTGATTGGTATCGTAAAAAAGAACGGTATTCTGATGGTTGATTTCGCATTAAGTGCACAGCGGGAACAAGGCTTATCTGCAAAAGAGGCTATTCACCAGGCGTGTCTGGTTCGTTTCCGGCCGATTATGATGACAACACTGGCTGCAATTCTTGGCGCTGTACCGCTAATGTTAGGTTTTGGCACCGGAGCAGAACTCCGTGTACCACTGGGTGTCGCAATCGTTGGCGGGCTGGCATTCAGCCAAATACTGACATTACTAACCACACCAGTCGTATTTATAACGCTGGATAAACTGTTTTTGCAGAAACGACGGAAAACAGAAAAAGCAGAAACTATTGGAAAGGCAGAAAGCTGAGTGTTGTTTTTTTAAAGCTTATGTCATTCAAAAAGTTCAGAGTGTGTGCCGGCACGAACGAAAACCACCAAACTGAACTTGCTGTTATCTTCCAGCTTGTAGATCAGGAGAAAATCACCGCCGATATGACATTCCCGATAACCTTCCCAATTTCCTGTTAATGGATGATCTAACCATTCTGGACCCAGTGGGGCATCATTGGAGATCAACAGAACCATTGCTTCTTTAAGCCGGTTCATATCGTACCGGCCAGAGCGGGAAAGTCGCTGCCAATCTTTTAGAAATGATTTAGTGTAATCCGATGCCCTGGGTAGATCTGCGCGCTTACTGGCGGCTGTTTTTTTCGAGATCATCTAACAACTCATCTGCATTCTGAAAACGGGCATGATAAGAGCGGGTAAGGGCATCAGCCTCAGACATTGCCTGCAAGGTTTCTGCATTAGGTGCTCGTAGAGCAAAAGGTAATTGTTTTTCTGATGCAACCCTAGTCAGAAATACCCTGATAGCATCAGACATAGACAAGCCCATTGATGACAACGCTTCAGAGGCCTGAAGTTTAACATTTTCATCTACGCGCACGTGAACCATTGTTGTAGTAGCCATAATAGCCTCCTCATTGTTGTTGAGACACATTGTATCTCAACAGTAAGAGCAATGCCAGAGCCATAAAATGATTGGAAACTGCTTTTCGCCAGCCACCATATTGAGCATGCGGTTATTTTTGCCGGTTTGGATGAGAACAGAGCGGATAGCCCTGTTTTTTCGTAGATACACAATATCCCATAATGTATATTATGTTAAATAGTATATTAAGCTATTTAAG
>JARXRR010000101.1:0-6822 GCA_033792355.1 Chromatiaceae bacterium AAb-1
CTAAGGCGAATGGTGCGGAAAGTGAGAAATGCGAAGAACAAGCTAAGTAGAGCAGCGTAAATAGTCCAGATCATGAAAATCTCTCCGTAATGCCTAACGCTTTGCTCACCGGCACATACTGCGGAGAGCGTTTTTGTGTAAAAATGGAGCGCAGCGACAGACACAAAAACGAGCGTAGCAGTATGTGTCCGAGTGCAGCAACTTGTTAGCCTTTGGACCTAGAAGAAGCATTCCCACTCACAGCTGAACTCTTTTGTTTTAATATTAAAGCTGTATTCACAGCCATCGTCCGTGAGATCGTTTACTTTTCCGTATACTACAGCCCCAATCTGCTTTTCTATGGAAATACCATCTGCGGATACTCGTTTGCCAGACCAAACCATTTTAGTGCCTTCGAGAATAGCGAGACGCAAGCCGTCTGTGGCTAAGAAGCTTTTAGTTTCTTCGTTATACGTTATTGCTTCGATCATATCCCACTCGGTTTTGGCAACAAGCTTCCTTGAATTTGGCTCAATAAAATAACCTTGGCCGCCAGCAATAACCAAAAATAGCCCTTCACTTTCTAACGGAAGCAGTATGTTGTTTGATTTCCAATCACCTTGACTAAAAACTCCGACCCACTCTAAGTATTCTGAGTCAATAAATTTAATCCACAGAGTATTATTTCCTGACTCTATGAATGAGTGCTCTTCAAAGTCTCCTGACAACGGAGGTTTATCTAAAATACTTGCTTCCATTCCTCGAACTCATGTTTAGGCTAACGCCCCGCGCATGCGCGCGAACTTGTGAGCGTCGCAGGGGCCACAGGCCCCGAATGACGCGGATTGTTATAACTTGCTTTGTCCCAAAACAAAGCTATCGGGTACTTTAGTTACAAAAAATGTGTTTTGGCTGTCGACATTCTGATATTCGAAAATGTTGTGGGAAAGCTTAATAATTTGATATGCATTATAATTGTATGCATCACTGGAGTCAGATGGAAGAAATTGTTCATTTTCTATAACTCCCCTGTATATCGAAAAATAGACATCACCTGCAATCCCCCAATGCCCAACTTCTGTAAGCTCATATTCTGAACCATCAGCTCTGCGAATATTAAAATCAATTCTATATGTACCGTCATTGGCGCGATGTATAACCCACTGCCGTCTTCCACCCTCTTCAGTAGGCATGTCTCCATACCACTTTCCTAGCATCAAATTACGGCGCTCTAATTTATCAATACCTAGTTCTGGTTTTAATTCCGTAACTGGGTGTTGTGCAACTTTGCTGCTTGATACACATCCAAGCAGACAAAGAAAGACGATAAGAATTATAGCTTTTCTCATGGCTCACCTTGTGAGTTATAACGCCCGGCTTTGGGGCGGACTTGTAGCCGCGCAGCGGCGGAAAGGCCGTCCCAGCCCCGCAGGGGCGACAACAGCCGTTTGTTAAGTTTTATCGACTTCCCGCAGAGTAATACTGGTCTTGGATTTTTTAATAATCCAATCTTCTGCCCAATCAATGGCTTCCTGCTCCGACTTGAAAAGGTTGTTCTCTACATCGAAACTCATGGCTATCCCTTCAGGGCTATCAAACTTCCCTGTTCGAGATGATACGTAAAGAATTACCACCGCTTGATACCCGCTGTACCCTTTACTCGGTCCCACGTAAACATAGCAAGGGTGAATATCTGCAGGCGTATCAAAATCAACTGCGAACTTTTTGTTGCTCATTAAACCTCCGATAGAAGAAACTTAACGCCCCGCGCATGCGCGTGAACTTGTGAGCGTCGCAGGGGCCGCAGGCCCCGAATGACGCGGATTGTTAAGCTTTTTCTGCGCCATTACATTGCCCAGATATAAAACTCAACAGAATGTTCGATATTGAAGCTTTGAGCCAATCAGGGCCAAAATCTGTCATATCGTTATGTTTAGAATTTGCGATTTGCACAATACAAGCATTAAACATCGACTTTTCTTGCTCTGTGTACAGCACCCCTTGATCAGCTGGAAAATCGCCACCTCGGATAGATAGGATGGATAGAGAACCAGATCTAGGTAAGGGAACACGGCGGTGATCTAACGTTATGAGTGTCTCAGCAAAATCCACACCTTTGTTAAGCAACCAACTGGAGATATCGCCACCATTCGAATGACCAACTAAGGTTAACTTATTAAAATCATAACCTGAAAACTTAGACTGTAGCTGAGCACGGATAAATTTCAGGGTTGTAGCGCCTCGCTTCCAATTTTCACTCCGTTCAGTATAAAGATGGCCTGTAACTGCAAGAGCTGGATCGCCCGGCAGTTCATGTTGAATAGCCACAACGAGGTAACCGGCTTTATTCAAAGCATCTGAGATAAATGAATACTTATCGTACGCAACCCCGTAACCTGAGCTTAAAAAAGCAACAGGGCATTGATTTTCAGCACTACACAAAGAAACGTCCATCGGGAAGCTTATTTGAATTGGAATATCTCTTTGCCTCTCAGCATCTTTAACAACACGATGCTCAGATGCAAATACTGGATTAGCCAACAAAATGAGCAGAACCAGAAGCTTCAAATGTATCTCCAAAAAGCTTAACGCCGTGCTATGCGGCAAATTTGGAGCGTAGCGGAAAATTTGTCCGACAGCAGCACTTTGTTAGGCATTGCTCTCTCTCACTTGTGACAGACAAAGCATTACATGCATAACTCTGTCTGCGGTTGAATAATTAAATGCACCCGCCGGGCTAATTCCATGGCATACGTCATTTCTCAAATTCCACCCTCTTTGGTCTGTGAGAAGCATTCTGAAATAGAAAGACATGTCTACACCAAAACAATTTTCAACACTTTCATCTCTAAGCAAGTCATCGAACGTTCTTAACTGCAAACCACCCTGCCGATTCCTTCGCAATGTTGCACCACCCATGAACTCAACTAGTGTTCTGATCGCAGCTTCTGCTTGGGGAACCAGAATATGGATTGCGGACATGTAGTCTTTTTCCAAATACGCTTTAACGCCCTTTTGCACGATCTCCTTTTTTGAATCTTCAAATATCGGTGACTTCAGAATAAAGTTTGTTACGTCATCTGCACTCACCCCATAAACCTCTAGGGCTTTGTTAAACGAATGCCTGAGAAAAAATGAGTCAATACCCATATTCTGGGAAAGCTGATGGATAACGTTTCCTTCTAAATCGTCTTCAACACTACCAATAGTTGCTACAGGCCTACCTTTATGGTCTTGCAAGGTTTTGGTAAATAAATAGGTTAGCGGGTGATTCTTCGCCAGCTCCAGCACTTGTTGCTGCACCTGATCCTTTTTAGGGAGAAACTGTATCGCAATCCTATTGAGGGTTTTCTCAAGTCCACCACTCGTCATAGAATCCAGATACGCATCGAGCTTTTCTCTAGGAATCTCCATACTGTGAGAAAACTTCTGCATGCTTTCTACAACTTCTGGACCAACCTCCGAAATTTTCTTTGAAACTCTTTCCGCCCCCTCTTTCATGTTAAAGCTGATATAGACATCATGTACGTGCTGAAGCCAAGATGAAGCCTGCATTGCTGCCAAACCTTCACACGCACCTTCAAAACAACGCCCAATAACATCAACTACTCTGGTTACTTCCGCGCCCATTCCTTTGCTACGATAATAGGTGGCCAGCGGAATACCTGCTGACTCACAAACCCAAGGGGAGCAATCTTTAGAAACTCTTTCCAATCGAGACTCGAGGTCTTCTATTAATTTATTCTCTTGAGCTTCAGACAAATCCCTACATTTACCTAACACAAAAAGATCGAAACAAAACCCCCAAAGGCCGGCCTTATCATCTTCTGCAATTCTGTCTTCAAGGTTAATGGCACTCTCAATGCAATCTTTAATCAAATCAGACTTATTTAAAGCGGAAGCCACTCTATACGCTCTTTTGACTTTCGCAATAGTTTCAGTTGGGTGTTCGCATAGATCGTTATCGGTGACCTCAAGCAGGGCATTTACATAATCGATAGCGATTTTGTAATCAGGTTTTCTTCCAATGGCAGTTTCTGAAAGATCCCACACAAGCCCTGAATAGCGGGCTTTCATTATCGGATTTTTGGTGTTTTGTGATCGGGCTACCCAATACTCAACAATGTTGTCGTTAACCAAGGAAAGACTCGGGCTTTCGTAGGCCTTACCATCATCGCCAATCCATACCATCATCGGGCCATAATATGTGCCCCAGCCACTCTGTTTATCCAAGTAATCCTCGCAAAACCCAAACGCAAGTCTTTCTGCAATAGCTGCTGGGCTTTGATCTCCTTCGGTAGCCTTGTTGATCTTGGAGGAAATCGAATGCTCGCTAGTTTTCTCTTTTGACTGTTCCAGCTGATCCATAAGTCGGGCTAGCTCATCATTCATCATGGCTCCTTACCTTGATTACCTAACGCCCAAAGCAAGCGCGCGGTACGCGTCGCCGTGCCTTTGTTTGTTAGCAGCCTGCACCAAACTTTCGCGGCTTGCCGCACTGGCAAACCTGAACAACGGCAAGCTGCTTTTATTAAAAACTACACCGGCAAGCTGTGACACAGCGAGCCAACCGGAACCTGAAAAACTGTTAAGCGAAGCTACGAAGAACAACGCCAATTAACTAACCGTTTGCAGCAAACCCACAAACGGGCGAGCTTTGACTATTTGCCAGTGCTGCTTGGAAAGCCGAACACGAGCGATGCCCGAACAAAACTACTGACTAAACCCCTTAAAACTTTGAATGCCTGCTAACGCTTTGCTAATTGGCTGCCGCAGCGTAGCGTAGGCAGTCCAGTGGAGGCCACGCTTTTTGTGGCCGGAACGAAATTAAGCAACTTGTTATGTTTTACTTGACCTTCTTCCAAGTCCTTGCTCCCGTAACCCCAACTAGCGATGTATATACAGAATGAGTGTCGTTCCACAATGTATTCTTTTTATTTATACCCTTGCGGCTTTTGCGTTTACCAAGAGCTTGCTGCTGTTGTACCCTAGCGTTGTAAAGAGCCTCTGCTTCTTCAAGTGAGACATTTTGTTTTAAAGCAATTTGGGAAATTTTATACTTTTTGATTTTTGCATTATCAGATAGTTTTTGCGCTTTACGCTCAACTTTCATGGACTCTTCTTTATTTTCATTATCCATTTGATGCAAAACTCCCCAACTTAACTAAAAACATAACGCTTTGCTAATGGGCTGCCGCAGCGCAGCGTAGGCAGTCCAGTGGAGGCCACGCTTTTTTGTGGCCGGAACGAAATTAAGCAACTTGTTAGGCAGCCTTACGGTTTAGCAAGCACCCGCCTGTTTTGCCCCGTAGGTTGCTTGGCTCTGGGTGTACTTATCTCCATAACTCGATGAAAGCTGCTCAATAAGCCCTTTGCACGAAAAACCTTGAATACTTAAGTATTGCTTTGCAGATCTTACCGCTTGCTTATTCCAATCAATATTCATGCTATCGACAGCTACAGTTGCATCAGAAACGTTATAACCATCTCCATAGTCTGAAGATAGTTGCTCAATAAGTCCGTTGCGTGAAAAGCCTTGGATGCTGATGTATTGCTGGGCAGACCTGACGGCATTTTTTTGAGGGCCAGTTAAGCTGTTGGCCCACGTAGGCACAGAAGCGAACAAAACGGCAACCATAGCTAGCTTCAAAAAATTCATACTAATTTCTCCATATGTGAAAAATATGAGCCTAACGCTTTAAACAGCGAAAAACGCAAGCGCAGCGAGTGGTTTCCCGATGCTTTAACTTGTCAGCTTCCGGAAACGAGTTCATTTATATACCACTGTTTGTGAAATTCGGTTAAGTCTTCCATTTGTTTACCAAGCACACCTATTAGCCCGCCAGTCCATGTTGGAAAAGCTTTTGTTCCATCTAAGTTATATACATTTTGAGGTAAGCTTCTAAGTGTATAAACAGGATTTTGAATTCCGTACTCCATGCCTGTTTCTTTAAAAAAATCTCCCTCAAGCATAAATTTCGAACTGCCTTTAAATGAGAGAATGACTTTCTTATAGTTGTTGTCTTTTAAAGTTTCAGATAACTGTAACAAGACCCTGGAAACATCCATTGGGCTTTTATCTGACTTAACTTCACGAATATCAAAAACGATAACGTTTGGATTTACGAACCACTCAAAATGTAAAAGAACACTAATTCCTTCATTTCGGTAATCAGAATCTACGATATCTGTCACCTTTTTTTGGAGAGCAAAGTAATTCCACAGACCAATAGAAGAGAAAAATAAAACTAATATGATTAAAATTTTACGCATAATGATTGTCTTCCTTGTTTTGCCTAACGCCGCCATAAGCCGCGCGACCGTAGGGAGCGTAATTAATGGCCTTGTTAGGGTTACTACTCAAATGCTTTACATAAGGTGCCCTGATGGAAGATCATTTGCCACCTCCCATTTATCAGAGACCATATTGAACATCGTAATGAGTAAATAGCGGTTGTCTCAGCACCTTTTACCATTACAGCTTTATAAAGTAACTGGACACAATTTGGCGCTAAATGTCTCAATTCATATTCAGATGCACTGATCTTAGGAGGCAATTCTGATGGCAGACGCTCCAGAGCTTCTTTTTTTCCAAATCGAACTCCAGAACCACCAATTTCAGTGAACTCATCCGCAATTAGTTCATCCAATTCGCCGTATGAAGCTCTGGTCTCAGCCTTAAATAAATGCTCTTCTAATTCGATGAGCTTTGCCTTTAAATTTTCCATCAAATCTCCAAGTAACCCTAACGCCTGAATTAAGCCGCGCCGCGAAGCGGCGTCGGCTTGAATGAATTGTTAGGCATTACCAGAAAACGCTGAAAGCAGGATATACCCGGCGGCG
>JARXRR010000056.1:0-23399 GCA_033792355.1 Chromatiaceae bacterium AAb-1
GCATTAATTTTCTGCATCGTAACCCTTAACTACTCTTATCTAATATAAAAGATTTTTATTTTTAAAGACAGGGAGTTACTACTCCCTGTCTTTATATAATTAAGGGATCTGACAGCAAACTATCGTTAAACCTTGTCTATCAGAAATATGGCAACCAGGTTGGTTTGGATTGTCGACCGATGGAGGTGGGCACCAGGCTGAATAATTACCTCCTCCTACCTGTGGAGTTAACTCATTTGGCAAAACTTCATTATCTTTAGATAGGTTTACCAGTTGTTTTTTGTTTAACTTAAGCTTCATTGATATATTCCTTTATCATTTGTTTTCATAAAAGCAGGGTGCAAAGCACCTCGTTTTATTTTATGGATTTTGTTTTTTAAGGAATCTGACAGCAAGGCCGTGTTGAGCCTGTTGGATCAGAAATAGGACAACCAGGTTGGTTAGGGTTATGCATAGAAGGTTCCGGGCACCATTGAGTAACAGCGCCGCCACCGATTTGTGGCGTCAGTTCATTTGGAAGAACTTGAGCATCTTGCGATAAGTTCACTAGTTGTTTTTTGTTTAGTTCTAGTTTCATTACAATCTTCCTTTTATGTTAATTATCCAAATAGTCTGCCTAAAGGCTCATAATAATTACCATGATCTAAACTTTTTTGTACAAATATACTGTATTTATCACATTTTTATCATGTAAAACACTGCCTGGAAATAAGCATATGAATAGGGTTTACATCCGGATGATTGATAAAAATATATGACATCAGTACTCCAACCGGAATGCTATGGTGTTTAGACAGCGGAGGCATGAAAGTCGCAGTTTGTAATGACTAATGATAAAGTTTTTAGGGGCAGAAATAAGAATAAAACCACCTGCCATTGCAGCAGGTGGTGTGGGGTTATAGTTACTCAGTAGCGCCTTTACCGATGTATTTATCCAGCCAGCTGTGGAATTCTTTAAACCAGTACACTGAGTTGTTGGGTTTTAAGATCCAGTGGTTTTCGTCCGGGAAGTAGACTAAGCGGGCATCAATGCCTTTGCCTTTGTAGACGCCGTATACTTCCAGCCCTTGGGTTACCGGTACGCGGTAGTCTTTTTCACCGTGGATCACCAGCATTGGTGTGACAAATTTATCGGCGTGCATTGCCGGGCTCCATTGCAGCATGGTGTCTAAGCCATTCCACGGAGAACCGTTATAGGCATGCACCCGGCCTGAGGTGCTGTCTGAGGCAAACTGGCCCATCAGGTTGTATACGCCGGCATGATTAATCAGTGCCTGGTAACGGTCGGTGTGACCGGCAATCCAGCTGACCAGATAACCACCGTAACTGCCACCTGCTGCGGCTAAGCGGTTTTCGTCAATAAAACCTTTGGCCAGCATAAAATCGACCGCAGCCTGGCTGTCAATAAAGGGTTTGGTCGGGTGTTCACCGTGAATGGATTCAGCAAATGCCTGGCCGAAACTGGTTGAACCGTGGAAGTTAGGCATAATAGTGACATAACCGGGAGCGGCAAAAACCTGCGGATTCCAGCGGAAGCTGAAGCCATCACCAAAGAAACCGTGCGGGCCGCCGTGCAGCAGATTCAGTAATGGCCATTTTTTGCTGGCATCAAAGTTTGGCGGGTAGATGATGTACATCTGAATGGCTTTGCCATCTGCACCGGTAAATTCGGCTTCTTCTACCTTACCCCAGGCGATTTGCTGCTGTAGTTCTTTATTAAAAGAGGTCAGGGCCGTCAGGTTACGGCCATTGGTGCCAATACGGTAGATTTCCGGAAGCTGGCTGATACCATCCTGCACCAATAACAGCTGGTTATTGGCGGCTACCCGCAGGCCACTGTTGGTTTGATTACGCAGAATTTCACGCACTTTACCGCCAGAGGCCGGAACAGAGAAAACAGATTGCTTGGCCCGGTCGCCGGCAACGAAATAGAGGGTTTTACCGTCGTGGCTGAATTGCCAGCCAGAAGGTGACAAATCCATTTCGGCAGCCAGTACGGTTTTCTTACCGCTTCTAATCTCGTAACGGGTCAGTTTTACTGTATCAGCGTAAAAATCAGTACGGCTCTGGGCTCCGTAAACCAGAAATTTCCCGTCCGGGCTGAATACCGGATCAGAATCGCGGGCCGGGTTATCTGTGGTGATATTGGTAAATTCGCCGCTGCCATCCAGTTTCAGCAACAGAATGTCATTATTCAGGTTGTTGTAAGGCGGCTCGCTGGTTACCGCGCTTAATGCCAGTGTTTTGCTGTCTGGCGCGATATCATAATTTACGCCGCCGCCGACCGAAAACCAGCGTTTCCAGCCTGGTGTCAGCTCAGTTACATTCAGACTGGTTAAATCCAGCTTAAACAGGCGTGGGAATTTGTCATCAGTCAGCCAGCTGTCCCAGTAGCGGTAAACCCGGTTTTCGGTAACTCTGGCACTGACTTTATTGTCTTTTTGCTGTTTCAGTTGTTTTTCCAGCGTGCTGAAATCGCCATCAAAATCAGCGGGTACCTGCGCCATAAAAATAATGCTTCTGCCGTCAGGGGTAAATTGTGGTGCAGAAACCCCGACCGGCAGTTTCGTTAACTGGCGGGCTTCACCACCATTAACCGGCATCGTGAACAACTGACCGGTGCTGTTACCACGGCGGGCGATAAATACCAGTTGCCTGCCATCCGGGCTCCAGATTGGGCTGCTTTCACTTTCTTCGTGATGGGTCAGCTGTTTCAGGGCACCACTTTTCAGATCAATCAGATGCAGATCGCTGTTGGCTTTATCGGTTTCAAGGCTGTAGCGGGTTAACGTAAATACCGCCTGCTGACCATCGGGTGAAACTACCGGTGCACCTGGCCGGGCTACCTGCCATAAATCCTGTGATGTGACAGGGCGGGTGTCAGCCAGTAGCTGGCTGCTACTGAACAGTAAAGCGCTGAACAGCCCTTTATATAGCAACGATCGATTTTTCATTGTGATACCTTATTATTGTCGATGTGTTAGGGTCTGTTGACGTTTGTTGATGATTTTTGCAGCTATTTGTCTGGTTTTTATACAAGGCAGAGCCTGTGCCGTGCAGTTATTCTACATAAACAGGCGATAACGCCGTAGAAATACCAGACAGATGCTGCCCGAAGGGTTCTTCTGAAAGCGTTTTATGCTTTGTTGCTCGTCATTCACTTAGAATAACTAAGCCTCATTCCTCGCGCCGCGCCTAAAACGCTTTCAGACAGAACAAAATATCATCAACAAACGTCAACAGACCCTAGACCATAACATATTCTGTTTCTGCTACATGGAATGCTTGCGTCTGGCAGGCAGGGGCTTGCGACAGATTTACAGAATACCCGGCCTGTTAACGGTGAATATCAGCGTATTTTATTGAGAATGGTTCGCGTTTGTGGTTAGATAGCGCTCATTATCGGCACAACAACTAAAGGTGGCACATGAAATTAAAACAGACAGCAGTATTATTATGGGCAGGTCTGGCCGGGCTGGCCGTTAATACGGCAGAACTGCTGGCAGCAGAAGTAAATATTTACTCAGCCCGCCAGGAAGAGCTGATTAAGCCTTTGCTGGATAAATTTACTGCCGACACCGGTATTAAAGTGAACCTGATTACCGGTAACCCGGATGAGCTGATCAGCCGTATTGCCAGCGAAGGCCGTAACAGCCCGGCTGATGTGCTGATCAGTACCGATGTTGGCCGTCTATACCGTGCCAAACAACAGGATGTGCTGCAAAGTATTCAGTCAGACGTATTAACGACAACCATCCCGGAAGCACTGCGTGATCCGGCCGGTTTATGGTTTGGCCTGACGATGCGTGCCCGGCCTATTCTGTATGTACCGGGTAAGGTGGATCCGGCAGAGCTGTCTACTTATGAAGATTTAGCCAGCCCGAAATGGAAAGGCCGTATTTGTATTCGCTCGTCAAACAATATTTACAACCAGTCGATGACGGCAAGTTTAATTGCCCATGATGGCGCTGCCGCAGCAGAAAGCTGGGCCAAAGGTCTGGTAGCAAACTTTGCCATGCCGCCAAAAGGAGGCGATCGCGATCAGATTAAAGCCGCGGCTGCGGGCGTTTGTGATATTGCTATCGCCAACACTTATTACTTAGGCGGTATGCTGGCTGATCCGCGCGATAAAGTGGAAGCGGAAAAAGTTAAGGTATTCTGGCCGAACCAGGATGGCCGCGGTACTCATATCAATATCTCTGGTGCCGGAGTGGCAAAATATGCGCCGAATAAAGCACAGGCAGTACAGCTACTGGAGTATATGACCGGGGCAGAAGCGCAGCAATGGTATGCTGAAGCCAACCACGAATACCCGGTACGTACCGATGTAAAAGCCAGCGCCGTATTACAAGGGTTTGGTGAATTTAAGGCTGACCAGTTACAATTGGATAAATTAGGTGAGCTGAATGCTGAAGCAATCCGCGTGATGGATCGTGCCGGCTGGAAATAATACTTGGTTGTAAGTTGTAAAAAAGGAGTTGCGCCGGATGCTGAAAGCCTGGGCTGATATCTGGCGCTGGTCGGTACTGGTGCCAGCCTTTGTGCTGGCACTGCCTGTTATTATTGTGTTTGGCAGTTTATTGTCGCCGCAGCCTGAGGTATGGGCACACCTGCGGGCGACAGTGCTGGCAGACTACGTTATCAATTCTGTTATTCTGGCATTTGGCACCGGCTTCGGTGCTTTACTTATTGGCACCGGCACAGCCTGGCTGGTCGCCCAGTATCAGTTTACCGGGCGGCGGGTGATGGAGTGGCTGCTGCTGCTGCCGCTGGCAATGCCTGCCTACATTATTGCCTATACCTATACCGGCATGCTGGATTTTGCCGGACCGGTACAAACTACGCTGCGGCAATGGTCTGGCTGGTCATATGGCGATTACTGGTTTCCTGAAATCCGTTCACTGTGGGGCGCGGTGCTGATGCTGGCACTGGTGCTGTATCCTTATGTCTATATGCTGGCGCGTAATGCGTTTCGTGAGCAGTCGTCTTCATTACTGGAAGCCAGCCGCACGCTGGGCATGACGCCGCGGCAGCATTTCTGGAAAGTGGCATTACCGCTGGCGCGGCCGGCACTGCTGACCGGTATGGCTCTGGCGATGATGGAAGCCCTGGCAGATTACGGCACAGTACAGTATTTCGGGGTGCCGACTTTTACTACCGGCCTGTTTCGTACCTGGTTTGGTATGGGGAACCGGGTAGCGGCTGCACAACTGGCTGCCATGCTGACCAGCTTTGTATTACTGTTGCTGTTTCTGGAGCGCTGGTCGCGCCGTAAAATCCGCTATTTTTATCATGGACAACGTCAGGTCAATATTCGCCGGCGGTTGTCACCCTGGCAGCAACGCTCAGCACTGCTGATTTGTCTGTTACCGGTGATCTTCGGTTTTGTTATTCCGGCTGCGCAACTGACATTCTGGGCTACAGAAACCTGGCATTACACGCTGGATCAGCGTTTTGCCACTCTGGTATGGAATACCTTTTCACTAGCAGCAATTGCAGCGGTTATTTCGGTGTTGCTGGCGTTATTGTTTGCCTATGCCAAGCGACTGCGGCGCGATCTGCTGGTGCAGGCTCCGGTCAGAATTGCGGCATTAGGCTATGCGGTGCCGGGTACGGTGATTGCGATTGGGGTAATGATTCCGTTGGCCTGGCTGGATACGCATATTGATTTGCTGGCTGAAGAATGGTTTGGTATTCGTACCGGTCTGTTGCTGTCTGGCACACTGGTCGCACTGGTACTGGCATACAGTGTGCGTTTTCTGGCTGTATCGCTGCACAGTGTTGAAGCCGGGCTGGATCGGATCAAACCCGGTATGGATAATGCTGCCCGCTCTCTGGGCTGTACCCCGGTGCAGGTACTGGGACGGGTTCATGTACCGCTGCTGCGGGGCAGTGTGCTGAGTGCGTTGTTACTGGTATTTGTCGATGTACTGAAAGAGCTGCCGGCCACGCTTATTCTGCGGCCTTTTAATTTTAATACACTGGCGGTGCGGGCACATGAGCTGGCGTCTGACGAACGGCTGGCCGATGCGGCGTTACCGGCGCTGGCAATTGTGCTGGTAGGGTTGTTACCGGTTATCTGGCTGGCCCGTTCTGTTGATCAACGCAGTAAAGGAAATTCATAATGTTAGCGCTGGAACAACTGGCTATTGCCTATGGCCCTCATACTGTGGTCAGAGATATTTCACTATCGCTGGCACAGGGACAGATAGGTTGCCTGGTCGGGCCGTCCGGCTGTGGCAAAACAACATTGTTGCGGGCGATTGCCGGTTTTGAGCCGGTCAGCAACGGGCGTATTACCCTGCAACAGCAACAGGTTAGCGCCCCTGGCGATACCCTGAGCCCGGAGCTGCGCCATGTTGGTATGGTATTTCAGGACTTTGCGTTATTCCCGCACCTGACCGTGGCAGACAACATCAGTTTTGGGCTGAAGAATCAAAGCCGTGCAGCCCGCAGGGACAGAGTAAAACAGTTACTGCAATTGGTTGGGTTGCCGGATCTGGGGCAACGCTATATTCATCAGTTATCTGGCGGCCAGCAACAGCGGGTAGCACTGGCCAGGGCACTGGCCCCGGAACCCCGTGTATTGCTGCTGGATGAACCTTTCTCCAGCCTCGATGCTGAGCTGCGAGAAGCGCTGGCACGCGATATCCGCTCTATTCTGAAAAAGCTGTCGATCACCGCGATTATGGTAACGCACGATCAATTTGAAGCCTTTACCATGGCTGATATGGTCGGGGTTATGGATCACGGTAATCTGCAACAGTGGGCCACTCCGTATGAGTTGTACCATAAACCGGCTAACCGTTTTGTCGCCGATTTTATTGGCCGGGGAGTGTTATTACCGGGCACTATGCTTGATTCACAACAGGTAGAAACCAGCCTTGGGGTATTTAACCAGTATTATGTCAGTGATGCCCGTACCGGTGACAAAGTTGATGTACTGATCCGCCCGGACGATATTGTGCATGATGATATCAGTGGCGTAACGGCAACCGTAACCGATAAATCCTTCCGCGGTTCACATATTCTGTACACACTGGCGCTTGGCACTGGCGAACAGGTACTTTGCCTGGCGTTAAGCCATCATAATCACAGTATTGGTGAGAAAATCGGTATCCGGCTCGATCTGGATCATCTGGTGATGTTTCCGCGTGGTTAATTCAGGATTTATTTGCCCTGTACTGGGGAAGCATTGACTGGATTATCTGCTGATACTGGCCGCTTTGCTGCAGTTGCTGCAAGCCACGGTTAAATTGCTGCATCAGTTCTTCAGATCTGGGATCCTGCTTTGACAGCAGCAAATACATCGGGCGGGTTTCCAGAATCGGCCTCATCCATTCTAATTTATCTGCATACTGCGGCAGATTTTGCTGTAGCAGATACAGGCCGTTCAGACGATCCGCAACCACCAGATCAACTCTGCCCAGGGCCAGCATCTGAAACATTTGTTCGTCGCTGGCCACTTTTTCTGTATTGATACCGCTTTCCAGTAACCCTTCGGGCTGAGAGTATCCCTGTACTACTGCCAGCCGGTAGCGCTGCTGTTTTAAATCTGTAAAGTCACGGTAAGTAATAGACTGATCTTTATGTTTAAAAAAGACGATATGGTTAGCATACATCGGCTGGGAATAGAGAAAATACTGGGTCCGGCTGTCGTGATACCAGGCGGCAGACAGCGCAGTATAGTTGCCCAGCTGTGTTTCGCGGTATGCTCTGGCAAATGGCATAAAGGTAATATCAGTTTCAATACCCTGTAATGCAAAAGCCTGGCGGATAATTTCGGTAACAACTCCCTGCTGTGGCAGGTTTTCACCGTAATGCGGGTAGTAGTTGCTGCTGGCAATAGTAATCCGGTCCGCATAGCTGCTGGGTATGCCCAGGCCACAGAGTATGATCAGTGCTATAACAGAGCGAATTATCATTTTAAACATCTGATTAAAGATGGTGAGTGTAAGTCTGGCATAAATTAACAGAAACACCAAATTGCAGGCTGATACAGCCTGCAGATATGAGTATTATTGGTTTTTTGGTTCTGGCGGCAGAGTGCCGCTGCTGCCTTCAGCGTCCTGCTGCGGGCTGGCCAGCGTGGCCTGATCTGAAGTTACCGGCATAGCACGGGATTGCTGGTTAATCTGATAAATCTGCTCAGTGTTAGACAGATCCTGATTATTCCGGATGCTGGCAATGGTTTCACGTTCGGACAGGAAGCTTTGTATATCGTCCAGAATCGCCTGCATTTCCTGCGGGTTTTCCTGCATTTCCAGAATATGACGCGGATGCTCAATATTCTTGGCACCACTGTCAGCAAAGGTACTGGTAATAATACGGGAGGTAATAATCCACGGTGTCAGCGAGGCCCGCATGACATAGTTCTCTGAAGCGGTAGAGTCGTAAATTCCTTTACCGGTAGTCAGTTTACTTTCGGTATAAGTCCCTTCGCATTTCAGGTAAACCAGTAATGAATCAAAGGTCAGCTCTGCCCAGAATGTATGGCAGTAAGTTTCCAGCAGACGGCCAAAGCTATGGCAAATCAGCCAGATAAACAGCAGGGTCAGGATAAATTGCCCTTCGTTAAATAACGTTACTGTCAGTTGGGTCAGGGCCGCAGAGTTACGCTGGCTGGCAGCAGATACGGCATCAATCAGTTGCAGTACCACGCTGGCTTCAAACAACAGATAAAATAAAACAAAGGGGCCAATCAGCAACAGGATCTGACCGGCCAGTGTGGACCAGAGCCTGATCTGCCGGAATACGACTGACGGTGTGGCAGGAACATAAGCCGGCTGGGTTTCAATCATAACTTCGCCGCTGAAATCGCCTTTGCTGGAAGACTGCTCATTTAAACTGGGATTCAGTTCGCGGTATACCCGGTTAGGTATTTCTTTATAACGGCGGTTAGCCATTACAATATTGTCGATATTAACAAACAGTTCGCGCGGGTGGATATTTTCCTGCCAGTTGGCACGGTATTCTGACACCCTGGTCTGTGCTTTTACCAGAGCGGTACGCTCTTTCAGCAATACAAAGATGGCCAGGCCGGTCGCGGCCATCAGCAAAATAACCAGCAACAGTTGCGGCAATACCGCAAAGCTTTCAATACCGGATTGCTGCAGCTCTGCGTTAAACTGCTGCACTTCGTGGAACTGCAATAAGTAATTGATTAAGAACCCCAGCGCAACCGGTGCCAGAATAGCAAAAGCCATTATTTTGGCCAGTTTGATATTACCCTGGGTTTCAATGGTGGTTTCAGCCTGACGGAACACTTTACCTGCTGCCCGCCAGCTGAGTATCAGGTAAATCACCAGAATAAAAGAGAAAAACGGTAGCAGCAGATCGCCGGTATTACCGGCCAGCCCGGTTAAACTAACGAACGCTGTCAGCGCATAAGCCATTAATGCCACCACGGTGGCAATAACGGCACCGGCATAACGCTGTGCCAGATTACGCAACGGGTAAGGCAAAAAAATCAGCCTGGGCACCAGTGTATGTACCAGCCGGGAGATAAAACCCTGTGGTTCGACAAAGGTTTTGTTTTTGCGGCCCATCAGCATTTCTTCCAGATCAATGCTTTTGTAGGCAGGGTGTTCCAGCTTGGCGGTTTCGCGTTCGGATTTGCTCTGGTTATAGGCGAGAGAGGTTGGCACACTGCGTCCGACAAAAAAACGCAGCATCTGGAAAATACCGCTGCCTAATGCCCGCAGGCCGCTGGCCAGCAGCATAAAACCAATAATGGCGTAAACCCAGGCCAGTGCCTTATCCTGCTGAATAACAGCCGCAACCTGCAGCAGGGGGTAAATACCCAGCAGGGTGACAATTAATCCTCTGCCTGCCCGCAGCAGTCCTTCTGCTTTAAAGGGATTACGGATCCCAAGCGACTCACTGCCGTAGTCGAAAGCCATGTTTATTCCTTTAATAAAATGATGTTTGGTAAAGGAAATATCTTGCCTTGTTCAAGGCGAAATTCAAGGGATTTTAGCGTATTTTGCCGATAATGAGGCGACAGCAGCAAAAAGGGAGCTGCTACCGGCAGCTCCCGCTATGCCGGCGGGCTATATCAGTTCAGGAACTGACGGATTTTGTCGGCCACAGCGGCAATACCGACTACTCCGTCCAGATGACCCCAGATACCGGGGATTTCAGCATATTCTGTCTGTTGCTCCGGGCCGTTGATTGCTTCCATGCTGGTTTTAGCCATTGCTGGGTACAGTAATAAATCTCCGGTTGCCGGTAAAAATAAGGTTTTAGCTTTAATGCGTTTTACCGCATCCTGCCAGTTATCGCCCATACCGGCACGGAATAACTGCGAGGCCCGGACCAGGTATAAAATATGGTTGGCATCCTGCAAATCTGCGCGGATTGCGGCATGACCCATTAGCTGATCCCAGGCTGAAAAGGTGGCACGGATATCGGTATGGGGGGCTTTATCGGTAGCCGGAACCGGGTAGCGTAAATTAAAACCGGCCGGAAACACGGCATCCTGGATAATATAGGCTAACGCTGTAATCAACCCCTGTGTTGGCTGGCCTTTATCGTAGTAGTTACCGTCGTTCCAGTCCGGGTCTGTTTTAATAGGATAAGCCCAGCGTTCCAGTTTTACCGCGGTCCAGGCATCAATATAGGCCGTTCCTATAACCGGTATTAAACGCTCTACCTTATCAGGGTAACGGGTGGCCCATTCAATCGCCTGAAAAGAGCCCATCGAGGCACCGATCACCGCATAAAGTTTATCGATACCTAAGCTGTCGAGTAAGGCTTTTTGTACTTCAACAAAATCACCGACAGTAACCACCGGGAAATCCAGACCATAAGGTTTACCGGTTGCCGGGTTGATACTGGCCGGGCCGGTAGTAATCACATTCGGATCAAAGACATTGGCATTGACGAGGGTGTCACTGCTGATTACATAAAACTTATCGGTGTCTATGGCTTTACCGGGACCGATAATGGCATCCCAGTAGCCGGGCAGCGGGTCTTGCTCCGTGTATTTGCCGGCAGCATGTGACGTGCCGGAAAAGAAATGCGTGACCAGTATGACATTGGATTTATCCTCATTTAACGTACCATAAGCTTCCCAGCCGGTTTTTACCTGTTTGATAACAGCACCGTTTTCAGTGGTAAATTCGGCTAGCTCAAAGTGTTGCTTCTGTACCAGCATTGCCTGGCTGCAGTAGCTGACCAGCAGCAGACCGAGCAGCAGAGTATTATGGATAATACGCATAGTTAGTTTCCTCAGAACCATTGAAACAGAAAGATAGCCAGCGCAACACCGGCGGTCGGAAAGAGCACGGTGACAACTGCCATCGGCCAGTAAGCATTCTGGTGGCTTTCACCACAAATCGCCCGGATGGTGGTTACTACATAACCATTGTGCGGCAGGGTATCCAGTGCACCGGAAGAAATAGCAACGACCCGGTGTAAGTGCTCCGGGTTAACACCCTGTGCCAGATAATGCGGCGCCAGTTCAGGTAACGCAATCACCTGACCACCTGATGCCGAACCTGTTAAACCGGCAATGGCACTGACAGCCACGGCGGCGCCTATCAGTTCCGGGCCGGGTAAATGGGTCATAAACACCACTACGTCACTGAACGCCGGGGTTAATTTTGCCACCGAGCCAAAGCCGACCACGGCTGCGGTGTTACCTATTGCCAGCAGGGCACCTAATACGCCTTCGTTGGTGGCCGTTGCCGGATTCTTTAAAAAGCGCCGGTTAAGCAGATATAAACTGACCACACCGCCTGTCAGCGCAACGATCAGCGCTGCCTGCTGCAGGGTATCATGCAGCAGGTACGATAACAGCAATACCACCAACAGCGGAATAATGCCGAACAACGGATTTGGCAGGGGTTGGGCAGACAGTTCGGGATCGCTGGCGCGCTGGATAAAATGTTCCCCCCGCTGTACGGCTTTTTTTATCATCCACATCAGCGATACATAACCACCAACAGCCATAAATACGGCAATGAGCAGGCTGACCTGCCAGCCGGCATAAGGCGTGGTGCCAAGATAGGGAATAGGGATCCAGTTCTGGATTTCCGGCGAACCGGCTGATGTCATGGTAAAGGTAACTGAGCCGAGCGCCAGTGCCGCCGGTATAAAACGCCGGGGCAGGTTGGCCCCTTTAAACAGGCTGACGGCCATCGGGTAAGCCGAAAACGCCACCACAAACAAGCTGACTCCGCCATAGGTTAACACCGCACAGGCGATGACTATCGCCAGCACTGCCCTGGTATGGCCCAGTTTTTTGACGATGGCCAGCGCTACCGCATCGGCCGCCCCGGTGTGTTCCATTAATTTACCAAACAGCGAACCGAGCAGAAACATTAAAAACCAGGCTGAAACAAAACCGGCAAAACCTGACATATAGCCGTGAACAAAATCCAGTTTATCTGCCAGTTGCCAGAATGGGATGCCATTAGTGATTGCCACAAGTAAGGCACACAGCGGTGCGGTAATAAACAGGTTAAAGCCGCGCATGGTCAGTACAATGAGCAGCCCCAGTCCTGTCAGTAATCCAATCAGACTTAACATGGCATAATCCTTGTTGTTGTTTTTTGTAGTCTGATACAGGGCGGGGTTTATCACCATAGTACTAAGGTACAGATTAAAATTTCTGCATTTCGGCCTACAGTAGATAACGAACGATCCTATCAAACAACAGGAGAGCCGAGATGGCTTATAACAATAAGACAGACAAAAAACGCACGTTATCTGCCCGGGAGCTGAAACCCAGTATAGCGGCTCTGGCCGTTGCAGCCTGTTTCGCTGGTCCGGTGCTGGCACAGCAGGACACAGCACAAAATAATGAAGCTGAATATAAACTGGAACGGATAGAGGTAACCGCTCGCCGTACCATAGAAAATCTGCAGGAAGTACCGGTAGCCGTAACCTCGATTGGTGAGGAAGAATTAATGCAGCGGGGCATTGATAATATTACGTCGGTACAACAGTTTTCACCGAACAGTACGCTGCAAATATCGCGTGGTACTAACAGTACATTGACCGCTTATATCCGCGGTATTGGTCAGCAGGACCCGTTATGGGGCTTCGAGCCGGGTGTCGGGATTTACATTGATGATGTGTATCTGGCCCGGCCGCAGGGAGCAGCCTTAGATGTATATGATGTTGAACGGGTAGAAGTATTACGTGGCCCGCAGGGGACATTATATGGACGTAATACCATTGGCGGTGCGGTAAAGTATGTGACCAAAGAGCTGACAGGCGACACGCATTTTGCGGCGCGGGGTACTGTGGGCACTAAAAATCAGCGGGATTTTAAAATTTCCGGCCAGACCGGTCTGACCGACAACCTGTTTATCGGCGGGGCGTTAGCGACGTTTAAACGGGACGGTTTTGGTAAATTCCTGAATACCGGTGATGATAACTATAACAAAGACTTAATCAGCGGACGTATCAGCCTGCAATGGAATGCCAGCGATAACTTCCGCATAGCACTCAGTGCAGATAAAACGACCGATGATTCCAATCCGAGAGGCGGCTACCGGCTGGTGCCGGAATCCTTACTGGCGCCGGGTGATACGGTATCCGATCATGTTTATGATGCCAATACCAGTATGCCGGTCGAAAACAAGGTAACAACGGAAGGCCAGTCTTTAACGATGACCTGGGATTTGTCTGATAACTGGACATTAAAATCCGTAACGGCTTACCGGGAAGGCAAAACCGATACCAACATTGACTTTGATTCAACGTCTTTTGCCACGCTGGATATACCGGCGTTCTATGAAGATAACCAGACCTCCCAGGAATTACAGCTGCTGTACAGCGGTGACAAACTGAAATTTGCATCAGGGATTTACTACTATGACGGCGAGGCCTGCGGGGCATTCGGGCAGGTGGTATATGGAATAGCGACTACCGAAAATGGCGGCTGTGTGGATACCGAAAGTATTGCTTTATATGCGCAGGGCAGTTATCAGCTGGATGATAAGTGGTCACTGACGTTAGGCGGGCGTTTCACCAAAGATGATAAAACCGCCAATGTTTACCGCTATATCTATAACGGCTATAAATTCCCGCGCGAAACCGGCTGGACAGCTGCCGCAGTAGAAACGGATTTTTCCGGCAAAGAAAGCTTCAGTCATTTTTCACCGCGTCTTGGGGTGGAGTATAAGTACAGCCGGGAACTGATGTATTACGCCAGCTATACCAATGGCTTTAAATCGGGTGGCTTCGATATGCGGGCCAATATGGCCATTAACCCGAATGCAGATGAGCCATACCAGGAAGAAACGGTTGATACCTATGAGTTTGGTGTTAAGAGTGAATGGTTTAACCAGCGTTTACGCTTAAATGCCGCCGCATTTCTGTCAAAATATGATGATATGCAGGTTACCGTGCAGCGCTCGGTCGAAACTTCTCCGGGAACGGTTACGGTGGCATCGCAGGTACTAAATGCCGCCAGTGCTGATATTCAGGGGCTGGAGCTGGAAGCACAACTGGCGGTAACCCGCGATTTTGATGTTACGCTGATAGTAGGTTACCTGGATGCCGAATTTAATAAAGTCGAATTCTTTGATCCCAACCTGCAACAGGTTGTGGATGTGTCAGACAGCTGGTCATTTGCCAATACCCCTGATCTGACGGCAACGTTAGCGGGCCGTTATGCTATTGCGACTGATCTGGGCGAATTTGTCCTGACTGCAAATCTGGCATATCGTGGTGCCACCCAGATTTTTGAAATTCCTTCAGTACTGGATTATGGCGGTTATACACTGTTTAACGCAGGTATAACCTGGTATTCGAATGATGGTCACTGGGATGTCTCGTTACAGGGTAAAAACCTCGGCGACAAACAGGCCCGGATCGCCGGTTATAATTTTGCCGGTCCCGCGCTGGATAATTCGATACTCGGCTTTTATATTGATCCCAGAACGGTCAGTTTAAGCGTCGGTTACCGGTTCTGAATGATAAAACACTTGCCGGGGCGAAAGCCCCGGTTCATTATAAAGCACACACAGGTTCAGAACCCGCTTTATGATTGTTCTCATCGCTGATGACCACCCGTTGTTCAGAGCAGCCTTATCCCAGGCATGCAGCACTATACTGGGTGCCGATACTTTATTATTGCAGGCACAGAACATGGCTCAGGTGTGGCCGTTATTACGCCAGCACCCGGATACCCATTTTATTTTCCTTGATTTAAGAATGCCGGGCAGTGACGGCTTTACCGGCCTGACGGCACTCAGAACCGAATATCCGGATGTGCCGGTGATTATGGTTTCAGCCGAAGAAAACCCGACCATTATGAAACAGGCACTGACCTTAGGTGCTGCTGCTTATATTCCTAAATCGGTGCCGCTGGAATTGCTGTCTGATGCAATAAAAGCGGTGTTAAACGGGGATAACTGGTTACCGCCTGAACTGGAAGATGATGTCATCAATGCCCGCTCGCCGATAGATGACGACTTTGCCCAGCGACTGGCCCAGCTGACACCACAGCAGTTCCGGGTACTTAAAATGATTGCCGATGGCTTGCTGAATAAGCAGATTGCTTATGAAATGAATGTGCAGGAAACGACCATTAAGCAGCATGTATCGGCCATTTTACGTAAGCTGAACGTTAATAACCGTACTCTGGCCGGTATTCTGTTTGAAAAATTAAAACTGCCGGAAGAGCTTGGTCATTAATAAATGGTCAGGGATGCCTAAATCTTCATACCGCCGTTTAATGTAACAATTGCTGGAACAGCCGTTTCAGGGCTGCGGCTTTCAGTGGTTTTAACAGGAAGTAAAAACCGGCATTCAGTGCCGCTTCGCGGATTTTCTCATCATGATCGGCCGAGTTAATAATAACCGGGGCCGTAACACCAAAATGGCTGGTAAGCTGACTGGCAACATCAACCCCGGTAGCGCCATTATCCAGATGGTAATCAAACAGCAGTAAGTCGGGTTTCAGTGCCTGCTGAATCGCCTGTAGTGCTTCTGCCGGCTGGCCAACCGCAATCACCTCAATCTGCCAGCTGCGCAGCAACTGGGCAACCGCAGAGCGCAGTTGTGGTTCATTATCCAGTAATAATATGGTCTTACCGGCAAAACTGGCGCTGATATTGCTAAATACTGCCCGTGATTGCATGACCGGAGGCTTTACCGCCAGTGGTACTGTGATACTGAAGCTGCTGCCTTTACCGGTCGCTGACTGTAGCGTTAACGGGTGCTGCAAAATGGCAGTAATACGCCGGGCAATGGCCAGGCCAAGACCGAGCCCTTTCTGATTCTGTTGTTCGCCCTGCTGAAACTCTTCGAAAATACGTTGCTGATCCTGCGGTGCAATACCGACACCGTTGTCAATAACACAGATCCGCGCCTGATTACCCTGACGTTTGATGCCGAGCAGTACTTTACCGGCAGGGGTATAGCGAATGGCATTGGCTAACAGATTCTGGATCACCCTTTTGAGCAGTTTGCGATCGGTGGTAATGGCTAGTTTTGATGGCAGATAATGAAATTGCAGACCTTTTTCATTCGCCAGAATAGCAGCGTCTTTGGCAATATCGTCCAGCAGCGTTGTCAGCATCACCGGTTGCGGATGCGCGCTGATCACCCCGGAATCCAGCTTGGTCAGTTCCAGAATCGCGCCCAGCAATTCTTCGGCTGAATTCAGTGAGCTGATCAGGTTCTGGCTCAGTTGCTTCAGTTCCGGTGTGGTGACTTTATCCCGCAGCAAACTGGCAAACAGTGCTGAGGCATTAAACGGCTGCATTAAATCATGACCGGCAGCGGCAAAAAAGCGGGTTTTGGCCTGGGTAGTGGCTTCAATTTTACGCTGCGCCTGTTGTAATTGCTGGTTTAACTGCTGCAATTCAAAGGTACGCTCGGTAACCCGCTGTTCCAGCAACTGATTACTTTGTTCTAACTGTTGCTGTACTTCAATAAAGGAGCTGATATCGGTGTAGGTGGTGACAAAACCGCCGCCGGGTAATGGATTACCCTGCATTTCCAGTACCCGGCCATCCTGCTGCTGGCGCTGAAATTTATAACTGCTGCCCTGTTTCAGATAACTGAGGCGTTTATGGACTTCTGCATCGATATCGTGGCTGCCGATTAATCCCCGCTCCAGATTAAAGCGGATTACTTCGGCCACAGGTTTGCCCACTTCCACTATACCCGGCGGGTAGGAGAACATATCAATATAGCGCTGGTTCCAGGCAATTAACCTCAGATCAGCATCAACCACACTGATCCCCTGACTGATATTATCTACGGTTGAACGCAACAGAGCCTGATTAAACAGAAATACCTGGCTGGCTTCATCGACAAAACGCGCCACTGATTCCAGCGGTAGCTGACCATGTTTAGCGGCAGCATCCATAATCAGCCGCATTGAAGCCCCGCCGACCACCGCCGCCAGACTGCGCTCTGCGGCTTGCAGCAGATTAGCCGGGGCCAGTTGCTGTAAATCGGGTGAGTGGTCTTTTAAATGACGCTGCAGTAAACGGCGGGCTTCAGTATCACCGGCAAAGCGTTTTAACAGCAGATAACAATCCTGCACCGTCAGATTAACGGGCCGGGAGGTGCTACTGGTTAACTGGGTACGTAAAAAGCGGCCGCTTTCCAGCCATTCGCTGATCCGGGTGCTGCTGAAATGGCTGACCAGCAATACCATCATGCAGTTAACGGTCAGGCTGGCTAATACGCCCAGTGTTATCGCGTCGGCTGACCAGCCGAATAATTGTTGCGGTGCCAGCATCCGGATGCCCAAAGGACCATGCTGTAGCCAGTGGCTGCTGAATAATCCTGCCCGGCTTAATTCCGGTAGTAGCAGAATATAGGCCCAGAGCAGGGCGCCGCTGCATAAACCGGCAATGGCACCCTGGCGGTTAACTTTACGAGACAGCAACCCGAGGATCAGCGCCGGTGCTAACTGCGCCACCAGGGTAAACGCCATTAAACCCAGCTGGGCCAGCCCGGTATCGGTGCCGATAAAGCGGTAATAAATAAAGCCCAGCATCAGCACTGTCAGCATGGCAATACGGCGTAAAGTGGCAATTTTAATTTTGTGCGGGGCGGCAGGTTGTTCCGGCTGGCTGCGATAAATCAGTGGTGTCAGCAGTTCGTTGGTGATCATAATACCCAGCACCACTGTCGCCACCACTACCATACTGGTGGCGGCTGAAAAACCGCCCAGATACGCCAGTAAGGCAATATCAGTACGTTGTGCCGCCAGTGGTAATTGCAGCACGACCAAATCGATATTGGCATTGTCACCAAGCAGCATTACGCCGGCCAGTGCCAGCGGCAGAGTAAACAGGCTCATCAGCAGCAGGTATAGCGGGAAAATCCAGCGGGCGCTGCGTAAATGGCCCAGGTGCTGGTTTTCAACAAAGCTGACATGGAACTGCCGTGGCAGGCATAAGGTAGCGGTAAAGCCCAGGAGTACGTGCAGCCAGTACGCATGGGTCGGCAGGGTATTCTGTTGCAGCTCAGCAACAGCGCTGCTATGGCGGGCGTTAGCAAAAATATCCTGAATGCCCCCGAACATGCCCCAACAGACAAAAGCCCCTATTGCCAGCAAAGCCAGCAGTTTTACCAGTGATTCAAAGGCAATAGCGGTCATCAACCCCGGATTGGGCTGGTGCGCTTTGGCGCTGCGGCTGACAAACAGTAATGCAAACACCGCCAGCCATAAACTGACATAGAGCCCGGTATCGCTGTACCAGTGGCTGCCGGTTTCGGTGCCAACCAGGGTATTGATACTGGTTGATACTGCATGCAGCTGCAATGCAATATAAGGCACTATCGCCATAATCAGAATAAGCGTGATCAGGACGGCCAGACTGCGGGAATGACCATAGCGGGTAGCGATAAAATCGGCAACGGAAGTAATACGGTAGCGACGGCAGGCAATCGCGATACGGGCAATCAGCTTAAAACCCAGCCAGAACAGTAAAAAGGAACCGATGTAGGTAGGCGGGATCCACCAGCCGTTAACAGCCGCCTGGGCGGTAACACCGTAAAAGGCCCAGGAAGTACAGTAGATAGACAGGGCAAAACTGAATACCCAGGGCGCCAGCGGGTGTTTGCTGTTAATGCGTCTGCCGAAGCGGCCAACGCTGAACAGTACCAGCAGGTACAGCAGCGACAGGGCGGCAATAGTACCAAGCCCTATGCTGCTGCCATTCAGAATCATTTGTGCCGGTGCCATCATCTTGTATAAACCAGCTGTGATTGTGCCTGAGTTCGGTGAGTGATGCTAGCGGGCTGTCCAGCCGCCATCCAGTACTAATGTCTGGGCCGTAATATGGCGGGCGCCATGACTGCACAGAAACAGTGCGCTGGCGGCAATTTCATCAGTATCAATAAAGGCTTTTTGCGGCATAGGTGCCAGCATAATCTGTTCGATCACCTGCTGTTCGGTCAGATTATGCTCTTTGGCCTGGGCAGCAATTTGCTGTTCAACCAGCGGTGTTTTAACGTAGGCCGGGCAAATGGTGTTAATGGTAATATCTTTATCGGCATTCTCCAGCGCGACCACTTTGCTGAACCCAAGCAGGCCATGTTTGGCGGCAACATAGGCTGACTTAAACGGTGAGGCAACCAGCGCATGAATTGAACCGATATTAATAATCCGGCCAAAATTACGCTGCCGCATACCGGGTAGCATAGCACGGCTTAACATGGCCGGGCCGGTCAGCATAACATTAAGCAACAGTTGCCATTTTTCCGGCGGAAAGTCTTCTAACCGCGCCACATGCTGAATACCGGCATTATTGATCAGGATATCAGCCGGGAATTGTCTGGCACAACGGTCGATGGAATCAGTGTCAGTCACATCCAGTATACAGCCCTCAGCCTGAAACCCCTGTTGTTGCAGGGCGGTAACTTTTTGCTCCAGTAACGGTGACGGTAAATCGGCCAGTACCACCTGATGGCCTGATGCGGCAAACTGCCGTGCTATCGCAAACCCAATACCGCCTGTACCTCCGGTGATAACAACTTGCATAATGTAGCTCCTGCGAATAATGGCTGAGGATAAGCTTTTATTAATGCTAGGAAATACCGGTAACGGAAGCAACGGTACTTTAGTGCTATGAGTGCTATGAGTGCTATAGCCGGTTAAACAGGATGGCCGCGCTTTTCAGGCTGGGTATCTTTCCGGTTCATGTGGCGGCTTTGGCCCGGCTAATACTTTGCCATCCGCGGTTTATATGGTAGATTCGCCGCTTATTATTAAAAGTAAATTCAGATATAACGTTTTTTATTAGTGTAATGACGTTAATTTTCAGGCTGGTGAAGCATTTTTTTGCTTTAAAGCCTTAAAATCTAAATAAATCTGATTGATACCTTTATTTGACCGCATATCTGCGGTGAATATTTTGCGTTTATTCTGACACCAGAGGATCTATTTATGTCGCATGCCGTTAATAATCCGGCAGCAGCCAAACGCGGCTGGTTTACCCGTTTCCTGGATACCGTAGAATGGCTGGGAAATTTATTGCCTCATCCCGTGACATTATTTGCATTGTTTGGGTTGATGGTTGTACTGGGGAGTGGGATCGCCGCCTATTTTGATGTCAGCGCCATCGATCCTCGTCCCGAGGGTGCTGCCGGCCGTGCTCCGGATGGCATTATTACGGTTGTTAACCTGGTCAGTGTTGAAGGTTTACAGCGTATAGTTTCTAATCTGGTTACCAATTTCACCAGTTTTCCGCCTTTAGGCGTTGTACTGGTTGCTTTATTAGGTGTCAGTATTGCTGAACATTCAGGGTTGATCTCAGCAGCCATGCGGGGTCTGGTGATGCAGGCTTCGCCACGTATGGTGACACTGACAGTTGTTTTTGCTGGTGTTCTTTCTAATACGGCTTCGGAACTGGGGTATGTTGTGTTGATTCCGATGGCTGCGGTTATCTTTCATTCACTGGGAAGACACCCTTTGGCGGGTTTGGCTGCTGCCTTTGCCGGGGTTTCCGGAGGATATAGTGCCAATTTGTTTATCGGTACTGTTGATCCGCTGCTTGCCGGATTTACTGAAGCTGCCGCTCATCTTATTGATCCTGATTATACCGTTGGGCCTGAAGCTAACTGGTTTTTTATGATTGCCAGTACATTTCTGGTAACGGCTATGGGCGCTTTTGTTACAGAGAAAATTATCGAGCCTAAGTTGGGTAAATATGATGCCAGTGAAGCGTCTGTCGATCTTGATGCTCAGCAACTGGATACCTTACAGCCACAGGAAAAACGTGCATTAAAAGGTGCCGGGCTGGCTTTTCTGGCGATTGCAGTTTTACTGGCGCTGACAGTTGTCCCTGAATGGGGAATTCTGCGTCATCCTGATACCGGACAAGTTGCCGGCTCACCTTTCCTGCGGGGGATTGTGGTTTTTATCTTTGTCAGTTTTGCGGTTCCTGGCTACGTCTATGGCCGGATAGCGGGCACCATGCGTACTGATAGAGATGTGATTAATGCAATGTCGAAGAGTATCAGTTCAATGGGGTTATATATTGTGCTGGTCTTTTTTGCGGCGCAATTTGTGGCGTTTTTTGGCTGGAGTAACCTTGGGACAATTTTTGCGGTAAAAGGGGCAAACCTGCTACAGGATCTGGGGCTGACCGGGCCTTTGTTGTTTTTGTTTTTTATTGGCATGTGTGCACTGGTTAACCTTTCCCTGGGGTCAGCTTCTGCACAATGGGCAATCTTTGCTCCGGTGTTTGTACCTATGCTGATGATCGTAGGCTATTCTCCCGAGGTTATTCAGGCTGCTTATCGTATAGGTGATTCTGTAACGAATCTTATTACACCGATGATGAGTTATTTTGGCCTGATACTGGCGGTAGCATCCCGTTATAAAAAGGATCTGGGAATAGGCACGCTGATAGCTACCATGTTGCCCTATACGATAGTCTTCTTTATTGGCTGGACGTCATTATTCTTTATCTGGGTGTTTCTGCTGGGGTGGCCGGTTGGGCCAGGATCGCCAACTTACTACAGTCTGGGGTAGTTTATCTGCTAAAAACAGAAGCTCAGGCCTAGTGTCAATCAGTTAAGCAGGAATCAGCTTACTCTAAGCTAACCGTTGAAGGCATGGATGCCTGAACCGAGCCTACAGGGATGTATTTACGGCGTGTTGGCGTGAGTAAGGTGATGGATGCTTTAACCTTAACTGACAGGCATTAAGACTTTTGCCTCTGTTTTTATTGCTTGCTTTCCGGAGGTGCGCCGCAGGATTCTCTGAGCAGTAATTCCGGAATAAAAACCGGTACCGGTTGCGGAGCGGCTTTTTTCCCGGAGTTTTTTATTTGCCTGAATAACAGTTCTGCCGCTTTACGGGCAATCAGGCTGTTAGGCTGATCTGCTGTCGTCAGGGGTGGCCAGGTCTGGCGTGAGAACGGGCTGTTTTCAAACCCGATAATTGAAAGCTGTTCAGGTATGTTCAGATGTTGTAACCGGGCGCTGAATAAGGCTCCGGCGGCAATTTCATCGTTACAGGCAAAAATAGCCGTAGGTCTGGATGGCTGACTCAGCAGTTCTCTGGCTCGTTTAACTCCGGACTCGAATGAGTAAGACCCTTCAAGAATAAAAGCGGGATTAGGTGTAATACCTCTTTTGGCCAGTGCCGCCTGAAAACCTGCCAGGCGCTCGTCACTGGAACTATGTTCCGGATCTCCCCCCAGAAAAGCCAGCGCCGTATGGCCCAGTTCCAGCAGGTGACTGGTAATTTTGAATGCTGCGGTAAAGTCATCGACCAGTACGCAGTTATGCAGTTTAGGTGAGGGTGTTGAGCCGGAAATAATCCGTACAAAATCGACTCCCTGAGCTTCCAGTGCTTCTACGATATCGGGCCGCTCAGAAAACGGCGGCGTCAGGATCAGCCCGGCCAGCCGGGAATGCTGTACCATACTGAGCACCTCCTGCACTAAGCCGGGTTCACTGGCATCAGTGGGGTGGATCAGTAATTCATAGCCGTGTTTGCGGCAGGCATCGAGCAGACCCTTCTGCATATCAATGACATAATAGGCATTAGGATTATCGTAAAGGTAACCGATATTATATGCCCTGGCACTGGCCAGATTGCGGGCTGCAGCATTTGGCTGATAGCGAAGGGTCTGGATAGCTTCCGTGACCTTGTCATAGGTATCTTTGCGTACCGAAGGTTCATTGTTCATTACCCGGGAAACCGTTTTTATCGACACCCCGGCATACTTCGCCACATCATTAATCGTTACTTTCATACAGTTTTCCTGAATAAACTGTTCTGCAGATAAACAGCGGCTAGTTTGCCATATTTTTATGTTAACGCTAACAATTATACCTGCAAATGACAGCGTTGGTCATTTTGTAAGGGGGATTCAGGAAGTTACAAATGGTATTACGCACCAGTCTGTAAGATTGTTATTTAAATAAAAGCACTGGTTTCTGGCAGATGACTGGTTGTATGT
>JARXRR010000024.1:0-46498 GCA_033792355.1 Chromatiaceae bacterium AAb-1
GTATAAGGCAGTCTTAGCGGTGGATCTGCAATTTTGTGGTAAATTTAATACTATTCTGAAGTTAGTTTTGGTGTATAACATACCACATTACAAATATCTTGTGTTCGTATAACGATAAGTCAGGAATTACCAGATGAACGTACTGGAAAAAATTGTAAATAGCGTCAATAGCTTCAGTAAATCTGAACGCAAAGTAGCAGATATTATTCTTGCCAATCCCCAGACTACGATACACAGCAGTATAGCAGCGCTGGCAAAAATGGCTGATGTCAGCGAACCTACCGTAAATCGTTTTTGCCGCAGGCTTGATACCAAAGGCTTTCCGGATTTTAAACTGCACCTGGCGCAGAGCCTGGCTAACGGTACACCCTATGTCAACCGTCATGTGGAAGAAGAAGATGGCCCGGAAGCTTATACTGCTAAAATTTTTGAATCCACTATGGCGGCGCTGGATACTGCACGTCAGCGGGTTGATATTAATACCATCAACCGGGCAGTAGATGTGCTGACGCAGGCCAAGAAAATTTCTTTCTTTGGGCTGGGGGCTTCTGCCTCGGTTGCGCATGATGCACAGAATAAGTTTTTCCGTTTTAATGTTCCTGTGGTGTGTTTTGACGATATTGTGATGCAACGTATGAGTGCGATCAACAGTTCTGAAGGTGATGTCGTCGTTTGTATAAGCCACACCGGACGGACAAAAAATCTGTGCGATATAGCCGCCATTGCCCGTGAAAACGATGCTACGGTTATCGGTGTTACCGCTTATGACAGCCCGCTGGCAAAAGAATGTACCCTGGTGCTGTCGCTTGATGTTCCTGAAGATACCGATATGTATATGCCGATGGCATCAAGAGTGGCTCAGCTGGTGCTGATCGATATTCTGGCGACTGGTTTTACCCTGCGCCGGGGTACTAAGTTCAGGGAAAACCTGAAAAAAGTAAAAGACAGCCTGCGCGGTTCCCGCTTCGATAAAAAAGATTTTCATCCCTGATCATTAAATTGTCATGGCGGTGTTATGTAATTTTTTTCCAGAATAGCGCTATATTATGTAATAAAATTACATTACACTAAGCCGCACTAAATTCTATGTATAACAAGCAGGAGTATCTGATGCCAAGAAGAACCAAAATAGTTGCTACTCTGGGCCCAGCAACCAGCACTCAGGCCACTATAGAAAAACTGATTGCTGCCGGTGCGACTGTCTTCAGGCTGAACTTTTCTCATGGCTCTGCGGATGACCACCGGGCCAGAGCGGTAATGGTCAGGGCTGCAGCAGAGAAACTGGATGCGCATGTTGCGATTCTTGGCGATTTACAGGGGCCAAAAATCCGCGTTTCTACTTTTAAAGATGGTGTTGTTGAATTACAGGAAGGCCAGGAATTTGTGCTGGATGCCGCTTTACCAAAAGGCGAAGGCGATATTACCCAGGTTGGTATTGATTATAAAGAGTTGCCGCAGGATGTCCGCAATGGCGATATTCTGCTGTTAGATGATGGCCGTATTCAGTTGATTGTTTCCGAAGTAAAGGGTCAGCGTATTCACACCAAGGTTTCTGTTGCCGGTAAACTCAGTAACAATAAAGGTATTAACCGCCAGGGTGGTGGTTTGACGGCCCCTGCCCTGACAGAAAAAGACAAACAGGATATCAAGCTTGCGGCTGAAATAGATGTTGATTTTCTGGCGGTATCTTTCCCGCGCAGCGGTGATGATTTACGTTATGCCCGTGAACTGGCTCAGGCAGCAGGTTCTGAAGCCCGGATCATGGCTAAAATTGAACGTGCAGAAGCGGTATCTTCAGATGCGGTGCTGGATGATATTATCCGTGCTTCTGATGCGGTAATGGTTGCCCGTGGTGATCTGGGAGTGGAAATTGGCGATGCCGAACTGGTGGGCCAGCAAAAGCGGATTATCGCCCGCTCCCGCCAGCTTAACCGGGTGGTAATTACTGCAACGCAAATGATGGAAAGCATGATTGAAAGCCCTATGCCAACCAGAGCCGAAGTGATGGACGTTGCTAATGCGGTGCTGGATGGTACTGATGCCGTTATGTTGTCGGCAGAAACGGCAGCCGGGAAATATCCGGCTGAAACGGTACGGGCAATGGCCAGAGTATGTGATGGCGCAGAAAAACACCCCAGTGTGCAGATTTCCAAACACCGGATGGATGTCACCTTCAGTGAAATCAGTGAGACGATAGCATTGTCGGCCATGTATGCCGCGAATCATCTGGAAGGTATTAAAGCCATTATTACGCTGACAGAATCTGGCTATACTGCTCAGCTGATGTCCCGTATTACTTCACCGCAGCCAATTTATGCTTTGTCCCGCCATGCCAAGACCCTGAATAAAATTGCTCTGTACCGTGGTGTTTATCCGGCATTTTTTGATAGTACTACGGCTGCTGTTTCTGCCGATAAGACACTGGCAGATGCCGCAATTGATTCAATCAGAAATAAAGCAGGTCTGAAAACCGGTGATCTGGTAATTCTGACCCATGGTGATGTAATGGAAACGGTTGGTGCGTCTAATACCTGTAAGATTGTTCAGGTAAAATAAAACGGTTTGGTTGATCGATAATAAGTTAAGGCTCTGCTGTTCAGCAGAGCCTTTTTTGTACTTAAAAAATATCCCTTTGCAACAGCCTGTTACGCCGGGCTGCCCGAAGTTCTGCAAACAACGGGGCCAGCGCGGTAATGGCAGAACCCGCCACAACCATCAATGCGCCTGCCCATGACCACATATTCAGCGTTTGCGGCACTAGAAGTTCAGGGGCAAAACCTGCAATCAGGCTGGCAAATGCAATTGTCAGTAAAGGGGTAATCGCCAATACCGCACTGACCTTGGTCGCTTCCCAATGGTGCAGAGCTTCGGCAAAAGCGCCATAGGCAATAACGGTATTCAGGCAGCTGAAAGCAAGTAAACCCCAGTAGAACAGGCTTATATTATCCTGAACAAGAGGTGTCAGATCTGAAACAGGTAACAGAAACAAAGCACCGACCACATAAATCATGTACATAATCTGCTTAGAGTTATAGTGTACCAGCAACTGTTTCTGTGCCAGAGCATAAGCGGCCCAGGTAATGCTGGCAAACAATACCAGTATCACTCCGGGAAGCTCCTGTCCGCCCTGTATCAGTAAGGAACCAAGTTTGTCGTTAAAAAACAACAATAGACCGGCCACTAATATAACAGCTCCGGCCTTTTGCCAGAGCAGCAGTTTTTCTTTAAAAATGAAAATACCACCGATCATCATCAGAAACGGCGCCAGCTGAATCAGCATCTGTGCGGCTTCGGCATTCAGGTAAGCCAGCCCGCTAAGGTATAACACATAGTTTCCAAGCAGACCCATAATGGCAATAATCATCAGCCACAGGATTTTCGGGTGTTTCAGTAAAGATAACACCGGCAGGTTACCTCTGAGCAGTAACCAGGCTCCGACCAGTAATGCCGCAACCAGAAATCGCACCGCAGTCACGGTTTCAGCGTTCATCACTTCAAGTAACATCTTCAGCGCAATGGGTAAAATTCCCCACAGTATTGCGGTAAGCAACGCCAACAGGAAACCTGCCATACTTCTGCCGGTTGTTTGGTGCATGTTTAATCCTCGGAGGATGTTTTGGAAAACAGATACAGATCAGGTACTGTATAAAATTGTGCCAGCGACTGAAAGCTGTGGCTAAAATGTTTATGATGAGGTTGACTCAAATAAACTTTAACACGCTGTATTGTCGCTTATTTGGGAGCTTGCTGTCTTGCTCTTTTATGAAAAAGCAAAGGAAATCAGGAAGTCTGACAGGCATTTATTGTGTTACATCAATAAGCCTGAACCATAAAAACGTATACTGTCTGAAAAAGGAGCTGGTATGACAACGATAAGACGCATAGGTGTATTAACCTCAGGTGGCGATGCTCCTGGTATGAACGCCTGTATCAGAGCGGTGGTACTGACCGCCAATGCGCATAATATTGAAGTTATCGGCTTCAGGCATGGTTATAACGGTTTACTGGAATCTGACTACCAGACACTGTTGCCTGTTCATGTGCAGAATATTATTCAACGGGGTGGTACCATTTTAAAAAGTGCCCGCTGCCCTGCCCTGCAAACTGAAAATGGACCTGAGCAGGCCGCTGAATCTCTGCATCAGCTTAGTATTGATGCCCTTATTGTTATTGGTGGCGATGGAAGTTTCCGCGGTGCTGTAACCATCAGCCGTTATTTCAGAGGACAAATTATCGGCATTCCCGGCACTATTGATAACGATGTCGATGGCACGGATAACACTATTGGTTTTGCCACTGCCATTGATACTGCTCTTGATGCCATTGATAAGATCCGTGATACCGCAGATGCGTTTGAACGTATTTTTCTGGTGGAGCTGATGGGGCGCCACACCGGCTATATCAGTCTGGCTGCCGGAATTGCCGCCGGAGCTGAGCAGATTATCTGCCCGGAATTTGGCCCTGTTACACCTGAAAACCTGAAAAAAGTGATTACCCCTATCCAGCATGCACAGCTGTTAACCGGGCAATCCAGCTATATCATCATTGTGGCAGAGCATAGCTATCCCGGTGGTACAACGGCATTGGCCGATACGCTGACCAAAGCCATAGGTATTGAATGCCGGGCCTGTATTCTGGGACATATTCAGCGCGGCGGTTCACCTGTAGGAGCCGATCGTATTCTGGCAACCAAACTGGGAGCCTTTGCGGTTGAACAATTAAAAGAAGGTGCTGATTTGATGATGGCCGGAGAAGTTAACCAGCAGGCAGTGCTCTACCCGCTGGCCCTGACCGGAGAGAAAAAGAAACAGGCAGATCCTTATCTGGTTCGCTGGCAGCAGCAAATAGCTACCTGATGCGACATCAGTGATTAAATACCTGTTTTACCCGGTCTTTATAACTACGGCTGACTTTTACCGACTGGCCGTTAGTCAGCATCAGTTGATGCTCGCCGTTGGCCAGCATTTGCAGTTTGGCAATAGTACTGACATTAACGATTGCCGAGCGATGCACCCGGACAAACTGTTTAGGGTCCAGCTCCTGCTCCAGCTCTTTCATCGTCCGGCGTAGTATATGTGTCTGCCCGTCACTGGTATGAATACACATGTAATCACCTGCGGCATCCACCCAGTCGATAGCGGCTACCGGCACCCGGGTAATTTCTCCGCTGTCTTTAATACTGATGGCTTCAGGAAAACGATCATTGACTACCGGTTCTGCATTATCCAGCCGTTGCAGAATATGATCGGTCTGATCTCCGGTCAGTCTGGCAATTGCTTCAGCCAGTTGCCCTTTATGTTTCTGAGTGTCGCGGGCTGCATGGTAGGCCAGTACTTTTTCAACCGCCTGTTTTAATCTGTCCTGCTCTACCGGTTTGAGGACATAATCTATCGCACTTACGGCAAAAGCGTTAAACGCGTAATGATCATAAGCGGTAACAAATACAATATAAGGTAAGTGAGCCTGTTGTTCTTGCAGGCTTTTCAAGACGGCAAAACCGTCCATACAGGGCATTTCCACATCCAGAAATACCACGTCTGGTTCATATTGTTTTATATAATCAATGGCATCCTGCCCGTTGCCGCATTCAGCAACAACCTCCAGCTCCGGAAAAGCCTCCAACCTGACTAACATCCCTTTCCGGGCTAAAGGTTCATCATCAACTACTATTACCTTGAGCATGTTCTGGTTCCGTTTCTTCTAATTCTAATGGAATTCTGATATTTACTTTCAACCCACAAGGCTGGTTATGTGTAAGTACCAGCGCAAAATTCTTATCGTATAAAGCTGCCAGACGTTCTTTAGTATTGACCAGGCCGACCCCGCTGTCACCACCGCCTTTTGGCAAACCATCTGTTATTGTCATTCCCGGCCCGTTATCTGCTACTTCCAGCAATAAATCATGACCAAACTTTCTGCCGGTAATAGTGATCATACCGCCGTTGATCTGACTGGCCACTGCATATTTTACGGCATTCTCAATCAGGGGTTGCAGAATAAGACTGGGAACTAGTGCTTTTTCTACTTCAGGCTCTATATCTGTAGTAATAGACAGTCGTTCAGAGAAACGAACTTTCTCTATTTCAAGATAAAGCCTTGCGGCGTAAATCTCCTGCTCAAGTGGCACCTTATTGATAGGATCTTTATATAACGAATATCGCAAAAAGTCACTTAAACGACTGACCATTTTATTTGCAGTATCCGTTTCATTAATCAAGACCAAGGTTGAAATTGCATTAAGGGTATTGAACAGAAAATGTGGATTTAACTGATAACGCAGCATTTTCAGCTGGGCTTCATGGGCCTTGTTCGTTGCTGTCAGCGATTTCTGTTTTTCCAGCTGTAGCGTCTGGTAATATTTTATACCGAAATACAGCCCGCTCCAGCTGAGCATGACATAAACGGCAACGGGGGTATCCCGGATATATTTAATCCAGTCATCAGGCCGGTAACCGTGCCGGTAAATTTCCCAGTAATTAAAATTGCGGATACTGGTCCAGACAGCAGCAATAACCAGTGTCAGCACTAATACCGTCAGCAGCATTTTCCACGGTGCCCAGAACCAGATACGCTGATATACATAGCGTAACGGAATAGTGATCAGCCAGCCGACATAGGCATCCAGTGCTACGACTATCAGATAAGCATCGCGGGTTTCCTGAATCAGGCCACCCAGATAATTTACAATTGCAAATCCGAACCAGCCAAGGGAATGCAGGATCCAGAACTGATGATTTCTGTTTTCAAGCCATCTGTACAAAATGATTACCGGGTTAGCAAAATCTGAATAGCAGAATTATAACGAAACGGGGCCATATAACCCCGTGACTTGAGCGTATTTGCCGGGATATTAATCGCATAAGCTTAATATTTGATACCCAGTCGTTGCAGTATAAATCCCATAAGCCATGCCGGGCCTATCAGCAGGAATTGCACATCTTTGAAAAAAGACGGTTTTTTACCTTCAATCTTGTGGCCAATAAACTGAAAAATCCACATGATCACAAATAATAGCAATGAAATCTGCCATACCGGGGTCTGATAATTCGTTTCAAACCAGCGTAGCAGCATTACCACCAGTGCGGTAAAAATTGTCATAGCAACACCCAATGAAAATGCCAGTGAGAAATAAAATGCCAGCGCCGGCAGGCATAAGATCAGAGGCCAGGTAATTCCCTGCTCTGCCAGAGCAAGAAATGGCATTGGGATCTGCCACAGCAACCCAAAAACGGTAAAATAAATCACCGGCACCGCAAACCAGTGAATCAGCTTATTGACCGGATGCTGATGACTTACCGCATATTCTGCAAACCATTGTTGAGCACTTTTCATTGTTATTATCCACCCTGTGATTTTTGTGCACTTTAGCGCTGCCAGGCTTAAACGGCAAGCTTTTGATCAGAGATCTGAAATCCCTTCCAGTACCGGTACGGGTTTGCGATCCTGGTCCAGAGCAACAAAGGTAAAACTGCCGGAAATGGCTTTATGTTGATTATCGCTGAACATATTTTCGACGAAAATATCAACCTGCACCCGGATACTGGTTCTGCCGACATGCGCAATTCTGGCAACCAGTTCAATGATAGTACCGGCCGGAATAGATTCTTTAAAATCTACCCGATCAGAACACACAGTAACCAGCGGTTTGCGGCAAAAACGGGTAGCTGCTATAAAAGCCACTTCATCCATCCATGCCAGTGCTTCACCACCAAATAACGTATTGTGATGATTGGTCCTGCCGGGGAAAACTGTTTTAGTAACTTTGGTCAGGGCATATTCGGTACGTTTAGCGATCAGGGCTTCATCAGTCATAGTGCGGTCTCTTATCAGGATGGAATATAAATTTTAAAAGTTGTTGCCTGCATGATAAAGGGCAAAAGCAGAATAATTTTCCTTTTATAAAATTCCACGCATAATACTGCTATCTTCCGGCAGTATAGAGCAAAATTCTGTGGCTATTATCAATTATCATATTTCTGTGGCAGATATCAGCGCTCACCTGATAGAGGTAGAGTTACGGTTTACCCCTCAGCAGACTTTACATCAGCTGACGATGGCATCATGGATCCCCGGCAGCTATATGATTCGTGATTTTGCCAGAAACATTATTAATATTTCTGCCTGTGATGCTGATGGTGAACTACTGTTAGTGCAGCTTGATAAACAATGCTGGCAGTTATCCTGCCGGGAACGGGAAGTTTCAGTACGTTATCAGTTATACGCAAATGATTTATCGGTCAGGGCGGCTTATCTTGATGATCTGCAGGCGGTGCTGAATCCTGCCGGTATTTGCTTTGCGGTATCGGGTCAGGAGCAACTGCAACACCAGTTGACAATAGCCAGACCTGAGTTCCGCGTAACTGAAAACTGGCAATTGGCAACCGGTCTGACACCGTCACCAGACACCGCTTTTATGGCGTTTGGTACTTATCAGGCTGACAATTACCAGCAGCTTGTTGATACTCCGCTGCTTGCCGGTGAGCTGAGTTACCAGACATTTATACTGGATGGTATACCTCACCATCTGGTATTTACCGGGAAAAATCTGACTGATTATCCGCGTATCGCCCGTGATGTTGAAATTCTTTGCCGTCACCAGTCAGAGCGGTTTAATGGCTTACCTGAAGATTTAACAGCCTACTGGTTCCTGGTATGGGTAACAGATAATGGTTATGGCGGGCTGGAACACCATAATTCTACGCTATTACTGTGCAGCCGCTTTGATTTACCTGAGCCGTCAGGTAATACCGTGGACGATAATTACCAGAATTTTCTGGCACTTTGCAGCCATGAGTATTTTCATACATGGTGGGTAAAACGCCTCAAACCATCCGTTTTTCACCATTACCAGCTGACACAGGAACAATACACCCGCCAGCTGTGGATTTATGAAGGGTTTACCTCTTACTATGATGATCTGGCACTGGTCAGAACCGGCCTGATCAGTACTGAACAATATCTGAGAACGCTTGAAAAAACCATTACCAGAGTAACGCGTAACAAAAGCAACACCATTCAGAGCCTGCAGGACAGCAGTTTTAATGCCTGGACCAAGTTTTACAAGCAGGATGAAAATGCTGTTAATGCCGTTGTCAGTTACTATGCTAAAGGGGCACTGCTGGCATTGTGTCTGGATGGCGCTTTACGTCAGCAACGATACAGCCTTGACTGGCTGATACAGCAAATGTGGCAGCAATACCTTAATACCGGAACTGATGATGACAGTATTTTCCTGATACTGAGCAACGCCGGTTTTAATGCCCTGGCTGAAGCGGTCCGGTTATGGGTGACAGAGCCAGTTATGTTGCCACTGAGCGAAATGCTGCCGGTACTGGGCATTGAACTGACATTCAGAACGGCAGAACATCAGGAGGATTTATCCGGCCCGGCAAAAACAGCTGACAGTATCTCTTCGCTTGGTGCTCTGTACAAAAGCAGCGCTCAGGGTATACAGCTGACCCATATTCATCATGATGGAGCAGCTCATCAGGCAGGATTAATGGCCGGAGATCAATTACTGGCCATTGCCGGGTATAAAATAACAGAAAGCAGCCTGCAACCTTTGCTCAGACGCTTACCGGCCGGTTCGGTACAGCCGGTTTACTTTTTCCGTAAAGATCGCCTGCTAACGGCCAGCTTGCTATTGCAACCTTCAGCTTTGCAGGTAGCACAGCTGGCAATATCAGATATATCGAAAACAGCAGACTGGCTGCAGACATAAGCCAGTCCACAATAACGCCGGATGAATTATGGCGTCGCTGGCAATAACAGTGCCGGATCCAACCGCTCCTGAAACCAGTTTAAACGCCAGTCAAGATGCGGGCCGGTAACCCGGCCAGTGGCTCCGATTTCAGCAATTTTCTGGCCCTGTATTATCTGCTCCCCCGGTTGCACCGTAAATTTACTCAGGTGCATATAGGTAGATGTAACTCCGAAACCATGATCAATAATCAGGGTCAGGCCGGAAAAATATAAATCATCTGCCAGCAATACTGTGCCATTCCAGGGCGCGATGACCGGACTGCCGGTTGGTGCCGCGATATCCAGTCCATAGTGCGGGTTTCTCGGCTCTCCGTTAAAAATACGCTGACTGCCGTAAACACCGGATATCCGCCCTTCTGCCGGCTTTAACGGGGATGAAAAAATAAACTCATCCTGCGTCAGTGTTTGCCTGACGGCCCTGACTTTCTGATTGTCAGACTGGATACGGGCCGTAACTTCCGCCGGAGGTGATACGTATTTCTGGGCCACACCGGTGATATGCTGGATATCATATTCCCGCTGGCTGAACTGCAACGGAATAACCTGCTGCTGGTTCTGATGCTTCACCATCAGCTGATGCTGTAATGCGGCATCCCGCCCGATGCCGAATACAAAGCGACCTTCCGGGCTAACCTGTAACGGCTGTTCGTTAAAAAAGACCTGACTACCGGCAGGTGCTTTCCCCAGAATCAGGGAGCCCTGGGTCAGGGTTCCCTGTAAAGCAATCTCTGTATCTGCAATAACGCTGCTGCTAGCGATAAGCAACAGCGCCTTTACCCACCCCTTCATAAGCAATAACCTTATATGTTTTAGTGGCGTCCTGTTTTTTCAGCTGCTCAGCAATATAATCTGCAAGGCATTCTACTGTGGTGTCACAGGGTAATAATTCACAATGGGTTACCGGCAGGCTTAATTCAAACATGCCCTGTGCAGCCTGATAACGGAAAGTATAGTGATTATCTTCTGTTTTTATATATTGCAGCTGTTCTGCCGGGCATAAGTCTTCTGTTGTGCCAAGATAAATATCCTGCCAGCGTTCAGACCATAATTTATTCAGCCGTGGAGAAAGCATACCATCACTGAAAATCTGAATGGCTGAACGGTGACCATGAGCAATGCGCTGACAGTTACCATCATGTTTTTTCAGACCGTGGCTATAGTGATAGTAAAAGCCATTTATGGCTTCCGGGCGCAGGGTAAACAACAGCTTAGTTATATTGTCAGGTAATAAAGGCTTAATCTGCTGTTCCAGAAACAGCCCTACACTGCTCTCATTAATATCTGAACCGGGAATGCTGACAAAGGCCTGAGCCGGAGAAGCAATATGTATCATCCCCCTGTCGCTGTGGAAGCTGACCCGCTGTATATCTGACTGAACCGTCGTACTTAACCTGCCACTGTCAGCAGGTAACGCCAGTTTGTGATCTACCAGTTGATCAATTGCCTGCTTAATAACTTTTTTTACTTTGCCAAAATCAAACACCATAGAGGTTTCGTTTAACTCTCCATGCAGTTCAACATCTACAATATAGCTTTCTCCAAGCATACCCCGGGTGGCAGAAAGATAAGAAAAGTCAATTACGGTCAGGTCCCGCACAAATAGAATCATCAGTATATCTCGTAAGCAGACAGCATAACGCTAAAACGCCATTATACCCTTTGAACGGTAATGCAGTAACCCTGATCTCATATAATGTCAGCGTTTGTGTTCGGTCAGCCAGCCATTCAGAATACCCACCTGACCACATTTATAAGCAGCATACATCAGCCTTATCGCGTTACTTAACAGCATGCTGTCGGTCCATTCGGTTTTTTGCTGAATTTCCTGATAACAGTTCAGAGCTTCAGGGGTCAGATATCCCCTTAATTCCTTCTTCCCGGATTGTTTTTGCCGGTTACGGTAGCGCTGCTGCTTCTCTGCGTTGGTTAATGCGTTTCTTCCTGAATTAGCCATATTCTTACTCATTAGATACGAAACTGAAATGAAAGTATGTTATTCAGGTAAATAAAATGCGACCTGAACAAATCGGACTTGTTTAGCGTACAAGTGTTCGCTAAAGTGAGCCAGCAATTTTACTGGATTAAACATACATGACAAAGAATAGCTTTACAAAAGAAGATTTAATAGCCTGTGCCAATGGTGAATTATTTGGTCCGGGTAACAGCCAGCTCCCGTCCGACAACATGCTGATGATGGATCGTATTATTCATATTTCTGAAGAAGGTGGTTTATATGGCAAAGGCCAGATTATCGCTGAACTGGATATTACACCTGACTTATGGTTTTTCGGCTGCCACTTTAAAGGCGATCCGGTAATGCCAGGTTGCCTTGGATTAGATGCCATGTGGCAACTGGTTGGTTTTTTTCTGGGCTGGGCCGGTGGTCCTGGTAAAGGTCGTGCTTTAGGTGTCGGTGAAGTAAAGTTCACCGGGCAGATTTTGCCTACAGCCAAAAAAGTGACTTACACCATCAATATGAAACGTGTAATTAAACGCAAGCTGTTTATGGGCATTGCAGATGGTGTGGTCAGTGTTGACGGACGTGATATCTACAGTGCTGAAGAATTAAAAGTAGGTTTGTTTCAGGATACTTCCAGTTTCTGATACTGATAAAAGAACCCCGCCTTGCTGGCGGGGTTGGAGTCTACCGGTCACAGCCCCTTATTGTAGAGGCCTACATGGCGATCTTCTATTGCCTCCCTCCATCCTCCCAGCCACTGGGAACGGGTATCTAAATTCTGATAGGGACAAATCTCCTTCGAGCGGCCGGTAACACCAGCACGGTAACCTTGAGCATGAGCACGTTCCAGACGATCGCGTTTTTGTCTTTTCATACGGCGTTCTTCCTCAATTCCTGTTAAGTAAAAATAACAACCATACTCCTACCCCATTTGCAGGTTGTTACCTGTTAATTGATAGCCGACCAGGAATAAAGGTTCAATCAAATAAAAAGAGATAAAGGCTTGACAATATGTAACGAGCTGAAGTCTATTAAGATTTGATAGCAGAAATATTTATACTTAATTGAACTAGATTATGCTTTTTTATAGCGGTATGTAATAAGCCCTGAAAGCAATCATTTTCACTTTCAGGGCATATTGATGAGGAGATTACTTTCTGCGACGCAGGAACAACAGGCCGGCTAATAAAACCGGGAACCAGCCAATAGAACCGCCTTTACGGTCGTAATTATTGTCATTTGTACCACAGTCTTCGGCCTCACCATTTGGTATTGGTGCCAATTTAAGTGTGGTGGTTACTTCTTCCATAACCGGGTTACCGGAAGAGTCGATAATGGCTTCCCCTTTCGCATTTTTTGCCTCTCTTTCCACAATGGCGGTAGCCAGAATTTCTCCATTATTATTAATGGCATTGGCTTCTACCAGAGTGTACGGGGCATCGCAGCCAATCAGTTTATTCAGATCACTGAAGGTGTCAGTAGGGATATCGTATAAAAAGGCATGTAACCGACGGGAAGCCGTACCGCCAATCATAACTTCACCACGCCCGACTATTTGCCCCTGATCATTAATATCTGCCGGAACAGAAGATGAACTGGCGAAAAAGTCATCTGGGAAAACAGTCTGTTTGGTATTGTAGTCGTAGTAAAAGAATTTTCTGCGATTGGCACTGTTAATAACCTTTGTCGCATACCCGGCAACAATGTCATTGTTATTGATCACGGTGGCATCACTGGAAGACCATTCCAGCGGATCAATCATCGCTTCAACTTCACTGCCATTGTACAAAGTGGCATGATTGGCGCGTGATACCCCTTGTGCATTACAGTAGCCATAGATATCCACACTGACACAAGTAATTCTGTCCGAATCAGAATAAACCGACTGTCCAGCAATCAGACCGTTATCATTAACCGCATTGGCTGTACTGGTATAGGTTATTGCGGCATAGTCTTCACGGCTATGCGGCTGGCCGCTGTTTTTATCACCGAGAAAGCCATAGCTCTGAGGTGCTGATACGCTGCCACCGGCTTCCAGTTGCCAGGATAATGCCCGCTGTATATAGCTGCCACTGACTGCACTATTATAAAAACACAAGGCCTGTGGTGTTGTTTTACCGTCACAGTTCTCTTCTATGTTTTCATAGACAGCTTCCGGCATACCGGTACTGCCATGACCAACAATTAAGCCGGTATTGCTAATGGCTTTTGCTACAGAAAAACCACCGCCCAGCTCCTGATAAGGTGCCGGTAAAACGGAAACCTGGCCATTATTCAGCAGCATACCGGCCTGATACATCGCATCAGGAACCCATACCTTCACCATCTGAGGGTCTGGTGTCGTTTCTGTCGGAGCCGGAGTAAATTCCTGACGGGTATAAGTTGCTGTTGCCAGCCCTACCGCCGCGCCGTTATTGTTTACGGCATATAAATATTCATTATTGCTGTAAATACCTGCGGTATCACGCAGCTTTTGTACGGTAATATTGCTATTACCGGTTTTGGTAAGCGCAATTACCTGACCTATTTTCTGATTGGCTGCAACTGACGAATTACTGTAAAGAAAATTCGTTAATGTTGATAATACCTGAGCCGTTACAACACCGTTGCGTGCATCGTTGATTTGCTCTTCTGTCAGAATGGCTTTAATTGCATCACTGTCAAAATTGATACTGTCCAGATCCAGCGGGAAATCATAAATACCATAACCATGAATCAGAGTATCACCGCTATCGTTCAGGGCTGCGGCATAGGTCGATTTTACCTGAGAAGCTTCTGTTCCAAGATCTACAATGCTGTAAACGGCTGCATTAACAGAAAATACGCTTAGTAACGGTAACATTGCTAAGCTCAGTGACGATAATTTCATTCATGGCCCCTAAAATAACTACGGATTTAACGCTTCCAATTCTTCCCAGCGCGAATATGCCTGCGCCAGCTTCGACTCAGTCTGCTGTAATAGGTTCAATAGTGCCTGTGTTTCCTCAGCACTGCTTTTAAAAAAGTCCGGCGCATTAACCTGCTGCTGCAGCGATGCAAGCTGTTCATCCAGTTGTTCGATTAATGCCGGTAATGTTTCAAGTTCACGCTTGTCTTTGTATGATAACTTCTTACTGCTGCTAACAGAAGGCTCGGCAGGTTGTTCCTGCACTTTCTGTGGTGCTGATTTTGTTACTTTTTGTATTGTATCCGTCTGCTGGCGTTGCTGATATGCCAGTACGTCATCATAACCACCGGCAATTTCGACAATATCACCTGCTCCGGCAAACAATAAAGCACTGGTAACGGTATTATTCACAAATTCCCGGTCATGGCTGACCAGTAATACCGTTCCCTGATACTGTTGCAGAATATCTTCCAGCAGTTCCAGCGTTTCAACATCCAGATCATTGGTTGGTTCATCCAGGATTAGCAGATTACTGGGCCTGGCAAACAGCCGGGCAAGTAATAAGCGGTTCTTTTCACCACCGGATAAGGCTCTTACCGGGGTTCTTGCCCTGGCTGGCGGGAACAAAAAGTCCTGCAGATAGCTGAGAACATGACGGGTCTGGCCATTCTGGGTTATTTCCTGCTTACCTTCAGCGACGTTTTCCTGCACTGTTGCGTTAAGATCAAGTGCCATCCGGTGCTGATCAAAATAAGCCACTTCAAGGTTAGTACCGCGCTTTATTTCCCCGCTATCAGCGTTGTAATCACCTAACAGCAGTTTTATTAAGGTCGATTTACCAGCGCCATTAGGGCCTACCAGCGCAATACGATCGCCACGCATAACCAGTAAATCAAGATCACTGATAACCGGTTTACCGGCAAAACTCTGATTTAACCCTGTCGTTTCAAATACCAGTTTACCGGAACGCTGGGCCTGTTCGATATTAAAATCTACCTTACCCTGTTGTTCCAGTCTTGCTGCGCGTTCGTTACGCAAGGCTTTCAGTGCCCGGACCCGGCCTTCATTGCGGGTCCGGCGGGCTTTAATCCCTTGTCTGATCCAGACTTCTTCTTCTGCCAGCTTTTTATCGAACAGCGCATTTTGCTGCTGTTCATCTTCCAGCATTTTCTGTTTGCGTTCCAGATAAGTTGCGTAATTACCCGGATGAGACGTCAGCTGCCCTCTGTCCAGATCAATAATCCGGGTCGCCAGCGCCCGTATAAACGCCCGGTCATGCGAAATAAAGATCAGAGCGCCTTTAAAATTCAGTAAGAACTGTTCCAGCCATTGAATAGCAGCAACATCAAGGTGGTTAGTCGGTTCGTCCAGTAACAGAATATCAGGCTGGGCAACCAGGGCCCTGGCCAGAGCAGCTTTACGTAACCAACCACCGGATAATGAAGCGAGATTAGCCTGTTCATCCATTTCAAACTGCTGGCACAACATACTGATCCTGGCTTCCAGTGACCAGCCGTCACGGGCATCCAGTTCCGCCTGCAAACGCTCAAACAGACGCAGCTTTTGCTCAGAAGCGCCTTCCAGCTCGGCAGATAACTGATAAAACTGCCGTAGTTTATCAGCAAGATCACCCGCACCTTCGCGGATAAAATCGGCAATTCTGATATCCATACTGGCCGGAGGATCCTGCTCCAGCCGGCTAACCACAACACCGTTGTTAATAACTATCTGACCATCGTCCAGACTTTGCTGGCCAGTCAGTAGTTTCAGAAATGAGGATTTTCCGGCCCCGTTGCGGCCAACCAGACATACCCGCTCGCCGGTAAACAGGCTGAAATCGACATTATTCAGGATCGGATGCGTACCAAAAGCCAGGCTGGCCTGCTGAAAACGTAATAATTCCACTACTCAGTATCCTTTAACCATTGCTGTAATGATGCCAGATCAAATGGCCAGAACAATAACTGTTCAGCACCGGATGTCTGACGGCAAAGTACCGGAATATGTACCCGGAACCTTTGTAGCAATGCTTCATCATCAATAATATCTGTTACCTGGTACCGGCCTGCCAGCCTGGCTTCCTGTAGCAAGGCTTCTGCCTGCTCACAGAGATGACAACCCCAGGTGCTGTAAAGTATCAGTTCCGGCATCAGCGGGTTAACTCAAAACAAACGTGAATATGCGGATTACGCTTAAAATCTTCCGGCAAGGTCGCGGCTGAAATATCTTTTATTTGCCAGCCGGCTTCTTCCAGTGCTGTATAATCGAGCTTAAAACGCCGTTTGTTGTTGGAAAATATCACTTTTCCCTGAGGCGTCAGCCGGGAAATCAGCATGTTGAGCAATTTTACATGATCCCGCTGCACATCCCAGCTGTCTTCCATACGCTTTGAATTAGAGAACGTCGGCGGATCAACAAAAATCAAATCGAACTGATTACGACAACGGCTTAACCACTGTAAACAATCTGCCTGCTCAAATAGATACTGCTTACCCTGTAAGCCGTTGAGCATAAAATTCTTCTTTGCCCAGTCAAGATAAGTATTAGACATATCCACGGTGGTAACGCTTTTTGCTCCGCCAATGGCGGCATGTACCGAAGCTGTACCGGTATAGGCAAACAGGTTCAGTACGCTTTTGTTTGTAGCTTGCTGCTGTATCAGCCTGCGGGTAAGACGGTGATCCAGAAATAAACCGGTATCCAGATAATCACGCAGATTTACCAGAAATCTGGCACCGTATTCGGTAACTTCCTTGTACTGCCCGGCTTTGGCTAAAGCCTGATACTGCGAAGTGCCTTTTTGACGTTCGCGTACTTTCAGAATCATCCGTTCCGGAGTGATACCGAGCACCTGCGGTACCTGGTTAACCACATCAAACAGCCGTTTTTGCGAAACCTGCTCATCAACGGATGAAGGCGCCGAATATTCATGTACCACAACGTCGCCATCGTACCAGTCAACGGCCACATTATATTCAGGAATATCTGCATCATATAACCGGTAGCAGCTGATCCCCTCACGTTTGACCCATTTTTGTAGCTGTTTCAGGTTCTTACCCAGGCGATTACCAAAAGAGCTGCTTTCACTGAAAAACAGTGCCGGGGCATCTGAGCTGATATGCACCTGTTTTTCTGTTAAATCAAATAAGGTAAATTCACAATCCAGCGGGCCATTACTGAATTTATAACTCTTTGCTTTGGATAACTTCAAAGCCCGTAATAAGTCGCTGGCAGAGGTAATAATGGCCAGACGCCAGCCCTGATAATGCTGTTTCAGAGATAGAGAGAACTTACTGTAAAGCGGAATCAATGCCGGCAGATCACCCAAACGCTCACCATAAGGCGGGTTGGTTACAATAACGCCGGGTTTGTCCGTTACCGGCTGTTTCAGCGCTGTGGCATCGGCATAATCAAAACGGATAAATGCCGCCACACCAGCTTTGGCCGCATTCTGGCGGGCTTTGGCTAAAGAACGCTCATCGTTGTCAGTACCCCAGAACATAATCTGCTCTGGCAATGGCTTCTGTTCAGCAAAGGCGTCTTGGCGTAACTGTTGCCAGACAGCATCCCGGTGGCCGGGCCAGCGTTCAAATGCAAATTGCCCGCGGTTTAACCCCGGTGCTTTGTTCTGGGCAATTAATGCCGCTTCAATCAGTATGGTGCCGCTACCACAAAACGGGTCGTATAAAGGTTGTTCCGGGGTCCAGCCTGAACGCCGGAGTAAAGCGGCAGCAAGATGTTCTTTCAGCGGAGCTTCCCCCTGCCCGCTACGATAACCACGCTGGTGCAGCGACGGGCCGGAAAAATCCTGCAGGAAATGAAAGAAATTCTTTTCCAGCCGGACCTGAAAACGCACATCCGGATCTAACCTGTTTACGTCAGGACGTTGTCCGCTTTCTTCCCGGAACTGATCAACAATCGCATCTTTAAGCCGCATGGCCCCATACTGGGTGTTATCAATCAGGGCATGTTTGCCGACACAATCAACCGCCAGTGACTGACGAACAGACATCAGCTGTACCCAGTCAATTTTAGAGGCAGCGTTATACAAATCGGTTTCTGCATTAGCCGGTTCGGACTGGATTAACCGCAGAACTCTGGTCGCAAGGCGAGACCATAAACAAAGCTGATAGGCTGCCCGTAAGTCTGCTTTAAAGCGGACAACACCCATCGATACTTTTATAACATCACCCTGATACTGTCTGATTTCTTCAGCTAACAGCTCTTCCACGCCCTTCGACGTTAAAGCCCAAAATTCCAGCATTGGCAGCAAACCCTGAATTAAAATGGCGCACAGTATAGCAGAATGCACCGGAGCGCGGCTGCTAATTACTAAGCAATCGCTTAATTATGCAACAGTTAAACGTATTTCAATAAATTAACCGTATTAATCGCTTGCACAGTGAAACTAAAACCACTAAGATGCGCCCCGCAGTGACGGACGCGGGATGGAGCAGCCTGGTAGCTCGTCGGGCTCATAACCCGAAGGTCGTCGGTTCAAATCCGGCTCCCGCAACCAAACTTAAAGGTCGTCGGTTCGCTCTCAATATCTTGGGGCTCCCACTACCAAAGTTCAAAAGTCGTTATTGCATATCAACACATTACCTCTACTGCTCGGGGGTAATGCTCGGACGCGGGATGGAGCAGCCTGGTAGCTCGTCGGGCTCATAACCCGAAGGTCGTCGGTTCAAATCCGGCTCCCGCAACCAACCTTTAAAAATCGCTCTCAATATCAGGGCTCCCACAACCAAATTTTAAAAGTCGTCGGTTCGTTTTCAATATTCAGTTCCTTGTATGTACATCACCAGATAACCGTATTTCATTCGCATCAGCAATTTCGCATGCGAAAATCGTTTAGCTTGCCGAACACTTAAAAGAAATCTATCTTCTAATATTGTGATTTATAAGCTACAATTTGGCTATGATAGCGATTAAGCAAACTGATATTTTCCTTAAGTGGGAAAAGGGCCTGAAAGATAAAAAAGTCAGAGGGATAATCGCTGCCCGGATTGCCCGTTTATCTGCTGGCTTATTTGGCGATGTGAAGTCCATAGGTGATAGTGTGAATGAATTACGTATCCATTATGGGTCGGGATATCGCCTTTATTTTAAACAAAATGGCACAGAAATCATTATCTTACTCTGTGGTGGTGATAAAAGTTCACAGAGCAGAGATATTGATGTTGCCAAGCGTTTAGCCAAAGAACTGGAGAATGCTAATGGTTAAATTATACGATTACGACCCAACTGAAGCGCTGGATAGCCCGGAAGCTATAGCTGCGTTTATGGCCGATGCAATGGAAACTGCTGATCCAGCCTTTATTGCCAAGGCATTTGGTATTGTCGCAAAAGCAAAAGGTATGACTGAACTTTCAAGAGAAACCGGTCTGTCACGTGAACATCTGTACCGCTCTTTCAGTGAACAGGGAAACCCTACTCTGAAAACCATGCTGGCTGTATCAAAAGCCCTGGGAGTCGATATGTCTTTTAAAGCTCATGCGTAATTCAGGATAAAAGCCTTAAAAAGCACTTTTATCCCCGGTAACTGAACCGATAACCCGAAGCTCGTTAGTTCGCCCTCAATGTCGGAGCTCCATCACCGACTTGACACCGGATCCGGCGATTTGCGATAGTGAATATCTTTTTCGTTATTGAATCTGCTAACTATGTTTATCGAATTACCCTCTTTGCTGCTTCTGGCCGGATTACTTCCCGTTAGTACACATACTGCCACACCTTCCTTAACCCTGTCAGAAGCCAACAGGCTGGCGGCTATGCCTTTGCATTGCATGCAAACGGAGTATCCTAATAAATTGAACCAGGTACTTGATAGTGCAAGTTACCTGCAAGGCCCCAAAGCACTTCACCCTGCTTTTTATGGCTGTTTTGACTGGCATTCCAGTGTGCATGGTCACTGGATGCTGGTTTCATTATTACGGCACTTTCCGAAGCTTGATAATCAGCAGTTGATCCGGCAAAAACTGCTGGAAAATATCTCAGCAGATAATATTACAGCTGAAGTTGCATATTTTTTTATGCCACAAAACAGTAGCTATGAACGCACCTACGGCTGGGCCTGGTTACTGAAACTGGCAGAAGAATTACACCAGTGGGATGACCCGTTGGCCCGCCAGCTGGAAACCAATCTGCAACCGCTGACTGAGCTGATGATCAGCAAGTATCAGGAGTTTTTGCCGAAGCTGATTTATCCAATCAGAAGCGGCGAACATCCGAATATTGCGTTTGGGTTATCACTGGCTTATGACTATGCAGTTACCATCGGACATCAGCCATTACAGGAAGTGATCCGTCAGCGGGCAAACGACTGGTTTGCGGCAGATAAAAACTGCCCGCTCAGCTGGGAACCCAGTGGTTTTGATTTTCTGTCTCCTTGCTTACAGCAGCTGGATATTATGCGAAAAGTACTGAGCAAAGCAGACTTCAGCCGCTGGGTCCGGCAGTTTTTACCACAGCTGTCGCAAAAAGATTTTACCTTGCCGGTTGCCAGAGTAAGCGACAGGACAGATGGTAAACTGGTGCATCTGGATGGTCTGAATTTCAGCCGGGCCTGGTGTTTATATGGCCTGGTAAAAGATTTTCCTGAGCAATACGGACATCTGAAAGTGATAGCAGATGAACATATCCGGCATTCGTTACCCGCTATTGTTGATGATAATTATGAAGGAACTCACTGGCTTGGCAGCTTCGCCGTTTATGCATTACAACAGGCACAAGGGCTTAAATAGTCCGGATAAGAGCAGTTACTGCTGGTAACTGCTCTTTCATCAGGTTAATGCAACAGATCAACGCAACGGAACCGCCTGTGCTGCACCAAAGAATACCGCGTTAGTCAGCAACAAGTGCATACCGTCGACATAAGCGCGGTAATTAGGCTCCTGTGTAAAGGTAATAATTTGCCCCCGGCCAACAGGCTGCACCATCACCAGTGGTTTATGCGCAATCTGATCCCGGTTATCCTGCCACACAAAACCGCTGGCAACGACATCTTTCGGCCCTGTAAAAGAAACCACATTACGGCCATCATTAATAGTTAGCGGCTGATAAATGTCATTGCCAACATACACCGTATGCAGACTTTCAGCTATTCCGGCTGTTAACCAATGGTTTTGATCGACCATTGTTTTTGCCAGAAAACCGGGAACCCAGTCTGGCTGGCTGTCGGCTGATAACAATTTATCACTGTATTCCTGATCTGAATTAATCAGCTCACCGGCCACTTGCGTTTCTGCCGGTGCTTTCTTTAACTCTGCCGGTTGTACCTTATATTCCAGCCGGCTTTGTAATAACGGTTGTTTACCGCTTATGGCAAAACGCCCGGCATTACCCAGGGTAATTAATACGCCACCCTGCCGTACCCAGTTACGGATTATTTCCCGGCCACTGTCTCCCAGAGCCTGCTGATAACTTCCTCTGCCGGTTGCCGGCAGAACCAACACCTGATAGCGGGTTAAATCAGCCTGTTGTAACTGAGCCGGGCGTATTGCCGTTACCGGATAATTCAGTTCCCGTTCCAGCACAAAGCGGACACTGCCGGCACTCAGCGGATTGGTCGGTTCATCCCACAGCATAGCGATATTGGTTGGCAGTATCTTTTTAACATTGGCTGAGCCGAAATTTGGCCCGGCGGTTACCCAACTGGAATCTATACCTTCAACTGTTGCACCAGTCTGTTTTACCAGCTCTGTCACAACAGCAGTAAGCTGTTCATTATTATCTGCCCGGCTGATAATCAGGCTGCCAGCCGGGTAAGTTTTTCCATTCTGGTGAGTAAAAGGCTGTGTACTGCTGCTAAATTGCAGGTCAGCCCGTAACAATGCGGTCATAAAACGCGCGGCAGCCATATCTCCCCAGGGTACAACATAACCATAGCGGGCATCCGGTGCTGTCAGAATACCGGGCAGAATACGATCGGTGCTTACTGCATCAGCTTTTACCTGTACGTTACGATTGCAGGTATCGACCTCAAGGTTATACATCAGCGGCAACGACCAGGCGGTAACATCATACATCTGATCCGGCAGGTTACTGGCTCTTAAACGCTCCTGCTCTTTCAGAAACTTATCATCCATTGGTACATTTTTATCCAGCAATGTACGGATCAGATTATAAGCCGGCTGGGCCGTATTAACGATATAAGCCCCGGCCTGATAACTATTACCACAGGCTTTAAAGTTTTCAGTAGCCTGCTTAACCTCAATACCCTGCTCTGCCAGAATTGCCGTTAGTTTGATGTGGCCTGCCCGATCACGCTGTGCCGGAAAGATATAACTGCGGATATCAGCCTTCTGACCTTGCGCTATTGCGTCTTTGCGATACTGATAAAAACGGTTAAGCAGAGTCTCCTGCTGTTTACTGGCAGTTTCAAGCGTTGCCATAAATGCGACAAAGTTACGCTGTACCCCATCGGCAAAAGTCAGAATAGTGCCATCCTGGCGGCGATAGTGATGCCCTCTGGCCGAGGCCATTTCATAAGTGGTTGCGATACTGCCATGAAACAATGGCCAGCTGGCACCGTAACCGGGATAAAAGGCATCGAAAATTTCGCGGGTAAAATAATGATATCCCAGTTGATCGAACCAACTGGCATTGTTCTGGCCTATCCAATCCAGTGCTTCACGCTGATTGGCCTGAATAAACGGATTATAAGGATCGGCTTCCGGGCTGAAGTAATAGCTCATATCTCCGCCCATTTCGTGTGAGTCGACATAGATCAGCGGAAACGTCTGTTGTAATACCTTAACCCGGCCTCTGTTCTCCGGCTGGGTTAACGATATCCAGTCCCGGTTCATATCAAACAGGTAATGGTTAGTTCTGCCATTAGGCCAGGGTTCATTCTGTTCCGCAGAAAAACGATCAGCCGAGTGTTCCAGCCCGGCGGTGGCATAATAGCGGCTGACAAAACGGCTGTGCCCGTCCGGGTTCTGTAATGGGTCAAGATACACAACGGTATTACTGAGAATATTCTGTGTCAGCTCACTTTTATCTGCCAATAAATGATAAGCCAGAGCCATGGTTGCTTCTGCCGGGCTGATTTCATTACCGTGTAAAGAGGCCGCTATCCACACTGATGCCGGAGTATTTTTTATCAGTGAATCTGCTTGTTGCGCATCAAGTTGCCGGGGATCGGCCAGCCGCTGCATATTTTGTTCGGTCTGCTCCAGTTTGGCAATGTTATCGGTACTGGAAATAGCAACATAAAAAAGTGGCCTTCCCTGCCAACTGTTACCATAAGATCGCAGCTTTACCTGTGCCGGAAACGCTGCCGCAAGTTGCTGAAAATAATGATGAATGGTACTGGCCTCAGAAATACGGCTGCCCAGAGGGTAACCCAGTAATTGCTCAGCACTGATAATGTTCTGGTCGTATTGGGCGTCTGGTAAATAAGGCACACTGCCGGCATATGCCGTATAGCTGAACAGGAGGCTGCCAATTGCAGTTAATAGCCTGTTTTTACTGGCATTCTTCATATAAGGTTCCCTGATTATATTATTATCAGGCATTAAACTACCGGCTGGCAGATTTAGCTGCAATTGATTCCAGAACAGACTGCGACAGTCGGCGTTAATTTATCGGTGACTGGTTTGGGGAAAGTGGCAGGTTTTGGTGTTTATAACAACATCCCTTCGGCAAATACCGGTTGTGACAGTTGCCCGGGGTTAAGATTAAATAACTGCTCTGCGTATTCCTCACCAGCAGACTGTCTGACAATCTGATACGCCTGTGCCATTCTCGGTGGACGGCGCTGAACGGAGTGAGCATCACTGGCCACAATATAAAACAGTTTCTGGTCAAGCCATGTTGTCGCCAGTAATTGGGGCTTTTCGCCCATTTCACCGGTAATGGCGGCGGCAGTCAGTTGAAACAGGCAGCCGGCACTGATAAAAGGTACTATTTTCTGCGGAGACGCCTGCAGCTCCCGGTTTCGCTCGGGATGAGCAATCATCGGCAGAATATTATGGCGCAGCAGCCAGCTGATGAGTTTATCTGTTCCGGCCGGAATATGGCTGTGAGGTAACTCCAGCAACACGACATTGTAGTGCTGGTAGCGGCCGATAAAAGGTAACAGCTGCTGTTGTGCCATTGGCAGAATTTCAGGGCAGATCCTGATTTCTGCAGCCGCAGCCAGTTTAACGGGTAATGCCGTTTCAGCCAGTTGCTGTTGCAGGGCCTGCAATTTCTGCCGGATAAGCTGCGGGGTATTATCATAACGTCCCGGATGAATATGCGGTGTTGCCAGCACATGGGTGATACCCTGCTCATGTGCTAATTGCAGCAAGGCCAGTGAATCAGAGGTTTCTCTGGCCCCATCATCGATACCGGGCAATATATGGTTATGCAGATCGAACATTTCAGCGGCTCTCCTGCTCCGGTGTTTCGCCATAGTAACCGTAATGCCCGTAGTACCCTTGTCTGGTAATTTTCATCTGGTTAAGTACCACACCAAATACCTTGGCATGAGCCTGATGTAACTGCCCCAGAGTCTGTTGTATTATCGTCCGCCGGGTATGCTCAGCCCTGACAACCAGCACAACCGCATCCATTACCGGAGCCAGTACCAGCGGATCACTTACTGCGTGTACTGGTGGCGTATCGATAATAATTTTATCGTACTGGCTTCGCAGCTGTTCCAGCAGACCCTGTAGTGTCGTTCCTGCCAGTAACTCCAGAGGGTTAAGCGGAATGGCCCCTGCAGGCAGCAGATCAATTCCCTGATGTACATTTTTCACAATACAGTGTTCCAGCCGTTCAGTGCCGGCCAGTACATTGGCCAGCCCCGGCTGATAGGCGGGTAATTTAAAACGGGCCGCCAGCGAAGGTTTACGCATATCGGCATCAACCAGCAGCACCCGCTCCAGCGAGCTGAAGGCAAATGCCAGATTGGTACTGACGGTGGTTTTTCCTTCTTCCGGTGAAGAAGATGTCACCTCTATCAGTTGCAATGGTTTATCCAGAGCCATCAGGGATATGGCAGTACGAACATTGCGCACCGCTTCAGAGTGCATTCGCTGTTCCTGATCGAAATAGGCAAAGGTTTTCTGTTGCTGCGAAAGCTTTTTATCCGCTTTTGGTAAAAACCCCAGCACCCGCTGAGCCAGTAATTGCTCTGCATCATCCTGACTTTTGATGGTATCGTTAAACGCATCAAACGCAATCACTAATAACATGGCAAAACCGGAAGCAGCAAAAAATGCAAGCATTACAATAAATTTCTTCCTGGGTTTAACAGGTTCAGATGGCAGTATTGCCCTGTCGGTAAAACGGGCTACCGGGGCGTCAAAGTCACCGGTAACTTCGGTTTCTTTCTGACGGGCGAAGAAACTATCGAATAACAACTGATTGGTTTCTACTTCCCGTTGCAGACGACGGTAATCGGTGGCAATGCTGCCAAGACCGGAAAAAGCCTGTTTGGCGTCATTAAACTGTTGTTCCAGTGCCGTCAGCCGTTGTGCTGAGGTCTGAGCTTCTTTTTCAATCCCTTCAATCAGCCGGGTTATCTGCTGATGCAGGCTGTTATTAACCGCGACCAGCTCTGCCTGAGCCCCGATCATACGGGGGTGTTTAGGGCCATAAACTTTGCTTAGCTCAGAGACTTTGCGTTCAACCATAATAACTTCCCGCTTGACACTCTGTACAGAAGGATGCGAGGTAATCTCCGGTAAGCTTTCCAGTTTACTGACGTCCTGTTGCCCGAAATGCTGCACCAATACCAGAAAACCATCTGCTTTGGCTTTTCTGGAGCGGGCATCGGTAATTTCGTCGTTCAGTCGTTCCAGTTCCCTGGCATCAAGAGCTGTCACGCCTTCGACATCAACCAGATTATGTTTAGCCCGGAAATCCTCCAGCTTCCTTTCTGATTGTTCCAGCCGTTCACGCAGCTCTCCCAGTCGCCCGCCGAGCCAGGTATTGGCTTTTTGGGTAATTCCCAGTTTTGCATCAAGCTGACTTTCGATATAAGCGTCACCCACGGCATTAGCAACCATCTGGGCAAGTTTGGGATCGGTGGAAAAATAGCTGATATTCACCAGTTGCGTTTTACGTACCGGCGTAACCTGAATATTAGCTGCGAAGGCATCCAGTTGCCGCTTACGCTTAAGGGCTTCAGCCAGTTCATTGTGGGTGGTGGCCGGCTCTGCGGCAGAAAAAGCTGGCAGCAGACTTTTCAGACGCCCGCTCAGTGACGGTTTACGCTGAAAAATATCGTGCCCGGCCAGTTCCAGATGATCAAACACCCGTTCGGCTACTGAACGGGATTTGATAATTTCAAACTGCGTCAGGTAATACTCCTGCTGGGAAGAATTAAAACCGTAAACTTCTTCAATTTTAATTGCCCTTGCCTGTTGAGCCTCTATCAGTAATGTGGCAGTAGAACGGTATACCGGTGCCATATTCATGGCAACCGCTGCCGCCAGTGCGGAACAAACAACTGCAAAAATCAGGATATGCCATTTAAACCGCAGAATAACATGCAGTAACTTTTTTAAGTCGACCAGTTGCTCAGGTGCCTCCGGCGACGGAGAGGTTTTATTCAGATGAGGTAACATAATTAAAAGAATCTCTGCTCAATGGTAATGGTATCACCGGCAAATACGCGGCTATTGAGGGTGGCGGTTTCGTTTTGCTGTTTATCTGACTCCCGCGACAGTGTGATTTTCTGGCGTGAGGCGCGCTCGGTCAGCCCCCCGGCCAGAGCAATAGCCTGATTTACGGTCATTCCGGGCTGATACGGATAAGCTCCCGGGCTTTTTACTTCACCATGAATATAAAATGGCCGGTATTCCACAATACCGACAAACACATTGGGCTCAACCAGATAACCATTTTTCAGGCCTTGATAAATCAGGTTTTCAACCTGTTTGATAGTGAGCCTGGTCAGTTGCAGAGTACCGAGAAAAGGATAATTGACTGTGCCGCTGTCGGTAAGACGGGTCTCCAGCTCCAGTTCTTCCTGTCCATATACTTTAATCACAATTTTATCGCCTGCTCCCAGCTGGTACTGTTCATCATTCTGAGCAGCCTGCACTGGCAAAGTGGACAATAAGATGATCAAACAGAAAATATTTCGCATGAATATCCTTATAGCGCCAGTTGTAAACCAAAATAAAAAACGTTTTTATCAAATTGCATTGTTGTCACCGTAGATGAATGACGGCTGACCGACACTCCGGCATTTAATAAAATATTCTGCCGTAACGAGTAAAAGCCTCTGATATTAAAAGACTTCAGCTTGTCGTCACGTTCAATACCGGTATAGCGTTCATCAGTCTGGCTGAAACCGGTACGGGTGATAAACAGCGGTGTCCAGTGATGGCGCCAGTTCACGCTGTAATGCGTTTCCCGTACATAATCGCCTGCGGTATTCGGATCTTTAGACTTTCTGCCGGTGGTCACTTCAAACCCGGAATAACTCAAAGGTGCCCAGTTAAATGTCAGCTGCCAGGCCAGGCCGCTGAAGTCCTGCCGCCGGGCATCGTCAAAATCTTTGGTCTGATAACCGGCCCGTAATTCAGCTGAAGTCAGTGTGCTTGGCTGCCATTCCAGGCCAAGCCGGTAATTCATGGTAGTACTGTCACGGCTGCCGGTAAGGTCGGTAACGTCATAGCGGGTGTCATCACGGCTTACTTCCGCCAGCAGGCGGGTGAAGGCGCCGGTGCTGTAATAAAAAACAGCGCCGAGCTTCTGGTTATCGTAGTTACGAAACATCGTAAGTTGTTCATAGTTCTGATACTTCTTATCAAAATATCCGGCCTGCAGACGTATACGCCCGGCAGCAGACATCGCACCGTATTCGTAATAACCGGAAATATCGAAGGTATTGACATCAATTGGCTCAGGCAGCTGATTGCCAATGCCTTCCGTAATGCCGGTTCCCCTGGCTTCATGGCCTGAACTGAAACGTGAACTGAAATTCAGGCGGTGACTGTGATGCAAATCGATTTTGGCCAGAGCAGAGACCGCAGCATCAAGGTAGTTATCATCGGTGCTGCTGAAATAATGCCCGTGAACCAGTTGGGCGGTCAGCGAGTACAGGCTGGCACCATCAGTTAGCTGCGCTTTAACTGTGGGGGTCAGCACTGAAATCCAGCTGCCTTTTGTTGCAGCATGGCTGTTGGCAATATTGTCGTCATAACGTAGTTCAGCAGAAACATCAGGAATAATATCAACTCCCGACTCTGTAGCAATGGCCGAAGGCGTCCATTGCTGCGCCTGTAATAGCGTACAACTCAATAATACAGCTAACCCGGCGACGAGCCGGGCAATAACACTCCCTTTGTACATTCAGCATCCCTATCAGTACGCATTTTTATTGGTAAAGCCTTTAAAAACGGTTTTAAACACGATGCTGACATCGAACATCAGTGACCAGTTACGAATATAGTCCAGATCGTACTTTACACGCATTTCCATTTTTTCCAGGGTGTCAGTTTCTCCACGCCAGCCATTAATCTGCGCCCAGCCGGTAATACCCGGACGCACTTTATGCCGCAACATATAGTAGGCTACCTGCTTACGGTATTCTTCATTATGTGCTACAGCATGAGGCCGGGGCCCTACCACAGACATTTCGCCAATCAGCACATTAAAAAACTGCGGCAGCTCATCCAGTGAGGTGCGGCGTAAAAAAGCCCCTACCGGTGTAATTCTGCTATCACCACGGGTGGCCTGTACTACTTTGCCGCCGTTTTCCATTACTTTCATGGATCGGAATTTATAAACGCCGATTTTCTTACCATCCAGCCCGTAGCGATCCTGCCGGAAGAACACCGGCCCGTTTGATGTCAGTTTAATCGTCATGGCAATCGCAAACATTAACGGAGATAACAATACCAGTACGGTAAGGCTGAACAGCAGATCAAAACTGCGTTTATAGAAATTCTGAAAACCAAATACCGGTGATTCAAAAACGCTGATCGTATCGATATTACCGACACTGCCTATTCGTGCATGCATCAGGTTTTTCAGCATAAAATCAGGTACCATCAGCACATCGACTGTGGTATCCCCCAACTGACCGATAATCCCTGCGATACGTTTCTCAGCCATTATCGGCAGGCAAATATACAGTTTTATCAGTTCACCGGTACGGGCCAATGCTACGGCATCTGCTACATTTCCCTGCAGCAGCTCTGTTTTCATATCAGCTAACCTTTCTGGTCCCCGGTCATCAAAAAAGCCGATGCAATCAAAGCCGAGTTCAACATTCTGCTGAATTTGCTGATACAAGGCTTCCCCGGAAGGGGTAAGACCGATAATTGCCACTTTCTGCATACTCAGGCCATATTTACGACGCCAGGTTTTAATTGCTCTGGCAGCCATGCGCCAGAAAATCAGCACCATAAGCCCCGATATATAACTGCCTGCCAGTACAAACCTGGAGAAGGTTTCACCCTCTTTCAGCAAAAACAGTCCGGCAATAATTAACAGGAAAGTGACGCTCTGCACTATGGCTACCAGCAGCAGCATTCTGGAAAAACGCCCTGCCCGCCATGAGCGGTAAAGCTGCACCGACTCTGCCAGTAACGAATACATCACCAGTGACGCAGTCAGTACCAGCAGATAGTCTTTGTCCAGCGACACGCCATACAGAAACATACAACCCAGAAAAACAGATGTCAGAATCAGCAAATCAATCAGCCGGTATACAATAGACGACCCTGGTTGCTCATAACGGAATATAGAATCACTCATTGCACATTCTCCGTATCATGCTGAAGTAAACCTGATTAACAGCTCAGGAAACGACAGGTGCCGGTTCCTTAATCCTTACTGCTCTTTATAAGTTAGTGGCTTACTGACATGACAGACAAACGAGTATTTATCACCTGATAACTGAAAAGAATTCATCCGTATGAAGGTGTTACAACATGATCTGATGTTTTTTTGCGCACCGGAAAAAGTACCAGGGTTATCACAATAGCAGCACTGAGCATCAGGGTTTTCCCTGAGATACCGGTACCGGATGTCCAGGCTATTACGCTATAAAGCCAGGGAAAAACAACAAGATAAGAATTATTCCGGCACAAGGTTGTGACAGCGCAATAAAGTGCATAAATCAATAATGCCGACAGTATTGCCCCATAAGACAGTATCAGGGCTACCCAGCCGATTTCGATACCATAACGGGTGCCATACAGTACTAATTTACCGGAAAGGCTACGATCAATGTCCCCCAACAGCAGGTTCCACCAGGAGGTATCCATAAAAATTTCCAGTGCAATCAATCGTGTACCGGCACTACCCTGATCATCTTCCAGACGACTGAGCAATGGCTCTAACAAACCCAACCTGAACCCAAGATAAACAAGAATTGGCAGCGCGATAAAAGACAGCAGAGAATAGAATAAAAACTGCACACTACTGCCTTTTTGCTGAAAAATTTTAATAAATTTTATCACCAGCAGCAGTAAAATAATCACTAATGCAGCGGCAATTGCCCCGCGCCCGCCAAATAAAGGCAGCGCAATAACTACCAGCGCGGCGGTCAGATGCTCTGCAATACTCAGCCGCGAAAACAGTAATTTTGCAAAATAGCAGACCAGATAAAACCCGCAAACCATCGAACTGGTTAACGGATGCCCCATTAAGCCGGCAGATCTTACCTGCCCCCACTCTGTAGTATCGATAATATCGCCACTGCCAACATCAGTCAGGATCAACGGTACAATCAGCCCGCCGCTGCTGTATTCATAAATACCAACAACAGCATTTGCTGCCAGCAGCAATAACATTACCTTTCTGGCCTGTTGCAGCCGCTCTGCACTCAGGGATTTCAGCAATAAAAAGAAAAAAGTCGCACTGATATAACTGACAATAGCACTGGAAAGTGGCCGGGACAGCAGCAGGTCGTAACAAAACAGGCTTCCCGCGGCCAGCAGCAGGATAAAATTACTTCTCAGCAATACCAGAAAGATCAGGCTTTGCCTGCCGCCTTCGTACAGCAGCCCCCAGCAGGCAACCGACAGCAATAAAAAGTAAAAAGACGGGTGAATTTTATGCAGTGGGTTCCCTCCCGCTGAATCATAAAAAATACCCGCCTGATAGAGCATATTTCCGGATAACCCGAACAATGCCGCTATGGCCAGTAACAGAAAAATAAAAGAAATAGCAGGCATCCGGCTGTACATCAGTTTCTCCCCGCTTTGCGTTGGTGCAGCAATAACGTGATCTCCTGCCGGAACAGCACTGCAATGACGGTAAAATAACTTAAGATACCGGCTGCAATTTTAGCCAGTAGCGAAGGAACCACAGCGGCCAGTTGTACCTGCTCTATCAGCAGATACATCAGGCAGGCGGCAAGGGTAATTTTCAGGATCCGCAGCAGCGGTAACTGAATGCGGCCACTGCAGTACTGGAACAGGATAATTGAAGATATGACCCCTCCCAGCGCCAGGGCGCTTGCCATAGCACCACCGGCAATTCCTGCGGCCTGCACCAGAAACCAGCAGAAGATGATCGTCAGCAGTGCCATTACTGCATCGTAAACCAGAATAGCGCGGGTTTTCTTTCTTATAAAAAACAGATGGTTAAGGTAACCATTTTTTACCGCTTCAATGCCACCGGCCAGTAAAGCCCACGGCATTACCATTAATGCCCCGCTGACAAAACGCGGTTCAATAAGCAGTGGGATCAGCAATGACGATACCGCATAAAGCCCGAGCAACCCCGGTAGTAACACGCCAAGCAACAGCAGCAGGTTATTCTGTAACTGGATCAGGGCTTTTTCTTCACCCTGTTCATGGGCAATTTTATACAAAAGAGGTAAGGCCGCCGGCGTGACGACCATAGTAATCAGCGAAGCAATTCTCAGCCCTAAACCTACCCCAACCGCATAAAGCCCCACCTGCTCCAGGCTCATGGTTTCGGCAATAAAGTAACGGGGATACTGGATAATCAGCCAGGCACACAACGCTGAACCAATCATCGGCAGCCCATATCGTAGCGCCTGAGACACAATACGACGATCCGGCTTCCAGCGGATATTGGTTAACAGCTTGCTGCGCCGGTAAACCAGCAGTGCAGCCAGTATTTCTCCGGCCACATACCCTAACAGCGGATAACGTGGGTCCGGGCCATACAGCTTTAGCAGAAACACCCCGATAAATAAGCCAATAAAAGGCCCGGTGGTGGTCAGAACAGAATAACGCAGAATGTGTGCATCCAGCGAAGCTATCGACGCATTGAAATTATTCAGGCACCGGAACAGCGAATACACTGCAACCAGCAGAAAAATAACGGCATCGGCATTTTGGTCTACAAAAAAGTATAAATTCAATAAAGACGCCGCAATCATCAGTACGCAGGATACGGTAATCACGGTACGGGATGTTTGCCAGTACCGGTCCAGTTGCCCCTGCTTACGGAAATCGCCATATTCCCGCATCGAATAGTGCATCCACCAGTTTACAAACATGGCCATCGATAATTCCTGAAAAGCCGTGATCAGGGTGATATAACCAATCAGGCTTTCATCGCCGAAATACGTCCACAGAATAATCGATAAAAATTGTGATAAAGGCGCCAGTATCTGTGACGGCAGATATTTAACAGTGTTGGAGAGCAGCATCAGCCGGTTACCCGTTTTGCAGACGATATCGGTTCAAACCATAACCGTAACCAGAAAAAACGCCGGATAACGATTCCGGCCATAACCGGCATAGCTATGCTGCCAAACAACACCATAAAGCTGTTGCTAAAAGTGACTGCCGGAAAAACAGTATTTAGTTTCATCTGAATAAACACATGGAAAATAAGAATGTACAGGCTGTACTGACCACATATCGCCAATACGTTTTTCAATAATGCTACTCTGCTGAACAATACCGCAAGCTGTAACAGCATCATACAGCCTGTCAGCGAAATCAGCGGCAGACACCAGTACGGTGTATAAAGCCGTAAATTAAAATCAAGCCTGGCACCTGCTATGGCAACCAACAGCAGAAACAAGGCCGCAGCAAGTCCCAGCCATAACGGCTGAAACTGAAGATGCAGCACGTATTGCCGGCTGAGGTAGCCTATGGTGAAAAAACCGAAGGAAAGCAGTAGAAAGTCCAGCCCCCACGGCAGCCCGGTTTGTAATAAAGGTGACGTTGCCTGGCTGAACAGCTGTGTCTGTAAAGCATTCAGTAATGCACCACCCGCCAGTAACAGGCCTGCAACCACCAGTACTTGCTGCCATCGTGGTTGTTGTAACAGCTGATAATGGCGGAACACCAGCATTGCCAGCATATAAAGCAGAAACAGATGCGGTAAAAACCACAGTGGTGTCCACGGAATGGTCTGGCCGTTGCCATAGAAGATGCCCTGCAGGTAAAGCGGCATATCATCGCCATCCAGCCACTGTTTTAAGCCTATCAGCAACAGCACAAAAAAATAAGGTTTAAGCAGGGCCGATACTTTACGTTCACTATATGCAGGCCAGCTTTTAGCGCTGCTGAAAAATAAACCGGTCAGTAAAAAGAAAAAAGGCATTCTGACCACACCTAACGCGCTGGTCAGATAATCATTCATTGCCGGAAACTGGGCATGTCCGAATGCCACCAGAATAATGCTCATACCCCGGGCTACAGTGATATGCGAATAATGGTTTTGCGTCATGATGCACTCTTAACAGCAGCAAAAGCAGCTGCCAGGGCATCGTATGCCGGTTTTTTCCGCATACAGCTGTCAAAAGGCAATACTCTGACCTTACGTTCCTGCCGGTCCTGATAAAAGGAATATTTATCGCTCAGTTGCCAGGTTTGTACCATGCTGATAGCACCGGTATTAAATAATTCGCGTAAGAAATCCTGATACACTCTGGCTACCAGATGATCACGGGTCAGCGGATCATCAGTAAATGACTGATCATTGACATCCAGCTCGGTAACATACACTTCCAGTTTCCAGGCTTTTAATTGCTCAACAATCGCCAGAAACTCATCCATCGCCAGATTACCCGGCGCCAGATGACATTGCAGCCCGACAGCATCCAGAGGTGTTCCCTGCTGCAACAAACGGTCTATAAAGGGCAGAAATGATTTGCGAAGCCCTGCTCCCCAGTGATCTCCGCGCTCCAGCCAGGCTTCATTCAGTACCCGTTTAGCCGCAGGATCAGCTTTAGCGGTCAATTCAAACGCTTTTTTCACATAATCCGGCCCCATTGCCCGCAACCAGGCACCGCTACGTAATCCCAGCTCTTTTTTATGATCCGGCCACATCGGTTCGTTTACCACATCCCACGAATGAAAACGCCCGGCATAACGCCCGGCCACTTCATCAATATGTCGCTCCAGCCAGTACCGGACTCGGGCTGAAGACAGCTCATTCAGCCACGGCGGATTCCATTCATTCCAGATCAGGGTATGGCCCCGTACCGGGATAGCGGCCTGACGGGCAAACTCCATGATCTGATCGGCACGGGCAAAACTGATGCGGTCCTCTGCCGGGCGTAATGTCCAGAATTTAAACTGGTAATCAGTGGTAAGAATATCGCAGTGATGTTTCAATAACTGCCCGTAGGCGGCATCATTTACCGATGCCATATCAAAAGCGCTGCCAAACTTCATACCCGCAGCGGCAGCCAGTTGTTTCAGAGGAGTAACAGCAGTTCCGGGACGGTAACCGGCGGCACTGAAATAATGGTCTGTTTCGGCCTCACAAGCCAGCAGTGGCGGAAAAGTGCCGGCGGCACCCAGCGCCAGCATACTTTTGACAAAATTTCTGCGGGATACCATCAGTTGCCCTCCAGGTTGTTGAATATTACGTCCCAGACTGCTGTACTTGGCGGTGACGATTAAATAACACTTCCATCTGGTTACTGGCTTTAAACTTATCTACCCTGCTACTGACAGCTTCCGGGGTTATTTCTCCCTGCTGCATTTTATGCCACAGCGACAGCATCGCATCTGCCAGTGCCTGAACCAGTGCTTCGGAATCATTATTCTGCTCCAGCAGAATACCGCTGACGCCATCTTCAATCACCAGCTTCAGCTGTGGCAGATGAACAGAGCACACCGGCCGGCCGGCACACAGTGCTTCCAGTACATAAACCGGCATTCCTTCAAACACTGAAGTAACAATCCCCATATGAAATTCCTGCCACAGCACAGCAACCTGGGCTGAGGTTTTAAACCCATGACGGGTTGTCAGCGCGGCAATAGCGGTAAATTCAGGAAATACGGTAGGATCTGCCGCTCCGACATAATGAAACTCAACCTGATTGCCCGTTCTGGCTGCCAGTTCGGCAATTACCCGGAACATCATGCCCGGCCGCTTAAACGTATCAAGCCGCCCGACAAAAGCAATTTTCAGCGGGCCAGCAGATTGTAGATATGGGCTGGCCTGAAACAGCTGATCATCAACGCTGACGGTCATAAACTCTGTTTTAGCCGCTGCTTGCGGATAATCCTTCTGAATACGCGCGGTTTGTTGCTGATTGACTGAATAGATATGGCGCGCTCCCCGCACCGCATGTTTCTCATTAAAGCGGTGCGCAAACCAGTAACGACGTAATAACGAATCCATCGGTTGGTTGGGATCTGCGTCACCGTGCGTAGTCAGTACATAGCGAAAACCAAATAAGCGGCACAACCAGGCAAACTCATAACGCTGAATATCAAAACTGTAGGGCATTTCTGCTGCCAGTTTTCTGATTTTGCCGGAATAACGCAGAAAGCTCAGAAAAAACCGTAGGGTAACGGACTGAAACAACGACTTTGCCGCAGAGTTCGCCTGTGAAGTATCGGAATGCATAATGGGCATAAACAGCACCGGCCGGCCATAAAGTGTAATACTCTGTAATTGTCCTAATGGCAGTTTTCCGCTGTCGTCTACCCCGATAAGTATCAGCCGCATCTCTTCCGGGCAATACTTGATGACCTGCCGGATATGGGTCTCAATACCGCCAACTTTATTACCAAGTGGATCTATAGTGTGAACAGAAAAAAAACTGGAACGGTATGTCATGATTCATCCCTGCGATAATTAAAAGCTGCCGCCTCCGCAGCATTGTCAGATATGAGCTGCTCAAAAAGCCGGGCGGTTTCTGCGGCGGCCTGCTGCCATGAAAAGCGGCGCTGATTAGCCACAGCCGCTTCAGACATTTTCTGAAACAGTTGATCATCCGTTGCCAGCTGGTGTATTTGCTCTGCCATTGCCTGCGCATCGTTTAACGGAAAAAATAATGCTCCCGCACCTGCAACTTCCCGCAGCACCGGAATATCAGAAGCGATAACCGGTGTGCCATGTGCCTGGGCTTCTACTACGGGTAAACCAAAGCCTTCATACTGAGACGGGAATGCCAGAAAGCGTGCCTGCTGATACAACCGGCTAAGCTGTTCATCTGACAGATAACCTTCAGACACCGGAGCCATGCCTTGCTCTGTTGCTGCCATGTATTGTTTAAAATACCCGACCGGATCTGAACCAACGTGGCGTACCTGTACTGCCCGTCCCTGCTGATTAAGGATGCTCATTGCCCTGACCAGGGTGCCGGCACCTTTATTCGGCGACACATTCGCCACAAACAGGCCGAATGACTGGCGTAACGCGGGATCTGAAGATACCTGTGCCGGTACAGGCAGGCATGGCCCTTCCGTAATCACCTGTGTTTTATGCGCATATTGCGGATAAAACCGTTGCAGGTCGTTACGGGTATTTTCCGACACGCAGACAATACGGCTGGCAGCCTTACAGGTTAATGGAAAGAACCATCTCCACCATAAACGGTGATGGAATTTATAGGCCGCCGGTGCAATATTGAAATACAGGTCGTGCACAACTGAGACTTTGGGCCAGCGCCCGGTAAAATTCCCGGTCGGATTACAGTTGAATTCCAGTACCGCCTGATGCTTTTTCATATAACGCGGTAATAACCGTAACTGCCGCAGAATATTCCGGGGCAGCGAAGGTTCAAACGGTAAAGATTCCACCGTAAGTTTGGGATGCTGCAATACCTCGGGCAGTTTGTCAGTATCCCAACTGGTCAGCAGTACATAATCGTGCTTATCCTGCTGCAACAGCGCAGCCAGTAATGAAAACAGATATTTTGAGATCCCTGACACCCGGTTAGCCGGTTCCTGCAGGTGATTAATCAGTATTTTCATGATGCGACCAGTAAGTCACTGATCAGGCGGGTATAATGCGCCATTAAAGGTGCATTGGCCCGGCTTTCCACATTCAGCCTGACTACCGGCTCGGTATTGGAACTACGCAGGTTAAAGCGCCAGTCGGCAAATTCCAGGCTGATGCCATCGGTTTTATCAATCACCAGCGCACCTTCTTCAAAGGTACGTAATACTCTCTGAATCGCAGCAGCCGGATCGGTCAGTGTAAAATTAATTTCACCGGAAGACGGAAAAGCAGCAATCCGCTCATTCACCAGCGCTGACAATGGCATACCTTTGGTACACATCAGTTCGGCTACCAGCAGCCACGGAATCATACCGCTGTCGCAGTAGGCAAAGTCGCGGAAATAATGGTGGGCACTCATTTCACCACCATAAACAGCATCTTCCAGCCGCATCCGCTCTTTAATAAACGCATGACCGGTTTTAGACTGAATAGCCTTGCCACCGGCCCGGGTAACCAGATCAACAGTATTCCAGGTTAAACGCGGGTCGTGGATAATACCGGCTCCGCGATGCTTCTGCAGAAATGCTTCTGCCAGCAGCCCAACAATATAGTAACCTTCGATAAAATTGCCCTGTTCGTCGAACAGGAAACAGCGGTCAAAGTCACCATCCCAGGCGATACCAAAATCAGCCTGATACTGGCGTACCGCGTTACTGGTATCGGCTCTGTTTTCCGGCAGCAGCGGATTGGGAATACCGTTCGGGAAGGTTGGATCCGGTTCATGATGCAGCCGGATAAACTCTACCGGCACCTGATGCCGTGCCAATGCCAGCTCCAGAGTATCAATCACATGACCTGCGGCACCATTGCCAGAATTGGCCACAATGCGCAGCGGAGTAAAGTTTTTCAGATCAACATAGCTGATCAGATGCTCAATATAATCATTAAGCACCGATTGCCGGCGATAACTGCCTTTTTTCGCCGGGGTTTTAAAATCACCGGTTTCGGCAATGCGGCGAATATCAAACAGGCCACTGTCACCGCTGATCGGTCTTGCGCCGGCCTGTACCAGTTTCATTCCATTATAATCAATCGGGTTATGGCTGGCGGTAACTTCAATACCGCCATCAGCTTTCAGCCAGAAAGTCGCAAAATACACTTCTTCGGTGCCGGTCATACCCAGATCAATCACATCGGTGCCGGCATCCATCAGCCCCTCAGCCAGTGCCATTTTCAGCTCTTCTGACGTAGAGCGGACATCCCCGCCCAGCACAACGGTTGCAGGTTGCAGATAATCACCAAATGCCCGGCCAATCCGGTAAGCAATATCAGTATTTAACTGCTCACCCAGCTTACCGCGAATATCATAGGCTTTAAAACAGCTCAGCGTTTCCATGCTTATGCTCTCCCATAGCGATCTTCAAACCTGACGATATCATCTTCTCCCAGATAGGAACCCGACTGCACTTCGATTAGTTCCAGCGGGGTTTTGCCGGGGTTTTCCAGAGCATGTACGGCCGTAATCGGGATATAAACCGACTGGTTTTCCGTAACGAATTTTTCTTCACCATTAATGGTTACCCTGGCTGTACCGGAAACCACAATCCAGTGTTCAGCCCGGTGATGGTGCATTTGTACCGATAGTTTGGCACCGGGTTTAACGGTAATCCGCTTAACCTGAAAACGCTGGCCATGATCAACCGAGTCATATTTACCCCACGGGCGATAGACTTCCCGGTGGAATATGGCTTCACAGCGCCCGGCTTTACTCAGCTGGCCAACAATATCCTTAACCTGCTGCGCTTTGTCTTTATGAGCCACCAGCACTGCATCTTTGGTGCTGACGATAACCAGATCGTCCAGCCCGACAGCAGCAACCAGTTTATCGTCACTATGCACGTAAGTATTGCGGGTATCGGTGCTGAGTACGTCACCGCGGAAAACATTGCCCTGCTCATTTTTGTCGGCAATCTGCCATAAAGCCGCAAAACCGCCAACGTCATTCCAGCCGGCATCCAGCGGCACCACAACTGCAGCAGAGGTTTTTTCCATCACGGCATAGTCAATTGACTCTGACGGACAGGCTTCAAACGCGGCTTTATTAATACGGATAAACTCCAGATCCGGCGTTTGTTCGGTAATGGCAGCCTCACAGGCAGCATAAATATCAGGACGATGCTGTTTCAGCTCTTCCAGATAACGGCTGGCTTTAAACATAAACATACCGCTGTTCCAGTAATATTCTCCGCTGTCGAGATATTGCTGGGCGGTATGACGATCTGGTTTTTCAACAAAAGCCGCTACTGTGTAAGCTGTACCTTCGGAAGCACCGCGTTTGATATAACCATAACCGGTTTCAGCATGTGCCGGTACAATACCAAAGGTAACCAGCTTGCCAGCCTGGGCCAGTGGTAAAGCCTGCATAATGGCCTGATGAAACAGCCCGGTCTGTTCAATAACATGATCTGCTGCCAGTACCAGTAATACGCTGTCGCCCTGCCCCTTTTGTAATGCTTTAAATGCAGCCAGAGCAATTGCCGGTGCCGTATTACGGCCTACCGGCTCCAGCAAAATGCCCGCATCTTTTAAGCCCAGTTGCCGGATTTGTTCAGCAGCAATAAAACGATGTTCTTCATTACAGATGAATAACGGAGACTCATGCTCCAGCCCATCCAACCTTAACAGCGTTTCCTGCAACATGGTGCGCTTGCCGGTCAGTGGCAAAAACTGCTTTGGAAAATTATTACGGGATAAAGGCCACAACCGTGTACCTGAACCGCCAGCCATAATAACGGGCTTAAACATACCATTTCTCCTTTATATAAATCGCTACCATCCAATTAGTGGCCGGCTGTATTTGCCGAGTATCCGTTTGAGAATATACGCCGTCAGCAAACTTGTAAAAAACACCAGCACGGTTAAAACATGCCAGTATAAAAACCCCGAAAAAGCACCGTCAATCAGGCGTTTAAATACTGCAATCACCACCGGGTGTAAAAAGAAGATTGCAAAACTGGCTGATGCTATCAGATCCAGCAGGGCATAGCGCCTGTCGAACAATCTTTCCAGCAACACCAGTACAGCAACCGCCTGTAATGTTTTCTCAAAAACTTTTAAATCTACCCTGGTGTATTCCCAGAACGCTTTGTGACTGTTATGCGATATCTCCAGATAATAACTCTGATACAGCGACAGCGCTAAAGACAGCAATAACAGACCCCATGCCAGCGAAAGCTTACTTCTGAATACACTAAACTGCTGATTAAACACCATTCCTGCCAGAAATACCGGAATAAAATACACCAGATTCTGTAACGGATTGAGATTATCGACCGGTCGGTGAACCAGAGATGAAATCACCAGCAAACTACTGAAAATGATTAACTGGCTCCGCAGCGGTAACCGGTAGTATCTGACCAGCAGCGGCGACAACACAAAAAATACAATAACAATAAAGGGGATGTACCAATAGCCTGTAAACACCCTGCCGGTGACAATATATTTGATAAATGGCAGCAGGTACTGAAAATAAAAGCCTTCGCGTTCATCTGTAAAGTAACCGGGATAATGCGTAATCACTGCAAAAATTACCGGAATAACAGACAATGCCAGATAAGGGCTGAGAATATTACGTGCCTTACGCCGTACAAAGTCCGGGTAATTAAATACCGGCGCATTCAAATGCGCGAACAGAAAACCACTGATAAACACAAAGAAAAATGTGCCCCCCGGCAGTAAATAAAGATATACCCGCCCCGCCATATCTGACGGATACCAGCCGGAAATCCAGAAACAATGCCCGAATACAATCAGAAAAATGGCCAGCGCCCTGAAATTATTTACTCCTGCATAAAACAAAACAGATTCCCTCTATTGTCCTTTCAGGCATGCCAGCACATGCTTTTTATCCTGAGTAGCCAGCGTATTCCAGCGCTGAATGTTATCTAACGCTTTCTGCGGCTGCGCCTGCAGCCACTGCCGATCTGAAAAATAGCGGATAATTTTATCTGCGGCAGACTCCGGTGCTGCAACATCAATCAATACGCCGGAATCTGCCAGTACTTCTGAGAACACATCAATATCTGATGCCACTACTGCAATACCACTGTATTGCAATTCCAGTAATGGCAACCCCAATCCTTCATCATGTGAAGTAGACAGATAAAAAGTGGCTAATTGTACCAGCGCTTTGATGTCATGTTTTTCAAGGTAGCCATGACAGATAATACCCGGAATATTGCTGAGCTTTTCAGCTTCAGGCCCCCAGCCCAGACGGCCGATAATATGTAGCTCAATCTCCTGCCCCAGTCTGGCCTGTAATGCCTGAAATAATCTGATTGCGCCGGAATAGTTTTTACGGGGTTCAAGCGTTCCCAGCATCACAATTTTCAGTTTATTTAAGTCTGTCTGCCGGTAACGCTGTAAATCAGCATCCAGGCCAAATACATTACTGACTTCAGGCCTGAACAACACAATACGGGCATCCGGTCTGCAAAATTGTTGTAAGTCTTTGCTGGTTTTAAGTGAATTAACAAAAAACAGCCGCAGATGTTTTACCGCAACGTAAAAAGACGGACGCATATAATATTTTGCCCGGACATTCAGCTCATCCGGCCGGGTCAGTAAAAATACATCATGTATGTATGGAATAAGTCGTTTGCCAAATAATACAGACAACAGCATTGAAGGCGGAAAACCAGGCGTTATGATGACCGCGTTTTTTTCTTTCAGCGCAGTAAACAGAATGCCAAACCATTGCTGAAAAATCATCCCGGCAACACTGCCAGCTTCCACCCGTACTATGCTGGTATTCGCCAGTGACTCATCTGAAAACAGCTCTCTGGTTATACGCTCAATACCTGTGGTTCTACGTCCCATATGGGAGCAGTCCAGAATAATATCCTGTGATGAAACAGCCTGATTTGTCATCAGATCCCCTCTCGTCTGGTATAGCGGTATTCCTGGATGGCAATTCTGAGAAATATCCAGGAATCAATCAGGTAACGCCGGGCCAAACGGCGCGGATCGGACAATAAACGCCATAGCCATTCCAGCCCTGTTTTCTGCATCCATGCTGGTGCGCGTCTGGCAGTGCCGGAGAAGAAATCCAGCCCGGCACCAAAACCAAAACCGTACATCCCCTGCAGCTGTTCACTGTGCCGGGACATCCATAACTCAGATTTAGGTGCACCGACACCAAAAAACAGATGTGTTGTTTTAAGGGTATTAATTTGTTCAATCAGCGCCGCTGAACGTTTAAGGTCATGTTCAAAACCAAACGGGGGCACCACAACCCGCAACTCCGGAGCGGAAAATCCCCGCAGCTGCAGCCAGTGTTGTAAGAATGCGGCAGTGGCGTTACTGGAACAGACAAAAAAAGGAGAATACCGATCCGGCGTCAGCCGGTTCATAATTTGCGGAAAAAGATCTGCACCGGTAATCCGGCCGGGAGACGGGATCCCCAGCAACCGTAATAACCTGACTACCGGAAAACCGTCGGCAGTCACCAGCCATGCCTGCTGACAGGCGGCTTTAAACTCAGCATTGCGGCTCATCGTCACCATATGATCAACATTGGTGGTCACCACCAGCCGCAGTGGTTCTGATGCCGGCGTTTTATTCATCACGCTCTGCACTACCTGCTGTTTATCAAGCAGGCAAAAACGAATACCGGCAACTTCTCTGCTTTTTTGCATAATGGTATCTTATGTAAAGGGTTGAAATACCGTCAGACGGATTTCACCAGCCTGACTGTGTTTTTCTCTTTATCTTTAAGCTCAGAGAAAATGCGTTCGATACCTGCTTTTAGCGGAGCAGCATACTGGGAGTGCTGTAAGGCGTATTCAATATTGGCTTGCAGCAACCCGAGTTTGGTACCGCAATCGTGGCTTTTACCCACAATATGGTAGGCTTCTATTGCTTCAAGCAGCTGTAACTGATGCAGTGCATCGGTCAGCTGAATTTCATCACCTGCGCCCGGCGGCGTAAATTCCAGTAAATCCCAGATCGCACCCGACAGCACATAGCGGCCGGTAATGGCAAAGTGACTTGGTGCTTTGTCCTGAGCCGGTTTTTCAACCATATCGGCAATAAGTGCGGTGGAACCTGACGTCAATTCAGCCTGATTAAGATCAACAATACCGTACTGATCGACCATATCGGCAGGAACCGGTTCAACCATAATCTGGCTGGCTCCGGTCTGGGTAAAACGGTGCAGCATTGCTGCCAGGTTATCTTTAGCCAGATCGCTACGGTACTGGTCAATCAGAACATCAGGCAACAAAATAGCGAAAGGATTAGGCCCGACCACCGGGTAAGCGCATAAAATAGCGTGCCCCAGGCCAAGAGCAACAGGCTGGCGCACAGAGATAAGCGTAACATTACGGGGAACAATGGCCCGGACTTCTTCCAGCAGTTGCCGTTTAACCCGCTTTTCCAGCGTGGCTTCCAGCTCAAAGCTGGTATCAAAGTGGTTTTCTATACTGTTTTTGGAAGAATGCGTTACCAAAACGATTTCGGTGATTCCGGCAGCAACCGCTTCCTGCACAACATACTGAATAAGAGGTTTATCGATTACCGGCAGCATTTCCTTCGGAATAGCCTTGGTAGCCGGTAGCATTCTGGTCCCCAGTCCGGCAACAGGAATTACGGCTTTGGTCACCTTAACGCGAGAAACTTCTGGTACAGCATTGACTGTATTCATACCCGTATCTTCCTTAATAGCCAACAGATTTAACTAACTGCCTGGGTCTGTTTGTCTTTTATTCTTACGTTTTCACAAAGCAGAAATAAAAGATAAACAGACCCCAATCCGAACCTGAACTATAGATGCCTGAGTTTGAATGTCAACGAGATACAGATGAAGTTTTTGATACCGATGGTTTACTTTTTTTCATCTGTTTACAATAACTTAGATAAAAATCACCCTGCCTTAACTGAGCATGAACAGGATAACCTAATCCGACGATTCCTGCAGCAATTGTTCAAGACAATGTTCTTTTATGCCATAAAAAGCTTTAATTTCCATTATCTGTTTCATCATAGCCTGCTTATCACTCGGATGCCTGCGACGGGTAGCCAGAATCATTTTATTTTTACTGGTATGCTCCAGCGAGATAAATTCAAATACTCTGGTATCGTAGCCGTGTGCTTCCAGTAACATCGCCCTCAGGCTGTCTGTAACCATTTCGGCTTCCTGCCCGAGATGAATACCATGAGTCAGCATAGGTGCCAGAACCTGAGGTAACTGCATCTGGGGACGTATTTGTTTATGACAGCAGGGTGAGCACATAATAATGTCAGCACCGGTGCGGATCCCCATATGAATCGCGTAGTCTGTTGCCGTATCGCAGGCATGCAGCGCGATCATAATATTGATGCCCCGTTGCTGAAAGTGCTTTACATCACCCTGTTCAAAACCAATGCCTTCCAGTGCCAGTTCTCTGGCAGTGTTATTACATAAATCTACCAGAGCCTGGCGTAACTCCACCCCGGTGACCTGGGCATTAAGCCCAAGTACATCAGTCAGGTAATCATGCACGGCAAAAGTAAGGTAAGCCTTACCTGAACCAAAATCAGCTACATGCAGATCCGGTTTTTTATCCAGCCCTGTTTCTTTAAGTGCACCAGAGAAAATTTCAATAAATTTATTGATTTGCTTCCATTTGCGCGACATTGCCGGAATAAGCTGTTTTTGGTTATCCGTAACCCCGAGTTTTTGTAAAAAAGGCCGTTCCAGGCTGAGAAAGCGTTGTTTTTCACGGTTATGCTGTTGGGGTGTGGTAACAGCTGAGGTGGCCGCTTTATGATGTAACAGACATTTACCTTTTTTACTGATACTAAGCTGAATTTCAGCATTGTCGGTAAATATATGCGCATTACGAAACGACGTTTCCAGCAGGGATAACAATTCTGCCTGCGCTTCTTCCGGCGTAAAGTTGCGGGTAACATCGTTAGTTTTATAGCTGTAGACAAAACTCAGACAGGGTTGTTGTTTCAGCAATACCGGTTTTATCACAATCCGGACTAAGGCTTGTGCTCCGGTATATTTACTGAGTACCGCTTTATGCAATTGCTGTTGTTGTATTGCAGTTGCCACTGCTGAACGAAAACGCTCAAACTCCAAAGATGATATAAAAGAAGCGGTAACAGACATAAACATTGCGCACTAAAATAAAACAGATGCGCTAGTGTAGCCGGAATAGGCCCTAAACAAAATGTTATACCGTAAATATCAGGCGCTACGGGCCAGTTCGTGATTTAACGGCATGGGGCTGACGCGGTTACGCAATACCCTGACCACACTGCAACGCGGCAGTACCTTCCCTGCCAGGGTGGTTATCGTTTCCAGCAGCATACAACTGACGCAGTCCGGGTCTTGCTGGATAATAATGGCAGAGGCTGCATTTTCACCGTTTAACAATACAATATCATACAGCTCAATACTGGCCGCCGGCATCATAGAGAAATACCAGCTTTTATGAGCCTGTAACTGCAAAAAGCAACTGGCAGCCAGAGCGGTCAGTGTCAGCTCCAGACATTCATTCTTGTGAAAAGGTAAAGACTGGATATTCTGCCACAAGGACCAGTAGGTTTCAGCTTCTGCCATTGATACCGGTTGGGCTGCAGGTTGCTGACACAGCCGTTTAGCCGGAAATGGCGAGCAGAACTGCAGCTCATTGCTGATATCCAGCAATAACCTGTCTCGTTCTGTGCAATAATCCCAGCGCCACTGCTCACCCGGTGTCAGCATGTAAATTCCTGTAAAATAAGATAAATAGTTATACCGGCATACAAATACACCAGTATAATCTATTTGT
>JARXRR010000042.1:0-32969 GCA_033792355.1 Chromatiaceae bacterium AAb-1
ATAGATGGTCAATAACACTTGTCCACAAAATCGATAAAAAAGTTACATTTTAAAAATTAAATAACAGTATTAATAACAACATAGACAGGTATAAGAAAATCTTTCACCCCTTCAATATTTCTTTTATTTCCGCATAACTTTTCAATTCGCTAGGATAAATTTGCAAGCACAAAGCTGCATTCCTGATTCCCCCGTGTTGACACAGGTGCCATCACGGTTCAGGTCCGGAAACAGCAAACAATATAACAAGAAGCTTGTGTCGTGGATGAGGATAGCCCGGTAGGCAATGTGACAAACACATTCTGAATACTACAAAAACAATATTCTGGGGTTTAACATGACGACAATAAACAAAATTGCGCAGGCAATCAGAACGTCGCTGCCTTTTGCAGCTACAGTAGCAACACTAATAATGATTCCTCATGCTTATGCTCAGGATGCAGCTGAGACTGAAGCTGAAGTAAATGTTGAAAAACTTATCGTAACAGGGGTGAGAGGTGCTCCCCGTACTGTTGCTGACTCCCCGGTACCTATCGATGTTCTGTCCAGTGAAGAGTTGTCGAGCGTGGCTTTCACTGACACCAACGATGTACTGAAAACGCTGGTTCCCTCCTATTCTATTTCCCGTCAGCCTATTTCTGACGGCGGCACCTTTATCCGCCCGGCGTCTTTGCGCGGCCTGCCAACCGATAAAACACTGGTACTGGTTAACAGTAAACGCAGACACCGGGCAGCACTGGTATCAATAGGCGGTTCAGGCACCCAGGGGCCGGATATCGCCACCATACCGACTGCCGCCCTGAAAACCGTTGAAGTCTTACGCGATGGCGCTGCTGCTCAGTATGGTTCTGATGCTATTGCCGGCGTAATTAACTTCCGTCTGAAAGACAATAGCGACGGCGGCAGCCTGACTGTTGATTATGGTCAGTACTATGAAGGGGACGGTGAAAATATTGCGGTATCCGGTAATATTGGTTTTGCATTAGGCCATAAGGGGTTTCTGAGTATTTCCGGTGAGTTTTCCTCATCTGATCCGACAAGTCGTTCAGAACAGTATTGTGAAACATATTTTTGTTTAGATAAAAATAATCCTCTGTATGACCCTGCTGCTGGTTATGCTTCCTGGCTTGATAATCCTGATTTTATGGCCGGAGTAGAGGAACAGAACAAATTTAATGGTGGTGGTGTTGTACAACCCTGGGGTCAGCCAGACTCAGAAGCAACACGTTTATTCTTTAATTCTGGTTATGAAATAAATGGCGATACCAAACTTTACGCCTTCGGTAATTACTCAAAAAGTGAAGCTACAGGGGCATTTTACTATCGCTATCCCGGTAACGGCACTATTGAAAATCTAAGAACACAAGACGGTTCTATCTACTCTCCGCTGGAAAAATTCCCGGGCGGTTTTACCCCTCATTTCAGCGGGGATGTAACTGACTATTCTTTTGCAGCCGGCATCGAAGGGGTATTCAGTAATGGTATGTTGTACGATTTCAGCGGCCGTTTTGGCCACAGTGAAATTGAATATACCTTATCCAATACCATTAACCCGTCAATGGGGCCGGACTCTCCTACCTCATTCAAACCGGGTTCCCTAACTAACGAAGAACTGCAACTTCAGGCTGATTTTGTACAGGATTTTGATGTCAGCGGTTTATACAGTTCCCTGGTACTGGCATTTGGTGCCAGTTATCTGGATGAAAGCTACGATATTAAAGGCAGCAGTGACGCTGCATCTTACAGTACCGGCCCTTATGCCCTGCCGGATCCCTGGGGCTTTTGTGGTATAGGCTCTTACACCGGCGCCCCGGCATCTGCGGCCTCTCTGGCACAAGCACTGGCAAATGGCCTGGATTGTGCCAACCCGGCTGATCCGGTTTATAGATCTGTAGGTGTGGGCTCGAATGGTTTTCCGGGTTATGCCCCTGAAAACTCCAGTAAATACACCCGTGATTCCTATGCTGTCTATGCTGATCTGAGCGCCAATGTTACTGAAGCATTGTTCTTACAGGGAGCATTACGCTACGAAGACTACTCTGACTTCGACTCAGAACTGGTCGGTAAGCTGGCGTTTAAATATGACCTGAGCGATACCTATGCAGTACGTGGTTCTGTTGGTACTGGCTTCCGGGCTCCGACACCCGGTCAGCAAGGTACGATCAATGTGTCAACCCGCCTGCCTGAAGGTTTCCCTGTGGCAACAGGTTTGTTTCCGGCTGGCAGCGCTGTTGCCCAGGCGCTGGGAGCAGAAGAACTTAAACCTGAAACCTCTACCAACTATACCTTAGGCTTAACCGCAGATTATGGCCGGTTCACTATCACTGCCGACTATTACCGTATTGAACTGGAAGACAGATTCTATTCCGTATCGACAATGAATGTGTCCTCAGATCCCACCAGAACAGAGGCCTATGGTAATTATCAGAAATTACTGGCGGCAGGTGTACCAGACTCAGATGCCAGAAATATCGGTGGCGTATTCTTCTTCCAGAATGCTTTTGACACCGTAACTCAGGGCTTCGATTTAGTCGCAAACTATAGTTTTACCTCTGACTATGGTTTAACTACGCTGACCGGCTCCCTGAATTATAACAAAACGGAATTTGATTCAGATCCAGGCGCTTATCTGAATGCAGAAGATCAGTTTGATTTCGAAAATTCAGAGCCCAAAGTGCGCGGAGTGATTTCTGTCAGACAGACATTTAACGACCTGACATTACTGGCCAGGGCCAACTACTATGGCTCCTATGAAAACTCTGATGGCAGTGGCACCATTACCGCTATCCAGAAGTTTGATCCTGAAGTGTTTTTTGATCTGGAAGCCTCTTATCAGTTAACCGATGCCCTGAAAATCACCATTGGCGGCCGTAATATTTTCGACAAGTATCCTCAGAAAGATGAAATTGGCGATGAATGTTGCGGTGCAGTGTATTACTCAGGCAGTGCGGTTGACTGGCAGGGTGGTTATTACTACCTGCGCTTATCTGCCCAGTTCTGACAATATCTTGCTGTATCCGGTGCCTGTGCAAAGCAGGCACTCAGATCCAGCAGGCAGTTCAGATGCGGTCTGTATTCCCGGACAATTTTGAGTCCTACCCCAAAACACGGGCGGACATAGGATTAGAAGTATGAAAGATGATGTTTCTCAGGAACTGACCCGGCGTAAGTTTCTGTTGATGGTTGGTAAAGCCGGTGGTACCGCAGCCTTGTTACAGGCAGCAACTTTATTAGGACTGACTCCGGCCCCTGCACTGGCAAAACCGGTAACTTTGGCGCCTCTGGCCGGAAAAAAACGCACCATACTGATTCTAGGTGCAGGCATCAGTGGCCTTACTGCCGCTTACGAACTCACCAAAGCCGGTTATGCGGTGAAAGTACTGGAGGCGTCTCACCGTGCCGGTGGCCGCAACTACACCATCCGTCACGGCGATTTTATTGATGAACTGGGTAACCCGCACTATTGCCAGTTCGATAACGAACCCCACCTCTATTTTAACGCCGGCGCCGCGCGTATACCGGCACAGCATACTGGTATTCTGCACTACTGCAAAACGCTGGGCGTCGATCTTGAGCAGTTCTGTAACCATAACAAGAACTGTTATACCCAGGATCCGCAGGCTTTTGGTGGCAAACCGATAAGATTACGGGAATATGAAGCCGATATCCGCGGTTTTATGAGCGAATTGCTGGCAAAGTCAGTACTGAACAGCAAAACACTGGATGCTCCTTTTAACAGTGTCGATAAAGAAATTATTGCCCACTATGCCAAAGCCTACGGCGATCTGAACGATGAATTCAAATATCAGGGAACATCGCGGGCCGGTTATAAAAGCGGTGGCTTTATGGCCCCCGGCGAGCTGAAAACACCCCATGATTTCAGTGAACTGCTGAAAAGCCGCTTCTGGCAATATCCGATGCAATTTCCGCAAACAGAAGATCAGGCTCCGGCCATGTTCCACCCGGTTGGCGGTATGGACAAAATTGTCCAGGCCTTTATGCGTGAAATTGGCGACAAAGTTCAGCTGAAAGCCCAGGTAAAAAAGATTCAGTTACTGGATAAAGGCGTGGAAATTACCTACTTCCACCAGGGCGGGTTAATTACCGAAAAGGCCGACTACTGCCTGAACTGTATTCCGGCGCAGCTGATGCCCGGTATTGAAAATAACTTTCCGGCAGAGTATGCCGGTATCCTGAAAGAATTCCGGCGCGGTCATCTGGCCAAAATAGGCTTACAGGCCAAAGAACGCTTCTGGGAGAAAGAAGGCATTTACGCCGGCATCAGCTGGACGGCGCAGGATATTATTCAAATCTGGTATCCGGGGCATGGCGTGTTCAAACAAAAAGGTGTGTTGCTCGGCGCTTATACCTATGGCCCGGAACAGGCTTATAAACTGGCGGCACTGAACAATGAGCAGCGGGTTGCGCTGGCCATTGAGCAAGGCAGCCATATTCACCCCGACTATGGAAACTATATCGAAAACGGCGTCAGTGTCTGCTGGCACCGGATGAACCATATGCTCGGCTGTGCAGCAGGCTTACCTGAAGAAGACAGAGATCGCAAATTCAAAGTTATTCAGGCGCCTGCTGGCCAGCATTACATGATTGGTGACCAGATCAGCTACCACGCCGGATGGCAGGAAGGCGCTGTACGTTCAGCCTGGTTTGCGCTGGAAGATATTCAGCGCCGTGAAACAGGAGCAAAATGATGAAGCAATATCTGCTCCTGTTATGTACCTTATGGATATCTGCTGATGTAGTTGCCGATGCCAAACAACCGGATGCGATGTATTGTCTGGTATGTCATGGTTCAAATGCACATGGCAGCGAAGTCATTGGTGGCCCTAACCTGTCAATCCTGCCGGAATGGTATATCCACAAGCAACTGAAAGGTTTTCAGCAGCACTGGCGGGGACATATCAAAACCGACAGTTACGGGCAGGAAATGCTGGCGGTTGCCCAGTGGATGAGCGAAGACGATATTCGCCAGGCAATTCACTTTATTAAAGATTTACCTCAAAAGTCAGCTATCAGCGGTAAAGTGACCGGTGAAATTCAGCGTGGTAAAGTGCTGTATCAGACCTGTGCCGCCTGCCACGGCAGTAACGGCGAAGGTAATAAAGACTTACAGGCACCACCGCTGGCAGGCCAGAACGACTGGTATCTGGCTAAACAGCTGCAAGCTTTCCGTCAGGGCGAACGCGGTACGGATCTTGAGGATACTTTTGGTATGCTGATGCAGCAATCAGCTGCTACAGTACTGACATCAGAGCAGGATATTCTGGATGTTGTCTACTATATCAATACCTTAACAACACAACAAAAACCATGAGGATCAATCTATGAAAACCAAACTTATTCTGTCTGCGCTGGCTTTTTCCCTGGCCACCGCCAGCGCGTCAGCAGCAGAAATTAAACGCTATTCTACCGGTTCCGATTTCCCTATTGCTGCTGCGGTGGAAGTAAATGGTGTTGTGTACGAAAGTGGTAAAGTACCGGGCCCGAAAGATCCAAATGCAGAAAGAAATACCCGCGCTTACTGGGGTAATACCGAAGAACAGACCATCAGCGTGCTGGAAAGAATCAAAGCATCGCTGGAATCCAAAGGATTAACCATGGCTGATGTGGTTAAGATGACGGTATTTCTGGTCGGCGATCCGGAACTTGACGGAAAAATGGACTTTACCGGTTTTATGAAAGGTTACACTAAGTACTTCGGCGAAGCAGCCAAACAGCCTAATTTACCGGCCCGCTCTGCGGTACAGATTGCCGGTCTGGTAGCTGAAGGTATGCTGGTAGAAATTGAAGTTATCGCCATCCGGCCATAACAGAATAAAAAGAACCGCATTTATGCAGTAATGCCAATCAATTAAGATTAAGCAGATACAGGATTGTTCACACAAACACGCCGTAGATACGTCCCTGTAGGCTCGGTTCCGCCCGTCCGGGGCTCCAACGGTTTGCTTAGAACAATCCTGTACCTGCTAAACTGACCAGTATTACCGTATTGATGCGGTTCTTTTTTTATATGTGTTATCAGCGAATATCCGGCAAATTGCGGCCATAGAAAATCTCCCGCATTTCCCGGAACACTTTCTTACTGATACTTTTAATGTCGTCAGCTGAAAGTGAATCCTTACCCATACCGAAAAGATAGTTGTTTAAGTCAGCTTCTTTCAGCATCATCTTGGTGTGAAACAGATTTTCCTGATATACATTCACATCGATCATCTGAAACGCCTGCTTGGTTTCATCGTCCATAAAGTTCTGGATCGAGGTAATAGGATGATCAATATAATGCTTGGTACCACTGACATCACGGGTAAAGCCACGCACCCGGTAATCGATGGTCACCACATCGGACTCAAAGCTGTGGATCAGGAAATTCAGTGCTTTCAGTGGCGAAATAATACCGCAGGTAGACACCTCAATATCAGCCCGGAAAGTACAGATCCCATCGTGCGGATGCACTTCCGGATAGGTATGTACACAGATATGGCTTTTATCCAGATGAGCAACTACCGCATCAGGCAATGGCCCCGGATTTTCTGAATTATCCGGGTCGACCAGTACCGGCTCTTCACTGACCAGAATAGTGACACTGGCACCTTGCGGATCATAATCCTGACGGGCAATATTCAGAATATTGGCCCCGATAATATCGGTTACTTCAGTCAGAATATCGGTAAGACGATCGGCATTATACTGCTCGTCAATATATTCAATATATTCCTGCCGGTGCTGCTCTGTTTTGGCATAGCAGATATCATAAAGACTGAAACTCAGGCTTTTGGTCAGGTTATTAAAACCATGCAGTTTTAATTTCTCAAACGGTTTAACCACTTAACACTTTCTCCACTACAAACCTGGCAACTGCGCTGTCAGCGTTAGTCAGTTACCACTGCGGTCTCTGCCGCTTTCACGCTGAAAGAATGACTTACTGCAACACTTTGAGACAGCATAATCGAAACAGAACAATATTTTTCGGCAGATAATGAAACCGCCCGCTCAACCTGCTTTTCGCTCAGGTTGTTCCCGCTAACCGTAAAATGCAGATGTATTTTGGTAAATACTTTCGGCACGGTATCTGCCCGCTCTGCGGTCAGGGTTACTTCACAGCCCCGCACATCCTGACGGGCTTTGTGTAAAATACTGACCACATCAACCGAAGAACAGGCTCCGGCTGACATCAGCAATGTTTCCATTGGGCTGGGTGCAGTACTGGCGTCACGATTAGCGTCAAATACCACAGTATGGCCGCTGCCTGAGCGCCCGACAAATGTCAGATCGTCCAGCCATGTTACTTTTGCTTCCATTTGCCCTTCCTGACAAGGCTGAAAATAAGGCAAATATTCTACGTAAAACTGGCTCAGGTATCTAGCAAATTTAAGATGATTACGGCAGGAAAAAAGCGGTTAGTCCATAAGATCGGCAATAGCGTTATCAAACAGGTTTTTGATTAACAATGAAATTTCGTTAATCAGTTCGGCCTGCTCACCCGTGGCTTTTTTATCAAGTACGCTGGACAGAATCTCCTGAAAGTCATACATAATGCCATCAACTTCACGGATAATCTGGCTGCGGTGATTCATTTCCAATGCAGTGTGCTGAGTACAGAGGGTGATAATCTGCTCGGCGATACGCTCTTCCAGTAAAACACCAATATGTTTGCCATCGGCTACCCTGCCAGTCTGCTGAAACAGATACAGATGCTCTGTCAGAAACTGAATCAGGTGTTCGTAACCGGGTTTATCTGTAACCATATGCTGTTTTACACTCTAAGCTTCTTATTTAAGAGGAAAATAATTTACAGTTTTCATTAATTGACCAATAATGTGCCTCAGAAAACAAACCGGAGCAAGCGCTCCGGTAAGATTTATTTTTGTTCAACTATCAAAAATGCAGCCCGGGAGATAACTGCTCAGGCATAACGACCTTTTCCAGCTCTACCGATGCTACCGGATAGGCGCAATAATCAGCGGCATAGTAAGCACTTGCTCTGTGGTTGCCACTGCAACCCACGCCACCGAAAGGTGCGGCAGAGCTGGCACCGGTAATGGGCCGGTTCCAGTTTACAATACCGGCCCGGATCCGGCGGTAAAAGTGCTGATACAATTCAACACTATCACTGAGTAGTCCGGCTGATAATCCGAAACGGGTATTGTTTGCCTTATCAATTGCGGCATCAAAATCAGTAAAACGGAATACTTTCAGTAACGGCCCGAAATGTTCGTCATCAGGAAAATCTTTCACCGCGGTACATTCAATAATGCCGGGAGATACCAGTGCAGTATCCGGTTGCAGATGTTGCAGCTCTACCAGTACTTCAGCACCCTGTTCAACCAGTTGCTGCTGCACCGCGACCATACCTTTAGCCGCCGCGACTGAAATCATCGATCCCATAAATGGCTGCGGCTGTGCGTCATAAACGCCAACCTGAATATTACGGGTAACTTCAATCAGGCAGGCCAGTATAGCGTCGCCCTGCCCGCCTGCCGGCAGAAACAGTTTACGGGCACAGGTACAACGCTGGCCGGAAGAAATAAATGCCGATTGCACAATATCATGTACTGCAGCATCAATGTCTGATACATCCTGCACGATAAGCGGGTTGTTCCCCCCCATTTCCAGGGCCAGAATTTTATCCGGACGACCGGCAAACTGCTGATGCAGATAATGCCCGGTGCGCGAGCTGCCGGTGAAAAACAGGCCGTCGATGCCGTCATGGCCGGCAATCGCTTTACCGGTATCCACTTCGCCTTGCAGCAGGTTCAGCACACCCGCCGGTAAACCGGCTTTTTGCCACAATTTCACCGTATCTTCTGCCACTTTCGGGGTCAGCTCAGAAGGTTTGAATAAAACGGTATTACCCGCCAGTAATGCCGGCACAATATGACCGTTAGGCAAATGCCCCGGAAAGTTATAGGGGCCAAATACAGCCACGACACCATGCGGTTTATGACGCACAAAAGCCCGCCCCTGCGGCATCGGGTTTTCTTTGATGCCGGTACGCTCCTGACAGGCGCGGACTGAAATATCAATTTTGCCGATCATCGCAGCGACTTCGGTGCGGCTTTCCCATAATGCCTTACCGGTTTCCTCAGCAATGCTGAGTGCCAGCGCTTCTTTATTTTCGCTAAGCTGTGCGGCAAATTTGCTGACAATATTTACCCGTTCATCGAAGCTTAAACCAGACCAGCCATATTGCGCTTCGCGGGCAGCCTGAACAGCGGCATCCACCTGTTGCGCCGTGGCGGCACTGCCTTCCCAGATTTGTTGATTTTTTGCCGGATCCAGCGATACAAAGGCTTTACCTTCACCTGCCAGCCATTGTCCGTTGATAAATTGTACAGGACGAGTCATCAGCTACACCTACCCCAGTTTATAGTTTGATTAATCTTACCCAGTCACCTTGTTCCACTTGCAGCGCGGCAGCACAGTCAGCGGGTATAGTGACGCTCTGTGACTGCTCTGTCAGTTCCAGATTAAGCCAGGTAGCCCGGAAATCTGTCAGGCGGGTATTACAAATAAGGTGAGGATCACCAGCTGTTACCTCACCAATATTAACCTGTAACCGGCGGCTGTTACGTACAGAGCGGATATGTTCAGTTCTGGCTTCCACCGTTGGCCCGGCATCAAAAATATCCACATAGCCGCGGTGTGAAAATCCTTCTGACTGCAATAACGCCAGCGCAGGCCGGGTTTTTTCATGCACCTGCCCAATAGCCGCCTGCGCCCGTTTGCTCAGCAAGCTAACATAAATAGGGTACTTGGGCATCAGTTCTGCGATAAACACCTTCTGTCCGATGCCGGTCAGATAATCGGCGGTCGGAAAATCCACCGAGAAGAAATGCTCCTGCAACCACTGCCAGAATGGCGAGTTGCCATTGGCATCAGAAATACCGCGCATTTCAGCAATAACCCGATCTGAAAAACGCCCGGCAAATTCAGCCATAAACAAAAAGCGTATTTTAGACAGCAGCCGGCCATTATGCTGTTTACGCCACGGTTCGCGTAAAAATAACGTGCACAGTTCGCTGGCCCCGGTGTAATCGTTACACAGTGTCAGCAGCTCTATGGTTTTATATACCCCCAGCGAGCGGGAACTGTGTACTACCTTGCCCAGATGATAATGATAAAAGGCATCATCCAGCCCTACCGCAGCCTCCAGCGCGCTGGTACCGCAGACCTCTTTGGTTGCGGTATCTTCCAGTACAAATAAATAGCCTTCGTCACCCGGCGCACTAACCTGCTTACTGAACGATTGCTCTGAACGACTGATTCTGCGCATCAGTAATTCGTCATTTACCGGCAACGAGGTAAAACCATGCCCGGACTCTACTGCAATGTTATATAACGCAGCATAATCATCAGCACGGATTGGGCGAATAACCATCATTGTCGCTTACTCCACTTTTGCTTTACAGGAAGCGGAAATATCCGCTTTGCTTCATTGTTTTCAGCAGTCTTGATGCTGCTTTAATATCAGGACTGGCACCAGTACAGCGCCAGCCGTTTTACGTTGTCAGCCAGCGACCAGCTTCGCAACCGCCTGTTCCAGACGCTGCATACCTTCATTAATATCGGCTTCAGTAATCACCAGCGATGGTGCTAAGCGCACTACATCCGGCCCGGCGACCAGAATAAACACCCCGGCATCGGCTGCGGCCAGTAAAAAGTCGCGCGATCTGCCTTTGAACCGCTCATTCAGCACGGCTCCCAGCAATAATCCCTTACCTCTGATTTCTGAAAAAATCTGATATTTGTCATTCAGTTGCTGTAATGCCTGGCGAAAACGCTGCTCACTCTGCAACACACCGTTCAGCACCTCCGGCTGGCTAATAGTATCAATCACCGCTTCAGCCACCGCACAAGCCAGCGGGTTACCACCGTAAGTACTGCCGTGAGTGCCCACTTTCAGATGGCTGGCGATAGCAGTTGTTGTCAGCATAGCCCCGATGGGAAAACCACCCCCGAGTGATTTCGCCGATGTCAGAATATCAGGCGTTATATCGTAGTTCATATAAGCATACAATTTACCTGTACGCCCGGCGCCGGTCTGAACTTCATCAAAAACCAGCAGTGCATTATGCTGATCACAAAGCGCTCTGAGGCCTTCTAAGAACTGGGCATCAGCAGGGATAATGCCGCCTTCCCCCTGGATCGGCTCAACCACGATGGCACAGGTATTGTCTGAGATCAGAGCCTTAACACTGTCCAGATTATTATATTCAGCATGTAATACCGCACCCGGTTTTGGTCCGAAGCCGTCAGAATAAGCGGCCTGCCCACCCACCGTTACGGTAAAGAAGGTACGGCCGTGGAAGCTTTTACTGAATGAAATAATCTCCTGCTTGTGCGCACCGTAATTATCCAGCGCCCAGCGACGCGCCAGTTTAAATGCCGCTTCGTTTGCCTCGGCCCCGGAATTGGCAAAATAGATTTTTTCAGCGAAAGTGGCATCCACCAGCTTTTTGGCCAGACGCAGCGCAGGCTCGTTCGTCATCACATTACTCAGATGCCATAATTTACTGCCTTGTTCAGTCAGCGCTTTCACCATCGCCGGATGACAATGCCCCAGGCTGCTGACAGCAATACCACCGGCAAAATCGACATATTCGCGCTCTTGCTGATCCCACACTCTGGCACCCTGACCTTTAACCGGAATTATCTGTGCCGGTGCGTAATTAGGTACCATCACTTCATCAAATAAAGCACGGGTGATTTCCTGTGGTATTGTCATTGTTATGTCCTCTGTTGGTGATGGTTCAGTCTTTGATAATAAAAGCCATAATATCAATAATACCAGTCAGTTACGCAAAGGTTGTTAACTGGCAAGCATGCTATAATGTCACCGCATTATTGCAGATTAACATTGGGTTGTCTTGCCGAAAAAAAGCGTGGAACCCCGGAGATATCAGGGCCGGAGGATAGATTTGCAACAGAAATGAATAACTACTCAGTCTGCATAAAAAGCAGCTCAGAAATAGACACTAAGCCGTTTAAAGTTAGTTCGGGCCAGTAAATTGATGCTGTCGCTGTTAAGCCCTGCGGCGTTCAGCCAGTCAATACCCTGTTGTTCGGTAATTAACTGCCGTTTTTTCAGATGCTGCCATTGCATATAAACCCTGGCCTGCTGCACCAGGCGGGTAAGCGGGCTGCTGCCACGGTAACCAATGCCTTCTGCCAGTTGATCCAGCGTCGGGCATAATGGTAACTCTTTCAGATGCCAGCGTGAGGTAATATCGGCACTGAGAATGGCAGCAAACTCCTGCAGGCTGTTACTGAGAAACCCCGCATCCGGCTCCAGCGCATCCAGGGCTTCGGTCAGTTCAGTGTCACGTACCTGCTGGGCTTTCAGTAATTCGTGTTGTTTTATCTGCTGTTAAGTACGCAGATAATTGCGGGTTACCACCAGATGCCCCAGGGTATGGAATAATCCGGCACAAAATGCATTATAGGGATGCTCGCCCTGTTCTTCTGCCAGCCGCCGGGCAGCAATAGCTGTCGCCAGTGAATAATCCCACAGTTTATCTTTTAAACCGGAAAACGGTTCAGAGGAATGCGGTATTGACCGGCGCATCAGATATACCGGCACAATCAGTTGCAGGCTCTCGACCCCAAGAAACCGCAAGGCGGTTTTAATATCCTTAACCATACTACCGGAAGGTGTACGGTTACGGTATTGCGGCTGATTTACCAGCCTGAGTAAATCATCCCGCAACCAGACCACTTTGGAAATAAGCGGATCAAGTTTATTGACCGTAACGCCCCGCAGGCTGAGCAAATCCAGTACCGGATAAAACTCTGCGCCGGGCTGAAATACTGACGCCATAATCTGTTCAATATTACTCAGCCGGCGAAATAATTCGTCAGCCACCAGTTCATGTAAATGGGCCTGGGCAAACTCGCTCAGCTGTTCTCTGGCCTGCTGTCCGGCAAGACGCAACTGGCGGGCTCTGGTCTCAACTGCCAGTAGTTTACGCTCTGTGGTGGCAGAGTTTCCGGCATGCAGCTTGTAGCTAAGCCTTTTACTACCGGGAGTAACCCCTATCAGATAATCAAAAAACTGCTGTGTCAGCTCTTCTGCTTCAGGGTATGAATAACTCATTATGGCTTGCAGATCCCGGGAATAGATATTTAAAAAAATATTCAAAATTAGAAAATTCAAATACTGAGACCTGAAACCAGCCGTGTCAAGCAATACGGGTAATAAGTTAAGCCGTTGCAATCTTAAGAAAATTCAGCAACAACGCTTTGCCATGCTCGCTCAGAATAGCTTCGGGGTGAAACTGCACAGCATGCAGAGGCAGCTTCCGGTGTGCCAGCCCCATAATTTCATCTGGCTGTCCCTTGGCATCCAGAGTCCAGGCGGTTATTTGCAAACTGTCCGGTAATGAAGTTTTTTCGACCACCAGCGAATGATAACGGGTCACACTCAACGGGCTGGGGATATCACAAAATACCGACGTATTATTATGATAAATTGCCGAGTTTTTACCATGCATCACCTGACGGGCCCGCACCACTTTGGCACCAAATACCTGAGCCAGCGCCTGATGCCCAAGACACACGCCAAGAATCGGCAGCTTACCGGCAAAATGTTTTATTGCAGCAAGCGAAATACCGGCTTCATCCGGTGAACAGGGGCCGGGAGAAATAACCAGATACTGCGGTGCCAGCTGTTCAATCTCTGCCAGGGTAATGTCGTCATTGCGCCTGACCAGCACTTCCTGCCCCAGCTCAGCAAAATATTGCACCAGATTATAAGTAAAAGAATCATAGTTATCGATCATCAGCAGCATCGGAAGACTGTCCCACTATTGCAAACCTGCGCACTTTGCCAGCTGAAGCGGTATTTGTATAGCAGTATGTCAGATCGCACCATAATTTGCGTAATACGCCTTTGCCCTTTCGCAAATCCGCCAGGTGGATCGGATACATTTCCTTCCTGAATACTCTTTTTCCTCAGCGGATATTTTTAAAGCAGTTCGTTGACAGTTAATTAATCATACAATAGGATGATTAATTATTCGTACAATAGCACGAATAGTAATAATATTAAAAAAAACGCCTCCATCGTCAGTTTTTGTCTGACCCGGAAGGCAATAACATCAGTGACAAGGGGAGTAAAGCTCATGTTTAAACCTTCGGTTTTAAGCAGTGCTGTCGCCATTGCGATAACATTGTCAGCCCATCCGTTATATGCTCAGCAAGCCAGTAACAACGACGCAGCAGTAGAGGATGACGTAGAGGTTATTCTGGTAAAAGGCATTCGTGGCAGTCTGGCCAGATCAGTCGATCTGAAACGAGAAAACATCCAGATTGTTGATTCTATTATTTCTGAAGATATCGGTAAATTTCCGGACAATAACGTAGTAGAAGCACTACAACGTTTGTCTGGTGTGCAGGTAACCGATCGCGGCGCCGGTGAAGTCAGCCGGGTGTCGATTCGTGGTCTGGATGATGTGACCACGACGATAAATGGCCGCAATATTTTCACCGCATCTGGCCGCTCTGTCGCACTGGCAGATATTCCGGCCAGCTTGCTTAACCGGGTTGATGTTCATAAAACCCGTTCCGCCAGCCTGATTGAAACCGGTATCGCCGGTCAGATAGATATTCATACCCAGCGCCCTTTTGATTTTGACGGCAGTAAAGTGGTGGTCGCCGGTCGCGGTATTTACTCTGATCAGCCGGATAAAGTTGACCCTAATATCAGTGCCTTGCTCAGTAATAACTGGGATATCGGCACCAGCCGCTTCGGTGCACTGATTAACGTGTCCTATGCCGAAACCCATTACCGCGATCAAAGTGTAACCGCCGGCGCCATGATGCCGTTTGCTACCGGTAATCCGCCTGCTGGCTGGGCATCTTATGAAATTATCCGTTCTACTGATGGACGGGCATCTGAAGATCCAATCTGGCAACCCGGCCTTGAATCAGGCTTGCCGTTTGCTCCGGGTTCAACTTTTGATGTCAACGGTGTACCAACTGAATACCTGTTGTCGCGTGATGCCATTTTTGCCAGTGACTTTACCGGTAAACGTGAACGCCCGGCAGTGAATATTGCGCTGCAGTTTGCACCGAATGATACCTCTGAATATCTGTTTGAAGCCTTCTATAACGGCTACCGTAACGAATCGTTCAACTCGCTGTTATTCTCTTTTGTTGACTGGTGGGGCGATCTGGGCGCCAACCCGGATATCACGCTGTACGAAGGCACCAATATCGTAAAATCCCGGACCATCGGTGCACCTTATATGTTTACCAGTGGTGATTTATCTACCGGTAAAACCGACAGCTATGTCTATGCCCTTGGCGGTAAATGGCAGCTTTCTGACAACCTGAAACTGCGCTCTGAACTGGTTTATCAGGACAGCGAATTTAATGATACCTTCTTCGCCATGCGTACTGACCGGGTTGCCGACAGCGTCTGGGTTGATTTTAACAGCGGCGGCGGCTTACCGGCCTTTGGTTTCGGGCCAAACACCGATTTAACCGATCCAACCCAGTGGGCGATGGCGCAATTATACGATCAGGCGCATTCCAGTGAAGGTGATGCTCTGTCCTTTACCGCCGATGCCGATTACACCTTAGATGAAGGTTTTATCAAGAAAGTCAGCTTTGGTGTCCGTTATGATAAACGCAAAGCATCCGAAGCCCAGCGGCTGCAGGATGCCGGCATCTGTAACTCCGGTAACCCGGCCTGTCAGCTGGCCAGTTATCCGGGGCTGTTGCATGTTAACAGTGGTTTCTTTGACGGCGAATCCGATGTACCCACCTCATGGCTGACGGCCAATGGTTACTATATCCGCGATAATGCCGATATGTTCCGCGATATCTACAATCAGGAAGTGAATGCCGGTCTGGCCGTTGGTGATCAGCTGCTACTGGAAAAAACCTTTGAAGTAGAAGAAACTACCACCGCGCTTTATGCCCAGGCCGATTTTGAAACCGAAATCGGAGGCAAATTACTGGATGGTCAGTTCGGTTTACGTTATGTCAATGTCGATACCGATATGGCATTCAGCGATAACAATGCCTCAGCCAGCGCCAGCAAACTATTACCCAGCTTTATGGTACGGTACAGTATTACCGACGATATTATGGCCCGCTTCAGCTATGGCCAGACCCTGCGCCGCCCCGGTTTTGCCCAGCTTAACCCGACCATTAACTATGTCAGAGATGTGACCAATATCGGTTATGGTACGGCATCCGGCGGTAACCCGGATTTAAAAGCCACCGAATCGAAAAACTACGATCTGTCACTGGAATGGTATTTCACTGATGCCAGTACCGTATACGCAGCAGCCTTTAAGCGTGATATTGAAGGCTTTGTCGTCGATTTCCGTCGCCGGGTAATACACGACGATGGTGATGGTGAGTACCCTTATATTCTGAACCAGCCGGATAATGCTTCTAACGGCAAACTGGAAGGTTTTGAATTCGGTCTGGTTTACTTCCCGGAAAACCTGCCCGCGCTACTGGATGGCTTCGGTATTCAGGCCAGCTACACCATACTGGATTCCTCGCAGGATATTCCAATTACCGACAGCTTGGGCAATGTAACAGGTACTGACACTACACCACTATTCGGCGTATCAGACACCTCTTACAGCGTGGTACTGGCCTATGAAAAAGAGAAGTTCGATATGCGGCTGTCTTATGTCTGGCGTGAAGACTTCCTTAACAACTACGAAGCCGCCCAGTTCGCCAACCCGCTGGGAATTTACCGTAACCCGGAAAAGAGCCTGGACTTCCAGTTAAGCTACAACGTTACGGATAATCTGGTCGTGACATTTGATGCCACTAACCTGACCAACGAGATTTTCCAGAGTTATTACGAGTATCCCGGCACCCATAACTTCGGCTCATCACTATACAGCCGTACTTTCGCTTTGGGGTTCCGCTACAGTATGTAACGCAGGTTCAGGCATAGTGTAAAACACAGCCCCGGCATTCATTGCCGGGGCTTTTTTATGGCAGCAAGAGCAATTAAATCTCTTATAGCAATCAGGTTGTCACAGCATAAATTGTTAAGTATGTTATGCTTTTAACAGCAATAATTATCTGGTTACATGGGCTTGCAGATGAAACCATCCGTTGTACTTAATATGAAACGTGATGTCATACGTGATGTAACGAAACGATTTCGTACTGAAAATCCGCGGTTTTTTGGTTCTGTTCTGCATGGCACTGATCAGGACGGCAGTGATCTTGATCTACTGGTCGATACCCTTCCCGGAGCAACACTGTTTGACTTAGGCGGATTGCAGGATGAATTGGAAGCGTTGCTGGGAGTAAATGTAGATGTTGTAACACCTGCCGATTTACCCGCTAAATTCCGGGCTAAAGTTCTGGCCGAAGCACTGCCGGTATGAAAGACAACCGCCTGCCTGATTACCTGGAACATATGCAACAAGCAGCTATGGATGCCACTATTTTCACCGAAGGAATGGCTAAAGAAGACTTTCTGGAAGATAAACGCACACAACAAGCCGTCATCATGAGCTTAATTATTATCGGTGAAGCTGCAACCAAGATAATGGACAACTACAGCGACTTCATACAAGCCAACCCAGAGATCCCCTGGCGCAATATGCGGGGAATGCGTAATCGTATTGCACATGGTTATTTTGATATAAATCTTGAAGTAGTATGGGAAACCATACAAACCGCATTGCCTCAACTACTGAGACAATTAAGTTCGGTCAGAAATCAATAACTCTGTCAGTTGATTAAAAAGTTTAATTGGGCGATGCAACCAGTCGCGGTTACATCGCCTTTATCGGGTAAATACTTTTAATCAACCGCCCGGATATGAAACCGCTGGCAGAAGCTTTCTGCAGCCAGTGGCGCCTGTTTCAGTTCGGTATCGTCAGCCAGAGCACAGGAAGGCACTTCCAGCACCGCTTTACTATGAGCCGATACTAAACGCATACTGCCGTAGGCATTGGGTTCCAGCAACCAGTGGCTGGCTTTGGCATCACAGGCGGCCAGTACTATTGGTGCACCGGCGGCCAGCGAATCCGCCGCTACTGCCAGGCAGACATTGCTGTTCTGAGCATTACGCAGTTGCAGGGTGCCCTGCTCGGTCTGGCTAAACTGCCAGTGCTGATCCGGCCGGTTTTTCCAGCCGGTCTGAGTAACGGCTTCACCTGCTACTGACTTACCATTTGCCACCGATAATACTTTGCCACTCTGGCTGCTGCTGATTGCCACCAGCCCCTGTGGCCGGAATTGCCATTGGTTACACTGTGCATCAGTGCAGTTATCCAGTGCCAGCGGCGTATTACCGGCTTTATTCACCAGTTGCCAGAAGCCTTGTTCAGTTGCTTTAAACTGCCACTGCTGGCGTACTTTATTAATCCAGGCCCCGGCTTTTAATGTGCCATCGGTTTCCAGCCCGATATACTGACCGTTTTGGGTGACCAGCCGGTAGTAATCCTCGCTGGTCGGGTCAATTTTCAATGCCGTAGTGCTGTCACAGGCACCGGTAGTAATCTGCCCGGCCACAGCGGTTAAACACTGGCCGTTACTGCGGTTTTGAATTACCCAGTCTGCCCCCTGCGGTATGGCGGCAATCGGGCCATTTTCGCCTGATGGTGCGGCCATTACCTGTCCTTCCGGCACCGGCTGGCCAAAATCTGGTGTGCCGTCAGCATACCAGCCAAAAGGCTGCGCCCGCACCGAGCGGGTGGCACTGCAACCATCGGTTTCTTTATTGTTGCCGTGGTAAACAATCCAGTTTTCCTGATCGTCCGGCGATTTAAAAAAGCCGTTATGTCCCGGCCCGTACACGCCGTTGCCGCGTTCAAACACCGGTTTATCGTATTTTTTCCACGACTCCGGCTGCATCGGATCATCACCCGTCAACTCCAGCAGGCCCAGTTTATAATCCGGCGTGTCACAGAAGCTGGCGGAATACACCACAAAGGTACGGCCATCTTTTTTAAGCACTTCGGCCCCTTCGTTAACCTTACGGCCGGAAATTTCCCACTCCAGTTCCGGCCTTGATAGCACCATCCGCGGCCCGGTAATGGTCCACGGATTAACCATTTCAGCAATCCAGTTCAGTTGCTCATCACCCACCCATTCAGACCACAGCAGGTACAGCTTGCCGTTATGCTCCAGATAATTACCGTCGATATTCCAGCTGCCCGGCATTGGCGAACCTTTAAATTCATACGGCCCCATCGGATCATCACCGGCGCTTTCCAGTACCGATAAATGCTGCCCGTCGAGGTTTTCCTGCTTGCCAGACGTAAACATCATGTACCAGCGGTAACCATCCGGCCCTTTTAAACGGTGGAATTCATAAGCCCAGAAATTACAGCAGCGGGCCGGATCGGTTTCCGACCAGACATTCACCGGCGTAGCGGTAGCCAGCCCGGCCAGCGTCGGTGATTTACGCATGACCAGTTGTGAGGTCCAGGTGGTGGTGGTCAGGTAATAGTTGCCATCGAAATACTCCAGCCACGGATCGGCACCATTACTGAACAAGGGGTTGGTAAAGCTCTGGCCTTCATAAGCATCGCTGATTGCAGCGGTTTTGGCACTGTCAGTTTCCGTTACATACTGGCAGGCGCTTAGGGTCAGTACTACGGCACTTGCCAGCATGGCCGTTTTGAACATTGGTGTTATCTTTTTCATTTGCTCTATCCCCGTTATCACAAATCGTAAAATCTGGTTTGTGGTAAGTTGTTATTATTTATTTTCAACCGGATGCAATACACTGCGGTACTCGTTCAGCACACTGTCACTGACCAGCGGCCATTTGGCGTCGTCCCACTGTATTTCGGCTATTTTCAGCTTTTGCAGGCCGTTATCTGCTGCTTCATAAGCATGAAACACCAGATAATCCTTACCGTTAAAGGTATAGGCACTGTTATGGCCTAAGCCGGGCCAGTCGCGGTTACCCTTCAGTAATACCGTGCCACCGCCTTCAGCCAGTGATTTACCGTTTTTATCCAGATACGGGCCGGTGACATTTTCAGAACGCCCGACCACCAGATGGTAGGTGCTGTCGTTACCGCGACAGCATTTGCCGTAAGACACAAACAGGTAGTAATAACCGTGCTGTTTAAAGATAAAAGGCGCTTCCAGATCGCCAGGCCCCGGCTCGGCATCGTCGGTAAAGGCCGGGCGCCCGGCTTTGGCAATGGTGTGCCATTGCTGGGGCTCGGCCAGCGAAGTTAAATCATCTGCCAGTTTTACCAGCTTTAAACCGCTCCAGAATGAACCGAAACTCATCCAGATTTCGCCGTTATCACCGGCGATAATATTGGGATCTATCGCATTCCATAAATCGCGGTGCGGCACCGATTCGACCACTATGCCTTTATCCTGCCACTGGTAATCCGGGCTGCTTTTATCCAGCGTTTTATTTACCGTCACCCCGATAGCCGAGGTGTTTTTGCCAAAGGCCGATACCGAATAGTAAAGATAAAACTGACCGTTATGCTGAAAAATATCCGGTGCCCAGATATGCCCGTCAAAGGTTGGCGATACCCGTTTGGCCCAGTCAGGCTCGCCGGAAAATACCCGGCCGGCCAGTTGCCAGTTCAGCAAATCATCCGACTGGTAATAGGTAATCCCCGGCCCGGTGCTAAACAGATAAAAGCGCCCGTCCTGCTCTGCCATTACCGGATCATGAATACTGACCTGCGGCTTATCGCTGGCATCGGCACAGGCGCTTTGCGTAAACAGCAGCGCTGTTAATAACCCGGCCTTAAACAGTGCCGGTAAGCTGTTGCTGGTCTTATCCCCGTTGATCATAATGTGTCTCCTCACATCGCGGCAGATAAGACGAAAACCACATTATCATCGTTACCCTGCCATTATTTTAGTAGTATTGTATTACTATTTATCATATATTTATTTTCAGTGCAAAACTCTGGCAGGGATAATCTGCAGGCAAACGTTATAGAGTACTGTCAGAAAATTAAACCAGGCAGGAATCGGCTTGCTCTAAGCCAACCGTTGAAGCCCTGGATGGGCGGAACCGAGCCTACAGGGATGTATTCACGGCGTGTTGGTGTGAGCAACCGGTTCCTGCAAAACCTTAAATGAGAGATATTAACCAATAAAGCACAGCATTATCGGTACATCTTATAGGCAATGCTATAGACCAATAAGAAGCTGTTCATAATCCAGAAGGATTATGAACAGCTTTGAAAATATAAAAAAAGATAAAAATACGCCTTATCAGGGCAACAGGGTAAATATTGCAACCACACACCGCACTGCGGTGTCCTGCTGCCTGCGTCTCAGATAAGGCACGACAGGGGAACGCAATGCAGACAAACAAACTTTCAGTATTAGAGAAAGTCGGCTTTGGCGCCGGCGATATGGCCGTTAATGTGGTGATGTCGTCGATGATGCTGATTATCACCTTTTTCTATACTGATATTTTCGGGCTGAAGCCTGCTGATTTAGCCATTCTGTTTCTGGTAGTACGGCTGGTAGATGCGGTAACCGACCCGCTGATGGGCATAATTACCGACCGCTTTACCACCCGCTGGGGCCGTTACCGGCCTTACTTTCTGTTTTTAGCCGTGCCCTTTGGTATTTCAGTGTATTTAACCTTCAGCACCCCGGACTGGGATTACAGCAGCAAACTGCTGTGGGCTTACTCTACTTATATTCTGGTTACCGTTATTTTTACCGCAGTAACCATTCCGTATATTTCAATTATCGGCGTACTGACAGATAACCCGAAAGAACGCTTATCTGCCAATGGTTACCGGCTGTTTTTTGCCAAAATTGCCGCCTTTCTGGTTACCATTATTGTGCCGATACTGGCCAAATACTGGGGTGAAAATAACATAGCCGCCGGCTATCAGTCAGCAATGGGGTTAATGGCCATTATGGCAACACTGTTGTTTCTGTTCTGTTTTTTCACTACCACCGAGCGTATTCAGCACAAGGTTGAAACTCTGTCATTCACCAGCCAGCTGAAGATTCTGCGGCAAAATGACCAGTGGCTGGTACTGTGCGCGGTTTGTGTTACCGGCACCATCGGCTATGTGGTTCGCGGCTCGGTCGCGGCGTTTTATGCCAAATATTATCTGGGGGGTGACGCCACTATGCTGTCGGCGTTTTTATCCACCGGTGTGGCGGCAGCGATACTGGCGATGGTGGCGTCAACCTGGATCACCAAGCATTACTGCAAAGTTAAACTGTTCCGCTACAGCCAGATTATCGTGGCGGTTTTAAGCATACTGCTGTTTGTGCTGGTAGGCCCCGGCGATGTGATGCTGGCATTTGTGCTGTATTTTCTGTTGTCGTTTGTGGTGGATTTACATGCGCCGGTATTCTGGTCAGCTATTCCGGAAACGGTCGATTACGGCACCAATAAAACCGGGCAGCGGGTTTCAGGTCTGGCCTTTGGCGGTATTTCGTTCTGCCAGAAAGCCGGGATGGGGATTGCCGGTTTTATGGTCGGCACCCTGCTGGCCTCGTTCGGCTATGTGGCTGATCAGCCACAGACCGGACTGGCACTGACCGGCATCGCATTAATGCTGTCGATTATTCCCGGCTTCTTTCATCTGCTGATGGGCTTGCTGATGTACCGCTACCGCATTACAGATAACTACTACCAGCAATTAAAACAGCAGCTTGCTGCCACTAAATCTTAATGGAGTGTATTGTGACCACACTGCAAAAACCGTTAATTGAACAACGTGCCGACCCTTGCATTTACAAGCACAGTGACGGCTACTACTACTTTACCGCCTCAGTGCCGGCTTATGATCTGATAGAACTGCGCCGGGCCAGAACCCTTGCCGGACTGCCAGATGCACCGGCTGTCGCAGTCTGGCATAAGCCGGACAGCGGTGCTTATTCCGAGCTGATCTGGGCGCCGGAAATCCACTTTAATCAGGGTGCCTGGTATATTTATTTTGCTGCCGCGCCCAGCCGTGAAATCAAGAATAAGCTGTTCCAGCACCGGATGTATGTTATTCGCTGCACAGATGCCAACCCAATCAGCGGGCACTGGCAATTTCTGGGACAAGTCGATAGCGGTATCGATACCTTCTGCCTTGATGCCACCACTTTTACCCATAACAACCAGCTGTACTATGTCTGGGCACAGAAAGATAACGCCATCGAAGGCAATAGCAACCTGTATATCGCTACAATGGATACGCCGGACAGCATCAGCTCCGCCCCGGTGATGCTGAGCAAACCGGAACTGCCATGGGAAATCCGTGGCTTCTGGGTTAATGAAGGCCCGGCAGTACTGATACGTAACGGCAAAATTTTCCTGACCTATTCGGCCAGCGCCACCGATGAAAACTATTGTATCGGGCTGCTGTGGGCCGATGAAAACGCCGATTTGCTTAATCCGCAAAGCTGGCATAAATCGCCACAACCGGTTTTTCAGAGCTGCTTTGAACACGGTGTTTACGGCCCCGGTCATAACAGTTTTACCGTATCGGAAGACGGCCGGCACGATCTGCTGGTGTATCACGCCCGTACCTATACCGAAATTACCGGTGACCCGTTATGGGACCCCAACCGCCATACCTATGTGAAAAAGATCCGCTGGGATAGCAACGGTATGCCGGTATTTGGGAAGGCATCCGAAACCTGATTCTGTTGTGGCCGCAATGCAGTTTGCTTAAAGCATAAACCGGCTTGCTCACACTAACACGCCGTGGATACGTTCCTGTAGGCTCGATTCCGCCCATCCAGGGCTCCAATGGTTGGCTTAGAGCAAGCCGGTTTATGCAGAACCTTAACAGATCAGCACAGAGAGGAACCGCAACCATGAAACGTCTGTTCTGCCTTATCGCCTTGCTGGCCCTGCCGGTTTGCGCCACTATCAATACCTTTCCGCTTGATCAGGTGCGGCTGCACAGCGGCCCGTTTTATCAGGCACAGCAAACCAATATCGGCTACCTGATGGCAATGAACCCGGATCGGCTGCTGGCACCGTACCGCCGTGAAGCCGGGCTGGAACTGGTCGCCGAACCTTACCCCAACTGGGAAAGCTCCGGGCTGGACGGTCATATCGGTGGTCATTACCTTAGTGCACTGGCGTTAATGTACAGCGCCACCGGCGAGCAGCAGTTGCTTGAGCGCCTGAACTATATGATTACCGAGCTGCACCGCTATCAGCAAAAACATGGCGACGGCTATCTGGGCGGTATACCCGGCGGCAAAGCCAGCTGGCAGCAGATCCGTCAGGGGCAGATAGAAGCCGACTTATTTATCCTCAATAAACAGTGGGTGCCGTGGTACAACCTGCATAAAACCTTTGCCGGGTTACACGATGCTTATGTTTATGCCGGAAATCAGCAGGCGAAAGCAATGCTGCTCAGACTCAGCGACTGGACCTGGCAACTGGCCAGCCAGATGACCGATCAGCAACTGCAACAGATGCTGGTTACCGAATACGGTGGTATGAACGATATTCTGGCCGAAGTATCAGTAATAAGCGGTGATCCGAAATACCTGCAACTGGCGCTGCGCTTTTCAGAACTGCGGATTATGAACCCGCTGTTGCAACAGCAGGACGTACTGGATGGTCTGCACGCCAATACCCAGATCCCGAAAATTGTCGGTATGGCGCGGCTTGCTTCACTGACCGAAAACGAAAAATGGTATCAGGCGGCTGATTTCTTCTGGCAGCAGGTAGTCAATAAGCGTAGCGTTGCGATTGGCGGCAACAGTGTGCGTGAGCATTTTCACCCGTCAGACGACTTCAGCACCATGCTCAACGATGTTGAAGGACCGGAAACCTGCAACACCTACAATATGCTGAAGCTGACCAAACTGCTGTACCAGCGCGATCCGCAGCCACGTTATATGGCCTACTACGAGCGGGCGCTGTACAACCATATTCTGTCGTCGCAGCATCCGCAGCATGGCGGGCTGGTGTACTTTACGCCGATGCGGCCCAATCATTACCGGGTCTATTCATCAGCGGAAGAAACCATGTGGTGCTGCGTCGGCTCCGGCATTGAAAACCACGCCAAATACGGTGAAATGATTTATGCCTATAACAATGATCAGCTGTACGTTAACCTGTTTGTCGATTCCAGCCTGAACTGGGCTGAGCAGGCAGTGAAAATCCGCCAGAGCACTCAGTTCCCGGATAAGCAAAATAGCCTGATTACCATTGAGCAGGGCGGCAAATTTGGCCTGAATATCCGTAATCCGCACTGGGTGGCAGATAAAGTACAACTGACACTTAATGGCAAAGCAGTCAGTTATCAGGCAGCAGAAAATGGCTATATTCACCTGCAACGTCACTGGCGCAAAGGCGATCAGCTGGCTATCGAATTACCGATGCAAACCACACTGGAACAGCTGCCGGACAACAGCGCCCACTACGCCATTCTGCACGGGCCCATAGTACTGGCTGCCCGCAGCCGGATGCAGGACAGCCCGCGTTTTATCGCTGACAGCAGCCGGATGGGCCATATTGCCAGCGGCGAGCTGTGCCCGGTTGATCAGACACCAACCTTTATCAGCGATAACCCGGACTTTATCCGGCATATCAAACCGGTTGCCGGTAAACCGCTGACCTTTACCACCGGCGACGCCCCCCTGGCCGGTGTCAGCGGCCCGCTGGAGCTGATCCCGTTCTTCCGGCTGCATGACAGCCGCTATACACTGTATTTTCCGCATAACAGCGCCAGCCAGTGGCAGCAACAGCAGCAAATACTGCGCCAGCAAACCCAACACGAAACCCAGTTGGCACAGCAAACAGTTGATCTGATCCGCCCCGGCGAACAGCAGCCGGAAGCTGATCACCAGTTTAAAGGCGAACAAACCGAAGCGGGAGTCAATCAGGGCCGCCACTGGCGCCACGCTACAGGCTGGTTCAGCTACCGGCTAAGTACCGGCCAGCAACCGGCACTGACACTACGGCTGGGCTATTTTGGCGCCGATAGTAACCGCCATTTCCGGATTCTGGTGAATAATCAGTTGCTGGCAAACGTCAGCCTTAGCGGTGAACAGGGTGACAACTTCTACCATATCGACTACCCGATACCGGCAGAGCTGCTTGGCAATAACGACAGCATCGAACTGAAATTCGAAGCCAACCCCGGTTCGATCGCCGGTGGTATCTATGAAATCCGGCTGATGAAAACCATAACCATGGAATAAAAACCACCGTATAAAAATTCTCTATAAATCGCTGCAATTATCGTTGCATAAATCGTTGCATATAAAAATAAATAACCTACACTACAGTAAGTTAAATACATTATATTGCTGAAAAATCGATGCAGAAAAACGATAACTTGCAGGCACTGCTGAATCATCTGCGCCAGGAACCGGCAGGCTCAAAAACCCTGGCCGCTAAGCTTGGCTGCGACCGTTCAACAGTGTCACGGCTGATTGCCCAATGCCAGGATCGTATTATCAGCACGGGTCGCGCACGCGCCACACTGTATTACCTGTGCCGCCATACTGACAACAGTGAAACCAGCCTGTACTGCATAACGGAAACAGGGAATGCCCGGCACTTTGCCCGGATGATAGCAGTTATGCCACATGGCTATCTGGTTAAACGAAACAGCGACGAAGACTTTATCTACTATGATGACTTACCCTGGTGGTTACAGGATATGAGACCACAAGGTTTTCTTGGTCGCGCTCTGGCAAAACATCTGTATCACAATAAGATTGTCAGCTCTGCCGATCCTGACAGCTGGAGCGATAACGATGTATTTAATGCCCTGCGGCTGTCACAGCACGATGCCCCCGGTAATTTACTGGTAGGCGAACAAAGTTACCAGCAATGGCTGTTACATACACCGACAGTAATAACCGTAGATGATTTTGCCATGCTGGCAGAGCAGGCCATAAGCGGTGAGATTCCAGGTTCCTCTGCCGGAGGAGAACAGCCGAAATTCTGCGTTGTAGTCAATGATCGGCATCTGCTGGTTAAATTCAGCGCAGCCACCCGTAATGCTAACAGCCAACGCTGGGCCGATTTATTACAGGCAGAATGCCTGGCGCTGAATATACTGCAACAACACCAGATTGCCGCAGGCCCCTGCGAAATCATTACCGACCAGCACCGTACCTATCTCAGCTATCAGCGCTTTGACAGAATTGGCCTGTCAGGACGCCGTGGCGTGGTATCACTGCGTATGGCAGAAATGGAATTTGTCGGTCATCCGGCAGAGTGGCCGGTAATTGCGCATCGTCTGTACCAGCAACAGCTGATCAGCGAGCATGATTATCACACCATTGCCGTTATCTGGTGTTATGGCAGACTGCTTGCCAATACCGATATGCACACCGGTAACCTTTCGTTCTTTTATGAAGGTGGCCACAATTTACAATTGGCCCCGGTCTATGACATGCTGCCAATGGCCTTTGCCCCGGACAGAAGTGGTGCTATGACTTCGTCTTACCCGCTGAATATCAGCCCGGTAGCAGATGCAGTATTCTGGAAACAGGCTTATCCACTGGCACATCAGTTCTGGCAACAGCTCAGCCAGCATCCGGCAATTTCAGCAGAATTCAGACAAATTGCCGGAAATATGCTGCAACAATTCCCCGCAGCTCAGGCAATGATTAATCGTATGGCATGAGGAAAATATGGCTCAATACACCGCTATCGTCAGTTGGACCCGCAACGAACACGAAATATTTACCGACAACGAATACAGCCGTGCCCATCGCTGGCAGTTTGATGGCGGCGTTACCGTACCGGCGTCATCATCGCCGCATGTGGTACCGCTGCCCTATTCCGTTGCCACCAATGTTGACCCGGAAGAAGCCTTTGTTGCGGCGTTATCCAGCTGCCATATGTTGTTCTTCCTGTCACTTGCCGCCAAAAAACAATTTGTGATTGAAAGCTATACCGATAACGCTATCGGCATAATGGAAAAAGACAGCAACGGCAAAATCGCTATGACCAAAGTGACCCTGCGGCCGAAAGTGGTGTTCTGCGGCGGGCAGCCCACGCTGGCACAACTGGAACAGCTGCACCACCAGTCGCATCAGCAATGTTTTATTGCCAACTCAGTAAAAACCGAAGTGGTGACAGAGATCATGCTTTAAGCTTACCGCCACAACGAGGGATTGCTATACTCTTCGCAAGCCAAATATCTAAAGGAAGCCCGATGGATACCGTAAAAACCCGTATGACCAATCTGTTCCTGCAGTTGGGTCTGGATGCCAGCCCCGAAGCAATTGAGCGTTTTATTCTGGAGCATCCACTATCACAAGAGGTGAATATTATCGACGCCCCGTTCTGGACAGAAGCACAGCGGCAATTAATCAGAGAATTGCTAACCAGCGACGGCGACTGGGCGGTGGTCGTGGATCAACTGAACGAATCACTGCATGAACCGGATGTGAAATAACATCACCAGCCTTTTCAGCATCAACCGGAAAAATGCTGCTATTTCGAGCTTAGCATCAGATGCCCTGCTTGACCCTTGCGACAGCTGCACCTACGGCTGGCATATCCCTATGCAGTGACAGAAGACCGATAATGGAGCGGCTGCTCGCGAATTGGCAGATGGATTAGCGCTGCAACAACAGCAAGGAGAATATCAATAATCCATACCAAGTCATAATTACCCGTCAGGTGAAATACATGACCTCCGAGATAAGCACCGAAGAAAGCCCCGATCTGATGTGCCAGCATCAGCACGCCAAACAGCATCGCCATATTTGCCGGGCCAAACATTTTTGCCACCAGTCCTGCTGTGGGTGGTACGGTTGACAGGAAAGTTACTCCCATGATGGCTGCAAAAATCAGTATCACTGCCGGTGTCTTCGGTGCCAGCAGGAAAGCCAGTACAGCAAGGCCGCGGAGCGTATAGAGCAACGACAACAGCGATTTCATGCGCCAGCGCCCGACAGCCCACCCTATAGCAAGACTGCCGATAATATTGAACAAACCTATAACAGCCAGTGCCCAGCCGCCAATTGCCGGAGGCATACCGCAGTGCTCGACTATCCCCGGCAGATGAGTAGCCAGAAACGCGACATGAAAGCCACAAACCATAAAACCGACGGCCAGAAAGCAATACCCCGGTGTAGCCAGAGCCTGTAGCAACGCCTCGCGTGCTGTCAGCGCTTTCCTGCCACTCTCTGCGGCTGCAGCCGCAGCAATAGCATTAGAGTTACCTTTAAGCACCCAAACAGCAGGTAACGCAAGCAGGGCCAGCAATCCCAGCCATTGCATTGAGGTCACCCAGCCAAATGCGGCAGTCAGGCTAATGGCAAGCGGCGCCAGTGTAAACTGGCCAAAAGAGCCCCCGGCATTGACAATACCGGTTGCCAGGCCACGTTTAGCAGCAGGCACCAACCTTGTCGTTGCGGCCATTAACACCGAGGGACCCGCCATACCGGCCCCTCCCGCGGCTAATACACCAATGGTAAGGATCAGGCCAAGGGTTGATGACATCATCGGCGTCATCACAGTACCAATAACCACCAGCAGCAAGCCGGTAAAAATAACACGCCCTGTACCAATACGGTCAGCAACTGCACCTGCAAAAGGTTGGGTCAGCCCCCACCAAAGTTGTCCGAAAGCAAAAGCCAGACTAATGTCCGCAATCCCCAGACCAGTGGAGGTATTCAGCGCTGACAGATACAGGCCCATTGTCTGGCGTACCCCCATCGTCAGCGCGAAGGTTCCAGCTGCGGCCAGCAACACCAGCCAGAGCGTATTGCCAGACAGCCTGAAACGAGTGCGAAATAGCATGTTGTTACTGTTCATTTATACTGGCACCTGTATTAAGCGATGATCCGGGCTGTGCTCAAACTGTACCGCTTGTCCGTTCTGATTCAGTGTTGTTATGCTTAACCTGCCCAGCCCGCCGGGTATCCATAAGCAACTCCTTTATACAAATTGTTGCATATACAACTATTGCAGGTACAATATATTATATGAATGATGTCATCAAGCCCCGGGGCTGTACTAATCTGAAACTACGCCAGCTTAACCGTATGGTGACACGCCATTACGATCACTATGTCGCAGAGGCAGGCCTTAAAATCACGCAATATTCGCTGTTGTCATATGTTGTAAAACTGGGACCTGTCCGCCCCGGTGAACTGGCCAAACATATGCAAATGGACACCTCGACATTAACCCGCAATATGCAGCCTCTGGTGGCACAGGGCTGGTTGATTATCAGTGCTGGCCACGATGCCCGCAGCCGGCTCGTTACCGCAACAGAAACCGGCTATGCAAAACAAACTGAAGGGAAACTTGCCTGGAAGAAAGCTCAGCTGGCACTGAATGAGCGGCTTGGCACAGAGCGTGTAGCTGAACTGCATCAGCTGCTCGACGCCAGTATTGAACGCCTTAGTGATAATAAAGAAGAAGATTAACTGCCAGCCTGTAAGCTCGAGGCAGTATCAGCTGAAGGTTATGATGCCAGCAACATTTTACGGCAAACTTCCTCAGTATTGTCCGGATGACCCGTGCCAAAACTCTACAGCCCGATGTAAATATTTCATCCTGAGTATTTACAGTGTCTGAAAACATAAACTTTTGCAGTATAAATGCAGCTAACATAGCTACGGTCCAGCTAGATCCGGCTATGAAATACCCATCTAACAGGAGAAAATAATGACATTTAAAGCACTACTCGCTACCAGTACAGGTGATGTGACATCAACCAGCCTCGTCAATTTCAGAGAAGACGATCTGATGCCGGGCGATGTTACCGTTGCAATTGAGTACTCTACCGTGAATTACAAAGATGCTCTGGCTGTCACTGGCCGAGGGCCTGTTATCCGCCAGTTTCCATTAATTCCGGGAATTGATTTTGCCGGTATTGTTGAGACATCATCTTATCCCGGCATTGTTGCCGGTGATCGCGTAGTCGCCAATGGCTGGGGACTGAGCCAGACACATCACGGCGGGTTCGCCCAGAAAGCACGCGTAAATGGCGGCTGGCTAATTAAAATCCCAGACGTATTTTCAACTAAAGATGCCATGGCAATTGGTACTGCCGGATACACTGCTATGCTGTCTGTACTGGCGCTGGAGCATGGTGGCCTGACACCGGCACATGGCAACATTCTGGTAACAGGTGCCAACGGAGGTGCAGGTTCAGTCGCAATAGCCCTGCTGTCGGGACTAGGCTATCGTGTGATCGCCTCAACCGGACGTCCGGAAGAAACCGATTATCTGCACAGTCTGGGAGCAGCAGAAATTATCGAGCGCCACACGTTATCAGAACCCGGCGCGCCAATAACCCGGGAACGCTGGGCCGGCGTTATAGATTCAGTTGGCAGCCATACGCTGGCCAATGCTCTGGCACAAACTCAATATCGCGGAGTTGTCGCAGCCTTCGGACTTGCCCAGGGTGCCGATCTGCCTGCGTCGGTTCTGCCTTTTATCCTGCGTAACATTACTCTGGCAGGTATCGACTCAGTTAATACTCCTCAGCATGTAAGGCAACTGGCGTGGTCACGCCTTGCCAGTGATCTTAATCCGGACAAGCTGGCACAGGCAACTCAGGTGATCGCTCTGGCTGATGTCTCCGCTATTGCCGAGCAGATACTGGCCGGCAAAGTCCGTGGCCGTACCGTTGTTGATACGGCAATATAAACAACGCGTTCTGCTGTGGCCGCTGCAGCTCAGAACAACTGATTAAAACCGGCATAACCCAGTGGCTGCACGGCAGATTCTTTCCCCTGCAAAAAGCTCTGGCAGGCTTGCAGGTAGCTATTATAGCTCTGCAAAAATAACGCTGGTCCGGCGCTTAACCGTTTTACCCCGGCAGCACTTAGCTCAGCAACCGTAGCACCCGCAGGCCAGCCCATCAGGTTAATCGGTAATGTCAGTTGCTGATATAACTCTGCAACAGTCGCTAAATCAGTTAACCCCGGAATAAAAGCACCATCAGCCCCGGCCTGCTGATACAGACTAAACCGGTTCACACATTCTGCAACGGCAGCATCTGCACTGCACAGTTGACGCAGATAGACATCGGTGCGGGCATTAATAAACAACGGCTGCCCGGCCAGTAACTGACGGCAAGCGTGGATTTTCGACGCTAAAAGCTCCGGCTGATCAGCTCCATCTTCCAGATTAATCCCCACCACACCGGCATCCGCCAGTTGCTTTACCAACACCGCCACCTGTGCCGGATCGTCGCTGTAGCCCTGTTCAATATCAATACTTAGCGGCACTTTGCTGACCCGCAATAAACGACACACCGCAGCCAGCAGTTCATCAGCAGGTAACACCGTACCATCCGGATAGCCCAGCGACCACGCCAGCGCCGCACTGGACGTTGCCACCGCTACCGCCCCCTGCTGCTGTGCCAGCACCAGACTGGCAGCATCCCATACATTGGGCAGCAATAACGGTTTATCTGACTGATGTAACTGCATAAAACGGGTAAATAATGCCGACATAACGCTTCTCCTGTTTGATATAAAAGTAGCATGTTAAGGAATTAAATGTGGGATGTCTGGCCAGATCCGGTAATGGACAGGGGGTTATGTTGGGATTACTGTGGTTAGAAGTATGGAAAGATATACCAATAAACTTAGTTATTCAGATGGTTTAAAATATATTTGCGTAGTTCTCTTTCTTCGCGCATTACAAAAGAATCAAAAGTTCAGCCATTTTGACATGGTATTCCGGGCTTGTTCTGTAGTGAATAATCTGCCTTCCACCAATGCCAGTTCCCCGCGGGCAATACCTTCTAAAATAGCCAGTCGGCTTTGCATCACTTCATAATCCTGCACATCCACCAGATAAGCCGAAGGCTTGCCATGCTCGGTAATCAGCACCGGCTCTTTTGAATCGTGCAGATCCGCCAGAATTTTTGTTGCCTGCCGTTTTAGTGATGTCACCAGTTCAACTTTCATCGCCACAACTCCATAGGAATATAAAGTGATACTATTCTATCACTTTTATTGATGCAAGAATGAAAATAGCTAAAACAGACTGATTTCCTAATGTTGCGTTATACGCACAACTTAGCTATAGTGCGTATAACGCAACATATCAC
>JARXRR010000017.1:0-56974 GCA_033792355.1 Chromatiaceae bacterium AAb-1
ATTGCACATTGTTAAAGAGCGTAACCTGAGACAACCCAGGCGAGACTTCCGTCTCTCACATCGCAGCACCGCTGCCGTCTGTGTGGTGCGCATTATAGGGAGATTTAAATACCGCGCAAGTACTATTTATTAAATTTATTCTGACTGCTTATTTTTTAACCTTCTCACTTAAAAACAGCTTCAAACTGCCGGATTTTCCAGCGTCAGAGACAACCCTCCCGCCCTTTCTGTAGTATGACCGATTGCCCATTGCAGGATGTCCGGCTGTGCGCATACCAGTGTAAACTGTTCGGCAGCCCGTGTTATGGCAGTATAGATAAGCTCCCTGCTTAATACCGCAGCCGGCGTATCCGGCAAGACCAGTACCGTATGCTGAAACTCCGATCCTTGCGATTTATGCACCGTCATGGCAAATACCGTTTCAACAGCAGTTAATCTGCTGGGTAATACCCATCTGATTTTTTGCTGACCATCGGTGCGCGGAAAAGCCACTCTCAGCACAGCAGACTGACCATCGTCTGACAACGGATAAGACAGACAAATGCCGATATCGCCATTCATCAATCCAAGATTGTAATCGTTACGGGTAACCATAACCGGCCGCCCGTGATACCACTGATGGCGGTTATCGATTAGTTTTTCCCGGTGCAGAATATCACTGATCAGCTGATTTATCTGCTCAGTACCCCAGCTTCCCTGCCGGGTCGCACATAGCAGCTGAAAACGGGAGAAATAGTTCAGCACGTCAGCAGCCCAGTTATCCGGCTCGTCTGTAGTGCCAGCACCGGCGTTAACCTGTTGCAGGTATCTGCGAAAACCACCCACTAATGCCCCGCCATCAAGTATCAGGGTCCTGAAAATATCGTCTTTAGGACTGGCAGGTTTTATAAATTGAAGCTGCTGAGGATATTTCTGCCATACATCTGCCAAGTACTGACCTTTATTAACCGCACTGGCCAGCAAGCCTATCCCCTGTTCGCTGTTAAAACGGTAGCTGTTTCTCAGCATCGTAATATGCTGATCCAGCACAGTTGCGGCCTTATCAATAAACTCTGCCGGTAACTGTTGCCCGGCTTGTTGCAATAACCAGTTGGCAGTCTCTGGCAGATAGTAGCCTTTTTCTGCCCGCTGACATAATTCTCCCAGCACGGCTCCGGCTTCAACAGAAGCCAATTGATCTTTATCGCCCAGCAGAATCAGCCGTGCATGTTCAGGAAGTGCCTGTAATACTTTCGCCATCATTTCAACATCAACCATTGAGGCTTCATCAATTACCAGTACATCTGCCGGTAGTTTCTGAGCATGATTGAAGTTGAATTGTCTTGAACCATCTCTGGCGCCAAGCAGCCGGTGTAATGTAGCGACCTCTGACGGAACAGCGCTACTAATATCAGTAACGCCCCCCAGCAGGGTTTGTACGTTATCAATTGCACTACTGATACTTTCTTTGAGGCGGGCAGCCGCTTTACCGGTTGGCGCCGCCAGCCGGATATTCAGTAATGGCAGCTGTTGCTGCTGTTGTAATAGCTGCAGTAATGCCAACAACTTTACAACAGTTGTGGTTTTACCTGTTCCCGGACCACCGGTAATAACAGCGAAAGCGCTGCGACAGGCCAGAGCACAGCCAACCTGTTGCCAATCGGTTTTTGCAGCCGGTTCCGGGAACAGCTTTGTTAATAGTGGCAGTAGTATATTTTGCGGTAAATATTCAGCCAGCGTATTACTGTATTTAAGGCGCCGTAAAATAGCCTCACTGATCTGCTGTTCATATTGCCAGTAACGCCGCAGGTATAAACGGGCGCCATTCAGCACTAATGGAGAATTGCCCTGACCATTGCCGATAATGCCGGGAAACTCCGCTAAAGCGGCTGTCCACCCGGCAATGGTTAACTGCTTAAAAGCTGCAATAAACGGTATTTTCTCTGCCGGCTGATTAAGTTGTTCATCAGCAATAACACTGAGCGGATCTGCAGCCAGTTGCTGCAGATCCAGACAGATATGTCCCTTCCCTAACTGCAGACTGGTTAAAGCAGATGCAACCAGCAGTAATTCCGGCAATTCTGACTGACTGTTTTTTTGCAGAAAGTTTATAAATGCCAGATCCACAGGACGCAGAATGTCCAGTTCACGCAATAATCTCAGCCGGGAATAGTCAGTCATACGTACTTCCTGTATCGGTATTGCCACTGCTGAAGAGTTTATCCAGCTGCATAATCAGTTCCTGTGATGGTGTAATACTGATAAGCCCGTTTGCCGCGGCCTGATAACCACGGACAAACCAGTGTACCGCCCCGCCGATATGTTGCTGGTAGCTGTAATCAGGTAAACGATTTTTTAAAAGCCGGTGCAAAGCAAGACAATATAATACAGCCTGTAAGTCATAACGCTTTGCCAGCATCGCCTGCTGTAATGCCTGAAACTGATATGCTGCCGCATTTTGCCCCAATAAGTTGGATTTATAATCACAGACATAAAACCGGCCATCATGCTCAAACACTAAATCAATAAAACCTTTAAGCATGCCATTCAGAACTCCGGGTATCAGCGCTGGCCGGGCCAGACCGGGCCAGATATGCCGCATCAGCAAATCGTCTAACGCCTGATAGCTTACCTGCTGGCAGGAAAACCAGAATTCCATCTCAGGCTGATATTGCCGTAACTGAGACAATACCAGCGGCGGAGTATTTTCAGCCAGCGACAAAGGTTGTATCAGCAGATGATGCAACCAGACTGCCAGATTACTGTCTGACGGCCAGCCTTTAAGCTGACAGCGTCTGACAAGTTCCTGCTCCAGATACTGTGGCTGCCCGGCAATCACCGCAAATTGTTGTCTGGCTGCCCACTCCAGTATGCCATGCAGGAAAGTTCCGGCTTCTGGTCCCGCGATAAACTGATATTGCACTGCCGGGTCAACATACTGCTCTGCCGGAAAAACTTCATGTTGTAATTCAGCCAGTTGTTCATCCCTGGCCTCTGCGATATAAAATATTTCATCTGCCCCGATACCGCGTTCTGTTGCAGGGCGCATATCCAGTGCCTGCTGTGCCAGTGCACTGTAGCTGGCAATCCACCAGTGCTCTCTGAAATAACGGGATATCTTACGGGCAACCAGCGGTTGCTCTGATTGCTGCGTTTCAATATACGTACCGGTGTCAGGCTGCGGCAACGGCTGTAATTGTATCGGTGACTGGTTGTTCCATGCCTGTAACAGCTGTTCAGCAAAAGCGTCCGGCTCCGGTTTTTCGTCAAATAAGATACGCACAATGGCGCTTGTGGTCTCCAGAGGAGCCAGCCCCAGCCAGCAGGCATATTTTGCCCGTGTCACAGCAACATACAGTTTCCGGATATCTTCTGCCAGCCGCTCATGCTCAGCTTGTTGCAGGATAGTATCATCAGGTTCAAAACTGTAATGCTGTACGCCATCGTCTGTGTGGTAAGCGACGGGTAGAGCATCCCGTTTTACCGCTCTGGCGCTGCTGATAAATGGCAGAAAAACCAGCCCGTATTCCAGCCCTTTCGATTTATGGATAGTAACCACTTTTACCAGCCCGGCATCACTTTCCAGCCGGACTTTCTGCTCATCAGCAGACAGCTCACCCTCACCGCTGATATGTTCATGCAGGTAACGGAGCAGTGCCTGTTCACCATCAAGTTGTGAAGATGCCTGCTGTAACAACTCAGCCAGATGTAGCAAATCGGTCAGTGCCCGCTCTCCGGCAGTTTGTGCAGCCAGGCGGGAAGGCACATTAAAATCAAATAACAGGCTGCGCAGCATAGGTAAAATACCGTGTTGCTGCCAGCGTAACTGATAGCCCTTAAACTGCTCGGTCAGTTTTTCCCATAAGAGTTCATTCTGGTTCAGGGAATCCAGATAACTGATATCCAGTTGCAATGTGGCACAGCCCAGTGCGGCACGTAATAATTGCTCCTGCTGCGGTTCGGCGCAGGCTTTGAGCAGCAATAACAGATCGAATGCCTGTGGCGAACTGAATACAGAATCTTTATCTGACAAATACACACTGCGCACCGCCCGCTCAGCCAGTGCCTGCCGGATAGCCTGAGCTTCCTGCCGGTTATTCACCAGCACGGCAATATCCGAAGGTTGCAGCGGCGTAAACACACTACTGTCTGTGATAAAGCCGGTAGCACCGGTTTCGGCTTCATTCAGCAAACGACAGATTTCTGCCGCACAGCTTTGGGCAAACAGCTGTAAATATTGTTGTCTTGGTAGCGGCTTTGCTGGTTTTTCCGGTAAATACCAGAATGTCATCGCTGGCTGGGGTTGCTTATTTACCAATAGCTTATCAGCCCGCCCTTTGGCTTTAACCGGCAGAAACGGAATAGTTTCCTGCCCGGCCTGACGGAATAGAAATGCCCCTGATGCTCTTTGCTCTGCAATATGAAACAACCGGTTTACGGCTGCAACCATTTCTGCCGTGGCCCGGAAATTGGTATCCAGAGTATAGTGCCGGCCTGTTGTTGCCTGCTTTGCCTGTAAATAGGTATAAATATCCGCACCACGAAAAGCATAAATGGCCTGTTTCGGATCACCGATCAGCAATACTGCCCGTTCTGGGCCGGATAACGCCAGCTGATAAATCGCATTAAAAATCCGGTACTGTAGCGGGTCGGTATCCTGAAATTCGTCAATCATGGCAACCGGAAACTGTTTGCGGATTAACTCAGCCAGTTGCGGCCCCTGCTCACTCTGCAATGCCTGCCATAGCCGGTGCAGCATATCGTCAAAGCCCATAGTGGCCCGTTGTTGCTGTTCACTGTAAAACCGCTGCTTAACCCATTGTGCGGCATGCTGTATCAGCGCGGTACGGGGTTGCGGCAAATGGTCTAATGCTGTCTGTAATTCTGCTATTGCACCGAATGCAGGATGCTGCGGTGCCTCACCTTTCCAGGCGTCCTGTATACCGTCAGATGTTAAACGCTGCCAGCCAGTACCTAACTCCGGTTTTTCAGCCTGTTCGTCGTCACACCATTGCTGTAATTTCCCCAGCCAGCCATCGACATAACGCTTTTGCAGTTTGCGGCCATCGACCTGTTTACGTTCAATACCCGACAACAGTAACGCGGACAGTTCTGGCAGCCAGGGTTGCCAGCGCTGCTTTAGCTGTTGCAGTAATAACTGCTTTTCCGCCAGGGTCTGCTCAATCAGGCTGGCTGGCTCTGCTATTGCTGCATCAGCAAAATCGTTGTGGCTGTATAAGGACATAACGGGGGTTATTACCCGCCACAAATTGTCAGGGGTTGCCCAGCATTGCTGGATAACGCTGAACGCAGCCTCGTTCAGCGAATAATAAAAGGTGCGCCAGTAGTCACGTACCGCCTGTAATTGCAGTAATGACTGATCGGTTTCCAGTTGCTGATTAAATAAGCTGCCGCAGGCAAAGGCATGTTCGCTCAGCATGCGGTTACACCAGCTGTGAATTGTCGAAATTGCCGCATCATCCATCCACTGTGCCGCCAGTTCCAGTTGTCTGGCACAGGCAGCATGCTGCGCCTGCGGATAACTCTGAATCAGCCCGGCAAGCATACTGTCATTACTGTGATGTTGCAGAAATGCTGTTGCAGCATCACTCAGGCGGGAACGGATGCGTTCACGCAGCTCCTGCGTAGCAGCTTCAGTAAAGGTAACAACCAGAATATCCGGCGGGGTCAGCGCCCGGGAAAAGCTGTGCTCAGCACCATGCCCCAGAATCAGGCGCAAATATAATGCAGCTATCGTATAAGTTTTGCCGGTACCGGCGCTGGCTTCAATCAGCCTGCTGTCATGCAGGGGAAAGCGTAGTAAATCCAGCTTCTGTTCAGTCATCAGCAACTCCTGATTGCAACACAGCCTGATACAACGGCAAATAAAGCTGTTCGCTGTAACGGGCAAAATCCCCTTGCTGCCATAACTGTGAAAAATTACTGAAACTTCGTGCCAGATAAGGGCTATATGCTAATGCCCCGGCAGAAAAACCATCGCCTTCGTATCGCTTTCTGCATATATCCAGTTCATCCGGCTGTAACGGAGCACCTGCTTTTTCCTGCGCGGCCAGATATAACATGGCGCAGTTAAGCTCCACCGGTAATAACCGGCTCAGCCCGGTCAGATATAATTGCAGCAAAGTGCTGAGCTGCCCGGCTGCCACCTCAGAAGCCAGTGGTGCCAGTACCTGCCGCCCGCTTTTACTTAGCATAACCGTCGGCATTGGCCGGATACAGGCATTCGCAACCAGATGCTGTATCCAGGGGCCGGTAAAGTGTCGCCACTGATACTGTTTGCGATCTTTTTGCAAAGTATGGCTTAACAGCAGAACCTGAGCCGAACCTGCCTGATTACTGCGAATACCCGTTAATACGTCCTGTAACTGAATAGTGTCAGCATTAAAGCTGACCGGACAGGCATCTGACGCTTGCGGCCACTGCTGTACAACCTGCTGATAATCATCTGCCAGCGGTAATAATGGCTCTGCCAATGCCGCTTTTTGTAATTCTGCAGCAGCGCCGATGCCCAGCTCGCCACGCAGCTGAAAACGTTGTAATTGCCGGGCTATTGCCGGCTCTGCGGGCTGTTGCTGCTCTACCGCCTGCTGTAACTGTTGGATCAGTTCGTCCTGCAACTGCCAGTTACTCAGGGCATCCAGTGCAAATACTTCTTCATTGTCGGTTTGCTGTTGTGGTGTTTGCAGCCAGATTTTCAGACGCTGCTGATAAAATGCTTTCACCGGATCTTTAAGAAAATCTGTTAGTTTTCTGATAGTCACCGCCTGCTCTGGCTGATACGGTGACAATGCCTGGTTTATGCTCTGGTTGTCAGCCTGATGAAATTGCAGCCATTCAGACTGATAACTGAATAAATGACGATGTTGCCCGTTAAAATAGCTTTGACTGAACGGCTGTAACGGATGCTCCGTTGTCAGCTGTTCACTTAACCGTTTACCGTTATCCATTGCCTGCCAGCCGTTATCCAGATGATCACGCAACTGCCCTATCAGCATTGACGGTGCCCGCTGGCTGTTATCGTGTATGCTGCGGCCGGTCCAGCTGACATATAAAGTTTTGCGGGCAGACAGTACGGCCTCAAGCAACAGGTAACGGTCGTCTTCACGGCGGGAACGATCGCCGGGGCGGATATCATGCTGCATCAGGTCAAAATCTGCTGCACTTTGCTGGCGGGGAAAAGCGCCGTCGTTCATGCCAAGCAAACAAATCTGTTTAAACGGAATAGCACGCATCGGTAATAAGGTGGCAAAGTTTACAGCCCCTGCCAGAAAACGCTGTTGCAACCCCGGTTGTTCCAGTTTAGTCAGCCAGCTTTCGGTAACTATTTGCCGGCTCAATGGTAAGGCCAGCTCAGCCTGCCGGCATTCACTCAGCCATTCAGCCAGCGACTGCTGTAATTGCTGCATAACCTGCAGATCATACGGCTCTGACACCTCAAAGAAATCTGCCAGTAATTGCTGTAACAGCGACTGCCACTCTGTTGCGGTATAAGTTTGCTGTAACTGCTGCCAGTAGTGTTTAAGTCGCTCAATAAACAGTTGCAGCGGTCCCAGTAACTCGGCATCCAGCCCGCCAACTTCGGCATAGGGTTCAATTTGCTGCCAGGCTTCACTCTCTCCGGCGGCATATCCCAGAAACATTCTGTCCAGCCCGAAAGCCCAGCTGTTTATGCTAAAGTTTTCAGGCAATTCCAGTGTTGCCCGCTGTTCAGCATCCAGCCCCCAGCGCACACCGGCACCGGCTATCCATCGTTGCAGTAAAGGCAGTTGCTCAGCCGTCAGACCAAAGCGCTGACGCAATGGCGGTACATCCAGCAAATCAAGAATATCACTGACACTAAAACGGCTGTGCGGCAATGCCAGTAAAGTATCAAGTGCTTTTAACAGTGGCTGCTGATGCCGCACACCCAGATCAGCAAGAGTGAACGGAATATAGCGGGTATCGGTGGTTTTCAACGCGCCAAAAACAGCCTGAATATAAGGTGCATAGCGGTTAATATCCGGCACCATAACCATAATATCCCGCGGTTTGAGCTCCGGATCACTATCAAACGCCGCCAGTAACTGATCATGCAGAATTTCGACTTCCCGCAGCGGGCTGTGTGCAATATGAAACTGCACGGAAGTGTCCTGCCCGGTGTCGGTAACCGGCCAATACTGCCGGCTTTCATGTAGCGGCCTTAATTCCAGTATGTCCTGCTGTAGCATCTGCAACAGGCTGGCTGCCGGTTCTTCATCAAACAAGTCGATTTTATTATTTTGGAACAGATTCCGGTAATTCAGTGTTTCATCAAACTCATCCAGTAAACGGATGTAATCACGTCCTTGTCTGCCCCACGCAGCCAGTAACGGATGAGCATGTTGCACCAGTTGGTCTTCCGGTAATTCAGCCGGCATTCCGGGTTTCTGTTGTTGCCTGCGGCGGGCGGCCCGGAGTAAATCCTTATCGGCAATAATATCTGCCCAGTAGTAGCGGCACGGATTATGTACCGCCAGCAAAATCTGGCTATAAGGTGCAATAGCGGCCAGTACTTCCAGGCTTTGCTGTGGTAAGGCAGAGATACCAAAAATAATGACCCGCCGTGGCAGGATACTTTTAAGATACTCAGCCGGTAATGCAGTAACCGACGTCAGAAACTGCTGATGCACCTCGGCCCGGCTGTTATGTGCTGCCTGCTGATTAATCTTATTTTGCAGTAAACGCCATAATTCTGCCTGCCACTCCTGCGATACAGGTAATGGCTGAACATTGCCCCGGTTACCGGTCAGAATATTTTGTCCCTGCTGCCAGCTTTGCAGCCAGTCAGCCCGGTACACCTGATACTGGTCGTATAAGGCTGCCAGCTTCTGTGCCAGTTGCCAGGTTTTCTGCAGGTCTTTATCCTGTTTTATAAACTGCTGTAACGGTAAAAATATTTCTGATACCGGTAATGCCGGTAGCAGTTCCAGTAAATGCCAGGTCAGTAATTCGCGTGAATAAGGCGACTGCTCAGGCACCCGTTCGCTGCCAAGTACCTGCTGATACAGATCCCAGATAAAACGCGCCGGTAACTGCACGTCAAGTGAAGCGGCAATACCACAGCCGCCGGCAGTTTCATCAGCGGCCAGCGCCAGTTTCAGCCATTGAGCAATACCATTACTCTGCACCAGAATTTGCTCTGGTTCCAGTGGTGATAAGGGGTAACGTTTGGTCCAGGCTACAACCAGTTCGCGTAGCTGCTCAAGGCGATTACTATGTACAACCAGAAAACCCGGTTGCAAAGATGATGGCGTTAACATAAAGATCCCTGCCGCTGAATGCCCGGCCACTATAGCTTATTTATGTCTGGTCATAAATACGCTGTAGCGGCAGCAAACAGGTACAGGCCGGTGATATAAAATCAGGCAGCAGCCTTACGGCTGTTATAGGCAGTAATCATTTGCTGCATTTGCTGCTCATCGTAAGGCATCAGATTACTGAGAATCATCCGTTTCTCACCCTTACCAATCAGTTCTCCCTGTTCTGTCAGTGCGAACTCCAGCAAAGCATTACCACGTTTGCCATCCACATCCAGCGATGAAGCGGCCAGTGTCAGCTCTACCCGCTGTCTGGGTAAACGGCTGAAGCTAAGCGCCATACTCTCATAAATGACCAGTGGCCGCTGCGGGTTAATCATCACCTGATGTTTTGCCATTAAAGGCTGTAAAATATGCGGAAAGTTCTGGCCGGAAAAACGCACATAATCCTTAATCAGCGGTTCAATAATCGCGGCATTATGCAGACACGCTCCGCCATGCTGCAGTGTCAGGTAAACCTTATCCTGCTGATCGCATATCTGGATTTGCGATGGCTGAGTTTTGCAGTGCAGCAGGGTTTCCGCTCCCACCATACCGGAAAACTGACAACTGAGTTGTTCTGTCAGCCCATAACGGCTTAACAGATAGGCAAATAACAAATCGCCCGGCACACAAAAGCGCTTCGCATCTTCGTCATGAATAGGATTAAAATCGGTGGCGACCTTCTTGGCAAAATCACTGGCCTGCTTACGGCTGAAACTGAAACTGTCTGCGCTCTGGTTTACAAAACTTTCTAACAACATTGATTTATACTCGTTCTTATTTTAACTGGCTATTCTAACGGAAATCCCTGCGCTAATGGTCTAGCCAGTACAGATTTCCGGCTATCCGATGGCCCGCGCCTCCGGGACACAAACACCGCACTGCCCGGATTTTTCTTCGCCTCGTGTTTGGCAGCCGTAACCAGCGCGGCAACATCATGGTGGCTCAAACACAACTCAGGATCGGGTGATGCTACACCAATTGCCAGACTGAGCAACGGAAAAAACTGGGCTTCACCTGTCCGGTTAAGGGCATTAATACCGCCAGCCTGAATATCCTTTTTATCATAATAATGAACTATCCGCTGATCAAACTGGCTGATAATACTCTCACAAGACTCCTGCCACCGGGTATTACGGAAGATCACGACGAAATCATCGCCACCAACATGCCCTATAAAGCAGTCCTGGCCGGATAAGGTATTATTGATAATATCGGCCAGTAACTGTAATACCAGATCTCCCCTGCTGTAACCATAAATATCGTTATATGGCTTAAAGTGGTTCAGATCAAAATAAGCGACAGCAAATAATTGCTGCTGTTGCAGTAAACTGTCAATTTCCTGATAAATAGGCACGTTACCCGGTAACAGTGTCAGCGGGTTAGCGTAACGGGCATGCTGTAATTTCCGCTCGGTAATTTTTTTCAGTAACGTGCGTACAGATCCGAGCCCCAGATAATATCCCTGACGGGTAATGATAAAAAACCAGCTGTTGGTGTTTTCTTCATTTTCTACCACCAGTTGGCTCACCTGATCAAAAGTGCAGCTTTCATCTACAATAACCGGATTACGGCTGACAAACTGTATTATCGGTTTCCTTTCATATAGCGCCCGTCCATAAGGATGAGAGAAAAACTCCTGTAGCGCAGAGCGGCTGATGATACCTGCAGGCCGGTCACCATCAATCACCGGCAGGCTGTGCCATGCCGGGTTACGGCTAAACAGCTCTATAACCTCCCCGGCCAATATCGTTGCCGCAATAGCCGGAATATCCAGCAACACAGAAGCGATACTTTCCTGTGGAGTTGCAACCAGATGCCGCAACAGTTTTAAAGACTGCTGACCGTAAACAGGTAAACGTAACTGTGGCGAAGGCCGCCCCAGCAAATAACCCTGCCCGTAATCTGCTCCCAGTTCCTGGCATAGCAGTAACTCTTCCTGTGTCTCAATACCTTCTGCAACAATAGTGGCACCCGTTGCTTTCGCCAGTGCCACGATATTTTGTACAAATGCGCGCTTGGTAGGATCGGCATGTACTTCACTGATAAAATAGCGGTCAATCTTTACAATATCCGGTTTTATTTCAGACCAGAGCTTCAGACCGGAAAACCCGCTTCCCAGATCATCAATAGCAATAGAAAAGCCAAGCTCACGATAATGATGCACGGCTTTAATCAGTAAACTGGGATCTTCAACCTGGTACTGCTCCGAAATTTCAATCACCACCCGCGACGGATCGAGTGCCACATCCTGCAATAAACGGCGGGTTAAGCCACTGGGATGATCAGCCGTCAGTAACAGCAGCGGATTGACATTCAGAAACAACAGCCCGTCTACCCCGGCACTGGCAAATGCCCGGATGCTGATTTCACGGCACAGCATCTCAAGAGGCTCCAGCATCTTACAGGCCATCGCAGTTTTAAATAATGAAACCGGCGAATGCAACGGGCTGTCTGACGGACCACGAATCAATGCTTCATAACCAAACAGACGAGCCGTACCCAAGCTAAGCACAGGCTGAAACAGAGGTGTAAGCGCCCGTTGACTGATAATTTGCTTTAACTCGGTACAATAATCATATGCAGCAGACATACCGTACAACCTGAATTCAGAGACAGCGCAAGATTAAGACAACTGAATGAAACTAATATGACAAACCGGCCGCTACCAGCATCAGCCGGTGAATTTATTTACAGTGATAAAATTCGGCGCCGGATTAAATCTTAACTGTCTGCGGCCGATACTATGCAATAAGTTTTAATATCATTGACGTACCGGGTATAGTAAGCCGGTGTTCACAGATACAGAAAGAGTAATCGCTATGACAGCAAAACCTGCGCGCCTTTCCAGAGCTACAATTAATAAAATGACTCTGTCAGAACTTACCCAGAAACTTTCTGAATATCAGCAACTGCTTACAGAACTGGTGAAAGATAACAGCGGCCTGCTGCTACCGGCAGTAAGCAATGAACCGGATGCGCTGACCGCAGAAACACTGTTTGAGCAGGCCCGCCGCTTAATGGCAGATAAGGCTTATTATCAGGCAGCATTGCTGCTGTATAAAGCAGCAATACAGGGGCACTCCCGTTCCCAATGTCATTTAGGGCTGTTATATCTTAAGGGCCTTGGCATTCCGCGCTCTGCGCATCATGCCTGTAGCTGGCTTTACCTTGCTGCCCAGCAACAGGAAAAAGCAGCCATAGCAGCTTACGCCGCGTTACAGAAAAAATTGACATCACAACAGCTGACTGCTGCCAGAAGGCAGGCTGCCCGCTATTTCGAACAGATAGCAGCCAGCCCAAACAACTCAGAACAAGATTACGCATAAAAAAGCTTGCTTTTTATTTATACAGAAACTACTGTATATACATACACTGTATAAATAAACAGTTTTGAGGTTTGCTATGCACAATCAATTTCAACACCATACCATCAACAGCGCCAGCCCACTCTTGTTGTTTACTGAACAGGCAGGCATCTTTCCGGCAACAGCGGCCTTTGGTCAGCGTTTTACCGTTGAAGGTCAGGACAGTATGCAGCTGGCAATACTACGCTTTATTCAGCGTCATCAGCACCAGCACGGCTGGACGCTGTTTATCGCCCCACCACAGTTACCCGATCGCTTTCTGGCAGATTGTTACCAGTTGGCACTGGAAAAAGTGCTGATTGTGCATCAGAAACAACTGAATGATCCGTTAAGCGTAATAAAAACAGCAATCTGTAGTTCAACCTGCAGCGCAGTCATCAGTTTTGATTTATCACTGGATCCGGCACAGCTGGATGAATGCCAGCAGCTGGCACAACAGCAACAAACCTGGTTCTATCAGCTGGCACCTCGCCCGGAACAAACATTCAGTCATTAGCAATAGCATGCAGATATCGCGTACAATATCCGGCTACAAACGGATTAAGCGGATGTAGTAGGTATTGTACGGAGGTAAAACGCTAATGCTTTGTTATTGTGGTTCAGGCCGGGCTTTTAACCAATGCTGCCAGCCAGTTATTTCCGGTAGTATTTCAGCCAAAAACTGTACGGCTTTAATGCGCTCACGCTATACCGCTTATTGCCTGCACCTGACCGATTACCTTGTTGAAACGACACATGCTTCGCAGCGCACCAATGACGGTGCCCAGCAAATTGCTGCCTTTGCTCACTCTGTACATTTTATAAAACTGCAAGTACACGACACCCAGCCACATCCGGAAGACCAGGTAAGTTTTAGTGCAACCTATCTGTACGGCAATACCCTGTGCCAGTTGTCTGAGATTTCACGTTTTGTGAAAGAAGATAAATGGTATTACGTGGACGGTATATTAACGGAAGTGCCACCGCAAAAAATCGGCCGTAACGATCTATGCCCTTGTGGTAGCGGAAAAAAGTTCAAGCAGTGTTCACAACACCTGTTATCCGGTAACAGCTGATACGGTATCGGCAGCATGTAGTTGTTGCAGTACTTCATACAGCGCAGCAGGTTCTGCTGACAGAGGTTGTATCTGGCCATCTGTTAATTTCCTGCGGCCATGCACACTGATATTCTGCCATACTGCTTCAGGTAATTTGTATTTATCATCAGTCAGCACCCACGGAGCAGGTTTAAGATAGCTCTCAAGTTTAAGTGCTGCGGTTCCTGATTCATGCAGCATCTGGGTATGTTGGTACATAATTTCCGGATCGCCCGGCTCCATCCCAAAAGAACGCGCCACCCTCACAGCCAATTTCCGGTAAAGATCGGTATTTACCGGTGTTGCGGTACTATCTGGCGTACAAAACTCCGCCATTTCCCTGACATCAGAAGAAAGTAATGCCAGCCATAATGAAAAGTCAGCTCTTTGCTGATGCTGTAAAGCCGTATTGAGACGGCAACCGAGTTGCCATTCATTGATAATTAACGACATGCTTAACCTGAAACAGGGTATATGCGTGTTTTATCGGCTGGCAGACAAAAAAATTAAGTAAAATTCTTTACATCAAAACAGAGTTTGGTAAGATGCGCGCTCACTTGTGGAGGGGTTCCCGAGTGGCCAAAGGGATCAGACTGTAAATCTGCCGGCACTGCCTTCGAAGGTTCGAATCCTTCCCCCTCCACCATCTTTCTTTAAAGCTTATTAATTTCCCAAAACCAGTAACTCTGCCGACGGCTCTCTGGCGAAAAGATGAGAAACTGCATTCAGCGTTATTACGGCGTAACCCTCTGCCATAGCTCATTAAAAGCAATACTGTCAAAAAAAGCGAATACCCGCACAATCTGCTCCTGCTCAAACTCCAGATACCAGGTATAGGTATTTTTATAAGGCACACCATCGATGGCCGTTCCCTCGGCATCAAAAAAAACAATCACCGTATTGCCATCGGTATAGAGTTTACGGACTGATGGCTTGAGCCCTCCATCCATACGGGCATTAAACGGCTGAATAACTTCGCTGATAAAGTCCTGCCGGCTGTAGGTTCCGGCGGCGGCAGAATATCCGGTGATAGTCCATTCGGCATTGTCGGCCAGTAAATCAAAAGGACTGCCGGTGCCCTTCGCCCAGGCATCAAATGCAACAGCCACTTTTTCTGTGTGATTATTACCAGCCTGCTGAGCTGCACCCACTGTTGCTGCCATCATAACCATGACCAGCAGCAATCCTGAAAATCGTTTCATTGTTTTTTCCTTTTATGTTAATGCCAAAGAGATCCACTAAAGCATAATGTCAGCCAGTAATGCCGTGCTCCGCACAGAAATCCAGCATTTCCTGAGTTTCTTTTATGTCTCCAATCGCAGAGCCGGCAAGCGAACGACGGGCCAATAACAGATTAAACACTCCCGGTGACGGATGGTGTACTTCTTAGTTTAGAAGCGGAGCCTGTAGTCAACCAGTCGTATTGTTGTAATTTTCTTGCCTGATCCTCTGCATAACCAGATAACTCATATATCAGTCAAACATGGTTATTCAGCAAATTCACTTGCCAAAGCCCGGCAGATTACCGACACTAATCTGAATAGTTATCTGGCTGTAATTGCATGGAAAAAAAGACGCTTGAAAATCAACGGGTACTGATTATCGACGATCAGCGGGCATTTCAGCTGATGTTTAAAGGCATCCTGTATTCTATGGGCGCCACCAATGTTGCTTTTGCACCAACCGGCGAGCAGGCTTTGGCAAAATGTGCCAATATCGATTACGACATTCTGTTTGTTGATTACCACTTAGGGGCAGGTAAAAACGGTAAACAATTACTGGAAGATTTACGGGATAAAAAGCTGCTGCGCCCGCATACCATATTTATGCTGGTTACAGGTGAAAATACCGTACCAATGGTAATGAGTGCCGTAGAACTGGAACCTGATGATTATCTGGTAAAACCTTTCTCGCAGAGCGTGCTTCGCAACCGCATTCAGAAAATCCAGCGCAAAAAACGGCAGCTGTCAGAGTTATATCAGGCACTTTACGATGAGCAAAGCGAAGTTGCGGTAGAACTGTGCCAGCAGGAGATTGCAACCCAAAGTCGTTATCAGCAATTTTGTAAACGCGTACTGGTAGAAAACCTGCTGAAACTGCAGCACTACGACGAAGCTGAACAGGTATTACAGGTTGCACTAAATCAGAATCGTAGCGGCTGGGCATTGTTACTGCAGGCAAAACTCTGTATGGCCCTGCAGCGTTATGAAGAAAGCCTCGCCTGCTGCCAGGAAGCAATAGAAAATAACCGTTATTTTGCAGAAGCCTATGATATTCAGGCCCTGAACTATCAGGCACTGGGAGATATGGACGAAGCTTATAAAAGCATCACTGCAGCTTCAGACATTGCCCCCTATTCACTGAACCGGCAATATCTGGTCATGGAAATCGCCCGCACCCGTGATGATTTTCCGGCTCAGGTGCAGGCAAGTAAGCAACTGTATGAAATTACCCGGCGCTCTTTCCGCCAGGATATTATTCACCTGCTTAATTACATTCGTACCGTGATTGATGCGGCAATGCGCGCAGAAGAACCTCAGCAGCGTAACCGCTTTCAGCAGGAAGTGTCCATTGCCCTGCAAAGAGCAAAACGGGATGAGTTAATTATCCGGGAAATTGACTTTTCCCTGTTTGAAACGTTATGCCAGGCCAGACTGGAATCGCTCAGCGGTCAGCAGTATCAGGCTAAACGCACCTATGCCTCGGTAGCAGATCAACTTGATACGCAACAACAAATCCTGCCTGATGCCGTATTTCTGCTGAATCAGATTGGCGAATACGAGCAGGCTCTGGCATTAGCAAAGTATTTACCTGAGCAGGCACTGCATAACCCGGTACTGCAGCGGCTGATTGCAGAGCAGCAACGCCACACCGATACCAAACAGCTTCGTTTCAGTCAATTAAACAAAGACGGTATCAGATGCTATAAAGAAGGTCGTTATCAGGATGCTATTGCGTTCTTTGAGCAAGCCCTGGAAGTCGCCCCAATGAATACCGGCAGCGCTCTGAACTTTATTCAGGCATCTATTCAGTATCTGAACAGTCAGCCGGAAAAACGTAAATCTCTGGATTTATTTGAGCGTTGTAAAAAAACCTTCCGGGTGGTCGACAATATGCCTTTACCGGAGCATCACCGGCTCAGGCATAAAGAACTATTACTGCAATTCAGTAAATTACGTGAAGAATTCAGACGTTAGGGTCAGTAATCATCAGCAAATGTCAACAGACCCTAGGCCAGTTGCCCGGCTAAATCATGCAATAGTGCACTGGCGCCTATCCGCATGCTGTCTTTAGTGGCGCTCTTACCGGTAAGCTCTTCGTAAAGATCCACTAACAGTAATGCCTGCTCAACAGAGCGTACCCCGCCAGACGCTTTAAAGCCTACTGGCCGGCCAGCATTGGCAATAACAGTCAGCATAATTCTGGCCGCTTCCCGGGTAATTCCTACCGGCACTTTTCCGGTTGAGGATTTAATAAAATCCGCGCCTTCTTCAATAGCCAGCTCGGTCGCTATGGAAATCTGCTGTGCGGTAATTAACTCACCCGATTCAATAATTACTTTCAGGCATTTATCTGCAGTTGCCTGACGAATCACCCGCAGGAATTCCCTTACCTGCTGCTGCTTACCACGTAATAGCGCCTGATACGGCAGCACGCAGTCAATTTCATCAGCCCCGGCCTGTACCGCCTGTATAATCTGAGTTGTTACCTGCTCTGCCGACAGTTCCCCTGCCGGAAAATTTACTACAGTAGCGATACCGGCAAAGTGTTTCTGCTGCTCAAGCCAGGTTTTCAGCAACGGAATATAGTCAGGATAAACACAATAACAGGCTACCGGCGCTGCCAGTTCCGGCAGGGATTTCAGCCAGTCACCGAAAGCCTCTGGCGAATCATCATCAGTTAACCGGGTCACATCCAGCAATTTCACAAGTTGTAATAAGCGCAGAGGGTTTGTCATAGGTCGTGGTCTCTGAGAATTGGAGCAATAGTTATTGCTATTTATCGTTATACAGCGGTATACGCTTTTGTGCTCTTCAGAGCAGCAGATTACCCAGAATATGCCGTAAAAGCAAAAGCCGGTATTAAGCCTAATCAAATAAATCACAGAAATATTGAATTATTCCTGCAGCTACCGGTCATAAGCAACAGTAGTGATGAAAGTAAGTTCTCTCTCCTTTTTCGATGTCCTTGTGTTTACAGCCGACCTTCTGGTCGGTTTTTTTTATATCTCCAGCTGATGCTGATGATGTTTCAGCCATTTTCTGGCTTCATCTGCCTGCGAATAAAACTGATGCACTAACTGCCAGAACGCCGGAGAATGATTCATATGCCGGATATGCGCCAGTTCATGTACCACCACATAATCGGCAACCCATGCCGGGGCCATTAACAGCCGCCAGTTAAATCCCAGCTCAGCCTTATGGTTACAATATCCCCACTTGGTTTTCCATTGGCCGGTTTTTATTGCTGCCGGCTTAACCTGCATTAACGGCGCCCAGAATGCGACCCGCTGACCGAACCAGTGTCCGGCATATTGCCGGTACCAGTCATGAAGCAGTTGCTGTACTTTCCGGCTCTGATGTTCGGGTTTTACCCTGCCCGATACGGTGACATACAGTTGCTGCTCATCCCGCTGTACCGCTGAACGCGTGCCACGTTGCTGCACCAGCATTAGCTGTTCATCAAGCAAAGGCAGTTGCCCCCGCTCCAGCCAGTTAACAGCAGTCGTTTGTGCGGCATGTTGTAAGTGTTTTTGGATCCAGAACTGTTTCTCTGCAATAAAACGGTTTATCAGCGTCATACTGCAACCGGTTGGTGCACTAACCGTGACATCTGACTGTTTAATCCGGATCCCGAGTGTTCTGCGCCGTGAGCTGAATATCAGCCGGTAACGGAAGGGAAAATGCTCAGAAGATTCTGCCAAAACTTACTCCATACAACGTTTAAGAACCCAGTTTTTTCACCCTGCGGCCATAAAGTGTTATTATCAGCCAAGTATACTCTGTCAGTAAAAACGAGCATAATGATTATATGAAAATAATATCTTTCAATATCAATGGTATAAGAGCAAGACTTCATCAGTTGCAGGCATTGATAGTAAAACACTCTCCGGACATTATCGGATTGCAGGAAATTAAAGTTCATGACGATGAATTTCCACTGGCTGAAGTGCAACAGCTCGGATATCAGGTGTATTACTTTGGCCAGAAAGGCCATTATGGCGTTGCCATCCTGAGCAAACAACCCGCTTTGCAAATGCAATATGGTTTCCCGACCGATATGCCTGATGCACAGCGCAGAATGCTGATCGGCACCTTTGCATTGCAAAACGGCAAAACACTGACCCTGCTTAATGGTTATTTCCCGCAAGGTGAAAATCGCAGTCATGCGATTAAATTTCCGGCTAAAGAAAAATTCTATGCGGATTTGCAACATTATCTGGAAAGCCATCATTCACCGCAGGACTATCTGGCTGTTATTGGCGATATTAATATTTCTCCGCTTGATCTGGATATCGGTATCGGAGAAGCCAATGCCAAACGCTGGTTACGGGAAGGCAAAACCTCTTTTCTGCCGGAAGAACGGGCCTGGCTGCAACAGTTAAAAGACTGGGGGCTGATAGATACTTTCCGGGCATTACATCCGGAATCGGTGGCGCAGTACAGCTGGTTTGATTACCGTTCAAAAGGCTTTGATGATAATCGTGGCCTGCGGATTGATGTTGTTATGGCAACCGCCCCTCTGGCCGGTTGCTGTATCGAATCAGGCATTGATTACGAACTGCGCGGTATTGATAAACCCTCAGACCATGCGCCTGTCTGGTCAGTATTTCAGCTGCCGGAATAACCTAATCAGGCTGTAGTGCACAGCACTACAGCTTCAGAACCATTCCCTGACAAAGGCTTTGTCCAGTTGCTGATATGCCTGTTTTAGTAATAATGCCAAATCCAGATATCTGCCGGGCTGCCTGGCGGGTATAACTTCAATTCCCTGGGTCTGCATCTGCGTACGTATCTGCTGATACCATGAGGCAATACCTGGTGGCAAAGGCGTACTAGCCCGGACACCCAGCCAGTACCAGCCATGCAACGGTAAGCTTAACAGGAATAACATCATCGCCAGTATCTGAGGTAAAAACGCCATACCCAGCATACTAAACTGTAACATCGCCGTCAGTATCGCCAGTATGGGCAAATAGCGAAACCCCAAGCTGGTCAGCCGGATAACTTTATTTTCAGGAAAGACGCTGTTTAACTCCGGCTGAGCAGGCCATACCCGGCCATAATCCCTGCCATTACGTAATGTGTTATATAGTCTGAACCGCATATTCTCCTCCGCACCCAGCACTATCAGGCAAACATAGCATAAATCCACAACAGTTACCTGCTGTTTATACCAGTAATAACCGCCAGCTGCCGCATAACAGCGGTCGAATTGTTAACAAAAGTACGGTAAAAAAACGATTTCTGTGCATTTTTTATATTACTAATGACAGATCCCTGCCTGATTCCTGACCGAAAACTGTTGTTTTAATATCACAGCCTGTGCTTTTGCTTTATGTACAAACAAACAAAAAATGTGCCATTAAGCAATTTCAAATAAAAACATAAAGATACAAAAAATACCCCACCTTTCACACAAAGTTATCCACAAAATCTGTGGACAACATCACCTAAGTAAACATGATGCTCCGGTCGTATATGTCAGGTTATTTACCATGGAAAAATCAGCTTTCAACAAAAATTCATAACCAATACATCAAAACGTCATATTTTTATTTTCCGGCCGTAAAAAAGAGAATCAGATAATGTCAATCTCCCATAAAATAAGCAGGATAAATCGTCGTATTTTCGGTAGTATCTCTGTCTGGTAAAAGTCTGAACGCGAAAGATAAACAGACCCTGGCACCATTTTCACTGAACCTAACCAGAAACGGACAACAGCAAACTATGATCAAAGTTTATGGTATTAAAAATTGCGATACGATAAAAAAGGCCCGTAAATGGCTGGAACAACATAATCTGGCATATCAGTTTATCGACTACCGGGTTGATGGCCTGACATCACAACAACTGCAGGAATTTGCCACAACCTGCACCTGGCAGTCATTACTGAATACCCGTGGTACGACTTTTCGCAATTTACCCTCTGCCGATCAGGCTGAATTAACCGCAGACAAAGCCTTAGCACTGATGCTTGAACATCCGGCGATGATCAAACGCCCGTTACTGGAAAAAGACGGCCAGTACCATCTTGGTTTCTCTGAAAAACAATATCAGGCGATTTTCGGAATTAATATATGAATCACAGCCCTGTCATTTCACTGGCAATGGAATTAATACGCCGCCCATCTGTCACCCCGGAAGATGCCGGGTGTCAGCAATTGATGGCTGAACGACTGGCCGCCTTAGGCTTTAACATTGAAGTTATGCATTTTGAAGACACCCTGAATCTGTGGGCCCGCTATGGTACAGGTAAAAAACTGTTCTGCTTTGCCGGCCACACCGATGTTGTTCCCCCCGGCCCTGTTGATCAATGGCATACCCCGCCTTTTGAGCCGACTATTATCGGCGATATCCTGTTCGGGCGGGGCGCTGCCGATATGAAAGGCAGCCTGGCGGCAATGATCGTTGCCACAGAACGCTTTCTTGCTGCCAATCCACAGCCCGGTTTTGATCTTGCGTTCCTGATCACCAGTGATGAAGAAGGCCCGTTTATCAATGGCACTAAAAGAGTTATTGAAACACTGGAAGCCCGTCAGGAAAAAATCAGCTGGTGCATTGTCGGCGAGCCTTCCAGCAGCCTCCATGTTGGTGATGTTGTAAAAAATGGCCGCCGCGGTTCACTCACCGGCCAGTTGACCGTAAAAGGAATACAGGGCCATGTCGCTTACCCGCATCTGGCAGAAAACCCGGTGCATAAAAGCGCCCCGGCTCTGGCGGAACTGGCAGCGCGGGAATGGGATAACGGTAATGAATTTTTCCCGGCAACCAGTTTTCAGATTGCCAATATCCACGCCGGAACCGGCGCATCTAATGTTATTCCTGGCGATATGCAGGTCATGTTTAATTTCCGTTACAGCACAGCCGTCACAGCTGAGCAACTGCAACAGGGCGTTTATGCCATTCTGGACAAATACGGACTGAACTATCAGCTAAACTGGACACTGAATGGCCTGCCCTTCCTGACGGATCAAGGCAGTTTAATTGATGCCATCGTTATTGCGGTAGAACAGGTGCAGGGATTTACTCCCCGGCTTGAAACGACCGGCGGCACATCAGACGGACGCTTTATTGCCCCAACCGGAGCACAGGTTGCAGAACTGGGCCCCTGTAACGCCACCATCCATAAAGTTAATGAAGCCGTTTCTGTAAGAGAGCTGGAACAACTGACCACTATGTATCAGGCAATTTTACAGCAACTGGCTACCTGACAGATGGCAACAACAGCACCATTAGCCGATATCCTGACGGGCAGAACTGAACAGCATCTGATCATGCTGGACAACGGTTTTGCGATTCACCATGCCATGCAACACCCGTGGCAGCAGTTGTACGATGCCGCTAAGGCTGCCGGAATACACCTGACGATGGTTTCGGCGTTCCGCTCTTTTGAACGGCAGGCCACCATATGGCAGGCAAAATACGAAGGCAGACGCAAAGTATACGATCTACAGCAACACGCTGTAGATCTTCAGCAACTGCAGGGTTACCACAAGCTGTCTGCTATTTTGCTGTATTCTGCATTACCCGGTGCCAGCAGGCATCATTGGGGCACCGAGCTGGATCTGTATGATGCAGCCGCTGTCAGTAACGATTACCAGCCCCGGCTACAAACTGCTGAGTATATGGAAGGCGGGCCGTTTTATCCGATGGTGCAATGGTTGCAGCAACATGCCACAGACTTTGGTTTTTATTTTCCTTATAAAGTCTATCAGGGAGGCGTTGCTGCTGAACCCTGGCATTTAAGCTTTCGCCCGCAGGCCGGGCAATATGCGACTAAACTGACAGTATCATTATTGCGGGAGTGTCTGTTGCTGCATCCGGTTGCCGGTCAGCAACTGGTACTGCAATATCTGCCGGACATTTACCGGCAGTTTATTACCAATACCTGTGAGGATCTTATATGAACTGGCCCCTGATTATTGCGCTGTTACTGGCACTGGGTATTATTATCGGTAATATCATGCTGATCAGGCAGTCTGCCAACATGAAATTACCCAAACCTAAAAAACCTTATGCCAAGTGGGACGACGATGAAGAACCTTCTCCCCCGCCGGCTAAGATTGATCCCGCGAAGCAGGATCAAAAGCCGAATAACCCTGAGTAAAACGCTGTAACTGATCCCGCAGGTTAGGAGGTGTGCCGCGGATGACCAGTACATCGTTCTGGGCATCGTACTGTACCCGCTCACCCAGTAATTTCTGTTCAAAACTGACAGAAACACCACCACCCTGGCCACTGAATTTCACCAGCTTTTTCAGCTCTTTCACTTCAACCGGAAACTGCTCTGCCACCGCCAGTTGCTGCTCGGCACAATATTGCAGAAAGCCGTCCTGTTGCTGCTCGTCAATCACCGCCGAAAGCTCGGACAACACCACATCCTGCCCGGCTTTGACCCGTTCCTCACAATAGCTGAACACCTGTTTGCGGGCATCGTTTTTCTCGGCAGCATCAAATTCTGCACTGCTGATATATTCTTCAACCGACGAAAGTACCAGCTTACTGTTTTCACGGGCATCGGTGCTTTCTTCACAACCCAGAAAATCCAGAAAAAAGTCACCGACTTTACGGCCTGCCCGGCCCCGGATAAAGCTGATGTATTTCTGTTTTTCCTGTTCGGTCTGATATGCAGTCAGATCAATACGGGCCGCCAGTTGCATCCGGGCAATATCCAGATGGCGCGCCGTGGCCAGTTCCAGTTCCGGTGTCAGTGTAAAATGATCTTTGCTGCCCAGCAGGCAGAACAACAGATACTCCGTTGCCAGATAGCGGTAATGGCAAATCATCAGATAACCGGTTTCCGGCAACTGATGTTGCTGTAACTGATTAACCAGTGTTTCGGTCGCCGTTTTTGACAGCAAAATAAAATCCGACTGCTGCTGTTGCCATAAGGCCAGTTGCTCTGCAACCTGAGGATCCTTATCACTGCTAAACCCGGCATAGCCTTTGGCAGGTTTACCGTTATATGCCAGATGAAGTTGCTCAAGAAGATGCGCCACTGCTGTTGTGGCATTGACCAGCGAAGGTCTGAAATGCGCTTTTGGCACTTCATTTTCATCCAGTTCAATATAGTTAATAGCCAGATGCAATACGTCTACCGACATAATTTTTCCTGTTTTTTCTGAATTCTGTTACTATCCTATCTGTTCAGCCTAGATAAGCTTCGAGTATTACATGCCTATTGTATCAAAGTATTCCACAGCACAAATTGAAAATCTGGTTAATCAGTTACTGGAACAGTTACATGCAAACCAGGCTACCACAGAACTCGGCCTGATGTGCCTTGGTAATGCCGTCAGTCACATTATTAACAGCAGTGTGCCTGAGTCTCAGCGTCAGACAGTGGCTACGCATTTCAGCCAGGCTCTGGCAGATTCCATAACCAGCAAGAAAAACTGATCACCTATGGTGCTTGAAAATAACCTGTCACTGGTAAAAAAAGTTAACCGCCTGCTGAACTGGGGACACTGGTTCAGCTGCTTTAATATTCTGCTGACCCTGCTGATCACCTCAGTTTACTGGTTGTCAGAGCCGTCGCCCCAAACCTTGCTGGGCTGGAGCTATCTGCTGCTTAACTGGGTAGGACATACCGCCTTTTTATGCTTTATGTTTTTTATTCTGACCATCTTCCCGGTATCACTGGTATTTCCGTACCAGCGCCATGTCCGGGGAATGGCTGCCATACTGGCCACCATAGCGCTGGTCGTACTGATCTTTGATGCTTATGTTTATGCCAGCCTTGGTTATCATATTGGCAGCACTTCACTGGAACAGGCGGTAGACCTGTTACGGCAGCAGGTGGTTACTAATCTGCGTAACTTTATCCTGATCGTACTTGTTGTTGCTGCCCTGTTGCTGACAATCGAACTGATTCTCAGTAATTTTTGCTGGAAAAAAGTTGAACGATTAAAGCAATCAGGTCTGGGTCAGCCGCTTTTTATTGTGTTTACCGGCAGTTTTATGCTCAGCCATCTGCTGCATATTCATGCTGATGCCAATCTGAAATGGGATATCACCAAGCAGGACAACGTATTACCGCTGTCCTACCCTGCAACTGCTAAAACCTTTCTGGCCCGCTATCAACTGGTAGATTTGGCAGAACGAGCCGAAAAGCAGCTGGAGCGCCTGTCACTGCCAGATGATATTTCGCCCCAGAAAAACCTGCAATGCACACCGGAGCAGGCTTCATCATCAACCTTATTACTGGTTACCGGCCTGCTGTCGCCCGAACAACGGCAATGGTTTGACCAGCAACGCTTCCGCCAGATGGAGCAACATTTCTCGCCATCAAACAGCAGCGAGGCTTTGCTGAATCTGCTTTACGGGCAATTTATGAATACCCAGCAGTCAGCCCAGTTACTGGCGTCCCCTCCGGGCTGGTTAAAAATGCTGCCTGAAGGGCTGGTCAGCATTCACCGCCGCCAGCCAGAGTTTCCGGCCCAGCTTTCCTGGCTGACATCAGGTGCGCCGCTGACAAGCTATGCCATCGTATTTGACAAAGCTCCGGAGCAACACTGGCAGGATTACCAGCATTACCAGCAGATAGCCGTTATCCAGCTGAGCAATCATAATACACAGTTCAGCCTGACACCATCAGATGTCAGAATACGCTGGCCACGCCTGCAATATCAACATCAGCAGCATGTGACACAGCATCTGGACTGGTTACCGACGCTGATGGCACAGGCCGGTTGTACCGTTCAGAACCACTGGCTCGGCGACAACTTACTGCAACCACGTGCATTGCCGAAGCTGAATATCAGCCAGCAACAATTAATCAGCTTCAAAAAAGATAAAATGGTCATACTGCGCCCGGACGGAAGTTTTGGTGTCTGGTCTGCGGGAACCCTGGTGCCGCTGGATGAAAAGCTGGATCTTCCCATGCTGACCGATGCGTTAAAGCGTATAGAGCATCAACCCGGTGAAAAACATCATTAACCAGGCCATATAAATCAGATTCATATAACTAAGATAATAGTTAACTAAGATAATAGTTAACTAAGATAATAGTGCTCTGTATCACTACAGAGCACTATTATCATAAAAAGCGATTAAGCTAAGCCAGTTAATTCACTTTAAAAACCAGCCTGCTCCGCTATGCTGTCAGCATTATATCCTGTCAGGAACTACCATTATGCTGAAAACCATAAGCTTTGCCATTATGCACTTTTCGATCGCTTTTATTGTCACCTACCTTATTACCGGCAGTTTTATTCTGGGAGGGTTGGTCGCCGTTATCGAACCGGCAGTGAATACCGTTGCTTATTTTTTTCACGAAAAAATCTGGCAAAAACTGGACAGCAAAAAGTCTGATAACAACAATATGAGCATATCCTCACATCTGGCATAACTGTTATCGGTGTACTGATATAAATAATTCCAGCATCCGTAAATAAAAGCCGTTACAATAGCCGAATATCGATCAGTTAAGTAAGAATCGGCTTGTTCTAAGCCAACCGTTGGAGCCCTGGACGGGCGGACAAATTCGTCAGGAACGAATTTGAACGGCTCTGCTGGCCCGAAGGGGGAACTTCATGGATGAAGTTCATAGCCGAGCCTACAGGGACGTATTTACGGCGTGTTGGCGTGAACAAGCCGATTCTTATATTCGTTAACTGATAAGCATTATTACAATACCCATTTACAGCTTTCTTTCTGCAAAATGCGGACAGAACATACGGATAACACATGATAGCACTTGGAACTCTTAATCGCCTGACAGTAAAAAAACAGGTTAAGTTTGGTTTTTATCTGGATGGATTAAGCTGGGGAGAAATTTTACTACCAAATAATACTGCGCCTGCCGGGCTGGAAATCGGACAGCAGGTAGAAGTATTTTTATATCTTGATTCCGAAGATCAGCTGATTGCCACCACAGAACGCCCACGGATCATGGTTGGTAAAGTTGCTTATTTACCGGTGGTCGCCGTCACCAGAATCGGCGCTTTTCTGGATTGGGGGCTGAAAAAAGATCTGCTGGTGCCATTCAGCGAACAACCCATTCCGTTAAAAGAAGGCCAGCGCTATCTGGTATATTGCTATGTCGATGTCAGCAACCGCATTGTTGCATCAGCAAAACTTGATCGCCATTTACATAAAACCATGCCTCACTACCAAACCGGCGACCAGGTTGACATTATTATCAGTGAACAAACCGATCTGGGTTATAAAGCGGTGGTAAACCATCAGCACTGGGGCGTTTTATATAAAAATGAAGTCTTCCGGCCATTACGTCGCGGCGATAAGTTAACGGCGTATATCGCCAAAGTCCGGGATGATGGCAAAATAGACTTAAAGCTAAACACTGCCACGCATCAACAGGCCCATGCTCTGACAGAGCAGGTGGTACGTAAATTACAACAGCATGGCGGCAAGCTGGCATTATCAGATAAAAGCCCGCCAGAGCTGATTTACAGCCATTTTGGGGTCAGTAAGAAAACCTTCAAACAGGCCATCGGTGTACTGTATAAAGAAAAGCGAATCATCATTACGGATGATGGCATTGAGCTGGCGCTGGCCGACAGCTGATCAATTAACCTGAGCGCTGCACAAAAAAGCGCTAATATCGGTTTCCGGCAAGTCGATACTCAACAATCACCAGACCAAAAAACGGCAGTAGCTATCAGGCTACTACCGTTTTTATATACAAAAGCATGGTATTATTTTTTACTGGTACCCAGCTCTACCCGGGACTTCAGTTTCTGACCAGGGCGGAAAGTCACAACACAGCGCGCTGAAATTGGGATATCTTCACCTGTTTTAGGGTTGCGTCCCGGACGCTGATTTTTTACTCTCAGATCAAAGTTACCAAAACCGGATAACTTAACCTGCTTGCCTGACTCCAGGGCCGAACGTACTTCTTCAAAAAAAGACTCTACAATCAGTTTGGCATCCCGTTTACTGACACCAAACTTGGTAAACAAACGTTCCGCTAAATCGGCTTTGGTAAGCGCCATTATCAATCCCTCAACGTTGCGTCGAACTCACTATTAAGCGCGCTAACTACTTGATTAACCACATTTTGGATGTCTTTATCCTCCAGGGTACGCGCCTTATCCTGCAAGGTAAGTGCAATAGCCAGTGACTTAAAGCCATCAGCAACACCACTCCCCGTATATACATCAAACAATTTTAGGTCAACTAGTTGATTTCCGCCAACTTTTTTAATCGTAGCAAGAATATCGTCAAAACGCACATCTGATTTTACAACAATAGCCAAATCACGGCGATTTGCCGGAAACTTTGACAGTTCCTGAGCTTCAACAATATGGCGCAGCCCAAATGCTGTCAGTTCCAGTTCAAACAACAGGGCTTTACCTTTAATGCCCAGTTTACGTTCTGCTTCAGGGTGTAATAAACCAACATAACCCACCTGTTGCCCTGCCCGGTAAACTGCAGCCGTCTGTCCCGGATGCAACGCCGAATGCTCAGCAGTGGCAAAACGGAAATCATCAGCCGAGCTTAATGCCAGTAAAGCTTCCACATCGCCTTTGACGTCATAAAAATCGGCGGCCCGGCTCTCTATCGTCCAATGATCATGGCTGACAGCACCAAGAATCACCCCACCGATAACCGGGATCTGACACACACCACCTTCAGCACTGGCGTCCGGAATAAATTTCAGGCCATACTCAAACAGGCGGATGCGCTGCTGCTGACGGTTCTGGTTATACTGTACCGCCTGCAACAATCCCGGCCACAGATTCAGACGCATTGCTGACATATCTGCTGAAATCGGGTTTGGCAATATCAGTGCCTGCTGCTGGGGAAACAATACCTGTTGCACCTTAGGGTCAACAAAACTATAGGTAATCGCTTCCTGATAGCCTCTGTCCACCAGAATCTGGCGCATTTGCTGCACGCTTATTTCTGCTTCACGAAAAGCCCGCATTTTCAGCCGGGCAACAGGTGATACATTCGGAATATTATTGTAGCCGTAAACTCTGGCCACTTCTTCAATCAGGTCTTCTGCAATTGCCAGATCGAAACGATAACCCGGTACTTTCACCTGCCAGCCTTCTGCCGTAGCAGTAACATCAAGCCCCAGACGTCTGAATATAGCAGTAACCTGTTCTTCCGGAATATGAATACCCAGAATACGCTGCAGCTTTACCGCAGACAGGGTAATTTCTGCCACAGCAGGTAAGTCAGATGCGGATACGGCTTCAGTAACCGGCCCTGCTTCTCCGCCAACAATCTCCAGCAATAATGCTGTGGCACGCTCTATTGCAGTACGTTGCAACTGCGGGTCCACCCCGCGTTCATAACGGTGTGATGCATCGGTATGCAAGCCATACTGCCGGGCTTTTCCGGCAATAGCCGCTGGTGAGAAAAAGGCACTTTCCAGAAAAATATGTTTACTGTTATGGGTAACACCACTGTGCAACCCGCCAAAAACGCCGGCCATAGCCAGTGCTTGTTGCTGATCGGCAATCACCAGGGTATTGGAACGCAGTGTTATTTCATTTTCGTCCAGCAGTACCAGGGTTTCACCTTCTGTGGCGTAACGCACAACGATGTCACCGTCAATTTTGTCCAGATCAAACGCATGTAGCGGATGCCCCAGTTCCAGCAGTACATAATTTGTCACATCCACGACCGGATCAATACTGCGAATGCCACTGCGCCGCAGCTTTTCAACCAGCCACAGCGGGCTGGCCGCATCAGGGTTAATATTGCGTATTACCCGGCCAAGATAGCGTGGACAGGCGTCAGGCGCCGCCAGGGTGATATTTTTCTGTTCAGCAAGCGTAACCGCAGCAGGTGGTATTGCCGGTTCAGCCACATCCAGCGCATTAAGCACCGCAACTTCCCTGGCCAGGCCACGGATACCAAGACAATCGGCACGGTTAGGTGTTAAATCAACCTCGATGGTCACATCGTCCAGTTGCAGATAGTCACGGATATTCTGGCCGACAGGCGCATCAACAGGTAATTCGATAATGCCGTCAGAGCTGTCCGCCATCCCCAGCTCAGACAGGGAACACAACATCCCGTGCGAAGGTTGTCCGCGCAATTTAGCCTTTTTAATTACAAAATCGCCCGGCAATACGGCGCCGACAGTTGCGACAGCAACTTTCAGCCCTTTGCGGCAGTTGCTGGCACCACAGACAATATCCAGCAGCTCATCGCTGCCAACACTGACTTTGGTAACCTGTAATTTATCGGCATCAGGGTGTGGCCCGCATTCAACCACTTCTCCGACAACCACACCGCTGAACTCACCGGCAACTTTTTCAATACCATCTACTTCCAGACCGGCCATAGATAACTGTTCAGATAAGGTATTGGTGTCAATGGCTGGATTAACCCACTCGCGTAACCAGGCTTCACTGAATTTCATGCTAATCGTATCCTCTCGCTTATCTGAACTGCTTTAAAAAACGTAAATCATTTTCGAAGAAAGCACGTAAATCAGTTACGCCATAGCGCAACATAGTTAAACGCTCTACCCCCATACCAAACGCAAAGCCACTGTAAACTTCAGGATCAATGCCTACCGCACGCAGTACATTAGGGTGAACCATGCCACAGCCCAGTACTTCCAGCCATTTGCCATTTTTGCCCATTACATCAACTTCAGCTGAAGGCTCGGTGAATGGGAAGAAAGAAGGCCGGAAACGGATCTGTAAATCTTCTTCAAAAAAGTTATGCAGAAAATCATGCAGGATCCCTTTCAGTTCAGTAAAACTGACGTTTTTATCGATCATCAACCCCTCGACCTGATGGAACATCGGGGTATGTGTCTGATCGTAATCGTTACGGTAAACCCGGCCAGGAGAAATAATACGCAACGGTGGCTGTTGTTGTTCCATAGTACGGATCTGCACACCGGAGGTCTGAGTACGCAGCATCAGTTCAGGGGTGAAATAAAAGGTATCGTGATCCGTTCTGGTGGGGTGATTTGCCGGAATATTCAGCGCATCAAAGTTATGAAAATCATCTTCAATTTCCGGTCCATGCTTAACTTCAAAGCCCAGCTCGGAAAAGAAACTTTCAATACGCGCAATGGTACGGGTTACCGGGTGCAAACCACCGGTTTCCAGGCGACGGCCAGGCAAAGTAACATCCAGTCGTTCCTGGGCCAGCTTAGCGGATAACTGAGCCTGCTGTAAGGAATCACGGCGCTGGTTAAGCGCATCCTGAACCTGTTGCTTTAATTCGTTAATCTGTTGCCCTGCCAGCTTACGCTGTTCAGGATCCATCGCCCCCAGCGATTTCAGTAATTCAGTAATACTGCCTTTCTTACCCAGAAATTCAACCCGGACATCTTCCAGTGCCGGAATATCCGAAGCGGCAGCGACAGCCTGTAAGGCGTTCTCCAGTATTGCTGTTAGGTTCATGCGTGTCCTCAAACCAGCCGATATAATCAATAGCGTCGAAACCGCTAATGATACACCAGAATTAACGGCAAACGCAGGGATTATCAGGATTTTTTCGCTAGGGCGTGCTGAGAATTTCTTTAATAAAAGGGATGGTGAGTTTACGCTGATGTACGATAGAGGCTTTATCCAGCGTATCGAGAATTGCCACTAATGAGCGGATATCCCGGTCCTGACGGTTTAACAGATAACGCGCCACTTCATCGGCAAGCTCCATTCCCCGTAACCGGGCTTTTTGCTGTAACAGCTTTTGTTTGTCTTCGTCGGTCAGTGGCCGTAACTGGAAACTGGTACAGGCATGCAGCCTTGAAACCAGATCAGCAAGGCTGATCCCAAGATGTTGCGGGGCTTCGTTGCCGACAATAATCAGTGCCTTACCCTGCTCCTGCATCCGGTTATATAAATCAAATACCGCCGTCTGCCAGCTTAACTCTCCGGCAATGGACTGGATATTATCCAGGCACACCAGATCCAGTTGCTCCAAATCGTCCAGTAAACGCGGGCTTAACTGGCGCCAGTCTTCCAGTGATAACAACTGGCTGGTCAGTCCTTGTTCCTGTGCCTGAACACAGGACGCATACAATAAATGCGATTTACCGGTACCGCTGGCACCAAATAAATAAACCGGCGGCTGACTGGCAGGCAAATGCAGATAGCGTTTCAGAAAAGCAACCGCCTCGCTCTGACTGGCAGCGTAGAAGCTGTCGAGCGTTTCATCTTCAGGCAGTGTTACCGCCAGTGTATACTGAACAGGCTGCTGCATCAGATCAGGGTCGGATATAGCGATATACGGCCAGCGCAGGCTCTGAAACAGCTTCACTGTCAACTGATGGCAACAGACTTATCGGATTATCCTGCTGGCGCAGTCGTCTTTCAAACTGCAACGCTTTTAACAACTCAGCGTCTGCCATACTGATATCCAGCATAAAACGGGTACTTTTGCCGGAGAAAGCCGTAATAGTGACATTGTTGACACCTGATACCTGCTGCAAAGCCTGCTGTACAGAAACCAAATCGGTCAGATCAGCAATCCCCTCAACATCCAGCAATGCTTTTCCTGATGCTGTTTCAGCACTAAACATTACCGCAAACTGCTGTGCCAGTGTGGCAGCAAGCTGTGCGGAAAACTGCTCCATCAGTGCATGCTCATTTTCAGCTGTCACATCATGGCGTAAAGTACGACCATTCAGCTGCCGCTGCCAGTTAAGCCTGTAACCGCTATCAAGATGCTCAATCATGGCAACAATAATAATATCAGCGTTATAGCGCCCACTGGCCTGATTAATCTGCTGCCAGAAACCAGCCCAGATATCGGTTTCTGACACATGCTGTAAGTCTTCAATATCATATAAAGGTAACATCAGCGGTAAGGCTTTTTCTTTAAAAGAGCGGTTAAGCGCAGACAGCATCGGATTATCTGCGCTCCTGACAAAACGGCGCTCTGCCGGAGTCTGCTCTACCAGCCACACTAACAACTCAGGCCGCTGCGCACCCCAGACAGGTAACTGCTGCTGTTGCAATAAAGCATTAATCCGGGTGGCGTCCAGTAAAACCTTAATCCGGTTTTCCTGCTGCTGACGTACGGCTTCAAATTGCTTGATATAAGCAGCGGCTCTTCTCAGCTCTTCACGCACCGCGGGAATATCACCGGCATCGGCCTGACCAGATACCCTGACCAGCACCTGTAGCAAGGCCTGTTGCTGCCATTGTTGTGTTGACTGATTCGCCGCCACATCGGCTACGTATAAATCTGTAATTTCCGCAGCAGCCAAAAGCTGACTGCTTAATAACAGACAAAGCGCCCCAAGCTGTTTACCCCATCGCATAACCTTCTTCCTTTTTAAGCCAGTACCGGAAAAATACCTTTCAGACCGGCACTTACCCAGTGTAATGACAAAAGCTATCCTGTTTCAATAAATTATCAACAAGAAAGCCACCGTTAAGGTGGCTTTCTGTTAAACACGGCCTGGTTTAATCAAGCTTTACACCAAGACGGGCGGCAACTTCCTCATAGGCTTCTACTACACCACCCAATCCCTGACGGAAACGGTCTTTATCCAGCTTGTTACGGGTTTCTTTATCCCACAGGCGGCAACCATCCGGTGAAAACTCATCACCCAGTACAACTTCACCGTTAAACAGACCAAATTCCAGTTTAAAATCAACCAGCATTAATCCGGCCGCATCAAATAAGGCTGACAGCACTTCGTTGGCTTTGATACTAAGTGCTTTCATGGTCGCCAGTTGTTCAGCCGTGGCCCAGCCAAAAGAAACGGCCAGCGACTCATTAACCATAGGATCATGCAGCGCATCGTTTTTCAGGAACAGCTCAAAGGTGTTAGGTTTCAGCGCTGTACCTTCTGTGACACCAAGACGACGAACCAGTGAGCCTGCTGCATAATTACGGATCACACACTCAACCGGAATCATCTGCAGTTTTTTAACCAAGACTTCGTCATCAGCCAGTAAAGCTTCAACCTGGGTCGGTATACCCGCTGCTTCCAGTTTTTTCATGATGAAATAATTGAATTTGTTATTCACCATGCCTTTACGGTCAAGCTGCTCGATTCTTTCACCATCAAATGCCGAGGTATCATTACGAAAATGCAGCACTAATAAATTTTCATCCGTGGTGTTGTACACGGTTTTGGCTTTGCCACGGTATAACTCAGTTGTCTTCTGAACCATTTAAAACTCCGGCCGACAGGCGAAAAAATCAGGCGCAAAGTATAAAGGTCTTTCGCCTGTACGCAAATTACTTTTTACGGCTTTTATTTATAATTCAATTCTGGCTGAACGTACTGCGCTAACGATCGGATCATACAATTCGTTAATCACATTTGCCGGTAGTAACTGCCCTTCGTTGTCACGGAAACTGATCGCTGCGCCATTACCATTACGACTTAATACCACCTGATAATCCCCTTCCGCCAATGGCAGTTCAGGCATAGTTGCAGAACCCCACAATCTGGACCAGAAACCACGCTCTGGTTTGCTGTAGGTAACATAATATGTCAGTACTGAACGGTTGATATCCGTTACAGCCAGATTCAGTGCCGGGAATAACTGTTCAAGCTGAGTCCAGGCCACATCAACCGACTGGGCAGTCAGTAATACTGCATTACCTGATGCATCCATACCCGCTTCCAGCGTCATTTCCGGTTCACGGGCTCTGTTAGCTCTGGCAATTTCAACCTCGGTAACCGCAACAGCATTAATCACCTGATTCAGTAAGTCAATTTCCTGTCTGCGCTGGTCAGCACTATTCAGTGCTCCGCCTTGCTGAAAATACTGGTGCTCCAGCATTTTCACTGTCAGGCTTGCTGTACGTCCGTGAGGACGGGGTTCAATATTCAGTAAATAACGGGCCTGTTCACGCGGCTGCTGAGATTTCCAGAACCAGAAACCCGTTTCATCGTACTGGGTTATCCAGTCAGTTTCATAACGCAGGCCATCGGAAGACGTCTGTACACTGGTATTCTGCTGGCTGAAAAAACTGCTGATATTCTGCTGTACAAAGGGTACCAGATCATCGGTATATTCATTACGCTCAAACCATACTCTGGCCAGCTTTTCCTCTTCTTCAATCCGGCTGCTGGCGGCAGTAGCCAGAATCAGCGCCGGAGCACGGGTAGTCACCGCTGAAGGCTCTGCGGCAACCGGTGGAATATCATACTGTCCCGGCCTGGCCGGTGAGCTTAATCCTTGTGGAATTTTCAAATCAACAGCTGAAGGTTCATTACGGCTGCTTTCAACCTGATCTGACGAGAACAGAGAACATCCTGTCAACAGAATACTGGCAACGACAACACTTTTTGCCCAATAATGCACTTACTTACTCCTAAAAATTAATTCCAGCCTGCTGCAATGACTGTTCGATTATTGCAGCATTAATTGGTTCCAGCTGTGTTAGCGGTAAACGCAGAAAATCAGAATGAATCAGCCCCATTCTGTGCAATGCCCACTTCGCAGGTATCGGATTGGCTTCAATAAACAGGTTCTGGTGCAACAGCTGTAATTTCTGATCAATCTCTTTTACAACAGCATGTTGCTGGCGTATTGCAGCATCATACAGCTGTGACATCAGCAATGGTGCAATATTAGCGGTAACAGAAATGACGCCATGCCCGCCGGCTAGCATAAAATCAGCATAACTGGCATCGTCACCGCTGAGTAACAGAAAATCTGCCGGGCACAGCTGCTGTAATGCTGCTAAACGGCTTAATGAACCGGTAGCCTCTTTAATACCGACAATATTAGGAACAGCCGCCAGTTGTGCTACCGTTTCAGGCAATAAATCGACCGCGGTCCGTCCTGGTACATTATAAAGCAGCACCGGTTTATTCGTTGCGGCTGCCACGGCAGTGAAATGCAGCACCATGCCTTTTTGCATCGGTTTATTATAAAACGGCGTTACCGTCAGAAACCCGTCTATCGGTAATGTATCCATCAGGCGGGTTTTCGCCACTACATCAGCCGTCGAACTACCACCATTACCCGCCAGAACATAAATTCTTCCGGCAACCTGCTCTGCTACAGCCTGAATAACCTTTATCTGCTCTGCCAGTTCAATGGTTGCAGCTTCCCCGGTAGTGCCCATAATAACCAGACCATGAGTACCATTGTGCAGGTGAAAATCAACCAGCTTCGCCAGGCTCTTATAATCTACAGCGCCATCATCCAGCATGGGTGTAATAAGAGCGACGATTGAACCTCTGAACATGATTAACAACTCCGTATAGAGTAACAGTAATAGAAAGCGGCCTATGTTAAAGAGACACTGCCACAAACACAAGCAAACTTGTCAGCCACAGCTGATGAATTTATGCCGTAATATGATACACTGCCGTTTCTGCAAACAATTAAAAAAAACAATCCACTAACTATTCGACGACCAGGATCTTATCAGGTTATGCCACAACAACTTGTCGTAACAGCAATTGGCACAGATCGCACAGGAATTGTCAGCAAACTGGCGCGTCTGGTCACAGACTGCAACTGCAATATCACCGACAGCAGAATGGCCATTTTTGGTGGTGAATTCACCTTTATTATGCTGATATCCGGAGATACTGCCGCCATCAGCCGTATTGAGCACCTGTTGCCGGCATTAGGTCTGGAACTGGATTTAACCACCATGACCAAACGGGCATCGGCACATCAGCCCAGCCCGGTTGCCGCGCACTATGTACTGGAATATTCCGGCCCGGATAAAGTCGGTACACTCGGTGCTATGACCGGGCTGCTGGCTGCACATCAGGTCTATATCGGCTCGTTACAATCACAGACTCATACCGATAAAAACACCCAGCAGGTATTGATGAACAGTACCATGACACTGCAACTGCCCGAAGGACTGGCACCGGAGCAGATAGAACAGCCAGTAATGGCATTGCTGGATGAATTAGGCCTGAATGGTACATTCCGGGCACAAACCTGACAACACGCGGACAGGAGACAAATACAATGAAAACACTGACAACAGGCCAACCAGCCCCCGACTTCACCCTGCCGGACCAGCATAATACCTTGCAAAGCCTGACTGCGCTGCTGAAAAAAGGCAAACTGCTGCTTTATTTTTACCCTAAAGCAATGACGCCGGGCTGTACCGTACAAGCCTGTAACCTGCGAGACAGCAACAGCCAGCTTGCAGATCTGGGTGTGCATGTTGCCGGAATCAGCATTGATTCACCATCACGGCTGGCTAAATTTGCTGAGCGCGATCAGCTGAACTTCACCCTGCTGGCCGACGAACAGCATCAGGTGGCCGCTGCATTTGGTGTCTGGGGTGAAAAGAAATTTATGGGCAAAGTCTATGACGGTATCCACCGTATCAGCTTCCTGATTAATCAGGATGGCATTATTGAACAGGTGTTTTCCGGCTTTAAAACCAAAGATCATCATCAGGATGTACTGAACTACCTGACCAGACAGTAACCTTTATGCCGGGCAACCAGTCCTGCCCGGTATTCTGTTTCCCTTTTAGGTTGTACTCTCACCCAAATACCGTTATTTTTATAAAAAACGACCGGGAATAACTATTATGCGCGTAACACTTTTTTCCACACTTATTACTGCCGGATTATTGTCTTCCTTTCTGTCCGTTAACGTTGCTGCACAGACGATTCGTTCAGAAAAAGCCACTATCACGGTCACTAAGGTAGCAGATGGTTTACAACATCCCTGGGGTATCGCGTTTCTGCCTGATAACCGTATGCTGGTAACAGAACGGGCAGGTTTTATACGTTATATCAGTCAGGATGGTAAAAAAAGTGAACCACTAAAAGGCGTACCGGATATTCTGGTTGCCGGTCAGGGGGGATTGTTCGATGTCATTCTTGATCCGTCATTTGCAGAAAATCAGCTGATTTATTTCAGTTACAACGAACCCGCAGAACAAGGTAGCAGCACCACTGTCGCCAGAGCAAAACTGGGTGAAGACAGCATCACAGAGCTGCAGGTTATTTTCAGCCAGCGCCCTAAATTCAGCAGCCGTCACCATTTTGGTGGCAGGCTGGTATTTACTCCGGAAGGTAACCTGTTTATTACACTGGGTGACCGCGGACAACGCCGTGATGATGCCCAGACACTGGACAACCATCATGGTAAAGTAATCCGTATCAAACCGGACGGCAGCATCCCATCTGATAACCCTTATGTCAGCAACAGCAATGCACTGGATGATATCTGGTCTTACGGGCACAGAAACATTCAGGGTGCGGCTCTGCATCCGCAAACCGGAGAGTTATGGACACATGAACATGGTCCCCAGGGCGGCGACGAAATCAATATCACGCAGCCCACCAAAAACTATGGCTGGCCACTGATTACTTACGGTGAAGAATACGGTGGCGGCAAAATCGGCGAAACCGCAAAAGAAGGTCTGGAGCAGCCGCTGCATTACTGGGTTCCCTCTATCGCCCCCAGTGGCATGGCTTTTTACACCGCTTCAGTTTTCCCGGCCTGGCAGAATAACCTGCTGGTCGGCTCGCTGAAATTCGGTCAACTGGTGCGGCTGGAGCTAACCGGTGATAAAGTCAGCCATGAAGAGCGTATAATGATAGGCCAGCGTATCCGCGATGTCAGACAAGGCCCTGATGGTGCAGTTTACCTGCTGACAGATCAGCCCAATGGTCAGATATTGCGACTGACCGCGGCCAACTGATTTATGCAGCCTGGCAGTAAAAATCATCGCTCCGGTTTAGCAGGACTTTTTCTGCTAAGCCTGCTGCCTGTGCAACTGATGGCAGATGAAACCTCGCCCGAAGTTATTGTCATAAGCGCCAGTCAGAGTGCCGAACCCTGGCTGACCAGCCCTGCCACCATTGAGCAACAGCTTGCACCAGAGCATGGCATACTGATTGACAGCGCCCGCCTGTTTGACAATATCAGCGGATTACAAGCCGACAGCCGGGCAAATTTTGCCCAGGATACCCGGCTGACATTAAGAGGTTTCGGCAGCCGCAGTGCATTTGGTATCAGAGGATTATACTTACAGCAGGATGGCATCCCGCTACTGACCCCGGATGGTCAGGGCCAGTTATCCAGCGTACTGCTTGACCAGATCGCCAGCATTGAAGTACTGAAAGGTCCACTGGCCGCCTTGTATGGTAATAGTTCCGGCGGTGTTATTTCACTGTACAGCAAAGCCTCCACCTCCACCGCCAGCAGTATACAGACCGCCTGGCACCAGCAACATCAGCAATATATTGTCAGCTCTGACTGGGTATCAGAACAACATAGCCTGCAACTTATGGCCAAGCAGTTCACTACCGATGGTTTCCGCCCTCATTCCGCCGCGAAAAAACAGCAGGCCGGGCTGAACTGGCAAACAACAACCGCATCAGATTTACAGCTGAATGTACGCCTTGACTGGGCATATGATCCTTACCTGCAGGACCCTTCCGGGCTGACACCTGAGCAATGGCAACAAGATCCGGAACAAACCGCCAGCGCTTCGATGCTGTTTGATACTGAAAAATCCAGCTGGCAGCGGCAGCTGAGTATCAGCCTGGCACAGAATACGGCTGCTCATTCATGGCAACTGGCAGCATGGCATGGTAACCGCAAGATAAATCAGCGGCTGGCATTTACCGGAGAAGCAATAAGCTCAGCCGGAGGTGAAGTGGTACTTGACCGGCTTTATCGTGGCCTGAACGGCAGTTATCGCTATGCAATACATCCAGCGCTACAGGCGACTATCGGTGGCAGCCTGGTAAGCAGTACCGATCAGCGGCAAGGCTATGTTAACGATTTCGGCCAGCGTGGAGCATTAAGACGTGATGAAGAAAACCAGGCCAGTAACGCTGATGCCTTTGTCCGGCTTAACTGGCAATGGCACCCTGACTGGCAACTGCACACCGGCATACGTCACAGCCGGGTAACCCTGCGTATTGAAGATGCTTTTATCACTGAAGGCAACCCGGACGACAGTGGCAAAAAAGCCTTCAACGAAAATGCCATCGCGGCCGGCATCAGCTACCGGTTATCGGAACAGTTAAGCTGGTTTGCCAGTGCCGGTACAGGTTTTGAAACCCCTACGCTGGCCGAAATAGCTTACCGCAGTGACGGCAACGGGCCCAATCTGGATCTTAATGTAACGACCAACCGCCAATGGGAAACCGGTCTCAAATTGCTGACCGCCAATGCACAGTTCAGCAGCAGTATTTTTCAGATTAATACCGAGAATGAACTGGTAACAGACAGCTCACTGGGCGGACGTACCAGCTACCGTAACGCAGCGCAGACCCGCCGTCAGGGTGCGGAATTACAGGTGCAATGGCAGCATAATGCAGCCTTTGAGCAACAATTCAGTGCGCACTATATTAATGCCACTTACCGTACCGAGCCGGCTGATGGCAAGCACCTGCCCGGTATTGCCCGTTATCAGCTGAACTGGGCCCTGAACTATTACCCTCTGCAACATCCGGCAATGTTATTACAGCTACGCAGCCACTACCGGGCCAGAATAGCCACCGACGACAGTAACCAGATCTACGCACCATCCGCTGTTAATTTTGATGTTTCAGCCAGATGGCAGCAATACTGGCAGCTGTGGCAACTGGCGCAATGGCTGGAAATAACCAACCTGGCAGATCGCGACCAGGTTGGCTCGGTTATCGTTAATCAGGCCAATGGCCGTTCATTCGAACCTGCCGCACCGCGCCAGTTAAGTGCCGGTATCAGTGTTCGTTATCAATGGTAAACCGGGAAATAACCATCGCTGTCCTTCTTTAGTGAAATTTGTCTGCAACGCGCTGATTTATGCTAAATTAGCAGGCATTAAGTGGTTTCTGAACCCTAAGCAGCAGTAATATCTGATCCAGATAACAAATAACTGAACTTAGCCCGGAAAATAAAGACAAAAGCAGCAATGATGTTCAGCGATACCAGACAAAATATATCAGGCCATCCAGCATGAGACTAACCGCAGTAAAAACTTCTCTGGCAATCTGTTTACTGTTCGCCGGCATATACAGCCAGCCGGCATCAGCAATAAATGGTTTACCGGACATTGGTGGTAATGCCTTCAGCACACTCACGCCTGAAAAAGAAAAGCAGCTTGGGGATGTGATGATGCGTCAGACCAGAGGCAGCCTGCCGATGGTATATGATCCGCTGCTGGACGAATACATTAACGCTCTGGGTAACCGGTTGGTTGCCAGAGCTAACGATGTGCGTTTTCCCTTTAAATTTTACTGGGTAAACAACAAGAATATTAACGCCTTCGCGACACTGGGCGGCAATATCGTATCCCATACCGGGACACTGGCGATATCCGATACCGAAAGCGAATTTGCTTCGGTTATGTCACACGAAATTGCCCACGTTACCCAGCGCCATATTGCCCGTTATGTTGAGGCCCAGAGCCAGAAGGCGCCTCTTACACTGGCCGGATTACTGGGTGCAATTGTGCTGGCAACAGTAAACCCTGAAGCCGGTATGGCAGCCATTATGGCAACCCAGGGGCTTGCCCAGCAAACTTCTATTAACTTTACCCGCAGTAACGAGCAGGAAGCAGACCGTATCGGCATGCAGATACTGGCAGAGTCCGGTTTTGATCCCTATGCAGTACCACTGTTTTTCAACAAACTGAGTGAACAAAGCCGCTTTGTAAACCAGCAACTGTCGTTTCTGCAAACTCACCCGTTGTCGCAGTCCAGGGTCAGTGATACCCGTTTACGGGCAGAACAATTTCCCCAGCGTTTTGTGCCGGACAGTCAGGATTTTACCCTGTCCAAAGCGCGAGTTCTGGCGCGTTATCACTACGACAGTAAAACAGCTGAACTGAATTTCAGCAGACGCCTGGCTGAACCCGGCGGAAACACCCGGGCTAACCGCTACGGGCTGGCAATCGCCTTGTTTGATAATAAGAAATACGACGAATCCCTGACTATTATTGAACAGTTGCTGGAACGTGATGAACACAATCTTTATTTTATCGACGTATATACGGATATTCTGATCGCCCAGAAAAAGTACCCACAAGCCCTGGAGATGCTGGAAAAACAGTACCAGTTACGGCCTAATAACCAGGTAGTTACGCTTAATTACGCCAATGCGGCAATCAAGGCTGGCTCTGAACGGCAGGCAATTAACCTGTTACGTAATATGCTGTTCTATAAAGATGATAATATCCTGGCCTATGACCTGTTATCCGAAGCCTACAGAAACCTTGGCGATATGGCCAAATACTATGAAGCCAGAGCCGACCTGTACTATCAGCTGGCAAACTACCCGAAAGCCATTGATGATGTTAATGAAGCTCTGAACCACTTAAAACCGGAAGAAAAACTGGAAAATCGTCGTCTGGAAGCCAAAAAGAAACAACTTCAGGCTGAATTCGCCCGCCTGCAACGCATGTAAGCAGGCCTCTTACCATCAGGATTTTTTATGTTAACGATCTACCATAACCCACGTTGTTCAAAAAGCCGTGAAGCACTGAGCCTGCTGGAGCAGTCAGGCCAGCCATTTCAGGTTATCGAATATCTGAAAACACCACCGACTGCAGATGAACTGGTTTCATTGCTGCAAAAACTGAATATCACGGCCAGACAACTGCTAAGAACAAAAGAAGATGAATACCAGCAACAGCAGTTAGACAACCCGGCTCTCAGTGAACAACAACTGATTACGGCGATGGTTGCTACGCCGAAACTGATTGAACGCCCGATAGTGGTAAAGGGTGACAAAGCAGCTATCGGCCGTCCTGTGACTAATATCAGCGGAATTCTCTGAATGTCAGCCACGGTGCTTGTTCTTTATTATTCGCGCCACGGCGCCGTAGCCGCTCTGGCCGATAAAATTGCTATCGGCATTACTCAGGCCGGGGCTGTCGCCGTCATCCGTTGTATTCCGCCGCTGGACAGCAACCATGTCTGCAAACACCCGCTGATTACATCCGGCGATTTACAACAGTGCGACGGGCTGGCATTTGGCAGCCCGGTTCGCTTCGGTAATATGGTGGCTGATGCCAAAGCCTTCTGGGACAACACTACAACCAGTTGGCTGAAAGGTGAGCTTATCGACAAAGCTGCCGGTGTTTTTACTTCATCCGGCAGTATGCACGGCGGTAACGAAGCTAACCTGCTCAGTATGATGCTGCCACTGTTACACCACGGGATGGTGATTATGGGAATTCCTTACAGTGAACCGGAGCTGCATCAGACCAGCGCCGGAGGCACACCTTATGGTCCCAGCCATGTCAGCGGGATGCAGGCAGATAAAAAACTGACAGTGGATGAACAACGGCTGGCGATTGCTTTTGGCCGCCGGCTGGCGCAGTTAAGTCAGGCATTAAAACACAACCGGGAGTCAGCATGAGTAGTACACAACAGGTTGCCATGGCACCACGAACCCGCCGTTATCTCTGGCTGGGCCGCACAGGGTTCTGGGGATTGTGGTTATTAATTCCGCTCTGGGTACTGTGGCTGTCGCCGCCAGAGCTGGGTAACCGTTATATCCTGCTGGGTTTGCTGTGGCTGCCGCTGTGGTTACCGCTTTACGGTATTATCAAAGGCCATGCGTATACCTTTGCCTGGGCTAATTTTATTGTCATGATTTATTTTCTGCACAGTTTAACCAATCTGTGGGTACGTGGCGGCCTTTACCAGTTGCTTTCTGTCGTAGAATTATTACTGGCGGCAATGATGTTTATCGGCTGTACCTACTATGCCCGTTACCGTGGGCAGGAACTGGGGCTGAAAATCCCGAAGCTGAAAGACGATCCCCGGAAATAACTATCCCCGGAAATAAAAAAGTAACAACCCGGCGTTATTCTTCGTCGGGTTGCCATTCTACCTTTTCAATCTGGATAAAACGGTTACTAATCTTCTGCGCTGACGTATGGATTTGCTTAACATCTACCGCGGCCTGATCAATATGTTTTGCCAGATTATCAAAACGTCCACGGAAGCGGCTGAAATCCTCTCCCAGTTTAATCAGATGCTCCTGAATAAGATGTACCTGGCGGCGGGTCGCTTCGTCTTTCAGAACACTGCGGGCGGTGGTCAGTACTGCCATCAGGGTTGTTGGTGACGTCAGCCATACCCGGCGCCGGTAAGCTTCATCAATAATGTCAGGATGATAAGCATGCAACTCGGCAAAAATGGCTTCCGCAGGCAGAAACATTACGGCACCGTCTGCGGTTTCTCCGGGAAGAATATATTTATCAGCAATATCACTGATATGCTTTTTAATATCCTGCTTAAACTGCCTCTCCGCCAGCTTTCTGTCCGCAGCACCTAACTCCGGGGCGGTCATCTTTTTATAGCTTTCCAGCGGAAACTTGGCGTCAATGGCAATACTGCCGGTAGGCTCCGGCAAAAACAGCATACAGTCAGCCACTTTGCCATTTGATAACGCATGCTGTAACGCAAAATGCTGCTCTGGCAACACATTACGGATCAGCGCTGTCAGCTGTACCTCACCGAAAGCCCCACGCGAACGCTTATCTGCCAGTACTTCCTGTAAACTGACCACATTGGTTGACAGTTCAGTGATTTTTTTCTGGGCATCATCAATCAGTGCCAGTCTTTTCACAATATCGGTGAATGTCTGATTGGTTTTTTCAAACCCTTCAGCCAGCCGCTTTTCCACCTGCCCGGAAATATCTTTCAGCCGGCTATCAGTTGTCAGAGTCAGCTGCTGTAATTCCTTTGCCAGAGTCTGAGCCTGTACCTGCAGGTTTTTGCCCAGCTCAAAACGGGCTTCACGCTGGCTGCTTTCCAGTTTTTGCAACAACTGTAGCAAGCTGTCATTCTGGCCTTGCTGTAATTGCTGTTTAAGCTGAAAAAACTGCTCTGTTACCTGCTGCTGAAACTGTCCCTGTTGCTCCAGCAATTCAAACCGTCCCTGCTGAACCTCGGCTGTCATTGCGGCAGTAGCCGGTTTACGCAGTAACAACACCAGTAACAGTAAAATATTCAGTATTCCGATAGCGGCAACCAGATACCACCAGTATTCCGCCGTCATAATGCCCCGCTATCGCGTAATGCCCGCTGATAAGCCGCGGATTCATCATCTGTCACTATGGCAACCAGATACCATTGCTGGTCTTTCATCTGCAGGGTGTAAGAGGCATGACAGGTAAACAGGATCTGCTCCTGCGCATCCAGGAAGCGCCAGTACAGGCTGACAAATGCCATATTATCAGCCAGCCGGACCTGATTCTGTACCCGGAAAGAAACTCTGACAACATTCAGTTTGCGGTACTGGGCAAACTGATGTTCGATATGACGCGCCAGCAAATCCTCATCTGTCAGTAAGGATTTATGCTCATCGGCCAGCAATAAACAAGGCAGTGAAAATAATTCTGTCAATACCGTACTGTCATACGACGAATAAGCCGCGGCATATTGCTGGAAAAAACTATCTACATCATGGTGCGGCATCAACTTATCCCTAAATACTTATGCACCTGCACACTCAGGCGCCAGTTATATTTCTTACAATAGGCAATTGCCAGCCGGGTAGCTTTTTCCTGTTGGCTGACCGGCTGCAGATAAATGAGCTTATTCGTTATATCGACCCGTTGCAACAGCTGTAATAATTCATCAATGTGCTTATCCATTGCCACCGGATGCTTAATTTCATTAGCTCTGGCAAGGGCGCTGTCCAGCACTTTATAACCACCGCGCATATTTACTTTGGGTGATACCGTAACCCAGGTCGACGCCGGCGCTTTAATTTCAAAAGTACCACTGGTTTCTATCTGGGTTGAATAACCATGACGATGCAGCAAATCACATAACGGCACTAAATCATAAATGCAGGGCTCTCCCCCGGTAATCACCACGTGCCTAGCCTGATACCCCTGCTGTGCAAACAGTTGCAGCAGCTGTTCGGCAGTAGACATCGCCCAGCTTTCGGATTCGGCCTGCTTTGCCACTATATCCGCTAAAGGCTGCTGCAACTCAGGAGATACCGTCCAGGTATGTTTGGTGTCACACCATGAGCACCCTACCGGACATTCCTGCAACCGGACAAAAACAGCAGGCGTGCCGGTATAGCTACCTTCACCCTGAATCGTTTCAAATACTTCGTTTACTTTATACACCTGTATGCTTACCCTTTAGCAACCGCTGTATTTACAGTACAATGCGCGGCCAAATTTAGTTGCTATTATACAAGAGAGAACCTGCTATGCCGCAAAAAGTTGTTGTAATTTACTCAGGAGGAATGGACTCATTCACGGTATTACACAAAGCTGTGCAGGCCGGACACGATGTTTATGCGCTGTCATTCAACTATGGGCAGCGTCATGTAAAAGAGCTGGAATGTGCTGCAACCGTTTGTCGTGAACTGGGTATAAACCACAAAGTCGTTGATATTTCAGCTATTAATCAACTGATTGGTGGCTCATCCCTGACCGACGATATCGACGTGCCGGAAGGCCATTATGCTGCTGATAATATGAAATCCACCATAGTGCCTAACCGTAATATGATTTTACTGTCTCTGGCTGTGGGCTATGCCGTGTCACTGCATGCCAGCCAGGTTTATTACGGGGCCCATTCCGGCGATCATTTTATTTACCCGGACTGCCGCCCGGAATTTGTACAGAAAATGAATGATCTGTGCCAGATAGCCAATTACGAACCCGTCGATATTGTCAGCCCTTATCTGCGTGGTAATAAAATTGATATTCTGCGCGATGGTTTAGCAATGGGGCTGGATTACAGCAAAACCTGGACCTGCTATAACGGTCGTGAAAAAGCCTGTGGTAAGTGTGGTTCCTGCCAGGAACGGCTGGAAGCGTTTGCCTTAAATCATGCTATAGATCCCCTGCCATACGAATAATATACCTTTTTCTTATGCTTACTTCGTTTAAGTTATAAATAAGCGGCCTTGTTCAGGCCGTTTTTGTCTCTATAATGCTGAAAATCCATTCTTTTTATATAACAGGATCACCATGTTTGCATTCTGGTTTGCTATCCCGTTCTGGAAACGGGTACTGGGCGCATTAATACTGGGTGTTATTACCGGTATTACACTGGGAGAGACTGCCACGCTGTTCAGGCCGCTGGGTAATCTTTTTATCAATGCCATACGGATGCTGGTTATCCCGCTGGTTTTTTTCTCGTTAGTAACCAGTATCACCTCGCTGGCCAGCACCGGAAAAATTCAGCGGCTGATGACCAAAACCCTCGGGCTGTTTTTGCTGACAGCACTGATAGCCAGCTTTATCGGCCTGGGTATCGGCAGCCTGTTTAACTGGGGTGATACTTTAAGCCTGACCACAACCGAAGTGCGTTCACGCGACATTCCGCCGGTCAGTGATGTCCTTACCAATCTGATCCCGTCCAACCCGCTGGCAGCCATGGTTAATGGCAACGTTCTGCAGGTTATTGTTTTCGCAGCGCTGCTCGGTTTTGCCATTAATGCTATCGGCGAAAAAGCTGAGCCAATGAAAAAGGTGATTAATTCCGGTACAGAAATTATGTATCAGTTAACCCGGATGGTTTTGCAGTTAACACCGCTCGGCGTATTCGGCCTGATGGCCTGGGTAGTCGGTAATTATGGTCTGGATACACTGTTACCGCTGGGTAAATTTATTCTGGCTATTTACATCGCCTGTATTATCCACATCGTGTTTGTTTACGGCAGTCTCGTAAAATTATTCGGGGGTATGGGGCTGCGTCAGTATTTCCGTGCCATTCTGCCGGCCCAACTGGTCGCATTCAGTACCTGTAGCAGCTTCGGCACCCTGCCGGTGAGTTACAAAGTGGTTACTGAAAATCTGGGCGTCTCCAAAGACTACGCCAGTTTTGTGCTGCCACTGGGTTCAAACATCAATATGGATGGCTGTGGTGGTATTTACCCGGCAATTGCCGCTATATTTATTGCACATATTTATAATATTCCGCTGGATTTTCTGGATTATCTGCTGATTGCCGGTACTGCCACCGTGGCCTCACTCGGCACAGCAGGCGTTCCCGGTACAGCAATGGTGATGCTGACAGTAACTTTAAGTGTGGTTGGTTTACCGCTGGAAGGTATTGCCTTTATCGCTGCGATAGACCGGATTATTGATATGATTCGTACCGTCACCAATGTAACTGGTGACACCATGGTTGCTGTGGTGGTTGGCCGTTCTGAAGGACTGATTACGCCACCGGAAGAGCTGGAAATTGCCAACAGTTAACGCTGAGCCGGTCAATTAAGTAAGAATCAACTTGTTCTAAGCCAACCGTTGAAGCCCAGGACGGGCGGAACCGAGCCTACAGGGATGTATTTATGGCGTGTTGGCGTGAGCAAGTCGATTCTTACAAAATTTTAATTAGCTGGAATTAAACAGTTAGCACGAGGTTTTTATGATTGATCTCTATTATTTCCCTACCCCTAACGGGCACAAAATTACCATTTTTCTGGAAGAAGCCGCTCTGGAATACCAGATAATTCCTGTTGATATCCGTTCCGGTGATCAATTCAAACCAGCGTTCCTGGCAATTTCACCGAACAATAAAATGCCGGCGATTGTCGATCATCAGGGACCGGACAATCAGGCAATTTCAGTATTTGAATCCGGTGCGATATTACAATATCTGGCCGAAAAAACCGGGCAGTTCTTTGGTAAAAACGCCACTAACCGGATCCAGGTACTGGAATGGCTGAACTGGCAGGTAGCCGGTTTCGGCCCTATGCTGGGCCAAAACCATCACTTTAATCAGTACGCTCCTGAGCCGATACCTTACGCTATAGAGCGTTACACCACCGAAACCCGCCGGTTATACAAAGTATTAAATGAGCAGCTCGCCAAACAGGATTATCTGGCAGGAGATTACTCCATTGCCGATATGGCGGCCTTTCCGTGGGCACTCGGTGCAGAGAAGCAAAAAGTTGAACTGGCAACCATACCACATGTGGTTGCCTGGATTGACAGAATCAAAGCCCGTCCTGCCGTGCAAAAAGCGCTGGCGCTGGCTGAAAAATTTAACCCGGCGCCAATAACAGACGAACAGAAGAAAATTCTGTTTGGTAACAAACGCTGAACAAAATAAAAACCGGCTGCCTGAGATCTCAAAGCAAGCCGGTTTAGATTAACATCTTCAGGCTGAAAACAAACTTTGATGTAATTGCCGGACAACTCCCGGTGCATCGCTGTCCTGTACCAGAAAACACAGGTTATGCTTTGATGCGCCATGACAAATCAGCCGCATATTAATGTATTCCAGTGTATTAAACAGCTCGCCGGTAACGCCTTTGCTGCTATGCAGATGATTACCGATAACCGCTATCAGGCTCAGGCCATGTTCAACACTCACTTCACAAAATACCCGTAACTCTTCCAGGGCCGGTGCTATCGAAAGTGAAAATGCACTACTCATCCCTCCTTCATCCAGAGTCAGTGCAACACTGATTTCTGAAGTGGTTACCAGATCCACCGAAATCTGATGGCGGCTGAGAATATCAAATACTTTGGTCAGGAAGCCGGCAGCATGCAGCATAGCCGGGCTTTTTACAGTGATCAGGGTTTGTGATTTTCGTAAAGCAATCGCTCTGTACGGCGGGCGTTCTTTTGCTTCCTTACGGATCCAGGTGCCTCCGGCCTGCGGCTCACGGCTGGAACCGACAAACACCGCAATATTACAGCGCATGGCAGGCAGCAATGTTGCCGGATGCAACACCTTGGCACCAAAGGTAGCCATTTCGGCTGCTTCATCAAAACTGATTTCACGGATACAACGGGCATGCTCTGTCAGGCGGGGATCGGTGGTAAAAATGCCGACCACATCTGTCCAGATTTGCACCACCTGTGCATTAAGTGCTTCACCTAATAAGGCCGCACTGTAATCTGAACCGCCTCGCCCCAGGGTAGTGATCTGGCCATGCTGATCAGCACCGATAAACCCCTGGGTCACGATACGTTGCTCCTGAACCAGTGGCTTGATATGTAATGCTGCCAGCTCTGCTATGTCGCTAATCTGCGGTTCACCTTTGCCAAAACGGCTGTCGGTGCGCATCACCCGGCAAATATCAAAACATGTTACCGCGGTATCACGCTCTGCCAGCACCTGTGTAAATAATAATGAGCTGAGCCGTTCACCAAAAGACTGAATCACATCCTTATGTGCACTGCTATATACTGCCCCGCCATTTTCAATCAGGGCTTTCAGTTCACTTAACAGCCCGTCGACCTGTGACGCCACCTGTTGTGGTTGCTGTAAGCGCTCAATCACTGCCAGTGTAATATGCTCAATACCCGCATACGCCTTATAGCGCTCTGCAATATCAGTATATTTTGTAATTTCAACCAACAGATTAGTAACACCGGAACTGGCACTTACCACCACAATACGAATACTGTCATCAGCCAGTACAATATCGGCACAACGGGACATAGCATCGAAATCAGCAACACTGGTGCCGCCAAATTTCGCAATAGTCAGTTTAGACAAGGGTCTCTCCTTACAGTACATAATAAGCAGAGCATGGCATTTGCTAACAAGCAAAACGAGAATGGAAACAAACCGCTTCTATGTATAACAAAGGCCAGAAGCTCTCCACCGGATTTCAGGTGACAGTCCTAAGGATTCAGCCTTAGCAACCGAAAGTAATGTTTCTATACTCATTACTTTCTCGGCGTTAAGCCCCCTGACCTGTGCTACGAAGTATAGACTTCTGACACAGGTTGCCTGACTAACGCGCCTCTTCTGGTCTATCAGATATGATTGACGGCAGGTACTCTACCTCGATTTCCGGCCGTTGGCAAGTACTGTCCGTTAACGGTATTGCTGGTGAATACGTTTCAAAACTGCAATAAATTCATCCAAATCGGCTTCATTTTTCGCCGTACTATGCCACTTATTATGGAACCCTAATACCAGCTGTAACCGGCCATTGTCAAAATAGACTTCGTAACCGTCATGGCCGGGAGAAACACGGATATTTTCCAGCTGATAGCCCTGGCCAAATTCGGTTTCAACCGGCTCACCATTTTTCTCAATAATTGAATAAACGCTTAGCAGAAATTTTCCATCGAGTTCATTTTGCATTGTTGTACCCTCAGTCGTGTTATCTGTATCTTAGTTTGAACCTTAAGACTTATGCCGGTATAGTGCAAACGTCTTATAAGGAGAAAAAATAATGAAAAAGACCCTGATTTCATCAGCAATATTACTGTTAAGTTCCACAGTCGTTCATGCCAGTATTATTCAGGAAGCGCCATTAGTTTCCATCCCCACTCATGATGCTTATTTTGATAACCTGCGTAAACTCTGCGGTCAGGCATTTGAAGGTAAAGTCAGTGTAGACAATCCCAAAAGCGACGGCTTTGAAGGCCGTCTTGTTATGCATGTCCGCAAATGTACCGATAATCAGTTACAAATCCCTTTTCATGTCGGCGACGATCATTCCAGAACCTGGATTATCACCAAAACCGGTTCCGGCCTGTCGCTGAAACACGATCACCGCAAAGCTGATGGCGCTTATGACAAATCTACCATGTACGGCGGACATACTATTGATGCAGGTTGGGAAAATGTACAATCGTTTCCGGCAGATCAATATTCAAAAGAACTCTTCAGCCGTCTGGGTAATCCGCAGTCTAATACTAATATCTGGCAAATGTATGTCTATCCGGAAAAATTTACTTACCGCCTAACTCGTGAAGGGCGTGAATTCAGGGTAGATTTTGACCTGACTAAACCAATAGCCTTGCCACCCGTACCGTGGGGATATCAGAAGTAACAAAAACAGCCCCGGTATTCTGGTCTGCACCAGCAGAGTAAGCTAAGATAGCCGGGATAATAAATACAAGCTGTAACTTATGGAGTATCTATGAAACCCGCACTACGGATTTCAGGGTTCGGTCTGCTAATCGCCTCAGTTCTGACACTTTCTGCCTGTTCCAAGCAACCAGAAAGCGGGCAGGAACAGGTGTCACCATCTTCAGACTCAACCCTGACAGAAACCTTATTTAATCCGCGTTTAGCGGAATATATCAAAACCTTATCTTCTGATGAATTTCAGGGACGGGCTCCCGCAACCAAGGGTGAAGAATTAACCGTTGCCTATCTGGAAGAAAACTTCCGCCGTATTGGTTTAAAACCCATTGACGAAGACAGCTACAAACAACCGGTATCACTGGTTCAGATCGATCCGAAACAGGTATCTGCAATGACCCTGAAAGGCGATAATCTGCCGGAAACTTTCGTCTATCGTGACGATATGTTTGCCTGGACAACGCAGGTTGTTGAAGAAACTGAAGTTACTGACAGTGAAATGGTATTTGTCGGCTATGGCATTGTTGCACCAGAATATAACTGGAACGACTACGAAGGGCTGGACGTAAAAGGCAAAACCGTAGTGATGTTCGTTAATGATCCGGGCTTTGCGACTCAGGATCCGAAGCTGTTTAACGGCAATGCCATGACCTACTATGGCCGCTGGACATACAAATTTGAAGAAGCCGCCCGTCAGGGTGCCGCAATGGCGCTGATTATCCATGAAACAGCACCTGCCAGTTATGGCTGGGGAGTGGTCGCTCATGGTTCGCCAATTAAGTTTGATCTGATCAACGAAAATAAAAACATGGACCGGGCAAAAATAGAAGGCTGGGTAACCACCGAATCGGCCCAGAAACTGTTTGCCAATATCGGTTCAGATATAGAGGAAATGCGCAAACAGGCATTAGCCGACGATTTTAAACCTGTACCATTGCATGCAACAGCATCAGTTTCAGTTAAAAACAACCTGCGCGAACTCACCTCCAGCAACGTAATTGGTTATATCGAAGGCAGCAAATACCCGGATGAATACGTGATCTACATGGCTCACTGGGATCATTTAGGTATGGATTTCTCCAACCCGAAAGACAAAGTATTTAATGGTGCGCAGGACAACGCCAGCGGTACCGGTGGTGTTATCGCACTGGCAGAATATTTTGCCCAACAGCCGCAGCCTGAGCGTTCGGTTGCCTTTATTGCCGTAACAGCTGAAGAACGTGGTTTACTGGGTTCTGCCTGGTATGCTGCTAATCCGGTATTCCCACTGGAAAAAACGGTCGCCGGTATCAATATGGACGTTATGAACGTATACGGCCCGATGCGTGACATGGTAGTTGTCGGTTACGGTAATTCAGAGCTGGAAGATGTTCTGAAAAAATACACCGAAAAACAAGGGCGTTATGTTGCCCCTGAACCCACACCAGAGGCAGGTTCATTCTACCGCTCAGATCACTTCAATCTGGCTAAAGTGGGTGTACCGATGCTGTACGCCAAAGGCGGTATCGATAGTTTTGAACATGGTAAAGACTGGGGTATTGCACAGCGTAAAGAATATAACGTCTGCTGTTACCATAAAGTCGCTGATGAATTTGACGATAACTGGGACTTAGGCGGTGCTCAGCAGGATCTGTTCCTGTACTACCATGTTGGTAATGAACTGGCAAACAGCCGCTCATGGCCAAACTGGTATAACGGCAACGAGTTTAAAGCTATCCGCGACAGCTCGGCCTCAGCCAGAAAATAATATTTTAATACCACGGTCTGTTAACATTTACCGACCCTAAGGGCAGTTGATAAAAACTGCCCTTTTTTATTTGTCTTTCCTGCACTATGTTTATGATGTTTTATGGTATATCTGTTACCGCAGACCAGAATTCACTGTATATTCAGCCTGCTCTGCTTATCTGAACCCTGTTAGCCCGTTTACCGTCAGGATAAATTATGCGGATTCTGCTGCGAAGCCTGCTTATTTTGTTATCAGTTTTTATTATCGTCTTGCTAACCGGCTGGTGGTATTTACAGCACTATCTCTCCACTCTGCCCATACAACAATTAAGCTACAACATCAGCAGCATCAGCCTGCGCCAGCTTACACTCAGCAAGCTGCAATTCCGGCTGCCCCAACAGCAGCTGTTGCTGGAGACTGAACTGCAACAGCTGCAAATCAACTGGCAATGGCAGGCATTAAAACCAACGCTGACATCAGTACATCTGCAACAGGCCAGCATTCATATTAAACCGGAAAGCGTCTCCACTACAGAAAACATAGCTGCAGCAACACCCGGTAAACCGGCAACGGCCTTTTCGTTACCGGCATCATGGCAACTGCCGGACATACTGCCACAGCATATCCGACTGGACGCGATACAGCTTATTCTGCCCTGTCAGCAGCAACAGTGTTATTACCATGCCGTCGCCAGTCTGCAGCAAATTACGCCACAACAGTGGCAATTGCTGATCCAGGCATCTGCGGGCGATACTTTGCACGACACGCAGCAACTACAACTGAATGCCTCCTATCTGCTGGCAGAGCACCTGCCACAGATACATGCAGAAATAACCCTGGGTAACAGCCTGTTATTTCAACTCAACAACCTGCTTAAAGCAGATCACGGTCTGTGGCTTAGCGGTGATACCCAGCTTACTCTGTCCCCGCCTGAAAACTGGCTGCAACAACAGGCTGCACACTGGGGTTATCCGTTACCACCAAACTGGTTACAACAATTCACCAAACCGGTACAGCTGACAGCCGACTGGCAGTGGCGGCTGGCCGAAAACAAAACCGGCCCAGCTACGCTGGAAGCAATAGCAGAACAGTTGACGGGACAACTGCAACTGACCGGCAGTTTACCTTCTGCACTGGCAATACCGGACATTGGCTGGTTAAAGGGGCAACTACATGCGGAAGTTAAAGCTGAGAATGGACAACTTACCGCTTACACCCTGCAGGCAGACGCCTTACTGACCGAGCTGGCAATACCTTCAGCATTGCGTCAGTCCGGTATTGCAACAGAGCAACTGAAAATATCCCTGCATTCAACTGACAATACCCTGCCCCGGCCGGAAGCACTGCCGCTGACCCTGACACTGGAAAGCAGCGCGCCAGCCGTCGCCACACTCACCGCACAATTATTGCTAAACGCAGCGCCGCCTTACAGTGTGATGATTCAGCAAGGCCAGCTGGCCCTGCATGATCTTGCTTTCAGCCCGGCGGCGGGTCTGTCATTACAGCATCTGAATGCCAAAACAGATGTTAAAGGCTTCTGGCAGCATAACTACTGGCAACTGGTCTTTTCTCCTGATACGGCATTAAGCAGTCAGTTGGCTTACGAACAGCTGACAACAGAAAAGCTCCGGCTGCAGTTTCCGCTACTGACATTAGAAGGTGGTGAAGACTTCAGCCAGCTTCGTTTTAACAGTGAATTACAGCTTACCGCAGAGCAGCTGACATACCCGCAGCTGAAACGCCTTAACTGGCAATGGCAGGCTAAGGCCGGTGGTAATCTGCAACAGGCTACTTTAAGTGGTACGTTAAGTAACGGCGCCGGTGCCCAGCTGGAACACCAGCTCAACTGGCAGGACAGCAACGGCGCTCTGAACTGGCAACTGGCAGATATTTTTCTGCTGGCCGGAAACCCGCTGGCTGCCACTACCACAGCCTGGCCGGAACTGCTGGAAATCAGCCGTGGCCGCTTTTCAGCCAATGGTAATGTCGCCTTTAATAATAACGGCCTTATCAGCAGTACTAACTATCTCAATGCCAGCGAATTATCCGGAATTTATGATCGCAGCCTGTTTAAAGGTTTAAGTGGTCAGCTCCAGGCAGACTACAAACCACACCAACTGCATCTTTCAACGGATAACCTGATACTGGATGAAATTAATCATGGCATCGTGGCGGGTCCTTTAAAACTTGCCGCCTCTTATCAGACCTCGCCAGATAATCTCACAGCAGGTAAGCTGGATTTACAGCAGTTATCTTTGTTACTGATGGGAGGCAGCATTACCACCGAGCCACAACAACTTGATCTCAGTAAAGATAACCAGTTGCTACATATCAAGGTTAACCAACTGGAACTGGCCAAACTATTACAGCAACACCCTTCCAGTGAATTAAGCGGCACCGGCAGAATATCGGGTTCCATTCCGATTGGCATCACCTCTGAAGGAATATCTGTCGAACAAGGCTATGTGGCAGCCGAAACGCCGGGCGGGCAATTACAGTACCGTTCACCAGGCAGTGCCGGTATGGCGGCATCCAATCCGGGGATGAAAGTTATTCTGGATGCACTGGATGACTTCCATTACTCCATTCTGTCCAGTAATGTCAGCTATGACACCTCAGGAAAATTAATGCTGGCACTACGGCTGGAAGGCTTAAACCCGGCTCTTGAACAAGGACGGGCAATAAACTTTAATATCAATCTGGAGGAAGATTTACCGGCAATGATTACCAGCCTGCAACTTAGCAGCCAGATCAGTGACAAAATAAAACAGCGGGTTCAACAACGGCTACAACAACGCGAGGCGGGTTCCTCGTCAGGAGAAAACAGATGATATTAAAAACAGCAGCCGCAGCACTTACGTTACTGCTGCTTATGGCCTGCACCCCTAAGGTACAGGTGGCGATGCCAAATGAGCCGATTAATATAAATCTGAATGTGAAAATTCAGCATGAAATCTATATCAGGGTCGATAAACAGCTGGATGAACTGTTCAGCAATTCAAGTGGTTTATTCTAAGGAGCGTACTATGCGTATTTCAAATACCTTAAAAATACTTTGCTGTTCAGCAATATTCGCCATCAGCCTGCCGGTGTTCGCGATAAACCTGCAACAGGCAATGTCATCCCTCGGCCCAGCCAAAGAGCAAGGGCTGGTTGGTGAGCAAGCCAATGGCTATCTGGGCGTAGTACAAAACAGTGGCGATGCCTCCGAGATTGTCAAACTGATTAACGATGCCCGCCGCACCGAATACGCACGTCTGGCCAAAGAAAACAACATTGCCGTAGCCGATGTCGAAGCCATGGCAGGTAAAAAAGCCATTGAACGCACCCAGCGTGGCCATTTTATTCTGCTGGACGGCAAATGGCTGCAAAAGCCCTGATAGTTACAAGCTAAGAAGCTTTTGGGCTTCTTAGCTTTCAGGCCCACAAAATACTAAGCAACATCGCGGGATCAGTGTTTGCCACAACCGCGAATCCCAGCTGCCAATCGCGGCAAAAAAATCCTGCTGCAGCCTCTGCATTATTACAGCCATGTCCGCCAGCAGAATGTACGGACACCTTAACTGTCCGCGGACAGTTCCATACAACACTCAATACAAAAAATATCATTAAAAATCAATAAATTAAAAACTGGCATTGTTAGTGCTATAGCTC
>JARXRR010000026.1:0-44627 GCA_033792355.1 Chromatiaceae bacterium AAb-1
GTTTATTACAGAGGAGATGATTGCTGTCTCCACCGTTCCTTATCGTGATAAATTGAGTTCAGGGTGTCTGATATTCAGCCATGTATTTTATGGGTAAAATAATTTGGCTCTGTTGATCAATAGCGGCATATTTTTTATGAAACTGCAGCCAGGAAGATTATATTTTATAAGGGTATGTAATGCTATGATGAATTAAAAGCTACCGGTAAATAACCGGTAGCTTTTTTTGTGGAGTTTACAGCCCCAGTTTTTCAGGCATTGCCGGTGCCTGATGGTGTGGGGTGGCTGGTGGGGTATCTTTCAGCTGTTGCAGGGTTTCTGCGATTGCCCGTTCCAGCTGTACGTCACGTCCTTTGTTAACCGCCAGCGGATCCAGTTCAACTTCGATATCCGGTGCTACGCCTTCATTTTCTACCCGCCATTCACCATCCGGAGTAAAGAAACGGAAGAAAGGTACTACCAGAAAACCGCCATCAATCAGGTTTGGGTTGGCAGAGATACCAATTAGGCCACCCCAGGTACGGGTGCCGATCAGTTTGCCGAGACCCAGCCGTTTGAAAGACCAGGGCAGGAAGTCGCCACCTGAACCGGCATCCTGATCAATCAGCATGGTTTTCGGGCCGTAAATAGCTCCGCCTGGGGTATGGAAAACTAAACCGTCACGGTCTTTCCAGCCTGCCAGATAAGGTCTGTTCAGTATTTCAGTAATGTAGTTAGCTGCCTGGCCACCGCCATTTTTGCGCTCGTCAATAATTACTGCCTGTTTATCTATTTGCGCAAAGAACATCCGGTTAAAGTAACGGAAGCCACCGGCTGCGGTGTTTGGCAGGTAAACGTAAGCGACTTTACCATTGGTTTTTTCATGTACCAGCTGGCGGTTTTTTTCAATCCAGTGCCACTGACGCAGTGCCGCTTCATTAGCAACCGGTTCGACCGTAATATTACGTTGGTTGCGGCCTCTGCTGTCATCTGCCAGCGTCAGTACAACCTGTTTCCCCAGGGTGTTATCCAGCAGGGCGTAGATATTCTGGCTGGCGTCCAGTTTTTTACCATTGATAGCCAGAATAAAATCACCGGCTTTGGCGCTGGCGCCGGGAACTGCCAGAGGGGCTTTCAGGAAGGGGTCCCAGCGGTCACCCTGATAAACGGTTTTCAGTTGGTAAAGATTATTGCTGATAGTGAAATCTGCACCCAGTAAACCGACTTTGTGCGGGGTTTCCTGATGAATATCACCACCACCAACCCGGTTATGCCCAACCTGTAGCTCTGCAATCATTTCTACCAGCAGTTGGTTCAGATCTTCACGCTGTTGTACGTGTTTCAGCAGTGGCTGATAACGATCATAAACGGCCTGCCAGTCTATACCATGCAGCTTGGGATCATAGAAATATTCTTGCTGCATCCGCCAGGTATCGTTGAAGATCTGTTGCCATTCCTGGCGAGGTTCAAGATACATTCTCAGCTGGCTGAGATCGACCGTTTTAGCATCTGGTTTTGCTGCGGCATCACCTACTTCCAGCTTGCCATTACTATGCAGCAGTAGTTTTTTGCCATCGGCGCTTAATCCGAAGCTTTGCAGGCCGCTTTGTATTTCAGCCGATTTCTTTTCTTCAAAATCGAAACGATAGAGCGCCGCTGTACCGGCAGGACTGCCCGGTAATTCGTTACTGCTGCCAGGTTGCGGATATTCCAGATAGAACAGTGCGCCGTCGCTGGCCAGGGCCAGATTGCCGTAATTCCGCTCAGGCAGAGGCAGAGGCACAAAGCGTTGCTGGATATTGGCTAAATCCAGTTTAACCGGAGTGGTTTTGGCTTCTTCGTCTTTTTTATCTTTATCTTTTTTGTCAGAGCCGCTGTTGACGGTTTCATCCCCTGCCTTGGGCAGTAACGGAGACTTGCCATCGGCGGCCAGTACTACGGCATAAATACCGGTACGCACCGGGCGTTCCTGGGTTGACATATCCAGACCGACCTGTGACGGTCCGGTGTTAACTGAGGCGGTGAAGTACAGGTAATCCTGCCCGAATACCGGGTTGTCAGCGTGGCTCAGGCCATCGGTCAGCAACGTCTGGCGGCCAGATGTAAAATCAAACAGTTTAATCTGGCTGAAGTAATTAGCACCGGATACGGTATAGGCCAGATAACGGCTGTCAGGTGAAAATGACACATTAAACGCTGAACGCCTGGCGCTGCTGTCCAGCTTCTGGCTACGTTTGGTTTTCAGGTTCAGTGCATACAGATTTAAGTGGTTATCCTGATAAACCAGCAGGGTATTATCTGGTGACCAGGCCAGCAGATTAAAATAGCCGGTATCGCTCAGCGGATAATGCTCGGTAGTACCCATGCCGTCCTGAGCGGTAAGCACCAGTTGGTGTTTGTTGCCTTCGTCGGAGATATAGGCCACTTTGCTGCCATCCGGGCTCCATAAGCCGTCGAATTCGCGTACGCCGGAGGTTTGGGTCAGGTTGCGTACAGAACCATCTTTTACCGGAACGGTAAACACTTCACCCCTGGCACTTACTACAACCCGTTGTCCGGTGGCAGAAAGCTGGGTTGAGGTAATATTTTTGCTGACATCTTTCCACTGTGGCCGGCTTTGTGGCGATTGGGTTGTTACCGTAATATCCAGAGCCGTGCTCTGGCCGTTACTGAGATCCAGCAGTTTAAGCTGACCTCCGGTTTCATAAATTACGGTATTCTGATAGGCGTTGGCACTTTTGATATCCCATACTGTTTCAGATGTCAGCTGAGAAACCTGCTGATTCTTATAGGAAAATAAGTTAACAGCGGTGTTATCCCTGTCAGATAAAAATAGTACGGTATCGCCTGCCCATAATGGATTGAAATCATTGGCGTTAGGGTGAGGGATTTTTTCCAACTGCTGTTTCTGCAGGTCGATAATCCATACCGGCGGTGTGCTGCCTCCCCGGTGCAGGCGCCAGCCACTGCTGGCGCTGTAAGCCATATTGTTCGGGCGGTAAGCCAGTTTCTGGCCATTGCCAGACCATTTACCTTCAAAGGCTACCGCTTCCATAACTTTCTGTTCGTAGCCACCCGTCAGCGCAATTTCGTATAACTGGTTACTGCGGCTGTTTTCTACTTCGCGGTTAGAGGCAAACAGCACTTTTTTGCCGTCAGGGCTCCAGCCATTAACGATATCTGCGCCGGGATGCCAGGTAAGCCGCTTGGCTTCGCCACCGGAAACGGGCATGACATAGACATCGGTGTTGTTGTCATAACTGGCAGAAAAAGCAATCCAGTTACCGTCCGGAGAGAAATACGGCGCAAATTCCTGAGCCGGATGGCTGGTCAGCTGTCGCGGATTGCTGCCATCACGATCTGCCAGCCAGATATTACCACCATAAACAAAGGCGATATGGTGTTGTGAAATGTCAGGCTGCCGCAGTAAAAGGGTACTTTCACTGGCGAAGACAGAGCCTGTTGCCAGTGCACAAAGCAGTGCAATATAACGTGGTTTAAACATGGCTGTTCCTTATTGTTTTTTATGTAGCTGACAAGTAATAGCATATCAGCCCCCAACCGCAAACCTGAGGTTGTAACAGGATATTTTTGGAATGATGCCGTTACTATGCTCTCGATTAAGTTCTGGCTATTGGTTACACTTGCGCCATTTCCAGCCTGTGATAACCGATAGCAGAAAGCCACAGATGATTTCCTCCGACAAACCTGCAAAGGGCATTATTGCCATGATTATTGCCGTGGCAATGTTTTCCGCTATGGATGCGGCAATGAAAGCGCTGACGCCTTATTACTCTGCCATGCAGATTACCTGCCTGCGCGGACTGTTTGCCTGGCCATTGGTGCTGTTGTGGCTTATCAGTACCGGCCAGGCAAAATATCTGCTTCAGGCCCGCTGGTCATTGCATGTTCTGCGGGCAGTACTGGGTATTGTTATGCTGGCTTCTTTTGTCTTCAGCCTGAAAACCCTTAGCCTGGGCGATGCCTATGCTATTTTCTTCTCGTGTCCGCTGCTGATTACCGTATTGTCGGTATGGTGGCTGAAAGAAAAGGTTGCACCACGTCACTGGGTGGCTATAGGTGTCGGGCTGGCGACAGTAATTTATATGCTGAAACCCGATACCGGTCAGTTTCTGAGTATTGGTGCACTGGCAGCTCTGGTGGCTGCATTTTGTTATGCGGTATCGGCTATTACTGTCAGGGTGCTGGCGAAGTCTGATACCAGTGGCAACATGGTGTTCTGGTTAATGACTTTTTTAATTATCGGGGCCGGGGCGCTTTCATGGCCGGTGTGGCAGCCTTTACAAAGCGGTTTATGGCACTATTTTCTGGTTATTGGTGTTACCGGGTTTATCGGGCAGATTTGTCTGACCGAGGCGTTTAAACTGGCCCCCGCGTCGGTTATTGCACCTTTTGAATATACTGCGCTGCTATGGGGGATAGGTTTTGATATTCTGCTATGGCAGCAATGGCCGGCGCTCAGTTTACTGATTGGAGCTGCGATTATTATGAGCAGTGGTTTATACCTGCTGTTCCAGGAACGGCGCTGAGCAGCTTACAGTTAAACCGGCTTAACGTAACAGGAAAGATCGTGACCACGTTGTGGCCGGTATTTTTCCGGGGGCAGCAGCAAAACCAATCCGGCTGCCCTGTGGAATAACAATGATGCCTTGCTCGGAACGTACAGCACCTGGAATACTGCTGATGCGATCAGGGTTAATTTGTGTACCCGCCGCGATATGGGTATCACTGTCAATAATCGCATCGCTGATACTGCAATCTTCTTCTATCTGAATGTTGTCGCCAAGAATAACGCCTTCCAGGTAGCTATGTTCGCCAATATGGCAGTGCCGGCCTAAAATAGAACGTTGTATTTTGGCTGAAGCAGCAATCCGGTTACTGTCTTCCCTGTGTTGCCCTGCACAATGAATAGGCCATTTATGATTGTGCAGGCTCAGTACCCCTGGGTGCTGCAGTAAGTCCATCTGACACTGATAGTATGAGTCTAAGGTGCCGACATCACGCCAGTAGCCGCTGATACCATAACGCACAGGTAGCTGGTTGGTGCTGAAATCGTAAGCATAAACCGGCTGATGCGGATAAAGTGCCGGAATAATATCATGCCCGAAATCACAGCAGGCTGTTTGCGGTATGTCTTCTAATGCCTGTCTGAGACCATCGGCTGAAAAAAGATAATTGCCCATAGAGGCCAGCACATAACCCGGACGTCCCGGAATATGTTTTACCGGATGCTGGGGTTTTTCGATAAAGGCTGTCATTCTGTTGTCATCATCTGTTTCTATAATGCCGAAATGATGAGCCTGATGTTCAGGTACGGCAATAGCTGCAATAGTTAAGCAGGCTTTCTTCTGCTGGTGAAAAGCCAGCATCTGGCGGTAATCCATTTTGTAAATATGATCCGCGCTGACAATAATCACTGCCTGTGGGTTAGCGGCCAGTATGGTTTCCAGATTTTGCTTTACAGCCCCGGCTGTGCCGGTATTTTGCGCATGCGGTGTCTGACATATTTTTATAAAGCCTTCGTCAGCCAGATAAGGTTGCCAGTAAGCCGTAAGATGTTGATGCAGGTTTTCCGGTTTAAACTGGGTCAGGGCAAACAGATGGGTAAAACCGGAGTTGTACAGGTTACTGAGGACAAAATCAATAATACGATACTGACCGGCAAAAGATACCGCTGGCTTTGCCTGGTTTGCTGTAAGTGGATACAAACGTTTGCCTGCGCCGCCTGCCAGAATTACACCGATCACGTTCGTCATTTTCAGCTCCTCTGTGGTAAAACCTTTAGTGATTAAAAAATGTACACTATAACCGGGGGCTTTGCCTGATATAGATCAAACTGAATTGATCTATCGTGAGAAACTTTAGCTATCAGAAAGTGAAGATGAAGGTTTTTCAGTACGTTAGAGCTATTCGCACCGGGATCAGGCTATAATAACGGATAATTCTGCCTGTGGTAGCAGAAGATAATGGGATTCGATATGACCGCAATGGAATATATATTGCTGATGATAGTACTGGTTTCAGCCAGTGCCTTTTTTTCGTTATCCGAAATTGCTCTGGCCGCGTCCCGTAAAATGCGTTTACGGCTCATGGCTTCTGAAGGTAACGTCAAGGCTGAAAAAGTGCTGATGTTGCAGGAAGATCCCGGCAATTTTTTTACGGTGGTACAAATTGGCCTGAATGCGGTTGCGATTCTGGGTGGTATTCTGGGTGAATCGGCTTTTACACCTTATATTCTGAAACTGCTGGAAATGCTGTTTACAGGCCACTGGTTACCGCATCTTGCGTTCGGGTTGTCGGTATTTCTGGTGACATCACTGTTTATTCTGTTTGCTGATTTAATGCCGAAACGCCTTGCCATGATTGCCCCGGAGCAAATTGCGATCAGGGTTGTCGGGCCAATGTTGTTACTGATTGTCTTGCTGAAACCTTTTGTCTGGTTGTTTAACAGCCTGGCGAATTTATTTTTCGGGCTGTTTAAAGTACCCACCATGCGTAAGGACGATATTACACCTGATGATATTATCGCCATGATGGATGCCGGTGCGCAGGCCGGGATATTACAGGAACATGAGCATCAGTTGCTGGAAAACGTATTTGAGATGGAGTCCCGCACGGTAACATCTGCCATGACGGCACGGGAAAGCCTGATTTATTTTGATACCGCTGAATCTGCAGAAGATATTAAAGCAAAAATAGCCGAGCATCCTTATGCCAAGTTTATGGTGTGCGATGGCGGCCTGGACCGGGTAGTTGGTTATGTTGATACCCGCGATATCCTGATGCAGGTATTACACAATCAGGATATTTCCCTGAAAAAAGAAGGTATTTTCCGGGCGCCGCTGATTATCCCGGATACGTTGTCGTTATATGAAGTGCTGGAGCATTTTAAATCAGCCGGGGTTGATTTTGCGGTCATTATGAATGAATACGCGCTGGTAGTCGGGATTATCACCCTCAAGGACGTTATGAGCATTGTCATGGGTGAGCTGGTCAGTTCTGAAGAAGAGCAGATTGTAAAACGTGATAATGATTCGTGGTTGATCGAAGGGCTAACCCCGCTGGCTGACGTAATGCGGGTGCTGGATATTGACAGTTTCCCGGCGGCTGAAAATTATGAAACGATAGCGGGCTTTATGATGTATATGCTGCGTAAGATCCCGAAACGTACTGATTTTGTGCTGCACAGTGGTTATAAATTTGAAGTGGTTGATATCGACAGTTATAAGATCGACCAGTTGCTGGTCACCCGGATTGATAAAACAGAGCATACGGAAAGCCCTGTTTCCTGAACCTGTACGGACAACTTAGTTGTCCGTTGCTATACCTGTGTTTACCAGTTCCTGCATTTTTTCACGGAAAGCGTCCAGACCTTTCATCACCAGTTCATAGGTTTTGTCTACGCCACTTTCCACATCACCTTCATAAACCTGCAAGCCTTTCAGGATGTTTTTGGCATCATCAAAGCCTTTGTCGATACCGCCGCCGATAATTTTCAGAAAATTATCCAGATTTTCTTCATCACTGACATTAGGGTTTTGCTCTTTGTAACGGCTGTAAAAAGCAGTAGCAAAGCTGACAATACGCTCAGCTGTCGCTTCAGGCGAAGTATCTATACCGGAGTTATAGATTTTTTGTGCGGCATTCTCGCCAAATATCGGTGCAAGCTCTGCATTAATACCTTCCAAAGCTGTTTTATACAGCAGGCTGAGTGAGTCGTTATTACTGCGTAATGACACCTGTTCATTAGCCTGTAATATCGCAATATTTTGTGCCTGCCGGTGTTTTTCCGTATCAGAACGGCTGATGCCTTTGGCTGATGAGTCGTCAACCTGGGTTCTGCTGTTTATCGATGATAAATTTACTGTCATGTTGTTCTCCTGCAAGAGTATGGATGACATCGCGCGATTAAAAATAAAGTATCACCCGATATATCGGCACCGCTTGTATAAACTTTAATCATTATGGCAGATTTACTGCGTTATTAATGAAAAGGAGATACCGGTGCAGAGTAATAAACTCCGGATATTGTCTCGTTTCAGATACTAAAACTCTTTATACTACGGGTTCTTTCCGTATAGATGTGGTTGTCCGACAGTGCTTATTGAACAGAGGTCCAAAGCGTTTTATGCCAGTACTTTTGCGTTATGCCTGGCGGCGATGGTGGTGTTTGCCAATTTGCATTTGTTACAACCGCTATTGCCGGTACTAAGCCAGGAATTTAACCTTTCTCCGTTACAGACCAGTTGGAGCTATACCCTGGGGACATTATGCCTGGGGTTATCTCTGCTGGTTTATGCGTCGTTATCTGATGCCTGGGGCAGAAAAAAACTGCTGTTACTGACGTTAATCGGTATGACTGTCAGTACTTTTGCCTTAACTCAGGTTAATAGTTTCGGCAGTTTGCTGTTCTGGCGGGCCATGCAGGGTATTTTTCTCGGTGGTTTACCGGCTATTGCCATTGCTTATATGGGCGAGGAATATACCAAACCGGCACTGGTAGTGGCGGTGGGGTATTATATCAGTGCCAATTCGCTGGGTGGTATCGTAGGCCGGGTACTGGCCGGATGGCTGGCTGATTTAGGACACTGGCAGTGGGTTTTCTGGCCAATGGCCGTACTGGGGGTGATTAGCTGTTATCTGATCTGGCGCTATTTGCCTGCCTCTGTGCAGTTTCAGCCTAAACCGTTCAGGTTAAAACAGGCACTGGCAGATAATATTTACCATCTTCGTCAGCCTTTGCTGCTGCTGACTTATCTTATCGGCGGGCTGAACTTCTTTATTTTTCTGAACCAGTACACCTACATTGCGTTTGTGCTGGCTGATGCGCCTTATTTGTTATCCAGCAGTTGGATTGGCCTGCTGTTTGTCACTTATTTTACCGGAACCATTGGTTCTGCTATTTCCGGCCGGGTAGGGAATATCATTTCGCCGGCACTGGGTATGGCCGCGGGTATTATTATTATGATGCTGGGTACGTTATGTACCCTCAGCAGTTCACTGCCGGGCATTGTTGTTGGGTTCTTTATCAGTTCTTTTGGGTTTTTCCTGTGCCATTCGCTGGCCAGCAGCTGGGTGAATCATTACGCTACCAGAGCGAAAGCCAGCGCCAGCGCGCTGTATCTGGTGTTTTACTATGTTGGTGCCAGCACCGGCGGGCTTTATTTGCAACCTTTCTGGCTGTGGGCTCAGTGGCATGGTGTGGTGGCAGGTGCTCTGCTGATGTATGGGGTTACTTTACTGCTCAGCCTGTTGTTGTGGCGTAAGTCTGGTGCGGCTGCACACCCGGCGTCTTAACTCATTAACGGTATTACCGGTAAGTGGCAGAAGTTCATTACAGGCCAGCCCGGATAATTGCAGGTTTTCTATGCGCAGGCGGCATAAGTCAGTGACTTTGTAACCTAAAGCCCGGCACATATAGCGGATCTGACGGTTCAGCCCCTGAGTTAAAATTAAACGGAATTGCTGCCAGCTGGTCTGGGTAATCTGGCTGGGGCGTGACTGATAATGCCTGGGACCAACCTGCCAGCAAACGCCGCTGGCTATCTGGTGTATAAATTCCGGTGTCAGCGGTTTATCAACGGTTACCAGATATTCTTTTTCATGCTGAAAGGCCGGATGCAATAACCGCTGGTTCAGTTCTCCGTCATTGGTCAGCAGCAGTAAACCTCTTGAATCTTTATCCAGCCGGCCACTGGGGTACAGCCGGCAGGGTAAGTGTTGCAGAATATGCAAAAGACTACAGGGATCATCTGCCCGCAGGTTACAGTCAACTCCTGCCGGTTTATGATACAGCCAGTATTGCCTGGGCTCTGCTGTTGGCAAAGGCTGGTTATCAACCAGCACCGTATCGGCAGGGCAGACATGATCAATATGGCTGGCCTGTCGCCCGTTCAGCTGCACCCGGCCAGCATCAATAAGCCTGGAAGCGGCTTTGCGTGAGCAAAGGCCGCTGGCGGCAATAATTTTAGCCAGACGTTGTGGCTGGGCAGCAGGTAAGATCATCAGATTGCCGGTCAGGTAAGTTTAACAGTTAACGAATGCTGTTCATTATACTGTCACAGAACAGATAAATAATACTTTTGCCTTAAACGGGCAATTCTGTTCCCTAGTGCTAACTTATTTGCCGGATGCTTTGCATCCGGCTTTTTTATGTCGATCTGTCCGGATAATGACAAAGTGCAAATGGCAAAAATACTCTGCTAAGCTTTAATAAAACTATCCCGCTTTTGTCATATAACTGACATTTCAGCACCGGATAATAGCCAGTGTTAGACCTCCTCCCTGGATTTCAATCCACTATTTAGTGATGGGGGCTTCGGCCCCCAGAATTTTTATTTCCGGCTTTAAACCTTTTCAACTAACCTGACGACTAACCAGCCAAATACGTTATTTACAGGAAACCGCATGTCTGTTGAGATTGCTGCTGCAATCCGCTCTGCGCAAAAAGGAAACCGTCAGGCGTTTTATCAGCTGTACCGGCAATTTATCGGCCGGGTTTATGCCATTAGCTGGCGCTTACTGGCAGATAAACAAAAAGCAGAAGATGCCTGTCAGGAAACCTTTATAAAAATATGGCAGCAACTCCCCGGATTTCGTGGTGACAGCAATTTTGCTACCTGGCTGCACAGTATTGCTACCCGTACTGCGATAGATGTATGGCGGCAGGACAAGCTATTACGGCTGACAGACAGTGATGATCCGGACGGGATGCCTGTGGCAGAAATAACTGAAAATCAGGATCTGGAGCAGGCTATTCAGAGGTTGCCCGCCAGAGCCAGAGCAGTATTTGTACTGTTTGCGCTGGAAGGATATCAGCATCAGGAAATTGCAGAGTTGCTTGGTATTGCAGAAGGATCATCAAAAGCACAGTATCACCGGGCCCGGCAGTTATTAAAGGAGTGGTTAAGTGAAGACTGAACAACAACTTGATCAGGCGGTTGGTAATTTACCACCGGATATTCTGCCTGAACGGGACTTATGGCCCGGGCTGGCAGCACGGTTGCCAGCACCAAAAGCACGGCTTAACTATCCGTTATGGCTGGCAGCAGCGGTATTTGGTGTGGTGAGCATACTGGGATACAAACTGCTGATGCCTTATAACGGGCCGGCTATGGCACCTTCTGCAGAATTAGTATTGTTACAAACGTATGAGCAACGCAAAGCCGAACAACTGGCAGTGATGACCAGTGTTGATCAGGTTTTTGCAGACTGGCAGCAGCAAATGCAGGTTTGGGATAATGCAGTAGGGCAGGTACGCTACGCCCTGAGCTTTTATCCGGAAGAACCGCAACTGCTGACCCAGTTACAAAGATTATATCAGCAGCAGCTGGCGTATTTGCAGCTTGTTACTGAATCTGGTACGAGAGTTTATTAAGGAGAACGGTATGAAAGCGATAATAACATTAAGCTCGGCAGTATTACTGAGCGTCAGCCTGCTAAGCTGGGCTGGTGATCGGCAGGCGATCAATGAAAGTGTAAATGTGGCTGCCAATGAAAAAATCTATATTGAAGCTATGCGTGGCGATATTACGATTAAGGCGGTTTCTGCCAATACCTTCCGGGTAAAAGGCAAACTGGATGAAAAATCCGAAGGCTTTGAACTGAAATCTGAAAACGGTTTTACGCATTTTGAAGTGAAAATGCCCCGTTCAGTCAGTACTTCCGGTAACCGTGATAAAGGCTCTGAGCTGGAAATTGAAGTGCCAACAGGCAGCGAGGTGGAATTCAAAGGTGTAAACAGCCGTGTTAATGTCAGCGGCATAACCGGCAGCAGTAAAGTGACTACTGTTAATGGTGATATCCGTGCTGAAAGATTAAGCCACCTGGTGACGTTAAGTACCGTGAATGGTGAAATCAGCAGTAAACAGAATAGCGGACGGCTGGAGCTGAAAACCGTCAATGGCAAAATTGATGATACTGCATCAGAAGGCCGTTTAACGCTGACTACCGTTAATGGTGAAATAAAATCCCGCAGCCGGGCATCCGATGTCAGCCTCAGTGTGGTGAATGGCGGTGCAGAGCTGGAACTGAGTGGCTTGTCAGAGCTGAAAATGTCTGCGGTGAATGGGGATCTGGATATTAATGTTAAAGATTCAGCCAGCCCAAGGATCAGCGGTAGCAGTGTCAGCGGTGATATTGAACTGAAACTGCCACAGACGGTCAGCGCCAAATTCAGCCTGACTGCCAGTGCCGGCGGTAATATTAAAAATGAGCTGACCCGTGATCAGGTAAATAAAGCTAAATACGGGCCGGGCAGAAGCCTGCAGTTTACCCTGGGGCAAGGCGAAGGACTGGTAGAGCTGACAACGGTCAGTGGTAAGCTGGAACTGGATAAATAACGAGAGTAAAACCGGCTCAGTTAAAGTTAAGGCATTCATCAGCTTACTCACGCTAACACGCCGTGAATACATCCCTGTAGGCTCGGTTCCGCCCGTCCGGGGCTTCAACGGTTAGCTTAGAGTAAGCTGATTTCTGCTTATGATTGGTATTATATCTGAGCCGGTTTTTATGTCAGACAGGTACGGTTTGCTCAGTTGGTCACAACAGGCTGACGTCCGGGAAAACCCTGAAAGATAGTATCCACGATTTCCGTAATAGACTGCTGCGGATTTTCTGCTGGTTTTTTCGACATCCGGCCTTCCAGGCTTCCTTCCCACACCAGGCGTTTCTGAGCGGTATCAATCAGTTCAATCACGACAGTACCTACCCGGTATCTTACTTGCCGCAGATTATTACCATACAACGGAAAACCGGTATAAATACTGCTGCGGGACCCATAAAAACCATAGCCGACGTTTACCCGGAAAGGCGAGCTCTGAATATCGGTCCGGGTTTCGCTGATTGTTGCGTAGTTAACCTGTAACTGCGGGGCATTTTCATCATACTGATAACCCAGCGACTGCATCTGATTCATAATAGCGGTTCTGAAATGCTGACTGGTCAGTGACTGATAATTTTGTTCATCCTGCTGGCCGGCTGTTTGTTCCGGCTGGTAGAAGCTGAATGTTTTATAACGGCTGAAATCGACATTGCGGTCATAATCCACCACAGCGGTACGGGTAGTACTGCATCCTGCCAGCAGCACCAGCAGTACAAGCGGGCTCCAGCGGCTGATGCGTTTTAATACAGTGGAGACAGACATCATATTTACCTCGTCATATCCTGGGAATATCGGCTTTATGCTTCAGTTTACCCTAAACTTCGACCAGAGACAGCCTGTACTGGTTTCTTTACTTTCGACACTAAGTCGCAAGTGTAGGAGACACTTGCTTAAAGCCGGCTGAATCCGCCGGGGAAACCCGCTTTGTAATTAAGGGTTACTAACTGTTTTCAATGGTAAAACCCCATAGTCTTTACTGCATGAAATACTTAATCTGTGTCGGTTATTTTTTGTTACTTCAGGATACAGATAATTATGAAAAGGTTTTTTTCCGCGCATTTACTGGCAGCAGTTACGCTGGCGGGGCTTGCAGGTTGTGGGGGCAGTAGTGGTGGTGATGACTCTGAATTCAATCAGAGCTATATCCAGTTTTACAATGGTTCGGCCAGTAACAGCAGTGTTGCAGGTGCTGCCGGAGAAACGTCCCTTGGGACAGCAACTTATGGCGATGCCAGCAGTCTGGTTACCGTTGAACCGGGCAGTTACACACTTAAACTAACTAACAGTAATACTACGGATACGCTGCTTGAGCAGGAGCTGTCGCTGGCCAAAGGTGATAAAACGTTATTCCTGCTGACAGAAAGCAGCGACCAGCCAGATTATCTTCAAGTCAGTTTCAGCCGTAACGATGCGCTGGATAACGCTTTTAATCTTCATCTGGCCAACTTATCCGCCCAGTATCCACAGCTGGATATTTATCTGGGAGAAGAGGGAAAGCCTTTTGCCGATGCTGAATTGGTTACCGGGTTGTCGCTGAATGAGATTACAGCTACCGCCAGTAACCATGCAACCGGTAAATATAACCTGTATCTGACTGAAGCTGGCCAGCAGACGCCGGTATTTGAACGGCGGGCTGTGGATTTCCGTTTTACCACCACCTATGTACTGATTGTACGTGATAAGCATGGCCCGATAGAGCAGCAGATTGTGGTAGATATCGTCCTGAATTCGACCACGGTGGAAAATCTTGATCATGAAAATGCCACCGCGCAGTACCGGATATATAACGGGCTGGCAGCCACTGATATCAGTGTTGCACTGGATAATACCGAAGTGCTGCAACTGGCTGAGGGCGATTTCAGTGCTTACCAGTCGGTTAACCGTGGAGATTACAGCCTGTCGGTACGTGATGCAGATACTACTAACCAGATACTGCTGAACAGTGCGCTGCTGAGTATTACTCCGGGGCAGAGCCGGGCCTTGCTGGTATTTGAAGATGTGAACCAGCAGGTCAGTTTGCTGAACATTGCTGAGACAGAATTACCCCAGGTACAGTCTCATGATGTTGCTGTAGCGAATCTGGTTCCGGAGGAGGGAACGCTGAGCGTGTATTTTGTCAGACAGAATGAGACGATTAATACTGCCCGTTATCATGTGAAAAACCTGGATCCCGGTAAACAAGCAGGGATTACCCTGCCAAAAGATTATTATGCCATTGCCCTGGTTAAAGGCGCTGACAGCAGCAGTGCCAATCTGTTGTACAAAACAGATTTAATGCAGCTTGAAAGTGGTAAACGTTATGTTATTGCCGCAGAGAGTGATCCGCAAAGTGCGTCCGGTTACCATCTGACATTGCTGTACTGATAGACAGAAACTAGCACAGGCAGAAAATAATAGGGCCGGCAATTGCCGGCCTTATTTTATTGCGTCACAGTACCGGTTTTTACCGGTGTCTGTATCTGCAGGTGTCGTTAGAAGGTGTAGTTAAATTGTACCGCTACTACCTGGGCTTTGTTGCTGTAATCTGCTTTCAGGTTACTGTTGTATAGTGCGACGTTCTGAACATTGTACTCATGTTCATTAATAGCGGTATCGCTGGTAAACAGGTAGCCATAGGCAAAATCCATGCTCATATTTTCTGCCAGTTTCCAGTTACTGCCTACGGTTAACCAGGTACGGTCAGTCGTCGGAACCCGTGCTGTTCTGTGTGAATCCTGGATTGGATTTTCATCATAAGCGATACCGGCTTTTAACGCGAGATCAGGGCGGTACTGATAGGTTGCACCCACTGCAAAAGCCCAGACATTGCGCCACTGCTCAGGAATATAGCCGATGTAGCCTTCTGCATTCAGGTTTTGTGGCAGCTGGGTATTCAGTGAAATACTGGGGTTAGCGTCGTCACTGACAATATCAATACTGCGGAATTCACTCCATTCTGTCCAGTTAGCGCTGAATTGCAATGACAGCTCCGGTGTTACCTGCTGATCAATACTGAATGTCAGGGTGGCCGGAGTTGTTAAGCTTAACTTACTGGCTTCTGTCAGGTAATCATTAGCTGCCAGTTTACCGGTTGACAGGTCAACGGCTGGCAGGTGAGGAGCTATCACCATATAACCGGGATTTCCTGCTACGTTAGCGCCGGTAATCGGAGTATTGGTAATTTCTGAATCACCTTTTAAGGTGTAACGAACCGCAGAGTGATAAACCAGTGCCAGACGGGTGCCGCTTACCGGCTCGCTGTGTAAACCCAGCGTGTAACCAAAAGCGATATCATCACCTTCCACCTGATAATGACTGTTACAGTAAGCATCATTGTAAATATCTGCTCCGCCGGCTAAATCGTTGATAGCCGTACCCATTTCACACAATCCGCTGTGATCTTTGAATTTTGACAGCGTACCGGATACCCGGTTAACCGAAATACCTAAACCGACAGAGAAAATATCCGTAACTTTATAAGCCAGGGTTGGTTGCAGGCTTAATACTTCAATTGCGGTTTCGTCAGCAAAATAACGGCCAACCCAGTCTTGCTGGTAGTCAGAAGATAAACCGTAAGGTACGTAAAACCCGATACCCCAGCTGAGCTGTTCAGAAATATGATCGCTGTAAAACACAAAAGGGATCAGTTCGTTCAAACTAATTTTGCCTTCGCTACGACCAACTACCGGAGCACCCTGTGCACTGTAAGCTTCAGCATTACGATAATTGGTTCTGGCGGCAATGTAGTTTATGCCACCTGACAGTTGCGCACCCTGTAATTGCGTTAGTGCTGCCGGATTTGAATAAACCAGTGTGGCATCGGTGATTTGCGCACCACGTCCGGCGTAAGCATTACCCATGCTGCTTACCGATTGTTCAAACAGCTTATAGCCTTCAGCAAAGGCTTGCTGACAGGTCAGGGCGGCAGCAATTGCCATACAAATGGAAGATTTTCTTAGCATACAAAACACTCTGTTGGTAAAAGGCGGGCAGTATAAGCACTCATAACATTAGAGTACATACTCTAGCCTTTGATTGGTTGGCAATTAACCAGCCTGCTGATGTGATTTATGACCAATTATTAGTGAATTTTACTATGATTTTTCATTCCCTATAAAAGGAATAAAGAAATGATTTTTTATGTTGTTGAATTTATTGATGAAATATTTCTGATTTCTACTGGCATAACCGCTGCATTGGGTTGCTTAACATATTTATTATTCAGTTTCCCAAAGGACAAAATATGAAAACCTCTCCATCAATATTACTTGCTATTCTGGCTGTAACGGGTGGCAGCTTGTTGCTGTCAGGATGCAAACAGGCAAACAGCAGCCCGGCTGCTGCTACTGCGGAAGCGGTCATGGCCATTCCGGTAGAAGCGTCATTGGTCAGCCGTGGCGAAATCAGCAGTACCTATCGTACCACCGCGACACTGGAAGCCAGGGCCGAAGCCGAAGTGATCAGTAAAGCAACCGGTATTGTGCAGCAGATTCTGGTGGAAGAAGGGGAGCAGGTTGAAGCGGGGCAGTTACTGGCTCAGCTGGACAACGAAAGGCAGCAGTATCATCTGGCAAAAGAAAAAGCAGAATTAAACCGTTTAAGCAGCGAGCTGAAACGGATGCAGGAAATGTATCAGCGTCAGCTGATAAGTGCTGATGTGTTTGAAAAACTGCAATGGCAGCATGATGCGTTATCGGCCACAGTAAAAACTGCGGAACTGGCGTTACAAGAAACTGAAATCCGGGCACCAATATCCGGTGTTATTTCCCGCCGTTACGCCAAAATCGGACAACTGGTTAACCAGCATACCATCCATTCATTGTTCCATATTGTATCCAATAAAGAACTGGAAGCGGTTATTCACTTACCGGAGCAACAGTTAGCCCAGGCCCGTATCGGCCAGAAAGCATTATTACAGTTTGCCGGTATGACTCCTTTTACTGCCGAACTGGTGCGGGTATCTCCGGTAGTTGATGCGTCATCAGGTACTGCACGCGCCACCCTGCGGGTAGATAACAGCCAGCAACAACTTAAACCCGGCATGTTTGCCCAGGTGCAACTGCATTACGATGTAAAAGCCCGGGCGTTATTACTGCCGAAAAGAGCATTGATGACAACAGACAATACTCTGACGGTATTTGCCATTGATCCTGAAGGTAAAGTGAAACGCAAAGTGGTGCATACCGGATATCAGTCTGATACCACTGTAGAAATCCTGGAAGGACTGGATGAAGGCGACAGCATTGTCATTGCCGGTCAGTCTGCCCTGAAGGACGATAGCCTGGTAAATATTATTACGGTACGCGATTTCTGATACCGGGCCGGGCAGGGTCGCCTGCCCGATAAAAATAACAATAATGCTCAAGGACTTTGATTATGAAACTGGTTGATACTGCCGTTGCACGCCCTGTAACTGTCTGGATGTTTACATTGGGTATTCTGCTGTTCGGTATGGTTGCTGTAGCCCGTCTGGCGATGAATCTGCTGCCTGATTTATCTTATCCCACTCTGACTGTCCGCACTGAATTTATTGGCGCTGCACCGGCTGAAGTGGAACAGCTGGTCAGTAAACCGATTGAAGAAGCGGTTGGTATTGTAAAAGGGGTGCGTAAGGTGCAGTCGGTATCCCGCTCTGGTCGTTCCGATGTGGTGATGGAGTTTGACTGGGGAACTAACATGGATCTGGCCGGGCTGGAGGTTCGCGAAAAGCTGGATGTCCTGCTGTTGCCGCTGGAAATCGAAAAGCCTTTACTGTTGCGGTTTAACCCGAATCTGGATCCGGTGGTAAGGCTGGCATTAAGCCGTACGTCAGAAGATGGCGAACTCACTCCGGCGCAACTGGTCAGCCTGCGTACTTATGCTGAAGAAGATTTACGCCGCCGTATCGAATCATTCAGTGGTGTGGCGGCTGTACGTCCTGACGGGGGCTTAAGCCAGGAAATTCAGATACTGGCTGATCCGCATAAACTCAGTCAGTTACAGCTGGATATTGCTGCTATCAGTTCCCGGCTGAAGCAGGAAAATATCAATCAGTCCGGGGGGCGTCTGGAAACCCCCGGTTACGATTATCTGGTACGTACTATTAATCAATTTACTGATTTAAAACAGATTGAAGATATGTACGTTACTACGGTAGGTAACAGTCAGGTTCGTTTGTCTGATGTGGCAGAAGTACGCGATGGTTTTGAAGACCGTCAGAGTATTACCTATGTTAATGGTAAAGAAGCCATTGAAATTGCGGTTTATAAAGAAGGCGATGCCAATACCGTTCAGGTAGCGGAAAATCTGCTGGCGCAGTTACCTGCATTACAGAAAACCTTACCTGGCGGGTATCAGTTGACGCTGGTGTATGATCAGTCTGAATTTATCAAGCAGGCGATTGATGAAGTAAAATCCTCAGCGGTCACCGGAGGCGCACTGGCAATACTGGTATTGTATCTGTTTTTACGGAATTTCTGGGCGACGCTGGTTATTTCTATTTCGATCCCTGTTTCAATTATCGCTACATTTAATCTGATGTACAGTCAGGATATTACCCTTAACATGATGAGCCTGGGCGGGATAGCACTGGCAGTAGGGCTGCTGATTGATAATGCGATTGTCGTGCTGGAAAATATTGCCCGCCATAAAGAGCAGGGGACCGATCCTTTTACTGCTGCCAGAGTCGGCACCCGCGAAGTATCAATGGCTATTACCGCCTCAACCCTGACGACTGTTGCGGTGTTTTTCCCGCTGGTTTTTGTGGAAGGCATTGCCGGGCAGCTGTTTCGTGATCAGGCTTTAACGGTAACTTTTGCGTTGCTGATTTCGCTGGTGGTGGCATTAACGCTTATTCCGACCATGGCTGCCCGTGAGAAACGCACCGCAGCTGCACCACAATTAACAGAGCCTGCAGCAGAGCAACCTGCTATACAAAAAACGCGCTGGTGGTTATGGCCGGTAAGTTTCAGCGGCAGATTGCTGAAAGGCATACTGGTTGCCCTGGTAAGTATCGTGATGGTGATTGCCCGCACGCTATCCTGGTTGCTCAGAATGCTGTTTCAGCCATTACTGACGGTGGTGCAGTGGTGTCTGGTCAGAATTGAGCGGCTTTACCGTAATATTCTGCAATGGGCCCTGACGCATAAAGGGGCGGTTATTGGTCTGACAATGGGAATTTCAGCCCTGTGCTATACCCTGCTGCCTTATCTGGGCGCGGAAGTTATTCCCGATATGAGCCAGGGCGAGTTTTATGTCGAAATACAGTTACCGGTTGGCAGTGCAATAGAACGGACCGATAAGGTGCTGGTCGCCCTGGCCGGGCTGGCAGCAGAGCAGGACAGTGTAAACCGCAGCTATGCTCAGGCGGGTACGGGCCAGCAAATGACCACAGATCCCAGCATTGGCGGCAGCCACTGGGGGCGGTTAAATATTGTGCTGAATGCCGGTGCTACCGCAGAGCAGGAAGAACAGCTGATTACTTTACTGCGACAGTATGTGGCGCAGCTGCCGGATGTCACGGCCAAGATAGATCGCCCGCAGCTGTTCAGTTTCAGTACGCCGCTTGAGATCGAATTGTCCGGTTATGATCTGGCCCAGCTGAAAAACAGTGCTGATCAACTGGTACAGGCGCTGGAGGCTGAACCCCGTTTTACCGATATTAAAAGCAGTCTGCGTCCGGGACAGCCGGAGCTGACGTTGTATTTTAACCACGATGTACTGTCGCAGTTAGGTATGACGTCAGGTGACGTGGCAAAACGGGTGGCCGTTTATGTCGGTGGTGAAATTGCCGGCCAGTATTCGATTAATGATCGCAAGGTGGATATCCGGGTCAGGCTGGCTGAGCAATATCGCCAGTCTGAGCAGCAACTGGCACAACTGATTATTAATCCGGGTAGCGGTAAACCGCTGCCATTATCTGCGGTGGCCACCATAAAACGCGAAACCGGGCCCAGTGAAATTACCCGTATTGGTCAGCAACGGGTGGCATTGGTTACGGCCAATCTGGCTTTCGGTGACCTGGAGCAGGCTACTCAGGCAGCAACGGCAGTACTGGGACAACAGGTTTTACCTTATGGCGTAACCGCCCGGGTTGCCGGCCAGAGTGAAGAAATGACCAGATCCTATCATTCGCTGATGATGGCATTGCTGCTGGCTATTTTTCTGATTTACCTGATTATGGCCTCTCAGTTTGAGAACCTGCTGCAACCATTGCTGGTTATGTTTACTGTACCGCTGGCCGGGGCTGGTGCAGTGCTTGGATTATGGCTGACGGATACCCGGCTGTCGGTTATTGCCTTTATTGGCCTGATTCTGCTGGCCGGTATAGTGGTGAATAATGCTATCGTGCTGATTGACCGTATAAATCAGCTGCGACAGGAAAATATGCCATTGCAGCAGGCGATTATTGAAGCGGGATCCAGTCGTTTACGCCCGGTATTGATGACCAGTCTGACCACTATTCTCGGGTTAATGCCAATGGCAATCAGCAGTGGCGATGGCAGTGAAATCCGGGCACCGATGGCCATTACAGTGATTTTCGGGCTGGCGCTGGCGACATTACTGACCCTGGTGTTTATTCCGGTGCTGTACGGGCTGACCAACCGTGACAAGGTGGCTGAGGTACAGATACAGCTGCAGCAGGAGGCCGTATGAACTATCAGCCTTTGGCCATTACCCGTCTGGCACTGGAGCGGCCCATCACTGTCTGTATGTTGTTTCTGTCGTTACTGGTATTTGGCATTATTGCCAGTCGGCTGCTGTTACTGGAGAAGTTTCCCGGCATTGATATTCCCCAGATTTACGTCAACGTGCCTTATGCCAATGCTACGCCAACAGAAATTGAACGGCTGATTACCCGGCCAATAGAAGAAGCACTGGCAACCATTTCCGGGATTAAACAAATGCGGTCATGGTCGAACGAGAGCAGCGGCGAGGTATCACTGGAGTTTGACTGGGGCGAGAGTATCAGCAGTAAAAGTATCGAAGTCAGGGAGCGGCTGGACAGTATTCGTCATTTGCTGCCTTCTGATGTCGAACGGGTACTGGTGTATCAGTTTAATACCAATGATATGCCGATTTTTCAGCTGCGGATTTCCAGTGAGCGCGATTTATCAATGGCTTACGAGCTGCTGGAACGGCAAATTAAACGCCCGCTGGAGCGGGTAACCGGGGTCTCCCGGGTTGAACTGTATGGGGTGGATAAACGCCAGGTAGTGATCCGGCTGAACCCGGATAAATTGCGGGCACTGAACGTGGATGCCACAGAACTGGTCAGGTTGCTGCAAGCCTATAATTTTTCAATGACCGCCGGGGAGTTGCGTAATTCGCAATCCGGTATTCTGGTAAAACCGGTAGGTGAATTCAGTGAACTGGAAGACATTGCGGCATTACCTGTCCGTCCTGGCCTTAGCCTGGGAGAGGTGGCGACGGTGCAACTGGAATTACCGGAACTGCTGGATGGCCGGCATCTGGATCAGACCTATGCTGTAGGCATGAATGTGTATAAAGAATCCGGAGCTAATCTGGTTGAAGTTGCCCGCTCGGCTATGGCGGTGGTGAAAGCCGCGGACCAAGACCCGTCTTTTAACGGTATCAGCCTGTATATTATGGACGATATGGCAAAAGGCGTAACCACTTCGCTGAGTGATTTACTCAGTGCCGGGGCCATAGGGGCTTTATTATCGTTCAGTGTGCTTTACCTGTTTTTACGCCATCTCGGTACTACTATGGTGGTGGTGCTGTCTGTACCGGCATCTATTTTTATTACGCTGGGAGCGATGTATTTTCTGGGCTATAGCCTGAATATTCTGAGCATGATGGGGCTGATGCTGGCAGTTGGGATGCTGGTCGATAACTCAGTGGTGGTAACGGAAAGTATTTTTCGTGAGCGGGAAATTGGCGGTGATGTTAAAGCCGCTACCGCCCGGGGAGTAAAAAGAGTCAGTCTGGCGGTGGTTACCGGTACTACAACTACGGCTATTGTGTTTCTGCCTAATATTGTTGGCCAGAAAATGGAAATTACCATTTTTCTGGAACATGTGGCTATTGCCATTTGCCTGTGTCTGGTGGCATCGCTGGTTATGGCGTTAAGCCTGGTGCCGTTGTTAACCACCCGGCTGAAGGTCAGTGTAAAACCGGTGCAGAAATCACAGTGGCTGGACAGACAATACCAGCGGGCGCTTGGGCTGGTAATGTATTATCCGCGTACTGCGGCGATAGCTGCTTTATTGGTGCTTGGCAGTATTGTTATTCCGATGGACAGTGTGTCAGGTAACGGCGATGACAATCAGGATAATGGCCGTTTGTATATCAGTTACAACGTGCAGGGTAACTATTCGCTGGCAGAGGTAGAACAGGAAGTGGTACGCATGGAGCAGTATCTGTATTCGCGCCGGCAGGAATTTAATATTGAAACGGTATACAGCTACTACCGGGCAGGATATGCCATGTCTACCGTAGTGCTGACAGAAAAACTCAGTATGCCGCTGGAAGAGCTGAAAACACGGATCCGCAAAGACTGGCCGGAGCTGGTACGTTCACGCCCTTCTTTTGGTTGGGGCAGCGGCGGCGGTTTACAGGTACATTTACTGGGTAATTCTACCAGTATGCTGCTGGAGCTGGCGGAACAGATAGAGCCGGTGTTATCGGCATTACCTGGTCTTGAAGATGTGAATTCTGAAATTGCCCGTGGTCAGCAGGAAATTCAGATCCTGCTGAAACCAGGACAAAACGAACGCTACAGGTTGAGTGCCCAGCAACTGGCTAATGCGGTGTCACTGGCGCTGCGCGGTGTCAACCTGCGTACTTTCCGTACTGTTGAGCAGGGCGAGTTACAAATGCGGGTACTGTACGATGAAAAAGTCAGCCATTCGCTGGCAGAGCTGGCGGCATTACCGGTGATCAGCCGTGATAATGTGACCATCAGCCTGAGTCAGCTGGCAGAGCTGAAAATAGCCCCCCGCCTGAATCAGATCCGCCGTTTTGACCGGCAAACCGGCATTGCAATACGGATGAATCTGGCAAAAGACTATGCCATGTCTGATGCCAGAGCTGATATCAGTAAGGCAATGAATCAGCTGACATTACCTCCGGGGTATCGCTGGTCATTTCAGGGCAGTTTTCAGCAGCAGGATGAATCGCAGCAAGTAATGATGGTAAACATGCTGCTGGCAGTGGCAATGATTTACATTGTGATGGCGGCATTATTTGAGTCGTTATTATTGCCGACAGCGGTCATCAGCTCAGTGTTATTTTCTCTGGTAGGCGTATTCTGGACCTTTATGCTGACAGGTACGGGCATGGGAATGATGGGGATGATTGGCATGCTGGTATTACTGGGCATTGTGGTAAATAACGGCATTGTACTGGTTGACCGAATTAATCAGGAACGCTCTGCCAACCCGGATGCTGACCTTATTCCTTTAATTATTGCGGCCAGCGAAACCCGGTTGCGGCCAATTCTGATGACAGTGGTAACGACTATGCTGGGGTTATTGCCGCTGGCAATGGGCGGTACTCAGATTGGGGGAGATGGCCCCAGTTATGCGCCTATGGCGATAGCCATTATCGGTGGTTTGTTATTCTCGACCCTGACCAGTTTATTACTGGTGCCACTGACGTACTGGGGGCTGGTACAACTGAAACAGGGCTGGAACCGGGTATTGCAAAACGCCGGCAAATTGAGCAACCGGGTTACCCGTACTGTATATTAACTTGCGTCGGGCTGGCCGGGCGTTTACAATCCGGCCCAGCTTGGGGGAGTAATCTGCTGTTTAGCTGAATAAACAGCGTTATTGTCAACAAACTTGCGCCAACTGCGCATGGCAATAACATCCGTCGGATTGATGAGACCTGAGACACTGTACCGATCTACTGCGGGAGTCGGAGCTGTGTCTTATGTTGTTCTCCCGCAAGGCGCTATTGATGGAACCTCTGTTATCTTCCTTTACTGCTGTTGCTATTGCTGAAATTGGCGATAAAACTCAACTTCTTTCCTTGTTTCTGGCGGCGCGCTTTCGTTCCCGTATGGCTATTATTGCCGGTATTCTGATGGCAACGCTGTTAAATCATGCGGCTTCTGCCTGGCTGGGCGTATGGGTTGCACAGTTTATTCCACAAGGCTGGCATGCCTGGCTGCTGGGAGGATCCTTTATTGTGGTGGCATTATGGTTACTGATCCCGGATAAAGACGACAGCAGCGAGAACAGCGTATTAAAGTATGGTGCTTTTGCTGCCAGCTGCATATTGTTTTTTCTGGCTGAGATTGGCGACAAAACCCAGATTGCTACTGTGATATTGTCTGCAACCTATCCGGCATCGACCTGGATGGTAATCTGGGGGACAACACTGGGCATGCTGGCAGCCAATGTACCGGTTGTTTATGCCGGTGGCTGGCTGATGCAGCGTATTCCGCTGAACTGGGCCAGAAGTGTTGCCTGCGGTGTTTTTATGCTGCTTGGGATCGCAACTATTATCTGGGGCCAGGGCTAACAGGCCTTAAACAGGAGGAGATTATGGCATCTGAAATATCATCATCCGCGGTATCAAGACCAGCTGCTGCCGGTAAAAAGAGGATTGGCAGCTTTCCCTAACTTACTGCATCAGCTCTGCCATTTTACCCTGTGTCAGCTGTAACAGATCCGCCGGGGCAATGGCAATTTCCAGCCCCCGTCTGCCGGCGCTGATATAAATCTCGGCAAAATGCCGGGCCGAATTGTCAAGCACCGTTGGTAAGCGCTTTTTCTGCCCCAGTGGGCTGACACCGCCCATAACATAACCTGTAGAGCGGGAAACTTCCGCTGCATTTGCCATTTCCGCTTTTTTTGCACCCAGCGCTTTAGCCGCCTGTTTCATATTTAACTGACCGGATACCGGCACAATAGCAACGGCCAGTTGCTTATGGTCCAGATTAATTACCAGTGTTTTAAATACCTGAGCCGGATCCTGCCCCAGCTTTTCGGCCGCCTCCAGCCCGTAAGATGCCGCAGCAGGGTCATGGTGATATTCGTGAACCTGATGTGGAATATGGTGTTTTCGCAGTAGCTCAATCGCGGGGGTCATGATTTTTCCGGTTGTTGTTGGAGCTGAGGCAACAGATCGAAATAATAGCAAACTGATGATATTATTCATCAATAATTAATGTTCTTTACTATACTTTGTCGTTTTCTGCTGTGCTCTGACAGGAAAATTGCCATGCAATCTGCAGCATCTGCTTCATCATCGTTATCCGGAAAAATACTGGGCTGGCTGTGCCGTCCTTTCAGGTTGGTTTTCGGTCAGCTTAGCTGGACTGCGCCTCTATGGCTGCAAAGTATTAACCGGTATGCCAGAAAAAGCCCCGCTAAGTTTGCCGGAGGCATTGTTGCACTGCTATTGCTGTCGGCAGCAATAGCGGGTGGTTACTGGTATTATCAGCAGTTACCCAAGCCAGTACAGGTAAAAGCCCGGGTTTTGGCACCGGCTACCGGCCACTATATTGACAATACAGAACAGCCGACACCTCTGATACTGCGTTTTCGCTATGATCCTTCAAACCAGCCGGCATCTGTGGTTGCACCTGATATATTAGCCAGTGCCAGGCTTGATCTGATTGGTGAAGTGCTGGGCAGCGGAGTAACCCTTAACCCGGAAATTACCGGGAAATGGCTGTGGCAGGATGATAATACACTGGTTTTTACCCCGGACTCTGCCTGGCCGGCGGGCAAGCGCTACCGGGTTCAGCTGACCAATAGTATTTTTGCACCGGAAATTACCTTGTCCGAGCACAGCTATTCCTTTGATACGCCGGCTTTTTCCGTTCAGGCAGAACAGCTGCGGTTTTATCAGGACCCCACTGATCACCAGAACCGCCGGGTAGCTGCGACGCTGAAGTTCAGCCATCCGGTGATGGTTGACAGTATCAGAGAGCGGCTGGAGCTGACGATGCGGCCATCCGGGGCGGATATCCGCACCCGCGGTCAGGCAGTCAGTTACCAGCTTACTGCGGATAAAAATGGCCGGGATATTTACCTGTTAACAGACCCAATCGCCTTGCCGGATAAAGAACAATACCTGGCACTGAAATTAAACGATGGAGTAAAAGCAGTAAACGGCGGTGGTACGACCCGGCAGGGAGTGGAGCAACAACTGCTGGTGCCGGATCGTTACAGTTTTCTGAAAGTCAGCCAGTTACGGGCCGACATTATACGCAATATGCAGGACGAGCCGGAGCAGATACTCAATCTGGAGCTGACTGACAGAATAACCCGGCAGGAAATGCTGAAAAAACTCCGGCTTTATCAGCTACCGGAGCATCCTCAGCGTAAAAACTATTACTGGCAGCCAGGCGAAGTGACTGAAGCCGTACTGCAGCAGGCGACGTTATTACCTTTAACACTACTGCCAGGCCAGTATGAACACGATAATGCCTTCAGTATCAGGCTGGATGTACCGGAAGGACGCAGCGTGTTTGTCAGCGTTCCGGCAGGTTTGCAGTCTGTCAGTCAGTTTCTGCTGAATAACGAGTACCGGAATGTGGCGCAGGCGCCTTATTACCCGCGCGAAGCCCGTATTATGGGCGAAGGTGCAATACTGTCATTAAGTGGTGAACAGAAACTGCAACTGGTAACCCGTGGAGTTCCCGGCGTTAAGGTACGGTTATTTAAATTACTGCCTGATCAGCTGAACCATTTTGTCAGCCAGACCCGTGGTGATATTTCACATCCTTATTTTAATAGCTATAACTTCGATGCCAGCAATATCAGCAGCGTATCAGAACAGGAATTTACTTTACCGGCAGGTCCCGCCAGCCAGGCGAATTACCTGGCGCTGGCGTTAAAACCGCATTTAACCCGTAGTGGGATGGGGGTGTACTTTATCGAGTTGCGGGAATTCAATCCCGAATATCCGGAGCAGGAAGGACGTGAGCTGGATAAAAGAGTGGTACTGGTTACTGATCTGGGGCTTATCGTTAAACACAATGCTGACAGCAGCCAGCAGGTGTTTGTGATGTCAGTGGCAGATGGTAAGCCTGTGGCAAATGCAAAGGTGGAGCTGCTTGGTAAAAACGGGGTAGCGTTATTCAATCAGCGTACCGACGGGCAGGGGCAGGTCAGTTTTGGTAAGGTAAACGAGTTTTACCGGGAACAGCAGCCGGTGGTTTATCTGGTAAGCCGGCAGCGGGACGGCATTACTGACAGTACTTTTATTCCTTTTGATCGTTATAGCCGGCAGTTGGATTATTCTAAATTCAATACTGATGGCAGCTACGAAGATCAGCAGTCGCAGCAAGCTTTAAATGCTTTTATCTTCAGCGACCGGGGCATTTACCGCCCCGGAGAGCAAATTCAGCTGGCGTCGATTATCCGCCAGGGAGATCTGGCATTACCGGCCACCAGCAAACTGCCGTTACAGATTAATATTCATGGCCCGAGAGGCAATGTATTCTGGCAGCAGAATTTTGCACTGGCAGAGCGTGGCTTTAACAGCTTTACGGTAGACAGCCACCCGCACAGCGATACCGGCAGCTACTGGGTCAGTATCCAGTTACTGGACAATCGTGGCCGGGTGCAGCGTCAGCTGGGCTCCGTTTCTTTCCAACTGGAAGAGTTCCAGCCAGATACGTTGCGGATCAGCAGCCGGTTTGTACCAGAGCAGCAGCTGGGCTGGTTATCGCCGGAGCAGCTACAGGCGCAGGTGCAGCTGGATAATTTATTTGGCACACCGGCACAACAGCGGCGGGTTACCGGGCGTATTGAGCTTGTTCCCGGCAGTTTCCGTTTTAATCAGTATCAGGATTACCGCTTTGTGGATGTTAACCATGATAACAGCCGGGTTGAGCGTCTGCGGGAAACGTTACCGGAACAACAAACTGATGCTGACGGTAAAGCGGTATTTGATTTACCGCTGACCCAATACAGCGGCGGTACTTATCGTCTGATGTTCCATACTGAAGGTTTTGACAGTGCCGGCGGACGTAGTGTGCAGGCCAGTAACAGCGCCTTAGTGTCGCCATTAAAACAGCTGGTAGGTTTTAAAGCCGATGGTGATCTCAGTTATCTGAAAAAGCAGCAGCAACGTCAGCTACATTTTATTGCCATTAACCCGGCATTAGAGCAGATAGCACTACCACAGCTGCAACTGAAACTGGTTGAGAAACGGCCGCTTTCCAGTCTGGTAAAACAGCAGGACGGCACCTATCAGTATCAGACGGTGATACAGGAACAGGTGCGCAGCGAACAGGTGTTTGAAATTGCAGCCGACGGCAGTAGTTATACTGTACCGGCTGATGAGCCGGGTGATTATGAATTACAGGTGTTTAATCAGGAGCAGCAACTCCTGAGCAAAGTGTTGTTCAGTGTCGTGGGTAACGCCAACCTTGCAGCCCGGCTGGAACAAAACGCCACGTTGCAGGTAAAACCGGATAAAGCCGATTATAAAGCCGGTGACTGGATTGAGCTGAATATTACCGCTCCTTATACCGGTTCGGGGCTTATTACTATTGAAACTCATAAAGTGCATGCGTTCAGCTGGTTCAGCACTGACAGTACCAGCAGTATGCAGAGGATCCGTCTGCCACAGGGCCTGGAAGGCAATGCCTATATCAATGTGAGTTTTGTGCGCGGGACAGATGCCAAAGAATTATTTATCAGTCCGCTGAGTTATGCGGTGGTGCCGTTTAGTATTGATCGCAGCAGCAGAGAGCTGGGGATCACACTGGAAGCCCCGGCAGAAGTACGGCCAGGTAAACCTTTTACTGTGGGATATCAGGCTGATCAGCCTGCAGATATCCTGATTTACGGCGTAGACGAAGGCATTTTACAGGTTGCCGCTTACCGGTTGCCGGATCCGCTGGCGTTTTACCTGAAAAAACGTGCTTTGCTGGTTCGCAGTATGCAGATGCTGGATTTGATTCTGCCTGAATTTACCGCATTACAGCGCTATCTGGCCGGTGTTGGTGGCGATCAGGCGGCATTAATGGCAGAAAGAGCCATGCTGGCACGGAATCTGAATCCGTTTTCACGCCGGACTGAACAACCGGGCGTATTCTGGCTGGGTATTTTATCTGCCGAGCAGCAGATGAAATATCAGCAGGTATCAGTACCTGCCAGTTTCAGCGGTAATATTAAACTGATGGCGGTGGCGGTAAGTGATACCGCAATGGCAACCAAATCGCAGGATATTCAGGTGCGGGGGCCTTTTGTGCTGATGCCGGATGTTCTGACTATGGCTGCTCCGGGTGATGAATTTGATGTCAGCGTAACTGTCGCTAATGGGGTTAAAGGTTCCGGTAATGATGCTCCGATCAGGGTAACGCTGCAATCATCCGAATTACTGGAAGTGACCGGCAAGCAGGAACAGCTGGTTAATATCAGCGAAGGCAGTGAAAGCAGTGTGCGTTTCCGGGTAAAAGCGCTGGCTGCACCGGGAGAGGCTTCGCTGACATTCAGTGCCAGCTGGACGCAGGGAGAGCTGACCGAACAGGCAGAACGCAGCAGTAGCCTGAGTATCCGGCCGGTATCTGCCTATCAGGCTACCACTCAGATTGGCTACGCCCGCAAAGGTCCGTTGACGCTGGATACCCGGTATCCGCTATATCAGCAACATGCGCAGCAAAGTGTGGTCGCTTCTGCCAGTCCGCTGGTGGTAGCCGGCAGTCTGACCAGTTATCTGGAACAGTATCCGCATGGTTGTACAGAGCAGGTGGTCAGTCAGGTATTTCCGTGGTTACCGCTGATACAGCAACCGGCTTATCAGGCACAGTTACCGCAGTTACAGGAAAAATTCACCGTGCTGATCCAGAAACTGGCCGAGCGTCAGCAAAGCGATGGCGGTTTCAGTTTCTGGCCGGGTGGATACATCAGTGCCGATTTCCCGAGTGTTTATGTTATGCACTTTCTGCTGGAAGCCAGAGAGCAGGGGCTGGCAGTGCCGGATTACCTGTTCGGGCAGGGACTGAATTACCTGCGTGGTTTGGCCCGTCAAAGCGGTGCTAACCTGTATCAGGCACGGTTAAGAGCCTATGCCATTTATTTGCTGAGCCGTTCAGGAGAAGTTACCACTAACTATCTGACAGAGCTGCATGAACGGCTGGAGAAGCAGCATAAGCAGGCATGGCAGTCCGATATTACGGCAATTTATATGGCAGCAACATACCAGTTGCTGCAAAAGCAGGATCTGGCAGCCGGTCTGTTACCGGGTTATCGTCTGGGGCGTGAGTCTTCATTGCAGAAGCAGTATCTGAACGGGCAGCGGATAGCAGTGAATAATTTCACCAATCCGGCTTATCAGTCACAGTTAAGTCTGGATGCCCAGTATGTTTATCTGCTGGCACAGCATTTTCCGGAACAAGCCGTTAAGCTGGAAGGTGAGCAGGTCACAACCTTATTCCGGCCATTGTTCAATGGCGACTATAACACCATTGGCGCAGCTTATGCGGTGCTGGCGTTGTCAGCTTATGAGCAGGATACTGATGATAACATCCGTTTCTCGGTGCTGAATGAGCAGGGTGATAAAACAACCTTACCGGCACCGGATAAGCACAAAGCCGTGATGTTCGATCACCTGGCGAAGCAGTTGTTACTGGAGTCGTCAGAACCATTTTTCTACGCAATGACCGAAAGCGGTTTTTCTGCCAGTAATGAAATTGAAGCCATTCGTGAGCAGCTGGAAATTGTGCGTGATTATCTGGATGAAGACGGCAAAGTGGTAACGTCTGCAATACAGGGGCAGCAACTGACCGTGCGGCTGCGGTTGCGTTCACTGAATGGTGAATGGTTACCCAATATTGCGGTAACCGATTTATTACCGGGCGGGTTTGAGGTTATCCGTTCCTCAGTGCCACGCCAGCAGGGGCCGTGGAGTGCTGACTATCTGGATATTCGTGAAGATCGGCTGGTGTGGTATGCAGGCTTCGGAGCGCAAAGTACAGAGCTGCGTTATCAGGTAAAAGTGGTAGCTGCCGGTGATTTTGCGGTTCCTGCGGCATCTGCTGAATCGATGTATGATCGCCGTATCAAAGCAGGCACCACCACCGGCCGCTTCAGGGTAACTGCCGCCGCATTATGACGGAAGCATCAGCATGACAGAACCAGCAGCGCAGCGCAGACGATGGAAAGGCAGGCTGTGGCTGAGTCTGCCGCTGCTGATAGCAGCAGGATTACTGCTACTGGTATTATCGCCGGTACCTGATTTATATCAGAATTACCCGCAGGCCAGTGCGTTTTTTGATCGGCACCGGCAGTTGTTAAGCCTGCGGCTGGCTGCCGATGAGCGCTATCGTTTAAAAGTACCACTGGCAGATATTGCACCGGCACTGCAACAGGCAACACTGCTTTATGAAGACCAGCATTTTTACCGTCATTTCGGGGTGGATTTAGCAGCCCTTGGCCGGGCATTCTGGCAAAGCTTTGTGGTATCAGGGCGGCGGCAGGGCGCTTCGACTATTACCATGCAACTGGCCCGGTTGCGGTTTTCGCTGGATACCACCACTGTCAGCGGTAAACTAAAGCAAATAGCCTTTGCTTACTGGCTGGAATGGCACTATTCAAAAGAAGAATTGCTACAGGCATATTTTAACTATGCACCTTATGGCGGCAATATTGAAGGGGCCGCGGCCGCCAGCCTTATTTACTTTGGTAAAGAAGCCAGCGAACTGACTGTAGCCGAAGCACTGGCGCTGGCGGTTATTCCCCAGAACCCGGTACAGCGAAACCCGCAGTCTGAGCGGGGAATGATGCAGATGGAGCAGGCGCGTCAGCGGTTGCTGGGTTTATGGCAGCGGGCTAAACCAGAGCTGACAGCAGCACAGTTACAACGGCTGCAACTGCCGGTACAGGTTACCGGCAGCCGGCAACTTCCTTTTGCGGCTCCGCATTTTATTCATTACCTGACAGCTGCTAACCCTCAGTTACAGGGGCGTTTTTATACCAGCCTGGATTTATCTCTGCAGCAGGCAGCAGAGCGGCGGATACAGGATTATCTGCTCCGGCAGCAGCATAAAGGGCTGAATAATGCCAGCGCACTGCTGATTAACCGCCACACTATGCAGATAAATGCCTGGGTAGGCTCTGCCGATTTTTTTAATACTGCGATATCAGGTCAGGTTGATGGCGTTACGGCCCGGCGTTCTCCCGGCTCGGCCTTAAAACCTTTTGTCTATGCCCTGGCTTTACAGCAGGGGCTGATTCATCCCCAAACCTTGCTGAAGGATTTACCAAGGCGTTTCGGTACTTTTAATCCGGAGAATTTTGATCAGCAATTTTACGGACCGCTCAGCGCGACCCGGGCTTTAATTCTCAGCCGCAATTTACCGGCTGTACAGCTGCAAAGCCGGTTGCAGCAACCGGATTTTTATCAGTGGTTACAGCAGGCAGGAGTATCTTTGCCCCAGGCGGCAGACTATTACGGATTGGCACTGGTGCTGGGTGGGATGGAGCTGACTATGCAGCAACTGGTACAGCTGTATGCCATGTTAGGCAATAAAGGCCAGTGGCAGCCACTGCAATGGCGGGCCAATAATATAGAAAAAGGTATAGAAAAGAATACAGAAGCAAATACAGCAGAAAATACAGAAAATAGCGCAGGCCGCCCGTTATTAACGCCGGAAGCTGCATTTCTGACACTGGATATGTTGCGTCAGCATCCTGGTCAGCATAACGGATTAGTGCAACAACTGCAGCCGCTCAGTGCTCAGGCACAGGTAGCATGGAAAACCGGTACTTCTTACGCTTACCGGGATGCCTGGGCTGTCGGGCTTAGTGGTGACTATGTGCTGGCAGTCTGGCTGGGCAATTTTGACGGCAGCAGTAATCCCAATCTGGTGGGGTTAACCGCCGCCGGGCCGTTGTTCTTTAATTTGCTGGGAATAGTGGGACCACAGCAGGCTGAGAACCAGCAGCTGTTTACTCCCGGTGCGGCTCTTAATCTGCGTAAGGTGGCTATGTGTAGCCGCAGTGGTGAATTGCCGAATAAAGCCTGCCCTCATACCCAGCCCGGCTGGTTTATTCCCGGAGTATCACCGATTACGGTATCTACCGTACACCGGCAAATACCGGTCTTTGTACAAAGTGGTAACAGAGCCTGTGTACATCAGCCACCACATACCCGGCTGGAAGTATTTGAGTTCTGGCCATCGGATATTATGAGCCTGTATCGTAGTGCCGGTATTCAGCTGCGCCAGGCGCCTCCTTTTGAGCAGAGTAACCAGCAGTCTTTATGTCCGGTAGTACCGCTGGTACAGAAACAGCCACCGCAAATCCGTGCACCTGAACAAGGGCTGATTTACCAGCTGGATATTGGCAAAGGGCAGCAACTGGCATTACAGGCCAGTTTTGATGGTGATGTCAGTCAGGCTTACTGGTTTGCTGACAATAGCTTTATTGGCAGTGTTAAACCGGGAGAAACGTTGTTCTGGCAGGCTGAAAGCGGTCAATATTTATTGCGGGTGGTTGATGATGCCGGCAGTGCCGCTACCGTTCGTATTACGGTGCAGAGCAGAGGTGGATAACCTGCTGGCCGTTTTGTGTCTGCTGCCGGTAAAAATAATCTCGAAAGATAGCCGGCCCACAGGTAAAATAACGGCTTTTATTCCCGGATACTGCTATGTATTGTCATCATTTTGCTGCGCAGCGCTGTACTTCCTGCCAGTGGCTGGATAAACCCTATACTCAGCAGTTACAGTTAAAACAACAGCAACTGACGACATTATTAGCACCTTTTCAGGCTCAGAACATCCTGCCGGCAGTAGCCAGTGCCGAGCAGGCTTTTCGCTATAAAGCCAAAATGGTGGTGTCTGGCTCTGTGCAGTATCCGGTGCTGGGTATTGTGAATAGTCAGGGCGTGTCGGTTGACCTTAGCGATTGTCCGCTTTATCCGTCCGGGTTCAGTCCGGTGCTGGAAATCTGTAAATCCTTTATCCGGCAGGCAAACTTGACGCCTTATGATGTCAGCTCCCGCCGGGGAGAGCTGAAATTCATTCTGCTAAGCCAGAGTATGGCAACCGGCCGGTTTATACTGCGTTTTGTGCTGCGTTCCAGAAATTGTGAGGCGGCTGTCCGTAAACATTTGCCCTGGTTATTACAACAACTGCCACAATTAGCGGTGTGCAGTATTAACCTGCAACCTGTAGCGATGGCACAGCTTGAAGGCGAAGAAGAAATTCTACTGACAGCAGAGCAGGTACTGCCCGAAAAGCTGAATCAGGTGCCTTTGTATCTGCAGCCCCAAAGCTTTTTTCAGACCAATCCGCAAATGGCGGCAGCGTTATATCAGACTGCGGCTGAGTGGCTGTCAGAACTGGAGCAGCAAGGGGAGAGGTTGCAACAGATCTGGGATTTATTTTGTGGTGTTGGTGGTTTTGGTTTACATCTGGCAAATAATCACCGCCAATTGACCGGTATTGAAATTGCTCCGGCAGCGATAGCCAGTGCCAGCCGTTCTGCTGCTGAAATGGGGCTGAATAATGTCCGGTTTATGGCACTTGATTCTGCGGCTTTTACAAAAGCCGCAGAGCAATCACCGGATTTTCTGATGGTAAACCCGCCAAGACGTGGATTAGGACATGCGCTGTGTGCTGATATTACCCGGTTAGCGCCACGCTGGCTGTGTTATTCCAGTTGTAATGCCACCTCACTGGCAGCAGATTTAGCGTTATTGCCGCAGTATAAACTTATCAGAGTGCAGTTGTTTGATATGTTTGCTCATAGCAGTCACTACGAAGTGCTAACTTTATTGCAGTTACAGTAGTTCTGTTTTGTGAAAAAGACAGCATATAATACGGATACTATCGTTTTTACTATCACTTTGGTAAGCTGCCACTAAACAGGATGTTTGATCTCTTACCACATATTCACGGAGAGTATTGTGTCATTATTACAACAGCTGTCGGCTGAATCTAAAAGCTGGCTGGTTACCGGCTGTGCCGGTTTTATCGGTTCTAATCTGCTGGAAACTCTGCTGAAACATAATCAACGTGTTATTGGGCTGGATAATTTTGCTACCGGCTATCAGCGTAATCTGGATGAAGTAAAAGCGCTGGTATCTGCTGAGCAGTGGTCCCGTTTCCATTTTATTCAGGGAGATATCCGCCAGTTAAGTGATTGTCAGCAGGCGTGTGAAGGGGTGGACTATGTGCTGCATCAGGCGGCGCTGGGCTCTGTGCCCCGTTCGATAAATGATCCTGTTACCACAAACGAAACCAATATCAGTGGTTTTCTGAATATGCTGGTTGCTGCGAGGGATGCAGGCGTCAGTCGTTTTGTCTATGCTGCATCCAGCTCTACTTATGGTGATCATCCGGCGCTGCCTAAAGTTGAACAGAATATTGGCAAACCGCTTTCTCCGTATGCGGTAACCAAATACGTTAATGAACTGTATGCGGATGTTTTTTCCCGTACCTATGGTATGCATTGCGCCGGACTGCGTTACTTTAATGTATTCGGACCGCGGCAGGATCCCAATGGGGCCTATGCTGCGGTAATTCCCAAATGGACAGCGGCAATGATTGCCGGTCAGGATGTCACTATTAATGGCGATGGTGAAACCAGCCGTGATTTCTGTTTTGTGGCAAATGCAGTGCAGGCGAACTTGCGGGCGGCATTAACACCATTAACTCAGAGTGAAGTATTTAATGTGGCAGTGGGTGACAGGACGACACTTAATCAGCTGTTTTCTGCTATTGCAGATGCACTTGCTGAGAATGGCATTCAATATCATAAAACGCCGAACTATGCAGATTTCAGGGCGGGAGATGTACGTCATTCGCAGGCTGATATCAATAAAGCAGCCACAATGTTGGGTTATAAACCTGAGTTCAGAGTACGGGAAGGACTGAAACTGGCAATGCCCTGGTATATCAAACAGCCGTAATCCGCGAAGTAGCACTGGTAAAAGTAAGATGATACTTTACTCAGAGAATGAAATTGATAAATGCGAGAATATAAATGACAAGAGAATTGCAGGATAGCAAACTGGCAATTATTGGTCTGGGGTATGTAGGGTTACCACTGGCCGTTGAGTTTGGTAAGAAGTACCCAACGCTGGGATTTGATATTAATCAGGCCCGTATTGCTGAGTTGAATGAAGGGCAGGATCATACGCTGGAAGTCAGTCCGGCAGAACTGGCTGAAGCTGCACAGTTACGCTACAGCAATCAGTTAGATGAACTACGGCAGGCAAATATTTATATTGTTACTGTTCCGACGCCAATAGATGCTCATCGTAAACCGGATTTAACACCGTTAATTAAAGCTTCTGAAACACTGGGTAAAGTGATTAAACCCGGTGATATTGTGATTTACGAATCGACCGTTTATCCGGGTGCTACTGAGGAAGACTGCATTCCGGTCATTGAACGGGTGTCTGGCCTGATATTTAATAAAGACTTCTTTGCCGGTTACAGCCCGGAGCGGATTAACCCGGGTGATAAAGAACACCGGGTAACATCAATTAAAAAAGTGACATCAGGTTCAACCCTTGAAATAGCTGATTTTATAAACCGGTTATATGGCAGCATTATTACGGCCGGGACTTACCTTGCCAGCAGTATTAAAGTGGCCGAAGCGGCCAAAGTTATTGAAAACACTCAGCGGGATCTGAATATTGCTCTGATTAACGAACTGGCGGTTATTTTTAATAAACTGGGTATTGATACCGAAGAAGTATTGCTGGCCGCCGGAACCAAATGGAATTTTCTGCCTTTCAGGCCGGGTCTGGTTGGCGGGCACTGTATCGGGGTTGATCCTTACTATTTAACACATAAGGCACAGGCTATCGGTTATCATCCGGAAGTGATTCTGGCCGGCCGCCGTATTAACGACAGCATGGGGAAATATGTCGTCAGTGAACTGGTTAAAGCTATGATAAAGCGCCGTATTCAGGTTGCTGGTGCCAGAGTACTGGTGATGGGACTGACCTTTAAAGAAAACTGCCCGGACATCCGTAATACTAAAGTGGTCGATATTCTGAGTGAGCTTGAAGAATATGACGTACAGGCTGATGTATTTGATCCCTGGGTAGATGCCGGTGAAGTGCAGCATGAATATGGTATTACACCTGTCATGCAACCGGAGCAGGGTGCGTATGATGCCGTGATCCTCGCCGTAGGCCATAAAGCATTCAGGGAGCTGGGAGAAAGCGGTATACGTGCTTATGGCAAAGTGCAGCATGTAGTTTACGATCTGAAATATATACTGTCAGCAGAAGAGGCTGATCTGCGGCTGTAAGTACTATTGTTGAGTACTATGGTATTATGCCGCAATTACAGCAATACACTACCATAGCATCATGAAGATATCTGAAACCCGGTTACCAGGTTGTTTATTACTGGAGCCGGTACGCTTTTTCGATCAACGTGGCTTTTTCCAGGAGACTTACTCCAGCCTGCGCTACCAGCAGGCCGGCATTCCGTTGTCCTTTGTTCAGGATAATCATTCCCGTTCAGTACAGGGGGTTATCCGGGGAATGCACTTTCAGCGCACCAGGCCTCAAGGCAAGCTGATTAGTGTACTGCGTGGTGAAGTGTTTGATGTTACTGTTGATCTGCGGGCTGACTCTGCTACTTTTGGTCAATGGCAGGGGGTTGTGCTATCTGAAGATAATGGGCACCAGCTATGGGTTCCTCCGGGGTTTGCTCATGGCTTTCAGGTACTTTCCGGGGAGGCTGATGTGATCTATAAATGTACCAGCCATTATGACCCTCTGGATGAAGGCGCTTTCTGCTGGGATGATGCAGACGTAGGGATAACCTGGCCGCTGCTACAGCCGCTATTGTCTGAGAAAGATCGGCATGCGCCTGGTTTTGCAGAGGCCACCGGCAGATGAAAATTCTGCTGACCGGAGCTTCAGGCCAGCTTGGACAGGCGGTGCAGCAACAGTTAGCTGTTACTGGTTATCAGTTGCTGGCTGTGGGGCATCGACAACTGGATATTACGGGTAGTACGGCTGTCAGCCTGCTGATGGAAACGTTCAGGCCTGATATTGTTATTAACTGTGCTGCCTATACTGCGGTTGATAAAGCAGAGCAGCAACAGGCTTTATGTTTTGCGGTAAATGCAGAAGCTGTGGCTCTGTTAGCACAGCAGTGTCTGCAACATAATAGTGTATTAATCCATTTTTCTACCGATTATGTCTTTGATGGCAATCTGAACCGTCCTTATACCGAACTGGATAGCCCGGCGCCACTTAATTGCTATGGCAAAAGTAAACTTGCCGGTGAGCAGCTGATTCAGGCTTCCGGTTGTCGTTATCTGATAATACGCACTGGCTGGCTGTTCAGTAATTATGGCCACAATTTTCTGCTGACAATGCAACGACTGGCTGCCGGTCGGCAGCAGGTTAGGATGGTGGATGATCAGGTTGGTGGCCCCACCAGTGCATATCAGCTGGCTGCTGCAATCATGCAACTAATTAATTTATACCAGTTACAGAGAAAACTGCCGTGGGGGCTTTACCATTATGGCGGTCAGCCTTATGTCAGCTGGTATCAGTTTGCTGCCGCTATTTTTCAGCAGCTGGGGTGCCCGGAGTATTTAACCGCTATCAGTAGTCAGGAATATCTGTCTGCCACCGCCCGGCCACAAAATAGCTGCCTTAACAGCCGTCATTTCTGCCAGACGTTTGATGTTCAGGTAGCAGACTGGCAACCAGAACTGATAAGATTATTAACCGTAACCGATAGCAGCGAGAGATAAAGTCAGTAATGAGCCGCACATTATTAGTCACCGGAGGTGCTGGGTTTATTGGCTCAGCAGTAGTGCGGTATGTTATTGGTAATACATCAGACCGGATTATTAATATTGATAAACTAACCTATGCCGGTAATCTGAAATCATTGGCTGAGGTGGCAGCGAATCCTCGTTATACCTTTATTCAGGCTGATATCTGTGATCGTATGGTATTGGACAAGGTGTTTCAGCAATATCAACCTGATGCTGTTATGCACCTGGCAGCAGAAAGTCATGTTGATCGTTCTATAGCCGGACCAACTGATTTTATTCAAACCAATATTGTGGGCACCTATACTTTACTGGAAGCCACCAGAAGTTATTATGAGCAGCTGACTGCTGATAAAAAAGGCTCGTTTCGTTTTCATCATATTTCGACGGATGAAGTATATGGCGATTTGGCAACATCAGATGCGCCGGCATTTACTGAACAGACCCCTTATGCACCCAGTAGCCCATATGCTGCCAGTAAAGCCAGTTCTGATCATCTGGTCCGGGCCTGGTTCCGTACCTATGGGCTACCGGTTGTTATAACCAATTGCTCCAATAACTATGGACCTTACCATTTTCCGGAAAAGCTGATCCCACTGATGATTCTGAATGCCCTGACAGGTAAACCTCTGCCGGTATATGGACAAGGCAATCAGATCCGTGACTGGCTTTATGTTGAAGATCATGCTGAGGCTCTTTATCAGGTAGTTACAAAAGGCAGGACAGGTGAAACTTATAATATAGGTGGTAATAATGAACAACGTAATATTGATGTGGTCAGAACCATCTGTAATGTGCTGGAAGAACTGGTACCCAAAAAACCGCAAGGTATCGTAAGATTTCAGGATTTGATCACTTATGTGGCAGATCGTCCCGGCCATGATCTACGCTATGCGATTAATGCCGGTAAGATAGCAGACGAACTTGGCTGGAAACCGCAGCATAGCTTTGAAAGTGGTTTACGTAAAACTGTAGAATGGTATCTGAATAATCCTGACTGGTGGCATCCTTTGTATTTCAGAAAAAACACAGACCCCCTATGGAAGGGTATTTAAACCATGGAAGTATGGCATCTGCTGTATTGTAAGCCCCGGCAGGAAGTCAGGGCGCAACAGCATCTTGCAAATCAGGGGCTCAGTAGTTTTTTGCCACTGATTACCATAAATAAACTACGGGCAGGTAAAAGAGTAACCGTAACTGAACCTCTTTTCCCGCGTTATCTGTTTCTGCATCTACCACAACAGAATATTAATCTCAGCACGGTCAGAAGTACCAGAGGTGTTAGTGATTTTGTCCGTTTTGGCTCTGAACTGGTTAAAGTTCCTGCACAGCTAATAGCCTCTCTTACCCGCCAGCAAATAGCACTGCAACAGCAATATTCCGAAACACCATTATTCAGAAAAGGTGAAGCACTGGATATTACAGATGGCCCTTTCAGCGGGCTGGAGGCTGTCTATAACATGGCAGAAGGTGATAAGCGTAGCTGCATCCTGATTAATTTATTGGGGCAATGGGTAAAAACAACTATGGATAACCGGCAGTTCGAAAAAAAAGGTGGCGATATTATATCCAGCTGATACTGCCAGTAAGAATAAAGTTCGATTAATCAGCAGAAAACCGTTAAAATTTTGCAGCTTTCCGGTTTTTCAGCCGGAATACAAAGATATGTATTTATAACAAGCTTTTACATTATCAGCTTTTAGGGTGCTGTAACCTAATTGCGGTAGCGTGCCTGCAGGCCATATTTACGATAAAACTGGAGTTTTCGGGTGTTAAGAAAAGTCACTAAACTGATTCTATTTGCTGTTATAGCAATGCCTGTACTGTCTGTTGCCCAGACAGCTATACCTTCCATTTCTCCGGCAATGATGGAGCAGTTCCGGCAGTTACCCAGAGCTGAGCAGGAACGTCTGGCCAGACAGTACGGTGTCGATTTATCAACTTTACAGCAAGGTGGATTAGGAAACGCCTCTGGTTCTATCTCCGGCAGTCAGGATATTACTTCACTAACGCAGACCCGTCGTGAAAGAGAACGTTTACAGCAGCTACAGGAAGATCCTCGGAAACAGAAGGCAGGCCTGGAACGGTTCGGCCTTAAATTATTTGATGCCGAAATCAGTACTTTTGCACCGGTGCTGACCCAACCCGTGCCGGATAATTATATTCTGGGTGCGGATGACCAGTTGCTGTTACAGCTGTTTGGTAAACAAAGCAGCCAAAGCACACTGACCGTTAGTCGGGATGGTACGGTTAACTTGCCTGATATCGGTCCTGTTACTGTCGGTGGTCTGAGTTACAATGTGGCTATTAAACTGATTACAGAGCGTGTTCGTCAAACCATGATTGGGGTTGATGCCGCTGTTAGTATGGGGCAGCTACGTACTATCAATATCTTTGTCGCCGGTGAGGCAAAATACCCCGGAGCTTATGCGGTTTCGGCACTGACATCTGTAACGCAAGCGCTGTTTGTGGCGGGTGGGGTATCGGATATTGGCAGCTTACGTGAAATTACGGTAAAGCGGGCAGGTAAGACCATTGCCGAATTCGATTTATATGACTTATTACTACGTGGTGACTTACGACAGGATATAAACCTGCAACATGGTGATGTGGTATTTATTGCCCCTGTTAAAGCACTTGCCGAAGTTCATGGTGAAGTAAAGCGCCCGGCAATTTATGAAGTGAAACCAAACGATACACTGGCTGATTTACTTAGTATGGCCGGTGGAGCAAAAGCAGGCGCATATCCACGGGCTGCCGTACTGGAGCGCTTCAATCAATACAATCTTCGTGATTTACAGAACCTTGATTTAACTGATACCAATACCCGTAATATCAAAGCACGAGCTGGTGATGTATTACGTATCGCCGGATCTTCCGGTCGGGTAGAAAATCAGCTTACTCTGGCGGGGGCTGTTGTTCGTCCGGGATTTTATGCCTGGCGTCAGGGTATGACAGTTAATAATCTTATCGGCTCTTTATGGTCAGACTTGTTGATGACAGCGGATCTGGACTATGCATTGATTGCGCGTGAAATTAATGCTGCCGGTGACCTGGAGTTTATTCATTTTAATCTTGGTCAGGCGGTTACTCAGCCTGACAGTATTGATAATATTGCACTGCACCCCAGAGATAAAATTCTGATCTTCCACCATGCAGATCAGTATTATCAGCGAAATAAGCTTAATGACTTTATCCGTAAACAGCTGACTGATGTACTGGATGAAAATACCGATCGTCGCTGGTTATTAGGTGATCTGGCATCGGATACGTTTAAAAAGCTGGATGAAGAGCCTAATGTGTTTCAGATGCTGGACAATGTTGAACAACCGATTTCTGAAGGCGAAACTCCGCTTACTGTTGCAGAGCAGGAAAAACTACTGAAAAGCCGCTTAAATTATATTCTGGAAGAGTTGTTTACCGATTTGGAAGTATTGCAGTTAACTCCGCATCTTAATCGTACCGAATTGTTATATCCACTGCTTAAAAGAGCAAAACAGCAGGCCCGTACTAATCAGGAATTAAAACTGGTCAGCATCAGTGGTGATGTTAAGGTCCCGGGAGAGTATCCGTTGACGGCCCAGGCTACTGTATCCAGCCTGCTTCTGGCAGCCGGTGGTTTAAAGGACTCAGCTTTTGTAGGACGAGCAGAATTAAGCCGGGTACATGGTGAAAACTCCGACTTTAATGGTATTAATGTCAGCCATCAGGCTGTGAATTTACAGGCTATTCTTACTGGTTCTGCTGATCCGGTAACGTTACAAAGTCGTGACAGATTAAATATCTTCAGTACTCCGGAATGGAAAGCAAACCGCACTATAGAATTAAGCGGGGAAGTACGCTTCCCTGGAAAATACTCTATTCAGCATGGTGAAAAACTATCAGATGTACTGCAAAGAGCTGGTGGTTTTACCGATAACGCTTTCGTTTCTGCAGCAGTATTTACCCGTGAACAGGTAAAAGAAAAAGAAGCTGCACAATTTAGTAAATTGATTGAACAATTAAAAACAGATATAGCTACCAGAGCGTTGTCAACCGATAGAGTCAGCTCCACCAGAGAAACGTTATTAATGATTGCAGAAATTGAGAAAATCCGTCCGGTAGGTCGCTTGGTCGTCAACATTGAGCAGATTCTGGCACAGAATCCATCGTATGATGTGGTAGTGGAAGATGGCGATTATTTGCATATTCCAAGAGTAAACCGTTCAGTTACCGTGGTGGGTGAAGTCCAGCATACCGGTAGCCATCGTTTCGACAGCAAATTGTCATTTGAAGAGTATTTGAATTTAGCTGGTGGTTTCCGTAAACGGGCAGATGACAGCCGGGTATATGTTATCCGTGCGGATGGTTCCGTAATGATTCCAAAATCAAATCGCTGGTTCAGTGTAGATAAAAATACTATTCAGCCGGGTGATACCATAGTAGTGCCGCTGGATACCGAATATAAAGACAATATGACTTTATGGGCTCAGGTTACACAGATTTTCTATCAGTCTGCTGTAGCTATTGCTGCATTGAATTCATTCTAAGGAGGAAATCATGACTCAATATCAGCCTCCTGTATCTAAGAAAGCAGACGACGAAATTGACTTGCGTGAGTTATTTAAAGTTATCTGGCAGGGCAAGAGGGTTATTATTGCTGTGACATTCGTATTTGCTGTGGCGTCAGTATTTTATGCGCTCAGTTTACCGAATATTTATAAATCAGAAGCTTTACTGGCACCGGCATCTGAACAAAAAATGTCAGGATTATCAGGTCAGTTGGGAGGGCTTGCTGCCCTTGCAGGTGTCTCTTTAGGTAGTGGTAGTGCGGATAATACTGCATTGGCGCTGGAAATTATAAAATCGCGTGATTTTATTGGTCGTTTCATTGAGCGTCACAATATTCTGGTTGACTTGATGGCTTCAGAAGAATGGGATATGAATTCAAATACCTTAATTTATTCTTCTGCAATTTACGATGTAGAAACCCAGACTTGGACTCGCACTGTTGAACCCCCATTTAATTCTAAGCCATCTATTCAGGAAGCTCATAGAGTATTTCTGGAAAAGTTTTCTGTGATGCAGGATAAAGACTCCGGGATGATACTTATCAGTATTCAACACTTATCTCCTTATATCGCACAGCAATGGTTAAGCTGGTTAATAGAGGATATTAACCAGGAAATGAAAATCCGGGATATCAAAGAAGCTGAAAGAAGTATTGTTTATCTGCAAAAACAAATTCAGGAAACAAATATTTCTGATGTTAAGGCTGCTTTATTTTCTTTAATTGAAGAACAGACGAAAAGTCTGATGTTGGCAAATGTAAGGGATGAATATGTGCTTAAAGTTGTAGACTCGCCAATGGTACCTGAGCAGCGTGATAGCCCGAAACGTGCTCTTATCTGCCTGTTAATTACATTTTTAGGTAGTATTTTCAGCGTCTTTTTTGTTCTTTTGGTCAATATGTTTAGAAAAGACGATGAATAATTAATGATGGTGAAACTTTCATTAAAGAATGAAGGTAAGATTGTAGTTAGGTTATATATGATTATCTTATTACTAATAATGAAGATTTTAAGAAAATGGCAGCATTGAGCTAGCTCAGAAAG